>JBCBMY010000016.1:0-107452 GCA_039822045.1 Pseudomonadota bacterium | reverse complement strand
GCCTGCCCAAAACCCGGTCGGGCAAGATCATGCGCCGCATCCTGCGCAAAATCGCCGAAAACGACTACGCCGCCCTCGGTGACACCTCAACCCTCGCAGACCCAACCGTCGTCAATGACCTCATACAAAACAGGATGAACAAGAACTGACCGCCTGCGCGCGCTGCGAGACCCGGGGGCGCACCGCGCGCCGGAGCGACCCCCGAGGCAGACGGGCAACTCAACACCAGACGGATTGCAAGCGCGGCAGTCGTTAAAGCTCTATGCACTTCTCTGGCGCTGTTAAGCGCCCGGAAACCCCTCGCCGCGTCTAATCTCCAGCGGGGGTAACCGCTATGGAGCCAGACACATGAATACCGTCGGTCTTCGCCCCGCGGCGCTTGGGCCGGGGGAACCAACGACCACGCAACCCGACCGCCGTGCGGATCAGACGAGCCCGCCCGCGGCCGAAGCCGTGGCGGCCGGTCCCGGCCCGGTGACGGAAGCGGCCGTAACGCCGCCCGCCGCCGGCACAGATACACCACAGGTCTCTGAAAAAAAGGTTGCGGACGAGCGTCCGATGATGCCCGAGCGGCCATCGGCCGAGCGCGCGCTCGGGATCGAGGAGCCGCCCTTCCCGGCGCCCACAAACCGCCCGGCTGGGCCCTTGAAGACCTTTGCCCAGGTGCCCACCGAGGTGATGGAAGAGGTCAGCCGCCGCACTGCAGAAGAGATCCAGGCCCAGGCCAAAGGTGTGCCTGACAGGAACGATCCCACACCGATGCCAGCGAGCCCGCAAGCCATCGGACCATCGGTTCCCTACAACGCCGCATAACAGAAAGGGCCGGTTCCCCGGCCCTTCCGCATCTCTTTAATGGTTCGCGGCGGCTCAGTTCAGCGCCGCATCCGTGATGTCGTGGGTCCAGGCGCCGTCCGGCGTCGCGGTAATCACCGGGTCGGAGCCGCCAGCCAGAAGGGTCTCGACCGTCCGCTCGAAGTCGGCCGGATCGAGCGCGCCGTTCGAACCCGCCGTCAGCTTGGCGATCTCGCCCATCATGCGCTTTTGGTGGGTCTCGGTCTGGGCGCCCGTCGCGTCATTGTCGAGCACGATCAGAGCGGCCTCGTCGGGGTTCTCCTCGGCCCACTTCCAGCCCTTCATCGAGGCCCGGACAAAGCGCACCATCTTGTCGGCGAACTCCGGATCCTCGAGGTTTTCCTCGAGCACGTAAAGGCCGTCTTCGAGCGTCGCGACGCCCTGATCCTCATATTTGAACGTGACCAGTTCTTCGGGCGCGACGCCCGCGTCGATCACCTGCCAGTACTCGTTGTAGGTCATCGTCGAGATGCAATCGGCCTGGCGCTGCAGGAGCGGGTCGACGTTGAAGCCCTGCTTCAGGACCTCGACCGAGTCAGTTCCCTTGCCTTCGGTGCCGATGCCGAGCTGGCTCATCCAGCTCAGGAACGGATACTCGTTGCCGAAGAACCAGACGCCAAGCGTGCGGTCGGCCAGATCCTGCGGCGCGTCGATCCCCACATCGCTCCAGCATGTCAGCATCATACCGGAAGACTTGAACGGCTGCGCGATATTGACAAGTGGCAGGCCGCGTTCGCGCGCCGCCAGGGCCGCCGGCATCCACTCCACCGTCACATCGGCGCCGCCACCCGCAATCACCTGCGTCGGCGCGATGTCAGGCCCGCCGGGTTTGATCGTCACGTCGAGATCTTCCTCGGCGTAAAAGCCCTGGTCGAGCGCCACATAGTAGCCCGCGAACTGGGCCTGGGTGACCCATTTGAGCTGCAGCGTCACCTCATCGGCCGCCATCGCTGTGCCAGCCAGCGCAGACAGGGCCGTCCCCAGAAGGATCCTTTTCATTGTCGTGCTCCCCTTTTTGTTGTTGTGCCGTCTTGGTCAGCCCCGCCCCCGCTGCGAGGGGTGCCAGAAGGTCACCCGCCGCTCGATCAGGGCCACGAGGCCATAGAACGCCGAACCCGCAAGCGCGGCCACGACGATTTCCGCCCAGACCATGTCGAGCGCAAGCCGCCCGACCTCGGTGGAAATACGAAAGCCCATCCCGACCGTCGGCGAGCCGAAAAACTCAGCAACAATCGCGCCGATAAGCGCCAAAGTGGTCGAAATCTTCAAGCCGTTGAAGATGAAGGGCATGGCCGCCGGGAGGCGCAGCTTCATCAGCGTCTGGCCCGGGCTGGCGGCATAGGTGTGCATCAGGTCACGCTGCATCGGTTCGGCGGCGCGCAGACCCTCGACCGCGTTCACGAGGATCGGGAAGTAGACCATGACGACGACGACCGCCGCCTTGGATTGCCAGTCGAAGCCGAACCACATCACGAGGATCGGCGCGGTTCCGACGATGGGCAGGGCCGCCATGAAGCTGCCGACGGGCAGCAGGCCGCGGCGGAGCGCGTCGTAGCGGTCGACCAGCACTGCGGTGGCGAAGGCCGCGAGCGCGCCGATGGCGTAGCCCGAGAGCGCCCCCTTCACGAAGGTCTGCACGAAATCGGCCCACAGGATGTCGGTCGATGCCGCGAACCGCGTGGCGATGGCCGAGGGCGGGGGCAGGATGACGGATGGGACCTGGAGCCCCCGCACAAGCCCTTCCCAGAGGACAAGGAGCGTGATGCCGAAGAGCGCCGGCACCGCAAGGCGCGCGGCTGCGCTGCCCGCCCAGCGCGACGCGGCGATACGCACGTTCAGCCACCAGGCGGCGGCCCAAAAGGCGAGAGACCCGACGACCAGGGTCATGGCGTCGCCTTCCGTAGACACGTCCGCACCGAGAGCCCTCGCCCGGATCCAAGCCGGGGGCGCAGGGCGAGCGCCAGCCCGCCCCCACGGGCTGGTGCGTTGGCAGAGCCTGGCGCGCCGTTCGATTGGAGCAATGGTACGATCGCCATAAAGCGCGCCGCATGATCGTTGGAGGCACCACCCCTTGGGCTGGCGCTCGCCCGGCTCGCATCGCGCGCCATCACCGCGCCATCCCCATCTGCCGCAGAACGATGCGCTGGATCACCCCGATCAGTCCAACCATCAGCGCCGCAAGGATCGCCGCCGCGAAGAGCGCCGACCAGATCTGCACCGTCTGCCCATAATAACTCCCTGCGAGCAGTCGCGCGCCGAGGCCCGCTACGGCGCCCGTGGGCAACTCACCCACGATGGCGCCCACCAAGGCCGCCGCGATCCCCACCTTCAGCGAGGTGAAGAGAAAGGGCATCGACGCCGGCAGGCGCAGTTTCCACAGCGTTTCGGTCGGGGTCGCGCTGTAGGTGCGCAAGAGGTCGAGCTGCATCGCATCGGGGCTGCGCAAGCCCTTCACCATGCCCACGACAACCGGGAAGAACGACAAATAGGCCGAGATCATCGCCTTCGGCAGAAGTCCCGAGATGCCCACCGAGTTCAGCACCACGATGATCATCGGCGCGATGGCGAGGATTGGGATCGTCTGGCTGGCGATGGCCCAGGGCATCACCGACATGTCCATCGCCCGATTGTGCACAATACCAATGGCCAGCAGCACGCCCAGCGCCGTTCCGATGCCAAAGCCCAGAAGCGTCGCCGACAGCGTCACCCAGGCGTGCGTGATGAGCGACCGGTTGGAAAAGGCCCGCCCGCGCAGGATCATCCCGCCCGTGGTATTCCAGAGTTCCTGGCCCACCTGTTGCGGCGCCGGCAGGCGCGGCCGCTCCTGGCTCCAGACACCGCCCATGTGCCCGGCGTTCCGAACCATCAGACCCCAGGGCGACATATCCCGCCGGTTGGCCGCCCCCTCGGGCACGATCACGGCGCCGGCCCGCTCGGCCTGCGTCAGCTGCTCCTTGGCATTCATCGGCAGGCAGGCGGCATACCAGATGGCCAGGATGACGCCCACGACGGCAAGCACGGGCCAGGCGGCGCGCCAGGCCGCGGCCAGCGCGCGCCCGGGCGCCCAAGCCCCGTTGCGGGGCGTGCTCAGCACGGCATCGCTCATTACGCCTCCCACCGAAAGAGGATGTCCGGCAGACGCTCTTCGTTGTCGCCTTCGGTGCGGCGGACCTCCCCGAACCCTTCGCGGGCATAAAATCGGCGTGCGCCCTCATTGGCCACGAAGGTCCAGAGTTCCAGCTCGGATCGGCTCTCCTTGGCTCGGTCGAGGAGCGCTGTGCCGATCCCCTGCCCCGGCGCTCCCACGTAGAGCGCCGTGACCAAGCCAGTCTCGGTATCCAGCGCGAGGAACCCCAGGACGGGATCGCCGGCTACCCACACGACCCTCTTGGCAAAGACGTCCTCGCGGTAGTGCCGCACCACGTCGTCGGCCGGATGCACCCGGGGCATCCAGGGCGTGGCGTCGATCCAGCTGTTCAGGATCGCCGCGCAGGCCGGCGCATCCTCGGCGACGCCCTGCCGCAGTCGCAGATCCAACAGCGGCTCAATCATAGGCATGGCCCGCCCGCAGCCCTTCGCGCACCCGGTGCGCAAGGGCCAGAAACTCCGGCGTGTCGCGGATCTCCAGCGGCCGCTCCGGCGGCAGGTCGCTCTCGATCACATCGGTAATCCGCCCGGGCCGGGGCGACATCACCACGATCTTGGTCGACAGATACACCGCCTCGGGAATGGAGTGCGTGACGAACCCGATCGTCTTGCCCGTTCGGCCCCAGAGCTTCAGAAGTTCCTCGTTCAGCCGGTCGCGCACGATCTCGTCGAGCGCGCCGAAGGGCTCGTCCATCAGCAGGATCCCGGCATCGAACGACAGGGCCCGCGCGATCGAGGCACGCTGTTGCATCCCGCCCGACAGTTGCCAGGGATACTTGCGCCCAAAGCCAGCCAGGTCGACCAGCTCCAGAACGCGTTCCACCCGCGCCTCCTGCTCGGGCCGCGGCAGCCCCATGATCTCGAGCGGCAGTCTGATGTTGCCCGCTATCGTGCGCCACGGATAAAGCCCCGCTGCCTGAAAGACATATCCATAGGCGCGGGCCCGGCGGGCCTCGTCGGGGCTCATCCCGTTCACGGTGATCGTCCCGCCCGTCGGCGTCTCAAGCGCCGCGACGACCCGTAGGAATGTGGTTTTGCCGCAGCCTGACGGGCCGATGAAGCTCACGAAGTCGCCGCGCCCGATCTCCAGGCTCACGTCGCGCAGCGCCTGCACAGGGCCGTCCGCCGTCTGAAACGTCAGATCGAGCGCCTGCGCCGAGATCACGGCAGGCGCGACCTTGGGATCGGGCAAGTTGGCTGCGACGGCGGGCGTCGTCATGGCTGGCGTCCTCTCGCTCCCTCGCGCGTGATGCTGCGGCCCTTGGATGGGCACCGCAAGCCCGGCTTTGACCAGATGGTCCAATCTCTGCCCTGCCACGGGCAATTGCGGTCAGATTGGACCGGGCTGCCGGCGATTTGGGCACATGCTCAGCCCGCGGGCAAGCCGGAAGTCCAAGCCATGCTACCGCACCTGCCCTTGACGTGCACCCGGCCCTGCCCTCCACTGATCCGGCCCAGCCTCAGGAGACAAAAGTGACAACCGGGACCGACACCGACACCCGCCTCTGCGTAAAGCTCCGTCCCGAAGGAACCTATGACGGCAAGCAGGGCTTCAGCTATTTCGAGGGGATCGCCAAGGAGACGGTGGGCAGCACTGGCATCTGCATGCACATCCTCGACGTGCCCCCGGGTGGGCGCGCCAAGGCCCACCTGCACGAGAGCCACGAGACAGCGATCTATGTGATCGAGGGAGAGGCAGAGATGTGGTGGGGCCACCAGCTCGAAAACCACATGACCACCGTGCCGGGGGACCTCGTCTACATCCCCGCCGGAATGCCGCACCTGCCGGTGAATCGCGGCACGACCACTGCCCGCGCCATCATCGCCCGCACCGACCCCCACGAACAGGAAAGCGTCGTCCTGCGCCCCGACCTGGAGCACTTGGTGCCAGAGTGATCAGACCGAGCGTGTGATCCCGCCATCAACGCGCAGGTTCTGACCAGTGATGTATCCCGCCCCGTCGGACGCAAGAAACGCCACGGTGGCCGCGATTTCACATGACGAGCTGCCATATCGCCCCATCGGGATGCGCGCCCGAAAATCCTCTTTCTCGGGCAAGCTGTCGATGAAGCCCGGAAGGACATTGTTCATGCGCACGTTCTCGGCCGCGAACTTGTCGGCAAAGAGCTTTGTGTAGGCGGCGAGGCCGGCGCGGAACACACCCGAGGTTGGGAAGACCGGATCGGGTTCGAACGCGGCGAAGGTCGAGATATTGACGATGGCTCCGGACTTCTGCGCGATCATCACCGGCGCTATCACACGCACCGCCCGAACAACGTTCAGCATGTAGACGTCGAGGCCCGTGTGCCAGTCGTCGTCTGTCAGTTCGAGGATCGGCGCGCGTGGTCCGTGGCCGGCGGAGTTCACCAAAACATCGATCCGACCCCAGGCGTCGAGCGCGGCGTTGCGCAATCGCTCGAGATCCTCATTGGACTGGTTCGAGCCGGTGATCCCCAGACCGCCCAGGGCCGCCCCCAGCGCCTCGCCCTTCCCCGAGGACGACATCACACCGACCTTGAGGCCGTCCGCCGCGAGACGCCGCGCGCAATCGGCCCCCATGCCGCTACCTCCCCCGACGATCAGTGCCACACGTTCCATCCCCGGCCCTCCTCGCTTGAAAACCTTATCCACGGGGTCACGTCCGACGAACCCGCCACGTACACAGAAGGCCGGGCCATTCGCCCGGACGCAAGTGGTGGGCGCCCGCCCCCTCTGACCCGAGGCGACGTAGGGCGCGCGTCACCAACACCTATCGCGCCCGCAGGCAATGCCCGGTGGACTTGACCAAGGTGCGCAACGCGGGCCGGAAGCGAGCGGAAGGCGCAGGGCGCGCGCGAGCCCCGATTTTCGGATCCCCCTTCTAGACCCCGCTCGCTGGGATCCCCGTCCGCTCTACTGCGCGGGGTGCCGTGAGGGCCTTCCAGCTGGAGAGCGCCTTGTTGACGGAGCCGTTGGCGGGGCGCTTGACGAATTCGCCGTGGCCCTCCTGGGTGCGGATCTCACCGTCGTGGACGGCGACCTTGCCGCGGGTCATGGTGAAGCGCGGCAGGCCCTTCACGTGTTTGCCCTCGAACACGTTGTAGTCGATGGCCGATTGCTGGGCGGAAGCGGCGATCGTCTTCTCTTTGTCGGGGTCCCACACCACGATGTCGGCGTCCGCCCCCACAAGGACCGCGCCCTTCCTGGGATAGATGTTCAGCACCTTCGCGATGTTGGTGGAGGTGACAGCGACGAACTCCTCGGGCGTCAGGCGGCCTGTGCCGACGCCATAGGTCCAGAGCATGGGCATCCGGTCCTCCAGCCCGCCAGTCCCGTTCGGGATCTTGGTGAAATCGCCCACGCCGTAGCGCTTCTGCTCGGTGGTAAAGGCGCAATGGTCGGTGGCCACGACCGAGAGCGAGCCCGACTGGAGCCCCGCCCAAAGGCCATCCTGATGCTGCTTGTTCCGGAACGGCGGCGACATCACGCGGCGCGCCGCATGGTCCCAATCGGAGTTGGCATACTCGCTTTCGTCGAGCGTGAGGTGCTGGATCAACGGCTCGCCCCACACCCGCTTGCCCTGTTGACGCGCGCGCCGGATCGCCTCATGCGCCTCCGCGCACGACACATGCACGATGTAGAGCGGCACGCCGGCCATGTCGGCGATCATGATGGCGCGGTTGGCGGCCTCACCCTCCACCTGCGGGGGGCGGGAATAGGCATGGGCCTCGGGGCCGTTGTTGCCCTCGGCCAGAAGCTGCTGCTGGAGGTCGGCGACCACGTCGCCGTTCTCGGCATGGACGAGCGCAATCCCGCCCAGGTCCCCCACACGCCGGAACGACGCAAACATCTCGTCGTCATTGACCATCAACGCGCCCTTGTAGGCCATGAAATGCTTGAAGGTCGTGATGCCCCGGTCGCGCACAACCGTCTCCATCTCGTTGAAGACCTGCTCGCCCCACCAGGTGACGGCCATGTGGAACGAGTAATCGCAGTTGGCCCGCGTCGACTTGTTGTCCCACATCTTGATTGCGTCGAGGAGGCCTTGCCCCGGCGAGGGTAGAGCGAAGTCCACGACCATCGTCGTGCCGCCCGACAGGGCCGCCCGTGTGCCACTCTCGAAATCGTCGGATGAGTAAGTCCCCATGAACGGCATTTCGAGATGGGTATGCGGATCGATCCCGCCCGGCATCACATAGCAACCCGTTGCATCGAGCACCTCGTCGCCCGAGAGCCCCTGGCCGATCTCAACGATCTTGCCCCCCTCGATCCTCACGTCCGCCGCGTAGGTCAGGTCGGCGGTCACCACAGTGCCGTTCTTGATCACCGTTGCCATGTCTTGCTCCCCTTCGATCTTGCTGGCCCCTGTCCCGGGCTTGACCCGGGACCTCGCGGAGCAGCGCGCTGCGCAATCCAACCCGAGATGTCTTTCCAGTCCGGATTCTGTTCCATGATCAGATCGTCTTTCCACGCACGACGCCAGCGCTTGATGCGTCGTTCTCGTTCGGCCGCGGTCGCATGCGTGTCATGCGTCTCGAACCAGACCAGCGTGCAGATGTTGTAGCGTCGTGTGTGGCCCGGCACGGCCTTGGCTCGGTGCTGCGCCAGGCGACAGACGAGATCATTGGTGAGGCCGACATAGATTGCGCCGCCGGGGCGCGAGGCAAGGATGTAAATGTAATAGGTCATCGCGCTGGTCCTCGGGGCCCCGGGTCAAGCCCGGGGCACGGCGGTTCGGTTTGCTGTCTGCTTGCCCAGAACCGTGGGGGCCGCGAGGCGGGCCCGGGATGTCGCGTGAAGCCGAAGGCCTCACTCTACGATCTCCGCCGTCTCGACCACCGCGTGGAAAAGCACGTTCGCGCCCTTCTCGGCCCATTCTGGCGTGATCTCTTCCGCCTCGTTGTGAGACAGGCCATCGACGCAGGGGCACATGACCATGGCCGTCGGCGCCACACGGTTGATCCAGCAGGCGTCGTGGCCCGCGCCCGACACCAGGTTGCGATGGCTGTAGCCCAGCCGCTCGGCCGCCGCGCGCACGGCAGCGACGCAGCTTTCGTCGAAGGTGACAGGGTCGAAATGGCCCACCGGCTCGATCTCGATGCCGAGGCCAAGGTCGGCCGCGATCTTCGGCGCTTCGGCCTCTAGACGGTCCTTCATGGCCGTGAGCTTCTCCAGGTCCGGCGAGCGGAAATCGATGGTGAAGACAGCCTTGCCCGGGATCACGTTTCGCGAGTTGGGATAGACGTTGGCCTGACCGATCGCCCCCACCGCATCCGGCTGGTTTTCCATCGCAATCGTGTGGACAAGCTCCGTGATCCGCGCCATGCCGAGCCCGGCATTCACCCGCATGTTCATGGGCGTCGAGCCCGTATGGCTCTCCTTGCCCGTCAGCGTTACCTCAAGCCACCAAAGGCCCTGCCCATGGGTGACGACGCCGATCTCCTTGTCCTCGGCCTCAAGGATTGGGCCCTGCTCGATGTGCAACTCGAAGAAGGCATGCATTTTGCGGTTCCCTACAGGCTCGGCGCCCTTCCAGCCGATCCGCTCCAGCTCCGCCCCGAACGTCTTGCCCTCGGCATCTTCGCGCCCATAGGCCCAGTCGAGATCGTGGATGCCGGCAAACACGCCGCTCGCCAGCATGGCCGGGGCAAAGCGCGTGCCCTCCTCGTTGGTCCAGTTGGTGACGATAATCGGATGCTTGGTCTTGATGCCGAGATCGTTGAGCGAGCGGATGATCTCGAGCCCGCCGAGCACGCCCAGAACCCCGTCATACTTGCCGCCGGTCGGCTGCGTGTCGAGGTGCGAGCCCACATAGACCGGCAGCGCCTCGGGGTCGGTGCCCTCGCGACGGGCAAACATCGTGCCCATCTCATCGAGGCCCATCGTCATGCCCGCCGCTTGGCACCAGTCCTGAAATAGCGCCCGTCCCTCGGCATCGGCATCTGTGACGGTCTGGCGGTTGTTGCCCCCCGCTATGCCAGGCCCGATCTTCGCCATTTCCATCAGGCTGTCCCACAGCCGGGTGCCATCGATCTTTAGGTTTTCACCGGGTGCCGGCATGCCACTCTCCTTCGCTTTGCGGGGATCGTTGTCTAACCCGGCGGAAGGGTCAACGGCGAAGCCCGGGCGCGCCGCGGGGCCGCACATGACGCTTCACCATATCCGAGCGATGGGCGAAAACACTGGCATCGTCGAACCTTGCGCCGTCTTCGGCTGCGCGCACCGTCAGCGCGTCGAGCGCATGTCGGTCGGCCGACAGACGGGCAAGTTCGTGTGCAAGGCCATCGATATCGTCGGGCGCGACGAGACGGCCCCCGCCGGCTTTCGAGATCAGATCGGCGGAATAGGCATCGCGATATCCCACGATCGGCGTGCCGTTCATCAGCGCCTCGATCAGGATGCGCGGCGACTCACGCGTCTTGTGACAAAAGAGCAGAATGTCGAAGCCCTGCAGGGCAGCGCGGATCCGGGCCCGGTCGCCCTCGAACCCCGGCAGGGCCGGCGAAGCCGCTCCGCCGCGCGCGGATGCCAAGTCGCGCATCTGCTCCAGATCCGGCCCGTTGCCAAGCCAGGTCGCGTCAACCTCGACCCCACGTGCCGCGAGCCGCGACAGCACCTCCAGCCAGTCCTGCCAGCCCTTCGACCAATGGACGCGCCCCGCATAGCCGATGCGCAGCGGACAGTTGCGCAGCCGCGCACGCCGAGCGGCAAGCTCTGCATCTGTGATCCGCTCGTCGGCCGAGAGGTGAATATTGTGGGCCAACACCGCCTGCCGCGCGCGCGGCGCATAAGCATGATAGGTTTCGGCGCCGTGAAACAGGCCCAAATCGGCGCGGCTGATCACATAGCGTTCCATCGCGGCCATGATCGGCGCATTGACCCGTGCCTTCAGGCGGTGCCGCAGGCTTCCCGTGGCGGCCGAGCGGCGCATGACGTCTGACTCCACCCGGTCGGTCCAGACGGCAAACCCCCGGCGCCTACGATGGGCCAGCCATGCGGCCACGGCGCCCCAGTCTCCCAACGGACCGCCGATCGAGAACACCAGGTAATCCGCGACATCGATCAGCGCACCGATGCGCCGGGATTGGGGAAGGATGTGCCGCGCTAGGCGGTCGGGCCGCCAGGCGTCGGGCAGCACCTCGAGCATCACATCGCCGGGCGCTGCCCACCGCACCCAGCCGGTCGGTATGGGCCCACTTCCTTCCGGCGCCAGTGCGACAAGAGTAGAGAAATGCGTGGACCACAGCCGCAGGCCGTTGGCCGCCTGCGCCTCGACATGAAGCGCACCGTCGCGATCGCGGTACACGGGCGCCTGAAAGAACAGAAGGAGGCTTCGCCCGTCAGACCCGTCACCCCCTTGCCCGCCTTTCGGGCGTTCTCCCGGGGCCAACGGCGCAGACGGGGCGGTGACGGCAGGATTCATGGGGGACCTTTGGGGGTGCGGCGCGTTTGGCCTGTGCCTTGGTCACGGTTTGCGGCTAAGCTCAGGTCAGCAATACGCGGGCGCTGTGTCACGAGCAAGCGGCCCCGGCAAAGGACGGACCAAGATGGCACACCCTGCAGTCGCGCAACCCCGCACCCGGATCCAACAGCGCAATCATGCCGCGATCCAGGAAGCGGCCCTCACCGTGTTTTCGGCCAAGGGATTTCTCGGCGCGACGGTCGACGAGATTGCGCGCGAGGCCGGCCTGTCGAAGCCCAACCTGCTCTATTACTTTCCGTCAAAGGCGGCGGTCTACCAATCGGTTCTTTCAAGCCTTCTTGACACTTGGCTCGATCCGATGCGCGCCATCGATGCCGAGGGCGACCCGCTGGACGAGATCCTCACCTACGTCCGCACCAAGCTCCAGATGAGCCGCGACATGCCGCGCGAGAGCCGGCTCTTCGCCAACGAGATCCTGCAGGGCGCGCCTGAGATCGGGCCGACGCTCGGGACCTTGCTCAAGGCGCTGGTCGACGAGAAGGCGGCCGTGATCGCGGGCTGGGCCGAGGCCGGGCGGATCGCGCCCGTCGATCCGCATCACCTGATCTTCTCGGTCTGGTCGTTGACGCAGCACTATGCCGACTTCGACGTGCAGGTGCGCGCCGTCCTGGGCCAGGGGCGCGACCCCTATGCTGAGGCAGAGATCTATCTGACCCAGCTCTTCACCCGCCTGATCCGCCCCTGAGCCCGCCGGCGCGCGCTGCCTCCTACTCGGCGGCCTTCAGCGCCGCGGGGTTGTTGGGGTGCGTCGTCCAGTCCGAGTGTTCGTCGGACACAACCTTGCCGGTGCGCACGTCCACAGCGCCAGCCGGCAGCCGCTCCATCGTAATGCAGCTCTCGACCGGGCAGACATCGACGCACAGGTTACAGGCCACGCACTCCTCGTCGATCACGGTGAACACCCGGTCATCCGACATGGCGATGGCCTGGTGCGAGGTGTCCTCGCAGGCCGCATAGCACCGCCCGCACTTGATGCAGGCCTCCTGGTCGATCCGGGCCTTGGTGACGAAATTGAGGTTGAGATACTGCCAGTCGGTGACGTTGGGCACGGCCCGGCCCGACACCTCGGCGACCGACGCGTATCCCTTTTCGTCCATCCAGCGGCTGAGACCCGCCGTCATCTCCGACACGATCTTGAAGCCATAGACCATCGCCGCTGTGCAGACCTGCACGTTGCCCGCGCCGAGGGCCAGGAACTCGGCCGCATCGCGCCAGGTTGTGACGCCGCCGATGCCACTGATCGGCAGGCCGGCCGTTTCGGGATCGCGCGCGATCTCGGCCACCATGTTGAGGGCGATGGGCTTGACCGCGGGGCCGCAATATCCGCCGTGCGAGCCTTTGCCGTCGATCGAGGGCTCGGGGCTCATTGTGTCGAGGTCAACCGAGGTGATCGACGAGACCGTGTTGATCAGCGACACCGCATCCGCCCCGCCGTTGTTTGCGGCGCGCGCCGGGTAGCGGACATCGGTAATGTTCGGCGTCAGCTTCACGATCACCGGGCGGTCGTAGTACTGTTTGCACCACCGCGTGACCATCTCGATATATTCGGGCACCTGCCCCACGGCCGAGCCCATGCCGCGCTCGCTCATGCCATGGGGGCAGCCGAAGTTCAGTTCGATCCCGTCGGCATTGGTCTCGGCCACCCGCGGCAGGATCGCCTTCCAACTCGCCTCGTCACAGGGCACCATGATCGAGGCGATCAGCGCCCGATCCGGATAATCCGCCTTCACCCGCGCCATCTCTTCAAGGTTCACCTCAAGGTCGCGGTCGGTGATGAGCTCGATATTGTTGATCCCGAGCACGCGGCGGTCTGCGCCATAGACCACGCCATAGCGGGGCCCGTTGACGTTCACGATGGGCGGACCCTCGGCCCCGAGGGTCTTCCACACAACGCCACCCCAGCCGGCCTCGAACGCGCGGCGGACGTTGTATTCCTTGTCGGTCGGCGGCGCAGAGGCCAGCCAAAACGGGTTGGGGCTCTTGATGCCCACGAAGTCGGTCGTCAGATCGGCCATCCCTCAGCCTCCCTTTGTGAAGATCATTTCGACGGGCCGGATGTTGCCGGCCTTCAGGTTCGCGACGTAGTTCTGGAACTTGAGCGGCGCGGTCTCGCCCATCATCAGGTGGATGCCGAGCGGCGCAGGCCCGTCTGCAGCCACCTTGGCAAAGACCATGGCGAAGAAGTCGAGCGCAAACTCTGTCCGGTCGGTCTCGACATCGAGCGTAAGGCCGGCGGCGGCGGCCCCGTCCCGATAGGCCGCGGGCGGGGCGACAAACGACGTGTCGGGTGTCGTCGACCAGGGCAACGGGAAAGCGAGCGGCACGTCGCTCGCCCCGGCCATCACCTCGAACAGGGCCAGACGCCCACCCGGCGCCAGCGCGCGGGCGATCTCAGTCATCAGCTTGGCCTTGTCGGCGACGTTCATGCCGACATGCATCAGCACCGCAAGGTCGAAGGTGGCATCTTGCACCGGCATATCGAGCGCCGAGCCAACCTGGAAGGTCGTCGCATCACCCATGCCCACCATGGCGCTTAGCGCCCGGGCCGTCTCTACAAACTCTGGCGTCAGGTCGATCCCGGTCACTTGGGCTCCGTGCCGATCCGCCAGATAACGCGACGTGCCGCCAATGCCCGATCCCACATCGAGCACGCGCTGGCCCGGGGTGAACTCCAGCTGCGCCATCAGATGGTCGGTCGCGGCCACACCACCGGTGTGAAACTCATCGGCGGCTTTCAGGTCGGCGACGGTCGCGCGCGCCGGATCGACGCCGACGGCTCTCAGGCCCGCGCGTACCCGCTCGAACAACTCTCCGGTGGTGTAATGGTCCGCTACAGCCATTTCGGTTGACATCCCGCCGCTCCCTTTGCCGACGCCCCGCGCGGGGCTCTCAGCCAAGACTACCACGGATGGCCCCTCACTTCAGAGGAGGCGCCGGGGCGTAGCACGCGCCATTCACGAGCCACGCACTCTACTCCGCCGCCTTCGCCGCCTGCCCCGAGAGCGCGGCGTGGATGTCCTCCGCGGCGTCGCGGCCCTCTGCGACTGCTGTGACGGTCAGGTCGTCGCCGCCCGTGGCGCAGTCTCCGCCGGCCCAAACGCCCTTTCTCGAGGTGCGCCCCGGTCCAGTGACGGCAATCTTGCCACCCTCAAGATGCACGTCCTCCGGCGCCCCCTCAAGCCGCTGACCGATCGCCTTGAACACCTGATCGGCCTTCAGCCGGAAGGTCTCGCCAGACGGTTGCAGCCCCTCGGCCGTCTCCTCGGAATAGGCAAACTTTACTGCCTCCAGATGGTCGCCGCCGAGGATCTCAAGCGGCATAGCGCCAGTGATGATGCGCACGCCCTTCGACGCGGCGAGATCCTGTTCATAGGTCGAGGCCGACATGCGGTCCTGCGTCCGGCGATAAACGATCGTCACATGCTCGGCGCCCAGGAGCTTCGACTGTACGGCGGCGTCGACCGCCGTCATGCCGCCCCCGATCACCACCACATCGCGCCCCACGGCGACCTTGGACAAGTCCACGGCCTGGCGCAGTTCGGCAATGAAATCGACCGCGTCGACGACGTTGGCGTGCTCCTCGCCCTCGGCGCGCAGTGCATTTACGCCGGCGAGACCGACGCCCAGGAACACTCCGTCGTACTCAGCCTCGAGACCGGCCAGCGACAGCTCGCGCCCGAGCCGCTGCCGGGTGCGAAGCTCGATCCCGCCGATCTTCATCAGCCAGGCGACCTCCGCCTCGGCGAAGCCATCCACGGTCTTGTAGGCCGCGATCCCGTATTCGTTGAGCCCGCCCGCCTTATCGCGCGCATCCATCAGGACCACATCGTGGCCGCGCATGGCCAGCCGATGGGCGCAGGCCAGGCCGGCAGGGCCTGCGCCCACCACGGCCACCCGCTTGCCCGTGGGCGCCGCGCGCGCGAACGGATGGGCTTCGGCCGCCATCAGCGCATCGGTGGCAAACCGCTGCAGCCGGCCGATTTCGACAGGTTTGCCCTCGGCGGCCTCGCGCACGCAGGCCTCTTCGCACAGCGTCTCGGTCGGGCAGACGCGGGCGCACATTCCGCCTAGGATGTTCTGATCAAAGATCGTCTGCGCCGCGCTTTCGGGTTGCCCGGCCTGGATCTGGCGAATGAACAGCGGGATGTCGATCGCCGTGGGGCACGCCGTGATGCAGGGCGCGTCGTGACAAAAATAGCAGCGGTCCGCCGCCACCATTGCTTCGTGGGCATCGAGAGGCGGGTGAACGTCACCGAAGTTGCGGGCATACTCCGTGTTGCCGAGGCGGCCGGCCACGACCCCTGAAGTGCGAGGAGAATGTTGCATCGCGCGCCCTCTCTGGCTTGCTGTGTCTCTCAACGCTGCCACAGAAGCTTTTTTTGACCAAGAGGAAAAATCCTGGCGTTTTGCCGATTCTGAGGCAATTGCCGCAGGATCGGGCGGTCGCGCCGCTCCACCGGGCATTGCATGCACGGTCTGAGCCAGCCGGCCGGGTCCTGCGCGGGCAGATGCGCCAAGCAGAGGGGCGCTTCCCCTCGCGTGAGCCTTCCGCTAGAGGAGGGGAAAACCGCGAGAAGGGGGCTGCATGGACGATGACAGTCAGGACAGGGATGTGGCCTTTATCCGCGCTTTGGCGGAAATGCTGCGGGAAAACGACCTGACCGAACTGCAGGTGAAACGGGAATATGGCGACGAGGGAAGCCTGAATGTCCGCGTCTCCCGACAGATCATAGCCCCGCCGGCGGCCCCTGCACCGCAGGTCGCAGCCCTCGCGCCGACAGTGTCGGCACCTGCAGCGCCTCCCGCCAGCCCGGGGCCAGCGTCAGACCCGGTTGTGGAGGATCCCGCCCTTCTGCCCGGCGCCGTGACGTCGCCGATGGTCGGCACCGTGTATCTGGCGCCCGAACCCGGCGCCGCGGCCTTTGTCACGGTGGGCGACACTGTGGCTGAGGGTCAGACGCTTCTGATCGTCGAAGCGATGAAGACGATGAACCAGATCCCGGCTCCGAAGGCCGGCCGCGTGGCGCGCATCCTCGTGGAAAACGGCGCGCCTGTAGAATACGGCGCACCGCTGATGATCGTGGAGTGAGCGGGGCGGCATGGTCTCGAAGATCCTGATCGCCAACCGGGGCGAGATTGCCCTCCGTGTCATCCGCGCCTGTCGCGAGATGGGCATCCCCGCCGTTGCGGTGCACTCCACGGCCGACGCCGACGCGATGCATGTGCGGCTTGCCGACGAAGCGGTCTGCATCGGGCCCGCGCCGGCCCCGCAAAGCTATCTGTCGGTGCCGGCCATCATCTCGGCCTGCGAGATCACCGGCGCCGAGGCGATCCACCCGGGCTATGGCTTTCTCAGCGAGAACGCGAGCTTCGTGCAGGTTGTCGAGGATCACGGGCTGACCTTCATTGGCCCGACCGCCGAGCACATCCGCACGATGGGCGACAAGATCACCGCCAAGGAGACGATGAAGGACCTCGGCGTTCCCGTCGTGCCGGGCTCCGACGGCGGCGTGCCGGACGTCGCCACCGCGCGCAAGGTGGCCGCCGAGATCGGCTATCCGGTTCTCGTCAAGGCCACGGCGGGTGGCGGCGGGCGCGGCATGAAGCTGGCGCGCAGCTCTGAAGACCTAGACACCGCGTTTTCGACCGCCCGATCCGAGGCCAAGGCCGCCTTCGGCAACGACGAGGTTTATTTCGAGAAATACCTGGGCAAGCCGCGGCATATCGAGATCCAGGTCTTTGGCGATGGCAAGGGGAACGCGGTGCACCTGGGCGAGCGCGACTGCTCGCTGCAGCGCCGCCACCAGAAGGTGCTGGAGGAAGCCCCCGGACCCGCCATTGACGCGGCCACACGGGCCGAAATCGGCCGCACTTGCGCCGAGGCCGCCGCCCGCATCGGCTATCGCGGCGCGGGCACCATCGAGTTTCTCTACGAGGACGGTGCGTTCTACTTCATCGAGATGAACACGCGTCTGCAGGTCGAGCATCCGGTGACCGAAGCAATTTTCGGCGTCGATCTTGTGCGCGAGCAGATCCGCGTGGCGATGGGCGAGCCGCTGTCGTTCGCCCAGAACGATCTCTCGATCAACGGCCACGCGATCGAAGTGCGCATCAATGCCGAAAAGCTGCCGGGTTTCTCGCCCTCCCCCGGCCGGATCGGGACCTATCACGCCCCCGGCGGCCTTGGCGTGCGCATGGATTCGGCGCTCTATGCCGGCTACGCGATCCCGCCATACTACGACAGCCTCATCGGCAAGCTTATCGTCCATGGTCGCGACCGCCCGGAGGCGCTCGCCCGCCTGCGTCGCGCTCTTCTCGAACTCGTCGTGGAAGGGGTGGACACGACGGTGCCGCTCTTCCACGCTCTGTTGGACGAACCCGCAATCAACGCGGGCGCCTACGATATTCACTGGCTCGAGACCTGGCTGGAGAGGGGCGCCCTCGGCTGAGCGGACACGCCACGCCCCAAGACCGCCCCACCGCCCATGGATGCCCCGCTGACCCCCGAGCTTCTGTTGCAGGCCTATGCGTCCGGCATCTTCCCGATGGCGGAGGACCGCGACAGTGACGAGATCTTCTGGGTCGACCCGCGCCGTCGTGGCGTGATCCCGCTCGAAGGCTTCCACATCTCGCGCTCGCTGGCCCGTGTGATCCGGCAAGACCGGTTCGCGATCCGGACCGACACCGATTTCGCCGGCGTGGTGTCCGGCTGCGCCGACCGGCCCGAGACCTGGATCAACGAGACGATCGCCGCGCTCTACGGGCGGCTTTTCGATATGGGCGCCGCCCACTCGCTTGAGGTGTGGGAGCGCGACGTGCTTGTCGGTGGCGTCTATGGCGTCACCATCGGCGCGGCGTTTTTCGGCGAGAGCATGTTCTCGCGCCGGACCGATGCCTCAAAGATCGCGCTCGCCTACCTTGTGGACCGGCTGCGGCTTGGCGGGTTCACCTTGTTCGACACCCAGTTTGTGACGCCGCATCTGCGCCGTCTCGGCGCCGAAGAAATCAGCCGCGCCGACTACCACTTTCGCTTGCGCAATGCCCTGGAGCTTGAGGCCGATTTCGGCGCGGCGGGGGCCGCTCCGGCCGGTCAGGATCTTTTGCAGCGCAACACCCAGATATCGTAGCGCGGGTGATCCATGGCGTGCAGCGCGGGGCTTGAGGCCAGCATCCAGCCCGAGAAGGCGGGCGAGGTCATGGTATCGTCCCGGATCTCCAGCCAGGCAAAGGCCTCGGATGCGGGGCTTTCAGTGGGATAACGGCAATCACCCAGCACGATCGACAACCGCCCGTACCGCTTTCGCTCGCCGCGGGCGATCTCCATATCGGTCGTCTCGCCGGTGATCTTGTCCAGCGCGCGGATGACGGCCACGGGGGCGCTTGTGACCTGCTGCCGTCCCTGCGCGTGTGGGGCGGATGCGGCGGCCATAAGAAGCGCCACCGCCGCAAGGAACGTCGTCAACGCCAGCGCGGCGCGGGGGTGGCTCATTCGGGCGACCACGCCTCATAATCCTTGCGATCAGCCGGCGTCTCGCGTCGGATCGAGCCAGGCGGCGCATAGGCCAAAGCCGTGCCCGTCAGGTTCGGCTGGTGCGGCTTCTCCCACTCCTTGCGCGGCAGCGGCGCATCCGTCGGCGGCGCGTCATATGTGTGGTGCAGCCAGCCATGCCATTCGGGGCTGACCCGGCTCGCTTCCATCTCGCCGTTGTAGATCACCCAGCGGCGCGATCCGTCGGCGTTGCGGTAGAAGATGTTGCCCTCGGAATCCTCGCCTACCTTCTCGCCGTAGCGCGAGGTGAAGAGCTTGGTCCCGAGCGTTTGCCCGTCCCACCAGATGATCAATCCCTTGATCGTGTCGAGGATGCCCATACCGCTCTCCCTTGCTCTCGGCCCGGTATGGCCCAGCGCGACAGCGGCGTCCAGTGACAGGGCCGCGCATCGGAGGCCGACCCGGGGCGCCATGGCGCACATTGGCGGAGAGGCCCGCCCTAGCCGGCGGGGAGCCGCGCGGTCACCTCGATTTCGATTTTCATCTCAGGCGCATGCAGACCGGCTACAATCATGGTCGCCGCGGGCGGCGCGTCGCCAAAGGCCGCCCGCGTCACCGGCCAGCAGGCGGGCCAATCGTCGCCATCGGGCAGGATGTAGCGGACGCGCACCACGTCGCGCAGGCCCGCCCCCGCCTCGGCCAGCGCCGCAGAAATGGTGTCGAGCGCAGTGCGGCACTGTTCGGCCACGTCTCCTGGCATCTTCATCGTGGCATAGTCATAGCCCGTCGTGCCCGCGACAAACACCCAGCCGTCGCACACGACCGCGCGGGCATAGCCCATCTCCGCCTCAAACGGCGAGCCGGTGGATATCTGCTGCCTTGCCATGGTGCGCCCTCCCGATTGCGTCGCACCATTGCGCCGGCCCCTGGCGAAGGCAAGGGACGCCGGCGACGGTTGATGGCAGGAGGGCCGGCCGCTTCGGGTCGGCCCCGCCCGGTTCACGATTCATGCGCAGGACCACGTGCCGCGATGCCACGCCTTGGGCCCCGGTCTAGCCTGCCCGCAACGATCAGCGAGGTTACCCAGTGGCACGACCAGAAGACCTTATCGGTACCTGGCGCATGCGCGCCTGGACGCGGGAAAGCGCCTCCACCGGCGAGACGTCCGATTGTCTTGGCCCCGATCCGATCGGCTATATTTCGTACCATGCAGACGGGCGGATGATGGCCACCGTGTTCCGCCGCGACCGCCCCGCGCCCCCGGCGGGCCGGCCGAGAACCGAAGGCGAGAAGGCCGAGCTTTTCGACACGATGCTCGCCTATGTCGGCGCCTACAGCCTGTCGGAGTCCGAGGTCACCCATCACGTCGAAGCGGCGTGGGCGCCCGACTGGGAAATCGATCTGTCCCGCCCGTTTCAGTTGGAAAGGCACCGGCTGACGATCGAGGCGCCTGGCGACGACCCGATCACCGGCGAGTCCATCGTCCAGCGCATGGTGTTCGAGAAGGTCTAGCGCCGTGCTCGGCGCAAGGAGGCCGTGACCCTTCCAATCACGCGCCGCGCCGCCTGAACCAATTGCGCAGGAGGAGTGCGACGAGCAGGAGCGCCCCATAGATCAGCTCGGGAGACCGGATCGCCGAAGCCAAAGTCGGCGCCGCTTCGGACGGCGAAAGCTCCCCATGCTGCAAGGCAGAAGGCAGGTCGACCATCACCTCCTCCTGCACCGTGATCGCAGCGTCCCAGAGCGCGTGGAGGACGACGCTCGGCCAGATCGAATTGGTCCATAGGACCAGAGCGCCGTAGAGCACGCCGCCCCCGGCCGCAGACATCATTTGCGCGAGCGTGATGTCCAGCGGCTGGCCGTCCACCCAGTTCACGACGTGCAGCGCACCGAAGAGGAAAGCAGTGACGATAACCGCCATGACCGCGGGCATACGCTGCCGCATTCCGTGCAAGAGGCACCCGCGGAACAACCCTTCTTCGAAAATCCCGACAAGCAGCGCCATGAACAACACCGGGACCAGAGCCGCGACGGGAAACGGGGCCACGTCGAGCGGCTCGCCCTCGGCGAGAAGCTTGATGTAAGGGACGAGCGCGACGAGCGCCGTGAGAGCAAACGGCGGCACCATGAAGAGCAGGGCAAGGGGCCGAACGCGGGTGGTGAAGTGCGTGTCTTTCCACCATCCGAGCGCCCCGATCACCCCTAGAAGGATCACGCAAAGAACCAGTTCGGGCAGGACGTTCGCGCTGAAGGCGGCCGCGCCACGCTCCTGCTCGCCTGCTCCAAATGCGGCCTCCGACGGCGCGAAGAGCGCTGGCACCAAAAACCACAGCGCAGCGAGGCCATAGAGCAGAAAGGACGTGGAGAGGGGGTGGGATCGCAGCCAGTGCACGCTGGAATCCCCCTCATCCTATTTTGGGCAGATCTACCCGGCTGTCGCGTTGCCCTTGCGCTGGTCGGCATAGATCATCAGCGGGGCCGCGTCTGTGTTGACCGCCTCGTCGTTGACCACCACCTCGTCCACCCCGTCGAGCGAGGGCAGGTCGAACATCGTGTCGAGCAAGATGTTCTCCATGATCGAGCGCAACCCGCGTGCGCCTGTCTTCCGCTCGATCGCCTTGTGGGCAATGGCTCGGAGCGCATCGTCGGTGAAGTTGAGCTTGGTATCCTCAAGCTCGAAGAGCCGCTGATACTGCTTGACGATGGCGTTCTTGGGCTCGGTCAGGATCGTGACCAGCGCGTCCTCGTCGAGATTCTCGAGGGTCGCGATCACCGGCAAGCGGCCCACGAATTCCGGGATCAGACCGAACTTCAGCAGGTCCTCGGGCTCGAGCTTGGCAAAGAGCTCGCCCACATCTTGATCCTTCTCGTCCTTCACATCCGCGCCAAACCCGATGGCCGAACCCTTGCCGCGCTGGGCGATCACCTTGTCGAGACCGGCAAACGCACCGCCGCAGATGAAAAGGATGTTGGTGGTGTCGACCTGCAGGAACTCCTGCTGCGGATGCTTGCGCCCGCCCTGCGGCGGCACGCTGGCCACAGTGCCCTCCATCAGCTTCAGGAGCGCTTGCTGCACGCCCTCGCCCGACACGTCGCGGGTGATTGAGGGGTTGTCGGACTTGCGCGTGATCTTGTCGACCTCGTCGATATAGACGATCCCGCGTTGCGCCCGCTCGACATTGTACTCGCTCGACTGCAGGAGCTTGAGGATGATGTTCTCGACATCCTCGCCGACATAGCCCGCCTCGGTCAGCGTCGTGGCATCCGCCATCGTGAACGGCACATCGAGGATCCGCGCCAGCGTCTGGGCGAGATAGGTCTTGCCGCAGCCCGTGGGGCCGATCAGCAGAATGTTCGACTTCTGCAGCTCGATATCGGTCGATTTCTCGGAGTGATTGAGCCGCTTGTAGTGGTTGTGCACCGCGACCGAGAGCACGCGCTTCGCACGGCCCTGCCCGATCACATAATCGTCAAGGACATCGCAGATCTCCTTGGGCGTCGGCACGCCGTCCGAGGCCTTGAGCCCGGCCGACTTCGTCTCTTCCCGGATGATGTCCATGCAGAGCTCGACGCATTCATCGCAGATGAACACTGTGGGCCCCGCGATAAGCTTGCGCACCTCGTGCTGGCTCTTGCCGCAGAACGAGCAGTAGAGGGTATTCTTGCTGTCGCCGCCTTGAGAATTCGCCATCGTTCAAGTCCTCTGGGCGCTGCGCCCGTCACTGCAGGGCCGACACCCCAATTGGAAGAGCCGTCCCGTGCCTCTGCTCATCGTTTCGTGCCCGGTCGGCCTCTCACGGCCGGGCACGTCCACACCCTCGTCGACCAAGCCTAGGGCAGGCCCGGCAAAGGCACAATGGCCGATTTGCGCCAGCTCTGACGCACCCGGGCCGCGTTGCGGAAACCGGAAACAACCGTTGCACCAGGGCCCTACTGGGCCCGCTCCGTCGTCGCCAGCACGTTCCGTGCCGGGCTCGCTCCGAGGCCTTCGGCGGCGCGTCTTGCGCCCATGCCGATCCCCTCTTCGCTTGCGCCAAGCTTGGCATCGCCGCGCCGCCAGACCGTATGCCAGCGGCGCGCACGCATCCTCAGCTTTCCGCGTCGTCGCCAGCCGTGCGGCTTGTCACGATCTCGTCAATCAGGCCCCACTCCTTGGCATCTTCGGGCGCCATGAAGTTGTCCCGCTCGAGCGCCGCCTCGACCTTCTTCAGGGTCTGCCCGGTATGCTTGACATAGATTTCGTTAAGCCGGTCTTTCAGCTTCTGGGTCTCCTGGGCGTGGATCATGATGTCCGTCGCCTGCCCCTGATACCCGCCCGAGGGCTGGTGCACCATGATCCGGCTGTTGGGAAGCGAAAAGCGCATGCCCTTCTCGCCGGCGGTGAGCAAGAGCGAGCCCATCGAGGCCGCCTGCCCAATCACAAGGGTCGAGACCTTGGGCTTGATGTACTGCATCGTGTCATAGATCGACAGGCCCGAGGTCACCACGCCGCCGGGGCTGTTGATATACATCGAGATCTCTTTCGAGGGGTTCTCGGCCTCAAGGTGCAGAAGCTGCGCCACAACCAGCTGGCTCATCGCGTCATGCACCGGGCCGGAGACGAAGACGATCCGCTCCTTCAGGAGGCGCGAGAAGATGTCGTAGGCGCGTTCGCCCCGGCTCGTCTGCTCCACCACCATGGGCACGAGGTTCATGTAGGTGTCGATCGGATCTTTCATGGGAAACGGCCTTCGCATCAGGTCTCGAGCGCCCGCGTCGGAGCCGCCCGATCTCGGGTTGAGGAGTCTTAGTATCGCCCCTGCCCGGCTGCAAGGGCAGGTGTCGGTCACGATGAACGTGAACCTAGGCTTGACCAAACCGTAAGTCCAGGCTTACCGTAAGGCATGACTTACGAAACAGTCATCACAGCCCTCGCCGATCCCACGCGCAGGACCATTCTCGAGACCTTGCGCAGCGAAGGTGAAATCTCCGTCGGCGCCCTGGCGGCGCGGCTGCCCGTGAGCCGCCCCGCGGTGTCGCAGCATCTTCGCGTGCTCTCCGAGGCGGGCCTCCTCCGCGTGCGCATCGACGGCACGCGACGGGTCTACCGGCTCGACCCGGGCGGCGCGGAAGAGTTGCGAGCCTGGCTCGATGCGATGTGGTCCGACGCGCTCCGCGGCTTTGCAGCGGAGGCCTCCAGACGTGCCAACTCCCGAAAGAAGGACTGATTATGCGTAGATCCCAAGACAGCGCCGCCCCTCGGACCGCTGCCCCGGACCCAGCGGGGAAGGACAGTGTCGCCCCCGTCCGTCACTCCGTCGATGTGCCCCTCTCCCCGCAGGAGGCCTTTGCGCTCTTCACCGAGGGTCTCACCTCTTGGTGGCCGCTCGACTCCCATTCCGTGGCCGCCGGCAAGGATCTGCGCCCAACGGACGTTACGGTCGAGCCCCGCGAGGGGGGCCGGGTCATCGAGACCTTGCCCGACGGAACCAAGGTCCCCTGGGCGACGGTCACCGAATGGCTGCCCGGGCGCCGGCTGGCGCTGGCATGGTATCCGGGCCAAAGCGAACAGGACGCGACGGATGTCGAGGTCACCTTCGCGCCCCTCGGCAATGGCTGCCGCGTCATCGTGCACCATTCGGGCTTCGCCCGGCTCGGCGACCGGGCGGCCAGCGTAGCCACAAGCTACCGGTCCGGCTGGCCAGTTGTCCTTGGCACATGCTTCGGGCGCGCAGCGCGCGCCGCGTCGCTACATCCGGCCTAACCCAATCGCAGCCCCGTCCCTGTCGAGCCCGCACGCAGAAGGAAACGGCGCACTGTAGGGTCGACGAAGTACAGGGCTAGGCCGCCATCCTGCCCATTGGACGGAGCGCCGACCCCGCCGCCGGTCTGGGAAACACCGCAGGAGGGCCAGCCGACCGGTTTTCTGCTCACGGTAGAGAAGCGCCCCGCTGGCGTCTCGACAACGGCCTGCCGCCGGTTTCCTCCATGTGGTGGCCTTCACTGAAGGCGACCGCCTGACCAGGCCATGCGGCGAAGCTCCTAGCTTCGGGCCAGGGCCTTGGCCAAGCGGGGCAGCCGCGCCTTCTTCAGAAGCGCACGTATCTCAGATGGCGCCGCGTCCATGGCCTCGGCCCGCGCGCGCACGCCCTCGGCGGCGGCAGCGACAGCGTCGGGTGCGCCCTGCCAAAGATCCATCAGGAACGCGTCGGGGTCGACCCGACCGACCCCCTCCTCAGCCAACACAGACCGCGGAAAATCCTTGGCGTTGACCGTCACGATCAGATCGGCCGAGGACGCTACAGCGGTTGCCAGCACATGCACATCGCCGTCGTCCGGCAACCACAGGCGCGCCTCCAGCCCGTCGGCAACCGGCACCTCGGCCCGGGGCCACGCCGCACGCACAAGGGCGATCTCGCCGCGCGCCTGCGCCTCGTCGAGCGCCCCGCGTCGTGCCGCGGCCCGAGCCCATTCCTCGAGCAGCCGCGTCGACCAAAGCGGCTGAAAGAGCCCCCGCGCCGCAACGGCCAGAAGGACCTCGCGCATCACCGTGGGATAGAGCACGCAGGCGTCGAGCACCGCCCGGTGCGCCCTCATCCGTCGAGCCGAAAGATGAGCGCCTTCAGATAGCCTGTCTCGGCAAGCTGCGGCAGCACCGGATGGTCGGGGCCGGCAAATCCAGTATGGACAAGCTGCATCCGCCGCCCGCCCCGCCCGATCCCGCGCGCCGAGGCGTTGCGGAACTTCGTCAGGTCGGCGGCATGGGAGCAGGAGCACAGAACAAGCCATCCGCCTGGTTTCACCAAAGGTGCCCCCAGACGCGCCACGCGCTCATAGGCGCGCAAGCCCGCCTCAAGCGCCGCCTTGGCCGGCGCAAAGGCCGGCGGATCGCAGACGACAAGGTCGAACGTTTCACCCTCGCCCGCCAATGCCTCCATCACGGCAAAGGCATCGCCCCGCCGTGTCGCGAAGCGCGCGCCGATGCCCATGGCGGCGGCCCCCTGCTCGGCCAACTCCAACGCTGGAGCTGATCCGTCGACGGCCAAGGCTTCGGCAGCGCCGGCCGCCAGGGCCGCAAGCCCAAACCCGCCGACATGGGAGAATACGTCCAGGACCCGCCCGCCCGGCGCAAGCCGCGCAGCAAAGGCATGGTTGGGCCGCTGATCGTAGAAGAGGCCGGTCTTCTGCCCGCCCAGCAGATCGGCCATATAGATCGCCCCGTTCATCGGGACCGCAACCGGGCCGTCGACCGCGCCCGCGAGCACGATCGTCTCTTCGGCTAGCCCCTCCGCCGCTCGCGCGCGCCCCTGCCCGTTTTTCACGAGTGTGGTGACGCCCGTCACTTCGGTCACAGCTGCGACCAGGTCGGGCAGCAGCGCCTCGGCCCATGCGCTGTTGGGCTGGATCACGGCCGCCTCGCCGAACCGATCCACCACCACACCCGGCAGCCCGTCGGCCTCGGCATGAACGAGGCGGTAGTAGGGTTCATCGAAAAGCGTCTCACGCAAGGCCTGTGCCCGTGCGAGCCGCGCCACCAGCCACGCGAGCCCAATCACCGCCTCGGGGTCGCGATCAAGGATCCGCACGACGATGCGCGAACCCGGCGTCACCGCGCCAAGCCCCAGGGGACGCCGCTCCGCATCCTCCAACCGCGCGATCGTGCCCGGGGACAGCGCGCGGGTCCGCCGGTCGGTCACCAGCTCATCGGCATAGACCCAGGGAAAGCCATGGCGGATCGCCCGCGCGTCGGCCTTGGGCTTTAGCCGGACAGTCGCCAGATCTGAAGGAGCATTGATCGCGCTTGTAGTTCCGGTCGGCAGCGGAACGGGATCGTCGGGGGCGTCGCTCATGGCGCCTCCCTATCCCGGCCCGCCGGCGCCGGAAAGAGATCACGCGTGGTGCGTGCGGCCTGCAAAGAGGCGGGCGACCCAGCCGCGCGCCGCAACAGCGATCTCGGCGAGGGCTTGGGCACGCAAGGTGCGCGCCTCCTGCTCGATCGCTACGAGGTCGAGCGGTGCGTGCGCGGAATAGGCGTCTGCGGAGTGGTGTGTGTTGGATGTCATGGTTTCTGCTCCAGAGGATCTTGGGGTCTCTCCTCCCGTTACAGCCATCAGCTAATCCTGCTGCGCCGCAGCATCCAGACCCGATCCCGAAGACCCGGAATGCGCTCGGTGCAAGGCTCCACGCGTCGCAATCGCGTCTCGAAACGCGGGCAAAAGCCTCGACAGACGGTTGATCTGTTAGCGATAACAGACTAGAAGGGACGCAACTGACGACGCCTCTTCGAGCCACTGCGCACAGGGCCCTGCCCGCGCCGACGCAAGGACCGTCCCATGCCGCTTCACCCAACGATCGAGAAAGTCACAGAACGGATCATCGCCCGCAGCGCCGGCCCCCGTGCCGCCTATGAGGCGCAGATGCGCGCCGCAGCCGAAGACGGACCGGTGCGCGCGCACCTGTCCTGCGGAAACCAGGCGCACGCCTATGCCGCAATGGGCGCTGACAAAGACGCGCTCGCCGGCGGCCGAGCGCCCAATATCGGGATCGTCACGGCCTATAACGATATGCTGTCGGCCCATCAGCCGTTCGAGACCTTTCCGGCCACGATCCGAGACGCCGCCCGCCGCGCCGGCGGCACGGCACAGGTCGCAGGCGGCGTGCCCGCCATGTGCGACGGCGTTACCCAGGGCCAGACTGGCATGGAGATGTCGCTCTTTTCCCGCGACGTGATCGCCCTCGCCGCGGGCGTGGCGATGTCGCACAATTGCTTCGACGCCGCGCTCTATCTCGGCGTCTGCGATAAGATCGTGCCTGGCCTTGTGATCGCCGCGGCGACCTTTTCGCACATCCCCGTCATCTTCCTGCCCGCGGGGCCCATGGTCTCGGGCCTGCCGAACGACGAAAAGGCCCGCGTGCGCCAGCAGTTCGCGGCAGGCGAGGTTGGGCGCGACAAGTTGATGGAGGCCGAGATGGCCTCCTACCACGGCCCCGGCACCTGCACCTTCTACGGCACCGCAAATTCCAACCAGATGCTGATGGAATTCATGGGGCTGCATCTGCCCGGCGCGTCCTTCGTCAACCCCAACACACCGCTGCGCGAGGCGTTGACGATCGCGGGCGTGGAACGGGCGCTCGAGATCACCGCACTTGGCAATGATTACCGCCCCGCCGGCGAAATCCTTGACGCCCGCGCCTTTGTCAACGGCATCGTCGGTCTGATGGCCACAGGCGGCTCGACGAACCTGGTCCTGCATCTGCCGGCGATGGCCCGGGCCGCTGGCGTGATCCTCGACCTTGAAGACTTCGAGGAGATCTCCGAGGCCACGCCGCTGATGGCCCGCGTCTATCCCAACGGGCTCGCCGACGTGAACCATTTCCACGCCGCGGGCGGCCTCGGCTACATGATCGGCGAACTGCTCGAGGCCGGCCTATTGCACCCCGACACGCAGACTGTCGCGGGCCAGGGTCTGCAGCGCTACACCCACGAACCCAAACTGGGCGACGACGGCCTCCATTGGCAGCCCGGCACTGCCGAAAGCCTCAACGACAAGATCCTGCGCCCGGCGACCGACGCGTTCCAGAAAACCGGCGGCCTCAAGCACTTGCAGGGCAATCTTGGGCGCGGCGTGATGAAGGTGTCGGCGGTCAAGCCGGAGTATCATGTGATCGAAGCACCCGCCCGCGTGTTCGAAACACAGGACGCCGTGAAGACCGCCTTTAAGGCGGGCGAGTTCATCTCTGACACTGTCGTTGTCGTGCGCTACCAGGGCCCGCAATCGAACGGAATGCCCGAGCTTCACGCCCTGACGCCCACACTGGCTGTGCTTCTCGACCGGGGCCTGAAGGTGGCGCTGGTGACGGACGGACGGATGTCGGGCGCCTCGGGCAAGGTGCCCGCAGCGATCCATGTCTCGCCCGAGGCGGCCTGCGGCGGGGCGCTCGCCAAACTGCGCGACGGCGACCTGGTGCGCGTCGACGCCGTGGCGGGCACGCTAGAGGTTCTGGAGGCGGATTTCGAAGCGCGGGAGATGCCAGTGGTCGATCTTTCGTCGAACAAGAGCGGCCTGGGGCGGGAACTCTTCGAGACCTTCCGCCGGAATGCCGGCCCGGCAACCGCCGGCTCGTGCGCACTGCAGGATGCATGAGGCTGCGACCTGCCCGCACTCAGGCGAAGATCGTTTAGAATGAGATGGATGGCGTGCGATGCTCGCGCAGCACATCAAGAGGAGTAAGCCGCATGACACCCCAGGAAGCAAGCGCCGCTGCGCGCGAGGTGTGCGCGTTGGCGCCGGTCATTCCGGTTCTGGTGATCGAGGATGCGGATCAGGCGGCCGGTCTGGCGCAAGCCTTGGTGGCCGGCGGGCTGCCCGCCCTTGAGGTCACGCTCCGCACCCCCGCCGCGCTGGATGCGATCCGGGCGATGGCTGCGGTCAAGGGCGGCATGGTCGGCGCGGGAACGCTTCTGACCGAGGACGACGTGATTGCTGCGAAAGAGGCCGGCGCCCGGTTTGGCGTGAGCCCTGGAGCCACCGATCGACTGCTCGACGCCTGCGAGGCTCACGACCTTCCGCTTCTGCCAGGTGCCGCCACGTCCAGCGAGGCGATGCGCCTTTTGGAGCGGGGCTACAGCGTGCAGAAGTTCTTTCCGGCCGAGGCCGTGGGCGGCGTCCCGGCGCTCAAGTCCATCGGAGCCCCGTTGCCGCAGATCTCCTACTGCCCCACCGGCGGGATCGACTTGGCCAAAGCGCCCTCCTATCTGGCGCTCAGCAACACGCTCTGCGTCGGCGGCAGCTGGGTGGCCCCGAAGGACGCCGTTGCCGCCGGCGACTGGGCCCGCATCGAAAGCCTGGCCCGCGAGGCCGCGGCCCTCTCCCGCTAACCAGGCGGTGCGGGGCCGCTCCATCGTCCGACTCTCAGCGTTCCGACAGCGGCTTGCGCCCGCGCCAGCCGCCCCTCCGCCGCGCCGTGGGCGCGGCCGCAGCCCCCTCTGCCAGGACGTGGGTCATCGGGTGGTCGGGGGCCCTCGACCCATACCGGTCCGCAAGCCGGGCCGAGACGGCGGTGGCCGGTGCGTCTTGGGCCAGGGACAGCGCCCAATCGAGATAGATCGACCGGCACTCGCCCTCGGTGATGCCGTCAATGCGATAGGCCTCGCGGATCAGGCCCTTGGGGTCATCCGGGTCGCGCGCCTCAGCCATCTGTCGCCTCCCACATGCGCACTGCATCGGCCGCCGCCGGCCTGCATCGCTTTGTCTTGACAAGACCTTTCCTCGGACCGGCCGCCAGAGCAAGGGTCATGAGCGCGCGAGCGCCGCGTCGATCATCTCGGACGCTTCAGCGCGGCGGGCCGCTAGGTCCTGCATGAGGGCGCCGAGCGTGCCAGCTTCGGTCTGACGCAGCAGGAAATCCGTCGCGCCGCGACCAAGGCTCGCCTCGCTGAGCTGGCCGTCAATCACGAGCCGGCCCGCGAGCAACGTCCCGCGCGCAAAGCGGTAGCTCTCGGCTAGGCGCGTGGCGGCTTCGGCTGGCACCAACCCCGCCGCCGCCCCGGCCTGAAGTTGCGCCGCGGTGCGTCGCGCCGACGCGCCCGTCGACAAGGCCAGCGCCTGACCGAAGAGCTCGATATCGGTCAGACCGCCCGGACCCGGCTTGGTGTCGAGCGGGCCCGACGCCGGCTTGGCCTCGAAGAGCCGACCCCGCATCTCTGCCAGATCGGCCCAGACCCGCTCTTGCGCGCGCTGGCCCGCGGCGACCTGCAGCACTTCGGCCCGGATCGCCTCGGCCTCAGCCGCCACCTTGCGCGCCCCGGCCAAGATGCGGGCTCGGGTCAGCGCCATATGCTCCCAGGTCCAGGCCTCGTCGCGCTGATAAGCGGCGAACGACGCGAGCGAAGTCGCAACGGGACCCTGGCGGCCCGACGGGCGCAACCGCATGTCGACCTCGTAGAGCTTGCCGTCGGCCATGGGCGCCGACAAAGCCGTGACCACCGCCTGCGTCAGCCGTGCGTAATAGGGGCGACTGGCCAGCGGGCGCGGCCCATCTGAGGTCTCCACGCCGGCAGGGTCGTAGATTGCAATCAGATCGAGATCGGAGGCCGAGTTGATCCACCCGGCCCCGAGCGACCCCATCGCAAAGAGCGCCAGCCCCCGGCCGGGCGGGACCCCGTGCTTGGCCGCAAACTCCGCCGTCACGACGGGCAAAAGCGCGCCCAGCGTCGCGGCCGCCAGATCGGCATATTGCACGCCCACTTCATCGGCTGGCGCGAGCCCGCGCAGATGGTGCACGCCTATGCGAAAGTGCCATTCGTGCGCCCAGCGCCGGGCGACACTCAGCTTTTCTTCGTAGTCTGGCGCGGCGGAGAGCAAGTCGGCCAGTTCACGCTCTAAAACCGCACGGCCCGGCCACGGCTCGAAGAAGCGGCCCGAACAGACCGCGTCGAGCACGCCCGCGTGACGCGACAGATAGCGCGCGAGCGCAGGCGCCGTAGCCGCAATGTCGACGATCAGCGCGCGCAATTGCGGGTTCGCCTCGAACAGCGCGAAGAGCTGCACGCCCGCCGGCAGCCCCGACAGAAAGCCATCGAACGCGGCAAATGCCTCGTCGGGCCGGTCGGCCGCTTGAAGACGGGCGATCAGGTCGGGCTTCAGCCGCTCAAAAATTGCCTGGGCACGGCCGGACCGGAGCGCCGGATAATGGCGCCAGCGTGCCACGATCTCGGGCTCGGGCGTCTGCGGTCCGGTCTGGGCGGCGCTCCGCCCCTCCGTTCGGGCAAAGAACCCCTCCGTGGCGGCGCGCACCGCGGCCAGCCGCTCGGACAGCTCCGCTCGAAACCGCCCGGTATCGCCCTCACCGCACAGACGCGCGATCCGGTCGAAGCCGTCGGCGCTTGTCGGCAGCGCATGGGTGCGGGCGTCGGCCACCATCTGCAGCCGGTGCTCGATCTCGCGCAAGCGGCCGTAATGCTCGGTCAGCATGTCCGCCAGCGCCTTGGGGATCCAGCCGGCCGCCGCCAACCGTGCCAGGCCCTCGACCGTGCCGCGCACCCGCAAGGCCGGATCGCGGCCGCCGGCAATCAGCTGACGCGTCTGTGTGAAGAACTCGATCTCGCGAATGCCGCCAGGGGCCAGCTTCAAATCGCGCCCCTCAAGCGTCGCCTCGTCATGGAGCCCGCGATGGTCTCGAATGCGGCGGCGCATGTCATGGGCGTCCTCGATCGCAGCGAAGTCGAGATGCCGCCGCCAAACGAACGGACGCAAACGCTCGATATACCTCCGGCCCGCATCCAGATCGCCGGCTGCCGGCCGCGCCTTGATATGGGCCGCGCGCTCCCATGTCCGCCCGAGGCTCTCGTAATACCGCTCGGCGGCATCCATGGCGACTACAACGGGGGTCACCGCCGGGTCGGGCCGCAGCCGCAGATCGGTGCGCCACACATAGCCGTCACCCGTCATCTCCGACAATGTCTTGGTCATCGTTCGCGCGGCACGAACGAACACCGAACGCGCCGCAGCAATATCCGATCCCTCGAACCGCGCGTCGTCAAACAGTAGCACCAGGTCGATGTCGGACGAAAAGTTGAGCTCGTGCGCGCCCATCTTCCCCATGGCGAGTGCGACCATCCCCGCGGCGTCTTCGCGATTGTTCTCGCCATGGCCGGGCACCCGACCCCGGGCCAGCTGCGGCGCCAGCGCGGCTTTCATCGCACGGTCGGTCGACCGGTCGGCGAAGTCGGTGAGCGCCGCAGTCACCTCGGCGAGCGACCAGACGCCCGCAAGATCGGCCAGCGCGGTGTAGAGCGCCAGGCGACGCTTAAGGCGACGCAGCCCGACCATCAGATCGCCGTCGGGCTGGGCGTCGGCGTCGGCCATCAGATCGGCGCGCACCTGCTGCGGCTCACGGGTCAGCGCCTCGGTCAGCCAGTCGCCGTCGCGCGCCATCAGCCCTTTCAGGAAGGGCGACCCGCCCGCCGCGCCCACCAGGACCTCGCGCACCTCAGGAGGTTGGCCCGGCACGTGGTCGGCGCCCTCGTTCCCTGCATCCGCGTCGTAGGGCAAGGGCGTGCGTCGGATACGGGCGACAAAGCTCATGGTCCGATCCATCGGGGCCGCGTCCTCCGGTGTCAATGATCCGCCGCCGCCCGCCCAGCGCGTGCCCCACGCCTGGGGTTGCATGCGCCGCCTTCAATGGCTCATCTGCGCGAGATCGAGGGAGGCCACCATGTCGAAGAGCCGAAAGCGCGTCGAGCGGGCCATGGCCGAGGCAGGCCTGCCGGGTGGCGTGCACGAAACCGAGGGCGACTGCACCACGGCTGCGCTTGCGGCCGCGTCTCTCGGCGTCGAGGTCGACCGGATCGCCAAGTCGATCCTGTTCCTTGGCGCCAACACCAACGCCGTCTTTCTGTTTGTGACGGCGGGCACCAATAGTGTTGAGCCCGAGCGCGCAGCCGCAATTGCCGGCGAACCCCTCCTCCGGCCCGACGCGGCAACGGTGCGGGCGCGCACCGGCTTCGCCATTGGCGGCGTGTCGCCCTTGGGCCATCTGTGCGACATCACGGCGTTCTTCGACCCGCGCCTTATGGACTTTCAGACGGTGTGGGCGGCTGCTGGCACGCCTCGGCACGTGTTCGAGGCCGAACCTGACGCGCTCCGGGTGGCCGCCGACGCCTCTGAGGCCCGTTTCACGACCGACTAGCGAACTTTTTTATTTCCTAATCAGTATATTACGTTGTGAATGTAAAAAACATTCACTTCCTTGCTTGACGCAAACGTTCGCACTCCCCATTTCGTTAATGTGATTAACATTCACATAGCGACGAAACCGAAGCATCGACCAACCTGGAGACAGATATGACCCCCGTCCACACCGCATCCGCTGAGACAATGAGCCGAGAGGCTCGCTCGTGGTTCGGCCGTGCCGAAGACTGGCTCGACCAGCGCGGCAAAGGCGCCTGGATCGCAGCAATGGTTCTCGGCTTCATCTTCTTCTGGCCCATCGGCCTCGCCCTTCTTGCCTACATGATCTGGAGCAAACGCATGTTCAATGGGTCCTGCCGCCACAACAAAGTGGCCCGCTATCACCGCCATTCCGTCCGCACGTCGGGCAACGCCGCCTTCGACGCCTACCGCGAAGAAACGCTGCGCCGCCTCGAGGAAGAACAGGACGCCTTCCAGGCCTTTCTGAATCGTCTGCGGGAAGCCAAGGACAAGGCCGAGTTCGACGCCTTCATGGATGAACGCGCCAAGGCCCCCACCTCGGACAAGCCGGAGAGTGACTCCAACGGCACGGGCGAAGGTCAGCCGGCCTAACCCTTGCCCTGGGCCAGCCGGATGTCCCCCCGGCCGGCCCCACCGGCGGCCCGCCCCTCCCCGGACGCGGCCGCCGGTTCCGTGTCGTCTCGACACCGCATTGAACCGCACTGCACGGATATCGATATCCGGTCGAGACCAGCGGCCCGGACACCTCGCCGGGAGACTGCAAGCCACACCGAGCCGCCTGCGCCCGCGCCCAATGATCCGGCCAAGACCAGAGGATCCGCCATGACCGACAGCCACCTTCACGACTCGCACCTGCCCGATCCCGAGCGCGAACCCGCCTTTTATGCGGACGTGCCCGCCAAGCGCCTTGTGGCCTGGGTCGTGGACGCAGTGGTGATCCTGGGGCTGACGCTGCTCACCCTGCCCTTCACCTTCTTTGCCGGTCTCTTCTTCCTGCCGCTCCTCTGGCTGATGCTGTCCTTCGCGTACCGCGCCGTGACGCTGTCGCGGCGCTCAGCCACCTGGGGCATGCGCTTCATGGGCATAGAGCTGCGCGACATGCGCGGGCAGCGGCTCGGCGTCGGTGATGCCGTCGCACACACCGCGATCTACACCGTCGCCATGGCCTTCGTTCTGCCACAGCTTGTCTCCATCGTGATGATGCTGATCACGCCCCGCGCCCAGGGCTTGCCCGATATCGCACTCGGCACCGCCGCGCTGAACCGGCGCCGCTGATCAGCAGCACCGCCCCAGCCCAACCGCGCACCCAGGCCGAACGGCACGAGGCCCACGGCGCGCAACGGGACCTCGGCGCCGGACGCTGTTCGGCCTGCCCGGCTCCACGGCGTGTTCCGCTCCATACCCTGACGGCCGGACAGAATGTCGCAGAGGCCGCGCCGCACTTCGGATGCAGGTCCGCACCGCGTGAGAGTCTCAACTTTGAGACGAAATAGGGGTCAAGCCACTCGCGCCCTTGCCGCCCCAATCCTTGCCGCAACAGCGGGCCTCGGCCGACCGCGCCAAACCGTTCAGGATGGTACGTCGAAAGGCTTGGCGACGGTAAAATGCGCTGCTACGTTCCGAGACCAATACCACTACGTCACCGGCCCGTCTGCCAACTCGCCTGCCGCCCATTCGCCTGAACGAACGTCTGCCCGCCCCTTCATGCGTCACACGCTCCCCATCGCGCCCCAGTTCTACGTGACGGCGCCCCAGCCCTGCCCCTATCTCAAGGGCCGCATGGAGAGAAAGCTGTTCACGGCGCTGCAGGGTGAGCATGCCGAGAGCCTCAACGACACGCTCTCGAAGCAGGGCTTCCGCCGCTCGCAAAACGTGCTCTACCGCCCGTCATGCGCCGATTGCGCCGCCTGCCTTTCAGCGCGCATTCGTGTGGCCGACTTCAAGCCCACCAAGAGCCAACGGCGCGCGATCAACCGCAACGGTCACATCCTGCGCACCGCCACCAGCCCGTGGGCAACCGAAGAGCAATATGCCCTCTTCCGCCGGTATCTCGACAGCCGCCACGCCGATGGCGGTATGGCCGATATGGATATCTTCGAGTTCGCCGCGATGATCGAAGAAACGCCGGTGCGCTCTCGCGTCGTGGAATACAAGGAGCCCGGCCTCGCCCAGCGCCTGGCCGACGCCCAAACGACCGCGACCTATGACGCAACAGGAGATCTGGCCGCCGTCTGTCTGACCGATGTTCTCGATGACGGGCTGTCGATGGTCTACTCGTTCTACGAGCCCACGCTCGCCCGCCAATCGCTCGGCACCTACATCATCCTCGACCATATCGAGATCGCCCGCGCCGCCGACCTTCCTTATGTCTATCTCGGCTACTGGGTGCCGGGATCGCCCAAGATGGGCTACAAGGCGTCCTTTGGCGCGCTGGAGATCTACAAGGGCGGCCGCTGGCAGGAGCTTGGCGACCCCGAGACGCATTCAAGCGAAACCCATCCCCTGTCGGTCGATCCGATCGCCGAGCAGGTGGCTAAGATCACGCTGCCCGACACCCGCGCGCCCCGCAAGTGAGGCGGCTCGCCACCGTGACGCTCGTCGTGCCGGACTACGACGAGGCCATAGCGTTCTTCCGTGACACACTGGGCTGGGCACTCCTTGAGGATGTCGATCAGGGGCGCAAGCGGTGGGTCACCGTCGCCCCATCCATGGACCCCGGCGCCCGCCTCCTCCTCGCCCGAGCCGACACGCCGGAACAGCAGAACGCCATCGGGCATCAGACGGGAGGCCGCGTCGGCTTTTTCTTTGAGACCGGCGACTTCGATACCGACCATGCCGCCATGCAGCGCGCTGGCATCCGCTTTCTCGAAGAGCCGCGCGACGAGCCCTACGGTCGCGTCGCCCAGTGGCAGGATCCGTGGGGCAACCTCTGGGACCTTCTCCAGCCAGCGGGTCGCGCCTAGCCCCGGCAGGACGGCTTGGTCCAGCGGACAGATCAAAGCCGACCGTGTGCACGTCCAACCGGGGGCCGTCACCGGGGGCCGTGAAACGCAGGAAACCGGTCTCCGTCAGCGTGGCTACCTAGATCCCGACCGCATGGTCCAGACAGGCGCGCGCTTGGACACGGGCTCGCGCGTGTCGCACCGGTTCGGGTCGGGACTTGCCAAGCGTGCACGGATGCGCCTCGGCCCCTCTGGCAGGGCAGACACACCTCCGAAGCACCAGTAAAACGCCCCGACGGAGCCTCAGGCTCTTCGTCGGAGCGTCAGTTCAGGATCACATCGGGCACCAGCGTTACAATCCCCGGGAAGGTCCACAGGAGCGCAAGCCCAATCACCTGGATCAGCACGAACGGTATGATCCCGCGATAGATGTCGCCGGTCGTAATCCCAGGCGGGGCCACGCCCCTAAGATAGAACAGCGCAAAGCCAAAGGGTGGGGTTAGGAACGAGGTCTGGAGGTTCACCGCGATCATGATCGTCACCCATTTGGGGTCCATCGTGCCGCCATAGATCACCGGCCCCACGATCGGCACGACGATGTAAATGATCTCCAGAAAGTCGAGCACGAAGCCCAGAATGAAGAGAACCAGCATCACGATCAGGAACACCACCATCTCGTTGTCGAACGAGCGCAGGAACTGCTGGATGTAATGCTCGCCGCCGAAGGAGATGACGACCAGGTTCAGGATCTGCGACCCGATCAGGATGGTGAAGACCATCGAGGTGACCTTGGCCGTCTCACGCACCACCGGCGCCAGGACCCCGCCTCTCAGCAGCACCCAGCAGGAATAGAGGATGGCGAACATCGCAAAGAGATACGCGGCCTGCGCCACCAGGAAGGCAAGCCAGCTCTCCAGGCCCGCATCGCCGGTCGTAACCCGCAAATCGAAGTTCGCGCCGATCAGGATCATGATGACGATTGCAAACGCACCCTGGATCACCGTTTTGCCGGATCGATCCATGTCGGTCAGCTTGCGGTAGGCGGCGAGCATGATCGCACCGCCCGCCCCCAGCGCTGCCGCAGGCGTTGGGTTGGTGATTCCGCCCAGGATCGAGCCCAGCACCGCCACGATCAGGATAAGCGGCGGGAAGATGACCTTGAGGAGCTCCGACTTGCCCAGCATCCCCGTAGCTGCCCGGCACCCGTAGAGCGCGGCAGCGAGCGGCAGGGCCAGGATCAGCGTCCGCACCCCGGACGACATCGTCGGCGGCATGACCAACATATCCAAGAGGAACGCCAGCGCGATCCCTCCGGCCCCGATCAGAAGGGGGCGCGCGTCCGACGAGGGCGAAATCCCCCGCGCGACCGACAGGGCAATGGCCAGAAGCAACAGGCCCGTCGTCAGGCCCGACCCGATGGGCGCGGTGTTGGCGATCTGATCGGCCCGGGCGGCCTCAAGCTCTTCGGGCGTCCGCTCATGGGCCTCGACCGGACCTCCGGCTGCGTCGAGTGCCTGCTGCTCTGCCACGGCCTGATCCCACGCCTCCTGACCGTGGATCTCAATCATTGCTTCCTGGCACGAGGGCGAGACCTCGGTGCGGAGCGACGCAGTGCCCGAACCCTGCTCGATGCTCGACACCACAATCGACTGGCTGCCGATCACACCGACCTGACCCAACAGGATCGCGCCAGCAATCATCCCGACGGGCACATAGAGGAACCAGGTCATCCGTTCGGCAGGTGCCACAGGCTCGGAGCCCGCCTCATCCTCGAACGCCACCGGGGGTGCCTTGGCCGGGTTGAGAATGGCAAAGCCCAGCGCGTAGGCCGCATAGAGCCCCGCCAGCACGATGCCCGGCAACAGTGCTGCCTGGAACAGGGTGCCGACCGACACGACGGCCGGTTCCCCCAGAAGCGTCAGCGCGTCTGTACAGCCGACCGACGCCGCGCGGTTCTCCTGCGCCGTGGCATAGAGATCGCCCGCCAGGGTGCCCAAAAGCACGATCACGATGGAGGGCGGAATGATCTGCCCCAGCGTGCCCGAGGCCGCGATCACGCCTGTGGCAAGCTGCGGCGAGTAGTTGTTGCGCAGCATTGTGGGCAGCGCGAGCAGGCCCATTGTGACCACAGTTGCCCCGACGATCCCGGTCGACGCGGCCAGAAAGGCCCCCACGACCACGATGGAGACGGCCAGGCCCCCGGGCAACGGCCCGAAGACCCGCGCCATGTTCGTCAACAGATCCTCGGCGATCTTCGAGCGCTCCAGCGTGATCCCCATCATCACGAACATCAGCACCGCCAGCAGCGTCTCGATCGACTGGCCCGCCAGCACGCGCTCATTGATCCGGTTGACCACCAGAGACAGGTTGCGGTCGATTGCCGTTTCCCATCCTTGCGGGAACAGGGCCGTCTCGACCCTCGGCAACTCTGGATATCGGAAGACCGAGATCGCCTCGCGCGCCACCCCATCGGCGATCAGCGCCCGATAGGCGTCGGAGCCCGTGTCGATGGCTTCGTGGATCAGAAGCCCCGCACTGTCGAGCGCGGCGATCATGCCAAACGAGATGATCCCGGCCCCGCCGATGGCAAAGGCCACTGGAAAGCCCGTCAGGATTGCGCCGAAAAGGGTGAGAAAAACAATAAGAAGGCCGACCTCGACCCCGTCCAAACCGAACATGGCTTACGAGGCCCCCGAATGGATTTCATGCTGCTTCTCCTCGGCGGGATCGCCCAGGATATCGCGGTCGAGATAGCGGTCGGCGGCGTCCTCGCCTTCGAGATATTCCAGGAGCGAGCGATAGAAGAAGGCGACCGCCTGCAGGAAGATCAGCCCCGCGAGCGCCACGAGCAGTACCTTGAAGAGGAAGTAGGCGTTGAAGCCCGACGGTGAAAAGCCCGTCGTCTCGACATTCCAGCGCACCACCCGGGCCCGCAGGAGGAGCGCGTCGAGCGTATTGGAGGCCGACATCGGCGGCGTCACGAGCGAGCGCCACAGGAAGAACCAGCCGTAAAGCCAAATCAGTATCGCCATCGGCACCATGAAGAGGACCGACCCGACCATGTCGATGATCTTCTTGGCGCGGAACGAGACGCCGGCATAGATCAGGTCGACGCGCACATGGCCCGATTGCACGAACGTGTAGGACAGACAGAGGGCCACCACGAGCGCGTTGTAGAATTTCAGCCCTTCGGAATACCACGCCAGCGGAAAGGTGATCCCAATCCCCACGGGAGACACCGTGATCTCGGCCACTCGGAAGATCGCCTGAAGAAACACCACCATGATCTGCTGCAGAACCATCAGGAGGCCCGCCCAGGCAAAGATCCGGCCTGCCCAGTTCGAAATCCCTTCCAGGACGCGAACGGCCCCCCACAGAAACTCGCGTCGGAAGAGCCCGACCACGAGTACGATCAGCACCACATCGAAAATGGCGAAGAAGAACTCGACCGATGCGCCGTAATAGATGAAACGAATGAGGCTTTCGGGGTCGCTGCCCCAGGCCATCCAACTGCCCGGATGTGTCACCGCATAAAGGATGTTCCACACGCCGAGCGCAATGTTCTGAAGAAACCAGATCAGGGCGTCGCCCATGCCGGCCCTCCTTTCGGTCGGGAAGGAGAGGTTGCCGGGCGGCGGCCTGCGCCGCCCGGCTGGATGGGCTTAGAGAGCCGCCAGCACGCGGTTGCGCTGGTTGGCGTAGAAGCTGTCGGAGCGGCTGAGCCAGCCGGAGGTCGACAGCATCGACTCGCGGAAGCTGGCATAGACCTCGGCGAAGATCGGATCGTCCTGGTACTGGCCGAGGACGGTCATCGAGGCGGCGCCGAAGGCGTCCCAGATGGCTTCGTCGAACTGGTGAAGCTGCGTGCCGCCGTTGATCAGCCGCTGCAGCGCCGGGCCATTCTGCGCCACGAAGAGCGAGTAGTTGTGCTGGTGGGCGTCCGACGCCGCAACTTCGATCGCCCGCTGGTGCGCCGACGAGAGGTTGTTGAACACGTCAAGGTTGCAGCCGACCGACAGTGCCGCGCCCGGCTCATGGAAGCCGGCCGGATAGTAATGGTCGCATACCTCCTGTAGGCCGAGCTTTTCGTCCGACCAGGGGCCGATCCACTCGGTGCCGTCGAGCGCGCCGGTCGACAGCGCCTGGTAGATCTCGCCGCCGGGCAGCACCTGCACCGAGGCACCCATTTCCGTCAGCACCTGGCCGCCGAGACCGGGCATGCGGAACTTCAGGCCCTGGAAGTCGTTGGGCGAGGTGATTTCCTGGCGGTACCAGCCGCCACCCTGGGCACCTGTCTGGCCGGCGATGAAGGCGCGGATGCCGAAAATCTCGCCCACCATGTCGTGCTTGGCCTTGCCCTCACCGGCATAGTACCAAACCATCAGTTCGGGTACGGTCATGCCGAAGGGCACGGCAGTAAAGAACGCCCAGGCCGGATGCTGGTTGACCCAGTAATAGTCGGCGCCGTGATACATGTCGGCCTGGCCGGCGGCGACAGCGTCGAAGCTTTCGAATGCGCCGACGAGCTCGCCCGCGCCTTTAGGATCGATCACCAGGCTTCCGCCCGTGATGTCGGAGACATTGTTGGCAAAGCGCTCGACCGAGTCCCAGACGCCGGCAAGGCCCCGCGGCCATGTGGTGACCATGGTGAGTGTGGTGGTGCCCTGGGCGATGGCCGGAGCGGCCAGTCCGGCTGCTGCAGCGGCAGCGGATCCGCCGAGAGCGGAGGTTTTCAGAAACGAACGACGATCCATAAAGGACCCTCCCCTGGTTGACGTGCGGGCCCGCTCTGCCGGGCCGCTTGTTAATGGTTTCGGGACACTACAGGCCCGCGCAGAAAAGGCAAATCAGACTTCTGCATGTCTCGTGGGCATCCGTGGCTTGTGATGCATCGGAGTGCGGCAGTTCCGGCCCCACCCGCGCGCCAAGGGCCCGGGTTGGGAGTGGAGGTTCGAAAGAGGGGCCGAATCGCAAGGCCCTGAGGCGCGGAGCGAGGGTTGCGCGGACGGCCGAAACCGGAAAGGACGGCGGCAGACCCACTGCCCGCCGAGCATCCACAGGAGACCCGTCATGCCCGCCAGCGTCACCTACGCCGCCGTGATGTTTGCCGCCGGGCTCGGCATCCCGGTTCTTGCCGCGCTCAACGGTGCGCTTGGACGGCTGATCGGCAGCCCGTCGGTCGCGGCCCTGGTTCTCTTCACGGTCGGGCTGAGCGCAGCCCTAGCGGCCTGCCTCGTGACGGGAACGGCGCCGCTGGCCAAGGTGCCGGGCGCGCCAAAGCACCTCTTCCTCGCGGGCCTACTCGTGGCGTTCTATGTAATCTCGATCACCGCGATCGCACCTCGCTTCGGCGTCGGCAATGCGGTGTTTTTCGTTCTGATCGGACAGCTTGTGTCGGCAGCGCTGATCGACCAGTTCGGCCTGTTCGGTGCGCGACCGGCACCGATCACGTGGGACCGCGGCCTGGGAATAGCATTGATGGCGGCAGGCGTCGCTCTTACGCAGAGGGCCGGCTGGGGCTAGGCGCAATTTCCCTGGGACAAGGAAATTGCAAGAAAATTCAGGAATTTTCTTGCCCCGGGTCGCCGGCCGTGATGCGTCCGGCATCGAGCCGCACGGTCCGGTCCATGCGGGCCGCCAGTTCGAGATTGTGGGTGGCGATAAGCGCGGCGAGGCCAGTCTCGCGCACGAGCCCAAGGAGCATGTCGAATACCTGATCGGAGGTCGCAGGGTCAAGATTGCCGGTGGGCTCGTCGGCCAGAAGGAGCGCGGGCGCGTTGGCCAGCGCCCGGCAGATCGCCACCCGCTGCTGTTCTCCACCCGAAAGCTGCGCGGGCCGGTGGCCGGTCCGGCTCGCCAGACCGACGGTCGAAAGCAACTCCGCCGCCCGCGCTTCGGCCCGTCCAGTTGGAATGGCCGAGGCCAACTGCGGCAGCACGATGTTCTCGGCCGCCGAGAACTCGGGCAGAAGATGGTGGAACTGATAGACAAAGCCGACCTGGGCGCGCCGCGCCTGCGTCCGCGCGGCATCGCCCAGATCGGTCATATCCTGGCCCTGAAGGCGGACGGTGCCCTGGTCGGCCACGTCGAGGAGCCCAGCGATGTGCAGGAGCGTGGACTTGCCCGCCCCCGATGGCGCGGTCAGCGCCACGATCTCACCCGGTGCGACGCGCAGTGAGGCGGCATCGAGCACACGCACTTCGCCCGGCATTCCGGCATTGTACGTCTTACACAGATCCTCGAGCGCCAGGACCGGCTCACTCATAGCGCAGCGCCTCGACCGGGTTCATCCGCGCCGCCCGCCGGGCCGGAAAGATCGTCACGATGAACGAAAGCCCCAGCGACAGGACAACGGCCGACAGCACATCGCCCGCCTCGAGCCGCGCCGGCAGCGCATAGATGCCGCGGATTGACGGGTCCCAAACTCCACCCCCCATCGCCCAGTTCACGAAGGAAAAGATCGGGTCGATGTAGAGGGCAAACAGACAGCCCAGGATCACGCCCGCCGCCGTTCCCACGAACCCGACGGACGCGCCACAGAGGAAGAAGACGCGCAGAACCGCCCCTTCGGTCAGGCCCATCGTGCGCAGGATCCCGATGTCGCGCCCCTTGTTCTTCACCAGCATGATAAGGCCCGAGATGATGTTCATCGCCGCGATCAGGACCAGGATTGACAGGATGATGAACATCACATTGTCCTCCACTTCGAGCGCGCGCAGGAAGGCGCCCGAAGCGTCCCGCCATGTCCAAAGCAACGTCCGCTCGCCGCCCGCGCGCAACAGATCGAGCGTCAACGCATCCACACGGTCGGGCTCGGCGACCATCACCTCCATCTCGTCGGCCCCGGACTCGCGGTTGAAATAGGTCTGGGCTTCGCCGAAGGGCATGTAGAGGCGTGTGCGGTCGATGTCGTAGCGCCCGGCCTGGAAGATGTAGACGACCTCATAGGACGACACCCGCGGCGACGTGCCGAACGGCGTGCGGGCGCCATCGGGCGAGATTAGCCGGATCGTGTCTCCCGGTCCCACGCGCAGGGCTTGCGCAACCCCCCAGCCGATCGCCACTCCGTCATCAAAGCGCTCGATATCTCCGGCATAGAGCTCAGGTTGGGCGACGCGCGGAATCGTGGCCAGATCGGCCGCCGAAATCCCGAACACCTCGACCCCGGCGTTGTTGCCATTGGCGGTGGCCATCACCTGGCCCTTCACGAGCGGCGCCACCCGGGTGACGCCCGGCACCGCGCGCAGCCGCTCGGCCATCGCCGCATAATCCTCGATGATGCGGCTGTCCTGCCCGGTCTCAGAGGTGATGACCGACTGGTAGACACTCACATGGGCATTGGCGCCCAGGATCGTGTCGACGAACTCGGCCCGAAAGCCCGAGCGCACGGCGAGCGTCGCGATCAGGGCGAAGACGGCAAGCGTAATGCCGACCAGGCTGATCCATGTCATCACGCTGACGCCGCCCTCGGCGCGTCGCGCACGCAGATAGCGCCAGGCGATCATCCATTCATAGCGCGCAAAGGGCGGGGGGCTCGACGGTCGGCTCTGGGCCAAGGGGCTGCTCCGGTTTTCGCCCCACATGGAACGCTGGCGCGTGCGGGTCAACCGAAAGCGGCACAACGGCGGCGACCAAGACGGTGTGCAGCGTCCCAAGTGCCCCGCGCAGACCGAGGCGCGGCACGACCTTCGTCTAAGGCCCGCTCAGGGTTGCCTGTGTCGGCGAGAGCTGGTCGGGCCGGATGCCGTGTCGTGCGCACCTTCGACGGACCCAAATCCCTCCGGACCTGCACCCACATGCCCAGCCTCAGTAGCCGAGGTGAACCCGCCTGACGCCCCATTGCGGGCCCCGGCGCCCGGCGACGCGAACGCCCCACTGTCCTTGCGGGCAAGCAGGGCCGGAAGCACGGCACGCTCGACGATGTCGGTGACCAAGGCAAGGCGACGTGCAGCGTCGCGCGCGCCCTGCGGTGCCGGAGCACGCAGTCGGCGCAGGGTCGCGTTTCGGTCAGTATCGGCGTCACGAATGATCATATCAGCGTTCCTCGTGCCGGCCTGAAGCCGACCCTCCCCCGAGGGACAGATACCGCCGCGGCCCGCGGGTCCGAGCCGAGCGTATTCTGGGATGATATCGGGCCGCGCGCTGCAAGGGCACTGGTTGACGCGGGGTGTGACGATTGGCCCAGCGATCCCTGAACCGCAGCTGAGCCGGTCATGGAGGCTGGACGGCGGACGGGGCCGATCAGGGTAGGGATGGGCGGGCGGCAGGGTCCGATCTTCCTGACTATCCTGCACATCCGCGTGAACAATCCTTGCGCGCGCGGCCTCAATCGGCCAGCCAGTCTCCACGGATCGGAAACAGTGCGTCCACACCTATAGGTTGAGGGGCGACATCAAGCCAATCTCGTGCCACAATCCGGTCTCCGTTGGGGGTCACCAGCGGCAACTGTCCAAGTATCGAGTTTTTGATGTCCGCCTCACAACCTATGTCGACCCAACCTGTCACCGCCGGTCCGATGGGCCATGCCGCACGTGTGGCTGCGCCGCCGGGCGCCGGCGGCAGCGGACAGGGCTCCGGGCGGAACGTGGAGCCCACGGCGAGCGATAAGCATATCGGTCGCGATGGCGGAAACCGTGTGCCCAATCCTGTGCGGGCCGTGCTGATGATGGCGGGTGCGGCACAGATCGATGCCCACGGGCTAGAGGCACATCTCAACGCCGCGGTGAGCGAACTCGGCCTGACCTTTCGCCGCTCGCACAGCCGGCACGGGCTGGCCTTCTGCGCCGGGCCGCTGCACCTCACACTGACGGGGCAAGCGAAAGCCTGGTCGAGCCCTGCCCTCGACGCGGCTCTGGGGTCGGGCCTTGGCGAACTCCTGGGCGAGAATTGGCAGATGCGGGCGACGCGGCAAACGGGCGCTGTGGTTCTCGAGGTCTGGCCTGGCAGCGCCGAAGACGGCCTCGTCGATGCCCTGCGCGATTCCGAGGAAATCGCCCGCCGCTGCCGGGCCTACACCCCCGGCGAGCGCGCCCATCTCATACGCGCGGCCGGCCACGCGGCGATGAGCCAGCTCGCAGCAACCAACTACAGCGAGGCGGCGGCCGTTCTTTGGGAGCCGTCGACGCAGCTCTTCTCGCCGGACCGGTTCCTTGCCATGTCGGGCATGCAAGACCCCCTGCCCCTCTTTCTGCACCCCGTGCCACGAGAGGGGGCCCAGGCGGAAGACGGCACCCCGCTGCTGGGGATCGACTTCGCTGGAGCCGAAGGTTTTCTGGGCTATGCGCTGTCGGTCAATCCGGCACCCGCCTCCCTCTACTGGCTCGCCACCCGAGCCTATGCGTTGGTCGACCATGAGCGTGAGACGGGCCGACGGCTGCTCCACGGCGACAGCTTCGGCACCGCCGAGGGCGAGCGGATCGAGGTTCAGGTGGTGGGCCGCCGCACGCGGGCCCTCGTCGTGCTCGAGCGCGACGGACAGCCCATGCCCGAACCTGCAGACGTCTGACCGGCCTGCGTCGGCTGTGGGGCGTGTCCTGTGATCGCTCTCGCCCTCGAACCAACGCCAGACGACTTGGCGCGCCATCCGGCGCCTTGGGCTTTCCTCGAGTCAGCCCGTCTTCCGCGCTCGCGCTTCCGCACGGTCGCTCTGCAGGGCGGCATAGCGCGCGTGTCCGGCGCGGTCTTCGGCCGACAGCCCCTCGCGCGGCACAAGGCAGGTGTGGATCCCGAATACAACCGCGCCGGTCTGCGGCAAGCGACGCAAGGTCTGGCGCTCGACCCGCATGAACCGTCCGTCGGCAAGTTCGTGGCCATCGGCTTCGAGCCGCGGTGAAAACGGATCGGCCGCATCGGTCCAGTTCGCGTTCATCCGCATCAGGACGCGGCCAGGAGCCAGCGCATCGAAAAGGCGCTGAACCCGTGGGGCAAGCCCTTGTGCCCCGTCCCGCAGATAGGCCGGCACGGGCCGGTGGATGCGGGTCAGCGGCTGGCCGATCTTTTCCGCCAGGGTCCAGTTGGCGGGAAAGCACAGAACGGCGGCCGTTAGCGCGTGCTCGCCGCCGTCCGGAGCGCCGCCCTCCTCGCGCTCCATTATGCAGAAATCCTCCTGACACAGGCACCCGAGCGTGCCCAGCGGGTCGGCGGGGTCACGCGCGACGCGTGCGCCATCGGGGCACGTCACCCATTGGCTCCCGACCGAGAAGTCCAACCGTGCCGCAAGCGTCGCAACGACGGTCTCGTAGAGCTCGGACATGGCCGGCGACGCGTCAGGCAGTGCCGCGATCACGCGCGCGCGCTCGCTCGCCAACAGGCTCCGACGCCGGGCCAGTTGGGCGCCATAGGTCTCGTCCACCCGCAGCCAGGTGTCGAGCGCAACCGGCACCATGCCGGGCAAGCGGTCAGTCGCCGTGTCGCGCCACGGCGCATAGGGCAGCCGCGCATGATAAAGGGATCCCTCAGACATCGCTCCGATCCCTAGACCGACCCGCACGCGGGCGCCAGTACACGCCGGTCTTGCGTCGGCCGCCGGGCAGCACGCCTGCCCATCGCACGGGCGCAGCATCAGGGTACCGAATGCGACATGGGCGCGCCGCAAACGGCGCGGACAGCGGGCTCTCGGCGGAGGGACGCTCATCCAAAGCGCCGGAGTCTTACCGATGAACACGCATTACCGCGACACCCGCAAGATCGACCCGACCAAGGGTGCCGTGCTGGGCGACAACACTCCGAACGATGCCGACCGCGCCGAAATCGGGCCGACGCTCTTGGCCTATGGCGAGTGGGAGGCGGCCGGCCTGGAGCTGCCCGATCTGCAGGAGATGCGCCGCTTTCGCTGGAAACGGCTTACCCGGCACGTGGTTGACCGGGGCCTCGCCGGCGTCCTGATGTTCGATCCGCTCAACATCCGCTACGCCACTGACTCCACCAACATGCAGCTCTGGAACGCCCACAACCCGTTTCGCGCGGTCCTGCTTTGTGCCGACGGCTATATGGTGATCTGGGACTACAAGCTCGCGCCGTTCCTCACCGCCTACAACCCGCTGGTGCGCGAGGTGCGCGGTGGCGCGTCGATGTTCTACTTTACCGCCGGCGACGGCGCCGAAGATATCGCAACGGCATTTGCACGGGACGTGGCCGGCGTTCTGGCCGAGCACGCCCCGGGCGAGACCCGCCTTGCCGTCGACAAGATCATGCTTGTGGGCGCCCGCGCGCTCGAGGCCGCAGGGTTTGAGTTGACCGACGGCGAGGAGGTCACCGAGAAGGCCCGCTCGATCAAAGGGTCGGACGAGATCCGCGCAATGCGCTGCTCGATCCATGCTTGCGAAGCCGCAATGTACGAGATGGAGCGCGTCTCGCGCGCGGAAATCCCCAAGGGCACGATGTCGGAAGACGACATCTGGGCCATCCTCCATGCCGAGAACATCCGCCGCGGCGGTGAATGGATCGAAACGCGCCTGCTGGCGTCAGGGCCCCGCACCAATCCCTGGTTCCAGGAATGCGGCGCGCGATACCCGCAGATGAACGAGATCCTCGCCTTCGACACCGACCTCGTCGGCCCCTACGGCATCTGCACCGATATCTCGCGCACCTGGTGGATCGGCGACCGCGCGCCGCGCGCCGACATGGTCGAGGCCATGAAGCACGGGCATGAGCACATCATGCGCAACATGGAACTGCTCCGGCCTGGGCTGCACTTCGCTGAACTGACCGAGCAAAGCCACCGGCTTCACGACAAGTATCTCAAGCGCAAATACAGCTGCATCATGCATGGCGTGGGCCTGTGCGATGAGTGGCCCCACATCGACTACCCCGATTGCGTGCGCCCCAAGGATTTTGACTATGTCTTCGAGCCCGGCATGGTGGTCTGCTCCGAAGCGCTCATCGCCGAGGATGGCGGCGATTTCTCGATCAAGCTCGAGGATCAGGTGCTGATCACCGAAGACGGCTTCGAGTGCCTCTCGACCTATCCTTTCGACCCTTGGCTCATGGGGGAGCGGACAGCCTAGGCGGCCAGGGGGTGCCGGGCCGATGGCGGGTTCGGGCCGCTCGAACGCAGAGCGTCGGGTCGCACGCCCATCGCCGCCCCTCACCATGCCGTGACGTGCTGACACGAGGCCTTGGTCCGGCAGCCGCCCATCTCCATGCTCGTCGCGATCGGCGGCAGAGCGGAGACAGACCAGATGGAAAAAGCATCCTTCACAGGGTCCGGGGGCGAGTTGCTCGCCGCGCGGCTCGACCGGCCCGAGGGGCCGCACCTCGCTACGGCGCTCTTCGCCCATTGCTTTTCGTGCTCCAAAGACATCGCAGCAGCCCGCCGGATCGCCGCACGGCTCGCCGCCATGGGGATTGCGGTGCTGCGGTTCGATTTCACCGGGCTCGGCCATTCCGAAGGCGAGTTTGCCAACACCACCTTCACGTCGAACGTGGGCGATCTTCACCAAGCTGCGGCCTGGCTCGCAGCCCAGGGCATGGCGCCCTCGCTTCTGGTCGGCCATTCCCTCGGCGGCGCGGCTGTGCTGAAAGCCGCCGCCGGCATCCCCTCGGTGCGCGCGGTCGCAACGATAGGCGCCCCCTTCGACCCCGGTCACGTTACCCATAACTTCTCCCACGCGCTCGATGAGATCGAGGCGCAGGGCCAGGCCGAGGTTAGCCTCGGCGGGAGGCCCTTCACGATCGGGCGCGACTTCGTCCGCGATGTGACGGCCGCTGAGCTGTCCCCCGTCATCGCAAGCTTGAACAGGGCGCTCCTGGTGCTCCACGCGCCCCGCGACGAGGTGGTCGGAATCGAGAACGCCACGCAGATCTTCCTCGCCGCCAAGCATCCCAAAAGTTTCGTGACCCTCGATGACGCCGATCATCTCCTCAGCCGCGGCGCCGATGCGGAATACGCTGCCGATGTGATCGCCGCCTGGGCGGGCAAGTATCTCGACCTCGCCCCCCCTGCCCCGCCTCCGGGCGCGCCCGAAGGCATCGTGCGCGCCACCGAAGCGGATCCGAGCGGATTTCTGCAGGACATCCAATCGGGGCCCAAGCACCACCTCGTGGCCGACGAGCCCGAGAGCTATGGCGGCACCGACCGCGGCCCGTCGCCCTATGGCCTCGTCTCGGCCGGGCTCGCCGCCTGCACATCGATGACCGTGCGGATGTATGCCCGCCGCAAGGGCTGGCCGCTTGAGCACGTGTCGGTCGATGTGAGCCACGAAAAGGTCCACGGCCAGGACAAGAACCAAACCGAAGCGGGCGGCGGCAGCCGGATCGACAGGTTCTTCCGGCGCGTCCGCCTTGTGGGCGACCTGACCGACGAGCAGCGCGCGCGCCTCCTGGAGATTGCCGACAAGTGCCCCGTCCATCGCACGCTGGAAGCCGGGGCCGAGGTCCTGACCGAAGAGGTAGGCGCCCCCGAACCCGCGTAGGCGCTCCGCCTCCGCCGGCGCAAAAGTCTTTCCAAAGACTTTTGCAAAAGTCTTGCTTCAAGACTTTTGCTCCCGGTAGCGGTCGGGGCGCGCTGGACTTGCAGGGCGCGGCGCGGCAAGGATCGCGCCAAACCGGGGGGCACAATGGACGCGCGCAAGATCATCATCGATACCGATCCCGGGCAGGACGATGCCGTCGCCATCCTGCTCGCTCTGGCCAGCCCCGAGATCGAGGTCCTGGCGATCACCGCGGTCGCAGGGAATGTACCCCTCCCGCTCACGACCCGGAACGCACGTGTTGTTTGCGAGCTGGCCGGGCGGCGCGACATCGCCGTGCATGCCGGCTGCGCGAAGCCGCTGGCCCATACGCTCGTGACGGCCGAGCACGTTCACGGCAAGTCGGGGCTCGACGGGGCCGACCTGCCCGACCCGACGATGCCGGTGGCCGAACTCCACGGGGTCGACGCCATCGTCCACCATGTGCGGCGCGAGCCGCCGGGCAGCGTGACGCTCTGTCCGCTCGGGCCGCTCACCAATATCGCCACTGCCCTCGATCGCGCCCCCGACATCGCATCGCGGCTTGGGGCGATCGTCCTCATGGGTGGCGCCTATTTCGAGGTTGGCAACATCACTCCCGCGGCCGAGTTCAACATCTATGTCGATCCCGAAGCGGCCAAGGCCGTGTTCAGCTCCGGCGTGCCCCTCACCGTTCTGCCGCTCGATGCCACCCACAAGGCGCTGATCACAAAGGAGAGGCTTACCGCCATCTCGGCCATCGGAACGCCCGTCGCTGCGGCCGTCTCCGGCTGGCTCGACTTCTATGAGCGGTTCGATCTGGAGAAGTATGGCGGCGCGGGCGGCCCCCTCCACGATCCGTGCGTCATCGCCCACCTCCTGGCGCCCGACATCTTCACGGGCCGCCATATCAACGTTGAGATCGAGGTCGACAGCCCGCTGACCCGTGGCATGACGGTGGCCGACTGGTGGGGCGTCACCGACCGGCCGCCCAATGCGACCTTCATCGGCGATATCGACGCCAAGGCATTCTTCACGCTTCTCACCGATCGCCTGGCCCGGCTGTGAGCGCGCGGCTGCATCTCTGCGGGCCCGACGCGCTGGAGCGTCTCGCCCCGATGGTGGCCGCGTTCCATGGCGAACAGGGCATCGATACCGACGTCGAGGGGCGGGCCCGGGCGCTCGCCCCCCTGCTCAAGGGCAGCCCCTACGGTGCCGTCTTTCTGATCGGGCCGGAGCGCGCACCTGTGGGCTATCTCGTGGTCACCTTCACCTGGTCGATCGAGTTTGGCGGTATGGAGGCGGTGCTCGACGAAGTCTGGATCCGTCCGGCCGTCCGCCGCCGCGGGATGGGAAGTGAGGCGCTGGAGACCCTGACCCGGCGCCTGGCCGACGAGGGCGTCATGGCGCTGAGCCTTGAGGCCGAGCGTGACAGCCCGGCCGAGCACTTCTACCGCCGCCACGGGTTTGCGATGCGCGACCGCTACACCACCCTTAGCCGGATGATGTAGCGGGCAAACCGCCCGTTGAGCCGGGCTGGTCGCGCCAATGGCAGGCTGCATAGTTCCGAAGGCGCGCAATACGTCGCACGAGGTGAGAGATGGCAGAGACTACAGCGACCGACCAATCCGATCCCGACCGTGCTTCTGACCCGGCGCCCGCCGAAGAGGCTCTGGCCGACGGCCGTCTCCTTTTGCGTCGGGACGGTCCGGTCGCGCGGGTCGTCTTCAATGCGCCCGAGCGCCACAATGCAATGTCGCTGGCGATGTGGCGGGCGCTGGGCGACGTGGCCGAACGGCTGGCGGGCGAAGGGTCGGTTCGCGTCGTGGCGCTTGAGGGGGCCGGTGACCGCGCCTTCGTCTCGGGCGCCGATATCTCGGAATTCAGCGCGAACCGCACCGATGCCACATCTGCTGCCCGCTACGCCGACGCGGTCGCCCGGGCCGAGGACGCGATTGGCGCGCTCCCTTGTCCCACATTGGCGCTTGTGCGGGGCTATTGCATCGGCGGCGGGCTGGCCATCGCCATCCGCTGCGACCTGCGGATCGCCGACGACACGGCACGCTTCGCCGTCACCCCGGGCAAGCTCGGCCTCGGCTATGAGTATGGCGGCGTCGCGGCCATCGTGGACAGAGTCGGCCCGAGCCTGGCGGCCGATCTCCTCTACACCGCCCGGCAAATCCCGGCCGACGAGGCCCTCTCGCGCGGGCTGGCCAACCGCGTGGTTCCCGCCAGCGCGTTCGCGTCCGAAACTGACAGCCTCATCGCGCGCATCGCCGGTAATGCCCCGCTGACCCTTCGCGCCGTGAAGGCCGCGCTGATCGAGCTGGCCCGGCCCGAGGCCCAGCGCAACATCGCTCGGGTCGATGGGCTTGTCGCCGCCTGTTTCGACAGCGCTGACTATCGCGAGGGCCAGGCCGCCTTTGCCGACAAGCGCCGCCCCGTCTTTCGCGGCGAGTGAATACATCCCGGCTTGCCGCCCGCGCCATCCAGCGACCGGACCGATGACCAACCTTCTCTACGACGCCCTTCTGGGCATCCGTGCCGCAGACCGCAACCGCGTGCTGCTGGAGCTGCCCCAGGGCGCGTCGATAAGCTATGCCGAGATGGCCCAACGCGCTGCCCAGGTCGCCGGCGCGCTCCGTGCCGTCGGCGTCCGTCCGGGAGACCGCGTCGTGGCGCAAGTCGCCAAGTCCCACGCGGCACTGGCGCTCTATCTCGGATGCCTGCGCGCGGGCGCCGTCTTCGTGCCGCTGAACACCGCATATACGCCCTCCGAGATGGCCTACTTCATTGAGGATGCCGCGCCGTCCCTCATCCTCTGCGATCCCGAGGCTGAGGCCAGCCTGGCGACCGCTGCCAGATCGGTCGATGCAAAGCTGCACACCCTGGGGGCCGCCGGCGAAGGCTCCTGGAGCGACGCCGTGGCAGCCGCGCATCCCGTTGACGTCACGCCGCGGGGCCCCGACGACCTGGCCTGTTTCCTTTACACGTCCGGCACCACAGGCCGCTCGAAGGGCGCGATGCTCACGCACGGTAACCTCCACTCCAACGCCGAGGCGCTGGTCTCGTGTTGGCGCTTCACCGAAGCGGATCGCTTGCTGCACGCCCTGCCGATCTTCCACGCCCACGGCCTCTTCGCTGCGTGCAACGTTGCGATGCGCGCGGGCGCGTCGATGCTTTGGCAACCGGAGTTCGACACCTTCGCCGTGCTCGCCGCTCTGCCACGCGCAACCGTGATGATGGGCGTCCCGACCTACTACACGCGCCTCTTGGCGACGCCCGGCCTCGACCGCGCCGCCACCGCCCATATGCGCGTGTTCACCTCGGGCTCGGCACCACTTCTGGCCGACACCCACGCCGCATTCGCCGCGCGCACGGGGCACGCCATTCTCGAACGTTACGGCATGACCGAAACCGGCATGATTACGTCCAATCCGTATGTAGGCGCGCGTCGGCCCGGCACCGTCGGCATGCCCCTGCTCGGGGTCGATCTACGCCTCTGCGTGCCCGGCACCGCCAAGCCAGTGCCCCCGGGCGAGACCGGCATGATCGAGGTCTGCGGCCCAAACGTATTTACCGGCTACTGGAAGAAGCCTGAGAAGACCGCCGCAGAGCTCCGCCCCGACGGCTGGTTCATCACCGGCGATCTGGGGCAGCTGGATGCTGACGGCTATCTCCACATCGTGGGCCGCGAGAAAGACCTGATCATATCGGGCGGCTACAACGTCTATCCCAAAGAGGTGGAACAGGTGCTCGACGCCTTGAGCGGCGTAGCCGAGAGCGCCGTGATCGGTGTGCCTCATTCCGACTATGGTGAGGGCGTCCTTGCGATCATCAGGGCCGAGCCCGGAGCCACCCCGACCAAGGCCACCCTGCGCACCGCCGCCGAGGCCGCGCTAGCCAACTTCAAGCGCCCCAAAGCCTATATCTTTGCCGACGCGCTGCCGCGCAACACGATGGGCAAGGTGCAGAAGGCCGCGCTCCGGCAGCTGCATGCCGACCGGTTCGCAAACTCAAAGACAGACGCTGCCGAATAGGCGCCCTGATCGCGGTCTGGACTGTACCGCCTTGCAATCGGCCACCGGCGCCCAATTGATCGCAGCCGCCGCGCCCTTACCTTCCCGGTACGCCACCCGGAGACGCCCCCGTGCCCGACACCTACGCCCCCGCGCCCAAGATCCCGTTCGACAACAGCTATGCCACTCTGCCCGAGCGCTTCTACACAAGGCTCGAGCCAACCCCGGTCAAGGCGCCCGAGCTCCTGATGCTTAACCGACCGCTGGCCGAAACCCTTGGGATCGAGCCCGGGACGCTCGAAACGCCGGCAGGCATCGCGGTGCTGGCCGGCAACGCTGTGCCCGACGGTGCCGCTCCTCTCGCGCAGGTCTATGCCGGGCATCAGTTCGGGGGCTTCTCGCCGCAGCTTGGCGACGGCCGCGCGGTGCTTTTGGGCGAGGTTGTGGGCCGCGACGGTGTCCGCCGCGACATTCAGCTCAAGGGCTCGGGCCAGACCCCCTACAGCCGGATGGGCGACGGCCGCTCCTGGGTCGGGCCAGTCCTGCGCGAGTTCATCGTGTCCGAAGCGATGCATGCGCTCGGCGTGCCAACCACGCGCGCGCTGGCCGCCGTCGCCACCGGCGAAACAGTCATGCGCGAGCGCCCCCTGCCGGGGGGCATCCTGACCCGCGTTGCCCGATCCCATATCCGCGTCGGGACCTTTCAGTTCTTCGCCTCGCGCGGCGACACCGAGGCGCTGCGCCTTCTGGCCGAACATGCCATCGCGCGGCACTATCCCGATGCCGATGGCCCGCTCGGCCTGCTTCAATCTGTGGTCGCGGCCCAGGCCGATCTTGTGGCCGAATGGATGGGCCTCGGCTTCATCCACGGTGTCATGAACACCGACAACACGTCGATCTCGGGCGAGACCATCGACTATGGCCCCTGTGCCTTCATGGATGGCTATCACCCCAACACCGTCTACAGCTCGATCGACCATGGCGGCCGTTATGCCTTTGGCCGCCAGGCAGAAATCCTTGCCTGGAACCTCGCCCAGCTCGCAACCGCCCTTCTGCCGGTGATCGACGACGACACCGAGGTTGCGCTCAAGGGCGCCCAGGCCACGATCGACGGCTACCCCGCCATCGCACGGGCGGCGTGGCTCAAGGTCTTTCGTCGCAAGCTGGGGCTGATGACCGAAGAGGAAGACGATGTCGATCTCATCGTGTCACTCCTGAAACTCATGGGCGAGGCGCGGGCCGACTTCACCAACGCGTTCCGGGGCCTGGCCGACGGCACGGCGCGCGACTGGTTCCTCGACCGCGCCCCGTTTGACACCTGGGCCGAGCGGTGGACCGCGCGGTGCGCGCACGAGCCCGCGGGGCTCGACACACGGCTCCGGACCGCCAACCCGGCCCTCATCCCACGAAACCACCGCGTGGAAGAGGTTATCGCCGCCGCAGTCCAGGGCGACCTCGGGCCGGCCCATCGCCTTCACGCCGCGCTCGCCAGACCATTTGATGAGCCCGATGCCGAAACCAGGCCCTACACCACTCCGCCCGAGCCCGACGAGGTGGTGGAGGCCACGTTCTGCGGCACGTGAGGCGCGCCATGGCGCCGGTATCGGCCCGTTCCGCGTGTTCCCAACTGCAAAACAATCCGGCGCGGCCCGGCTGCAACGTTCACGCGTTAGTTAGAGATCCGTGCCGGAATGCCGTATCAGCGCCCGATTTCGCCGGATACGGTCGATCGCGTTGCGGGTGCAATCGCGCCGATCCGTGACACCGACGATTGCCGCCGACCGTCCAACACGGGATATGCCGCCGATGCCAGTGATCCTCGCGACCCGCCACCGCTCTGCCGCGCCCCTTACCCGGAGCCGCGCATGACTCTGTCGGGTTGGCGCGCCGCGCTCGTGCTGGCGCTCGCCGCGCTTGTGGCCTCGTGCGCGCCCGCGACCCAGCCCGACGTTGCCGAGCGTCGGGTCTCGTTCATCGGGCCGCTGCCGCCAATGAAATCCTTCCGCGCAGCGCAGGCGGCCCCCACGATGCGCACCAACCGCCAGCTTGCCGCGGACTTCCTGGAATTGTCGTTCGAGATGGAGTCCGGCCGCCGCCTCGATCAGCTCACCCGCTTCGAAGGGCCGGTGCGCGTGGCCGTGCGCGGCGAGGGGCCGCCCAGCCTCGAGCGCGACCTCGATGCCCTTCTGGCCCGCCTGCGCTCGGAGGCGCGGATCGACATCCGCCGCGCCGGCCCGGGCGACGAGGCCAACCTCGTGGTCGAGGTCCTGTCGCGGCGGGAACTGCAGCGCCTGGTGCCCCAGGCGGCGTGCTTCGTGGTGCCGCGGGTCGCCAGCTGGGAGGAGTTCAAGCGCCAGCGGCGCTCTGGCGCCGTCGACTGGGCCACGCTCCGTACCCGCACCCAGGCCGCGGTTTTCCTGCCGGGCGATGTCAGCCCGCAGGAGTCGCGCGATTGCCTGCACGAGGAGATCGCACAGGCGCTAGGCCCCCTGAACGACCTCTATCGGCTGCCCGACAGCGTCTTCAACGACGACAATTTCCACACCGTGCTGACCGGCTTTGACATGCTGATGCTGCGCATCACCTACGACCGGAGCCTGCAATCGGGCATGACCCAGGGCGAAGTTGCCAGCCGCTTGCCTGGAATCCTGTCGCGGCTGAACCCGAACGGGCAGCGCGGCGGAGGCCAGCTCTCGGGCGGCACGCCGCGGGCCTGGACCGATGCCATCGAAACCGCCCTTGGCCCCCGGGCCCGCCCCTCCGTGCGGCTCACCTCGGCCAAGAACGCGGTCCGCATCGCAGACGCGGCCGGCTGGCAGGACACGCGCCGCGCCTTCTCGCTCTATGCGCTTGGTCGCCTGGCGCTGGGCCAAGAGCCGGAACTTGCGCTCGCCGCCTTCCTCGATTCCGCCGCGATCTACCGTGCCCGACCCGACACGCGGATCCAGGCGGCCCATGTGAACATGCAGCTCGCCGCCTTCTCGCTTTCGGCCGGCCAGTATGAGGCGACGCTCCGACTGGTCGACGAGAGCCTTCCGGCTGTGTCCCGGGCTGAGAACGCCGCGCTTCTGGCCACACTGCTTTTGCTCAAGGCCGAGGCGCTCGAAGGGCTCAACCGGCCCCGCGAGGCGCGCGCGGTGCGGCAGGACGCGCTCGGCTGGGCGCGCTACGGCTTTGGCAGCGACAACGTGGTGCGCGCCCGCGCCTCCGAGATCGCCAGCCTTGCGCCGCCCGCGCGGGAGAGCTAACTGCCCCCGACCGAGCGGGGAGTGAGCCATGATCGTGATCGCAACGGCCGTGATCGGCGCGGGCCTCGGCGCCTGGCGCGCCCGCGCGCGCGGCGGCAAGGTGGCCGACATGGTGCAATACGGCGCCGCCCACGCCATCGCCTTCGCGCTCTTTGGCCTCTTCGCAACCCTAGCGATCGAGGCGCTCCTCTAGGCCCTCTCCAGTGGGCGGGCCGCCGCTTTACCCATCCGGCCCCCTGCCCTACCCTCAGCTCATGTTCCTTCCGTTCTTCGACGCCCTCCGCCGCACCGGCGTGCCGGTCTCGCTCCGCGAGTATCTGAGCTTCCTCGAGGGGCTCGCCGCGGGCCTCGCCACCTACGACGTCGATGCCTTCTACTACCTCGCGCGCGCCGCCATGGTGAAGGACGAACGCCACCTCGACCGGTTCGATCGCGCATTCTCCGAAGCGTTCAAGGGCATCGAGGCCATTTCGCTTGACGAACTCGTCACCGCGATGGAGCTGCCCGAAGACTGGCTCCGCAAGCTCGCCGAGAAAACGCTCAGCCCCGAAGAGATGGCCGAGATCGAGGCGCTCGGCGGGTTCGACAAGCTGATGGAAACCCTCAAGGAGCGGCTGGCCGAACAGAAGGGCCGCCACCAGGGCGGCAACAAATGGATCGGCACCGCCGGCACCTCCCCCTTCGGCGCCTATGGCTATAACCCCGAAGGCGTGCGCATTGGCCAGGACGAGAGCCGCCACCGACGGGCTGTCAAGGTGTGGGACAAGCGCGAGTTCCGCAATCTCGACGACCAGGTCGAACTGGGCACGCGCAACATCAAGGTCGCGCTCAAGCGCCTCCGCCAATGGGCCCGCACCGGTGCGGTCGAAGAGCTCGACCTCGACGGCACGATCCGCGCCACCGCCGAGCATGGCTATCTCGACGTGCAAACCCGCCCCGAGCGCCACAACGCCGTCAAGGTGCTCCTTTTCCTCGATATTGGCGGCTCAATGGACGACCACATCAAGGTGGTCGAAGAGCTGTTCTCGGCGGCCCGGGCCGAATTCAAGCATCTCGAACATTACTACTTTCACAATTGCCTCTACGAAGGCGTCTGGCGCGACAACCACCGCCGCTGGAACGACCAGACCCCCACATGGGACGTGCTGCACACCTATGGCGGCGACTGGAAATGCATCTTTGTGGGCGATGCCTCGATGAGCCCCTACGAGATCCTGTATCCCGGTGGCGCCAACGAGCACTACAACCCCGAGGCGGGCGACACCTGGTTGCGCCGCGCCCGCGAACAATGGCGTCAAACCCTCTGGCTCAACCCCCTGCCCGAGCGCCATTGGCGCTATACCCAGTCCGTCGGCATGATCTCGCAGATCTTCGAGGGGCGCATGGTCCCGCTCACCCTGGAAGGGATCGACCGCGGCATGCGCATTCTGACATGATCAGAAAAGGGGGCGCCGCCGGCGCCCCCAATTGGCTCACCCGATCGGGTTGATGTCGTCCACGAGGCGCAGCATGTCCGCCATCGTGAACTCGCCCGCCACCGCACTCGGCAACGTCGGGCGCCAGCCCGGCCCCTGCTGCCAGAGATACGACTGGTGGTCGCCATGGACGAGGCCGACGAGCACCTCGGCCACGATGGTCGAGCCAACGGGGCCAAGCCGTAGCCCGTCGCATTTCACCTGCGCTTCCTTCAGCACGTAGTACCAAAGCGGCGTCTGCGTATGCAGCCCATGCGCCGAGAGCACCGCGCCATCCGGCCCGCTCGCCAGTTCCGCTGCGGTGATCGGATCGGCGATCCCCATCGCCTCGGCCACCGATTGGCCCGACGGCAGTCCAAGCTGAACCCCCCGGCGCAGGTTGAGGAAGGCAAGGTTGCCCCCGCCCGGCAAACGGTGAAGTTCCGAGGCCAGGAACGCGTCGAGCTTGCGCGTCGATTGAGGGGCCACGCCCCCGTCCACCTCGTGGAACTGCCGCCAGTCGATGATCCAGTTGCTCGGCAGTCGCGACACCGGCAGCGGCCCCGCCGGCGGCTCTGGCGCCAGATCGCCGATGATCTCGCCCGAAAGGCCGGTAAAGCCAAACAGGAAGTTGAACCCGATATCAGGGAAGATCCGGTTGTGGTTGTAGCGCTGTCGCACCTGACTGTGCCCCAGCCGATAGGCCGCGCCGGAAAACTCCACGGGCATATAGGGGAACTTCTTGAAGCGGTAGAACTTGCGCCCCTCGTGAAGGATCTTGTCCACCATCCCCGGCATCGTCAGGCGTCCAAGGAAATCGTGCAGAACGATCCACTGATAGTGCCAGGTCACTATCCGCCGGGCCTGCTCGAAGCGCGCGCCTTCCTCCACGCCCTCTGCTTCGAGACGATCCATCACTTTGTTGTGGAACTTCAGGAACGCCAGATGCGTCTGCGCCACCAGCAGGTTCTCGTCGTTGCGGTGATCGCCGATCAGGGCGTGTCCCTCGGGGCTGCGCGGCAGGTCGTTGCGGAACTCGCCCTGCACATTGCCGTGGTCGACTGTGATGTTCTTCCCGATCAGGAACTTTCCAACCGTGTTGCGCGCATACATGTGCGGGCTGCCGTCCGGCCCGCGGCCATAAAGGCTGTCGAGGTCCAGGCTCGGCGTCCGAAAGTTCTGAATGCCGCGCGGGTCGCGCATCTTCTCGCCGAGCGAGGTCAGGTCGAGCGTGATGTCGTGGTCGATGAATTGGCCCAGATATGTGAAGCCCGCCGGGATGTTGGGGTTGTCGTCGATGGCGGCGTCATTGTCCAACATCGCCTGGGCCAGGGCCGTCAGCGCCGCGTCGTCGACATGCAGCGCCGGCAAGGTTGGAAACATCCGCCCGAACTTTCCCGGGTCTTCGTGCCCACTCAGGCTGTCAAGAAACTCCCGTGTCGGGTGGCGGCCCGCGCCGCCGTGATGGGGGTTGAGGTTGCTGGCTGCAGTCATGTCTGGCTCCTCCACAGTCGCGCGATCGCGAATGCGTCGCGCACGGGTCGAACGGCCCAATCGGCCGCGCCCGCGCCTGAACCGTAGCGACCCGGCAATCACCGGATGTGAGGCCCCTGTGAGCCCTGCATGAAAAGCACGGTTGTCGAGGGGCCTGGGGCCGCCCATATCCAGCCCATGTTCAAGCTCACCCCGATCCTTCTGATGCTGGCCTACGGGCTCATCATGTACCGCTTCTCGGTCTGGCGCACCGCGCGCGAGCTTGATGCGCGCTCCACCGAGCTGGCTGATCCGAAGCTGAAGAAGCTCACCGATCGGATGGCCGACGCGCTCGATCTGGAGCGCATCAAGGTCCACATCTACGAGATCCCCACGGTGAACGGCCTCGCCGCACCCGACGGCCGGATCTTCCTCACCCGCGGTTTTCACGACCGCTACCGCGCGGGCGAGGTCACGGCCGAGGAGCTGTCTTCGGTCATCGCCCACGAGCTCGGCCACGTGGCGCTCGGCCACGCGCGCCGACGCATGATCGATTTTTCGGGCCAGAATGCCATCCGAATGGTTCTGGCGACCCTGCTGAACCGGTTCCTTCCGGGGCTCGGCGTCTTCATTGCGGGCATGCTTACGTCGCTCCTCGCGGCGCGGCTCTCGCGGCAAGACGAGTATGAGGCCGACGCCTATGCCGCCGCGCTTCTCACCAAGGCCGACATCGGCACCGCGCCGCAGAAATCGCTCTTCACGAAGCTCGAACACCTCACCGGTGGTCTTGGCGCCGGCACCCCTGCGTGGCTCTTGTCCCACCCTAAGACGGCCGAGCGCATCTCGGCGATTGAGGCGCTCGAAACCCGGTGGGACACGCCGCGCCTTCCCGGCTGACCATTTTCGATCGGTGCCGATCGCACCTATTCGATTAGCCCGACTTCGCGAAAATACCGCGCCGCGCCGGGATGGAGCGGCGCCGACAGGCCGTCCCGTGCCATCTCGCGAGGGTCTAGATTGGCAAAGGCCGGATGCAGGCTGCGAAACTGGTCGAAATTGTCGAAGACGACCCTCACCAGGGCATGGACCGTCTCCTCTGCCACATCGGCCCGCGTCACCAAGGTTGCGGTCACGCCGATGGTAAGCACATCATCCGGGTTCCCGTCATAGGTTCCACCCGGGATGGTGACCGAGCGGTAGTAGGGCCGCTCCTCGATCAGATCGAAGATTGGCTCCTCGACCACCTCCAAAAGCCGCCCGTCGCATCCCGTCGTGGCATCTTCGATCGCGCCCGACGGGTGGCCGACGATATAGATCATCGCGTCGATTGCGTTGTCGCAGAGCGCCCGCGATTGCTCGGCCGCCTCCAGTTCCGATGCGTCCGCGAAGCTCTCCATGCCCCAGCCCATGGCCGCCATCAGAACCTCCATCGTTGCGCGCTGCCCCGAGCCCGGGTTGCCGACATTCACGCGCCGGCCCTCAAGGTCGCGAAGGCCAGTGACCCCAGCGCTTGCGCGCGTGACGACGGTGAAAGACTCTGGATGCACCGCGAAGACCGACCGCATGTCGTCGAACCGGGCGGTACCGTCGAAGTCGGCGGTGCCTTCGTAGGCATAGTAGTGCCAGTCAGACTGGGCGACGCTGAAGTCTAAAGAGCCATCGCGCAGGGCCTCGAGATTCTCGACCGAGCCGCCCGTCGTCTCAACTCCGCACCGCAGGCCATGCTCGTCGCGCGCGCGATTGACCAGCCTGCAAATCGCTCCACCGGCCGGGTAGTAGACGCCGGTTACGCCCCCGGTGCCAATCGTGATGTCGTCCGCCGCGCCGCCGCTCGCGGCCAGCAACAGGGCGACGGCCGTCCCAAGCAGGAAGGTGTTGCGGCGAGCGTCGTCGCGGACGGCGCGCCCACGGCTCCGCCCTTTGGTTTTGCCCAAACCTCGTCCAAGCGCGCGGACGGGCATGGCAAGAGCGGCCCCCATTGCCGCGGCCGACCGCGCCTTAACCAGAGCTTCGATCATGGCGTCCCCCATCTGCACCGTCGTTCTGCTGGGTCTGGGCTCTCTTCGATGGGTCCACCCCATAACGCCCGCGTTTGCGTGCCCTTACCGTCAACGCAGGTTCTACAGATCGGTCTTCCGGAGCAAGCCCCTGCCGAACCGCGTCGGCGCCAACGCAATCCCCTGCGGCAACCCGAAGGACATCAGATCGCTAGCTGCTCACGGCCCTTGCCTTCTCGAGCTTCCCCGCAAGACCCGCTTCGGGGCACAGCGCAAGGAGCAAATCGAGCGCTCCGCCAATCCCAACCAAGCTCTCGTGTCCGCGTTGAGCCTCGTGCGGCATGGGCGTCCTATCGTGTGTCGAGGGCATCTCAAGCCCGGCCGGCGCCTGGCGCCATAAGGCACGGCAACAATCGCTTGCCCGACTTGGCTGGGCATCGCGCGACAGCCTTGGGTCAGCGACAATTGTCCGATGAGCGACCGACACGCCCGGTGGAGTGGCATGCGCTCGGCCTCCGCCAGCAGAGGTTGCAGGCGCCGTCGCGCTCAGAGCCCAACGAAGGTGGCATCATTGCCCCACGCGCAAGCAGTCCTGCGACATCCGATTTCGTAGGTTCGTGCATTGCAGAACGCCCGCCTTGAGCCCGGCGCCGCCAGCGATCTCAAGGTCACCCCTTCCGACAAGACCGGGAGGCCGAGAGAGATCGGTGAGCGGCGGCGGGGCCAACCTCGCGCAAGCAAATGGGACGGTCCTCCGAAAGGGAGGGAACCGACTCCGCTCAAGACGCCGCGTCGGTGCCAAAGCCGCCGACGTGCACAGGCTAGAACTCCTCCCAGCCGTCGTCGTCATCGGGGACGGTCTTGCGGGCCTCAACCGCCGTCGAAAGGGCGGCGGAGCCTCCCGATGCGTGCGTGCTTGGGGTCTGCGTCGTCGAGGCTCGGGACGGGGCACGAGCGGAGGCCTGAGAGGAGGCAGCAGCGGGATCCGCAGACGGAATGGAGGTCGCCGCCGTATCTGCGCTCGGCGACGGGGCCCTGACCCTGTCGCTGCTTATGCGTGCGGCCGGCCCGGCGGCGGCGCGCGCCCTCGGCGCTCCGGTATCGAAGCGGGCAACTGTCTCGTTGAGGCTTTCGGCCACCTGCGTCAGGGCGTGGCTTGCCGCCGTCGTCTCTTCGAACATGGCGGCGTTTTGCTGTGTTGCCTGATCAAGCTGATTAACGGCGGTGTTGATCTCCGAGACACCTGTCGACTGCTCCTTCGAGGAGACCGCAATCCCGGCCACGAGATCGGCGATCTCGCCGACCGACGACACGATCTGCTCCAGAGCTTTGCCCGCCCGGTCGACAAGCTGCACCCCGCGCTGCACCTGAACGCCCGATGACGTGATCAGGTCGTTGATTTCGCGTGCCGCATCGGAGGAGCGCTGGGCGAGCGCCCGCACCTCCGAGGCGACAACGGCGAAGCCGCGCCCGGCCTCGCCGGCACGGGCCGCCTCGACCCCGGCATTCAGTGCCAGAAGGTTGGTCTGGAAGGCAATGTCTTCGATGACGTCGATGATCTTGGCGATCTTGCCGGCCGAGCCTTCGATTTCCGACATCGCCTCGACCGCCTCGCGCACCACCTCACCCGATTGCGTCGCATGGGTCCGCGCATGGCTGACGACCGTGTCGGCGCGCTCCGCCCCTTCGGCCGCCGAACTGACCGACGAGGTCAGCTGGTCGAGCGCTGCGGCGGTCTGTTCGAGGGTTGCGGCGGTGCGCTCGGTGCGGCTTGACAGGCTGTCAGCGGAGCTTGCGATCTCCACTGCTTCCTTCCGTACGTTGGCCGACATTTCCGACACCGATCCGACTACGTTGCACAAGCCTTCAATGGCGGAATTGAAGTCAGAGCGCAGGGCTTCGTAGCGGTCGGCAAACCGCGTTTCGATCCGGGCGGTGAGGTTGCCGGTGCTCACTGATTTCAGCGCGACGGACAGCGCATCCACGACCTCGGACTGGCTGCGCTCCATCTCTTCGCGCAGACGCTCTGCCTCCGCCACCTCACGCTCGCTCCGGGTGACATCTTTGGCGATCAGGACGAACGCCATGGGGGCGCCGTTACTGTCGAGCACTCCATTGAGGCTGCCCTCGAGCACCGCATCGCGGGTTCGTGCCCGGACCTTTCCAAACGCGGGCGTGCCGGAAGTGAGCGCCTCGGAAAGTGCGCCCGTAGTCTCGTAGCCCAGGCCCGAGACATCGAACAACTCGCCGATGGTCTTTCCACGAAGGCTGCCAAGATCAGACGCGCCCATGGTTTCGGCAAACAGCGCATTGGCCTCGGTCAGGGCGCCGTCGGGCGCAAACTGCGCTGTCAATTGGGCCGCTTCGATAGAATTCAACACGGCACGGGTGAGCGTTCTTTCGGTGACATCGGCCATTTCGGCCACATATCCGATCACCTCGTCGCCGTCCCAGACACTTGCGACATGCACCCGGACAAAGGCCTTGCCGATATACATGCTGAACGTCCGCGGAAGGTTTTCCGGATCGAGGAGTTCGTCGAACGACACGTTTCCGCCGTGGAAGATCGAAAGGCTCTCGCCCTCCACCTTTGCAGGGTCGAATTCAGGCACGCTCTTGCGGATCTCGGGCGCAAGATCTCGAATGATGGCCCGCTGAACGTCATTGAGATAGACAACTTCGAAAGCCTTGTTGAGCATCAGCATCGGCGCGGTCGTGCCTTCGACGGCCGCGCTCTTGAACGCGCTTTCGCGGCGTTGATGCTCGGCCTCGCGGAACCGGTCGCGGAACGTGGAAAGCTCCTGCGCGATGGCGCCGATTTCATCTCCACGCCGGACCGCGGGGATCTCGACGTCGAAGTCGCCACCGGAAATCGCGCGCGTTGCCTGCGTGAGGCGAAGCAATGGCCGCGACAGATGGCGACGTAGAAACAGCGTTGCGGCCGCTGTCGATGCGACGAGCACCATAAGCGCAAAGGCGAGGCTCCGCCCTGCAACCTTGCGCACGTCCGCCAGGATTGTTTCGGGGCTCCATTCCATTGCAACGGCGCCGACAACTGCGTTCTGCTCGCCGAACAATACCGGTATCGCCACAAGGTAGGCTTCGGAGGACAGGGCGACGTCACCTGTTGTGGCGGCACTCTCCGCCAGGCGCATCAACTCGCGCGAGACCGTTCCCGCCTCGGCCACCGATCCCTGTGCAGTAGAATAGGCCAGCGCTCCCAGAGCGCTGCCGTCAGAGGCGTTCAGAGAGTTCTGAAAAAGCGCAACCAACGCGCTTTCGCGCCCGAATTGGATCGCACCACCACTCTGAGCCGAGATGAGATGCGTCACTTCCAGCGCGCGGGTGCGCATTGCGTCACGCACCAGATCGCTCTTTTGCTGCAGACTCTGCCAAGACAGGGCGGCGCCCACGGCCAGAATACAGGCGACAATCGCCACGGCGCTGACGAAGAAGACGGACGTCTTCCGGCGGAATCGGGTCCGGGCTGTCATAAAGGGCACTCCGGTCGGGTCAAAGTGACGAGGGCGCGGCCAGCCAGGGCGCGCGGCCCCGGCTGGCCCGCGAGGCTCACAATAGGAATTCGGCGTTCACACCAATGGTCATCGCGCCAATTGGCTGGCCCGAGGCGGGGTCAGTGATCGTCAGCGAGATCTGGCCCTGGTAGCTCTGCGAACTTTCATCGAACTCGACTTCGCCGAAATGAACGCCGGCAGGTCCGTTGGGATAGGTCTCGGTAAATTTTGCTTCGTCGCCCTGCCAATAGTCGGAGGTGACAGAAGATGCTGCGACGTTCAGGCCGCGTGCGTCGACCGCGAACGCCTCGGTGATCGCACCGCCGGCTTCGGCCACGCGGGCACGCAGGAAATCCGACGCCGCGTTGTCGAGCACCGGCGTAATCGTCGGCGTGGAGGCGGTGCCCACTTCACCGCGCCAGGCGGTATCGAGCGCGTCGATCTCGGATTGAGGCAGATCCGCGGTCCGTCCGTTCTGGGCCAGGATCGCTTCCACAATCACGGGATCACTGGCCCAGGCGCGCACCTGGTTCTCAAGGTAAGACTGCATGGCGGCGTCATACTCGCCGGCAGGCGCGGCACCGGCAAAAACGAGGGCGGCGAGGAGGGTCGCGGAACGAAGAGGCGTCATATCAAATCCTTGCGGGTCGGTGGCGGAAGTCCTGTGCACGCGGACGGTGCACCGGCTCGGGAACAGCTTGTGGCGCCTTTCTAGGACCGACCCCCGAATCATCCGTTAATCCCAAGCGAATTGTCTGAACGCGCCGGGCCATCGCCCAAGTGCTCGCCTCAGCGGCCCAGGCGGCCGGCCCTGCGTCGCGCCCGTCCCGGCAGCGGCGCGCCAGGGAAATGCTGCAGTGCGGCTTGCTTGCGGTTGGCGGACGCATAGTTAAGGTGCGGCGACGCCCACTGGCGCAACGACAAGACAACGAGAGGACCTGTGGGCGTTCCTGAGCCGACCCTAGCTTTGATTGCGAGCCTGCCCTTCGTGGGTGCGCTCTTCCCAGGGCTGATGATCCGGGCCGGCCGGACCGCGTGCGCAGCCTCGGCCGGTGTCGCCACTCTGTCGGCCCTGATTCTGCTGCTCACGCTGTCGCCCTCGGTCTTTTCGGGCGACGTGCTCATCGCACAGATCGTCTGGATGCCGCAGATCGGGCTCGATGCCACGTTCCGGCTCGACGGGCTGGCCTGGATGTTCGGCGTGATGATCCTCGGGATCGGCCTGCTGATCCAGCTCTATGCGCGCTACTACCTGTCGAGCAACGATCCCGCCGGCCAGTTCTATACCTACCTGATGCTCTTCCAGGGTGCGATGCTGGGCATCGTCCTGTCCGACAACATCCTGTTGTTGCTGGTGTTCTGGGAGCTTACCTCGCTTTCGTCCTTCCTTCTGATCGGCTATTGGCGACACCTGCCCGATGGGCGCCAGGGCGCGCGCATGGCGCTCACGGTCACGGGCATGGGCGGGCTCGCGCTGATCGCAGGCATGCTGATGCTGGGCCAGGCGGCGGGCAGCTACGAACTCACCGAGATCCTCGCCAACAAGGACGCGGTGCAGAGCTCGCCGCTCTACGTGCCTGCGCTGCTCTGCATCCTTCTGGGCTGCTTCACCAAGTCGGCGCAGTTCCCGTTCCAGTTCTGGCTGCCCCACGCCATGGCCGCGCCGACGCCCGTCTCGGCCTATCTGCACTCCGCCACCATGGTGAAGGCCGGGATCTTCCTGATGGCCCGGCTTTGGCCCGTGCTCGCGGGCACCGAGATCTGGTTCTACATCGTCGCCACGACGGGCCTCGTCACCATGGTGATCGGCGCTGCCATTGCGATCTTCAAGGACGACCTGAAGGCGCTCCTGGCCTTTTCGACCGTCTCGCATCTGGGCTTCATCACCATGCTCTTGGGCTTCGGCACGGCCGAGGCCGCGGGCGTCGCGATCTTGCACATCCTCAACCACGTGACCTTCAAGGCCGCGCTCTTCATGACCGCCGGCATTGTCGACCATGAGGCCCATACGCGCGACATCAAACGGCTCGGCGGCCTTCTGCGCCTTATGCCCATCACGGCGGTCATCGCCACGCTCTCGGCGCTGTCGATGGCGGGCGTGATGCCGCTCAATGGCTTCTACTCCAAGGAATACATGCTCGAGCAGACGACCCTCTTCACATGGGCCGGCCTGCCGTGGTTCCTGCCGGTGCTCGCGACGTTCGGGGCGCTCCTCTCCGTCACCTATTCGTTCCGCTATATCGTGCATGTGTTTCTGGGCCCGGTGCGCACCGACTACCCCCACAAGCCCCACGATCCGCCGTTCGGCATGTGGGCGGCCCCTGCCTTTCTGACGGTCCTTGTCGTGGTCGTGGGGCTCTTTCCAAACCTCACCGTTGTGCCGATCCGCGAGGTGGCGACCGGCGCGGTCACCAACGGCGCGTTCGACGAGCACGGCATCAAGCTTTGGTACGGGGTCACGCCGGCCTTTGTGATGTCGGTGATCGCAATCGCGGGCGGCGCCGTGGCCCTGGCGCTCTACCGGCCGCTGTCGGCGGCCTGGGCCGCCATTGGCGTGTTCCACGCAAAGGACGCGTTCGACTGGGTCATCGACCGGATCGTCGGCGCGGCACGCGGGCTCACCGCGACACTCCACGACGGCGCCCTCTCGCGCTATCTGGCCATTTTCGCCGCCACGACCCTCGGAACCGGCGCGCTGGCCTTCTTCTCGTTCCCGCTGGCGGCCGGTGCGCGCGGTATCCAACCAATCAGCTTGCCCGCCTTGGTCGGCTGGGGCCTTCTGGTCGCCGGCACCATCGCCCTCACTCTAATGCACCGCCGGCGCCTCTTGATGCTGGTCTTCGTCGGGATCGTCGGGCTGATGGTGTCGCTGCTCTTCGTGCAGCTTTCCGCGCCCGACCTTGCGATGACGCAGATCTCGGTCGAGGTCGTCTCGATCATCCTGCTCCTGCTTGCACTGAACTTCCTGCCGCGCGCCTGCCCCGAGCAGGACCCGCTCCCGCGCCGCGTGCGCGATGGAACCATCGCCGTCCTAGGCGGCCTCGCTGTGGCGGCCCTCACGTTCGTTCTGACCACGCGCGACTTCGACACGATCTCGGGCTACTATGTCGACAACTCCAAAACCGGCGGTGGCGGCACCAACATGGTCAACGTCATCTTGGTGGATTTCCGCGGCTACGACACGTTCGGCGAGATCATCGTGCTCGGCATCGCGGCACTGACGATCTTCGCCCTCGTCGAAGCCCTGCTGGACGGCCGCGCCTCACGTAAGCTGGCCAACTGGACACACGAGGTTGCCTTCTCGTCCGACCGGCACCCGCTGATGATGGTGGTCGCCACACGGATGATCCTGCCCATCACCCTAATGGTCGGCGTCTACATCTTCCTGCGCGGCCACAATCAGCCCGGCGGCGGCTTCATCGCGGGCCTGATCGTCGCCATCGGGTTTCTGATGCAGTACATGGCTTCGGGCTTTGCCTGGGCGCACAACCGGGCGCGTGTGCCTTACCATACGCTGATCGGCATGGGCGTGGTGATCGCCGGCGGCACCGGGATCGGCGCCTGGTTTGCGGGCTATCCGCTCCTTACCTCGTGGTACTCCTACTATCACTTCCCTCCGATCGAAGAATTCGAACTTGCCTCGGCTATCGCCTTCGACCTCGGGGTGTTCCTGACCGTCCTCGGTGCCGTCATGCTTGCGCTCTACTCGCTCAGCCGCATCGCGCGCCGCACCGGGGAGGAGGTCAGCGAGACGGCGATGGACTATGATCCATCGCGCGAGGCGCCGATCGAGCAAGCCCCGGCAAGGACGATCTGATGGAGCTTCTGTTGTCGTCTGCCATCGGCGTCCTTACCGCCTCGGGCCTCTACCTCATCCTCCGCCTGCGCACCTTCCCCGTCGTCGTTGGCACGGCGATGCTGTCCTATGCAGTGAACGTCTTCCTGTTCTCCTCGGGCCGCCTCGCCGTGGGCATGCCGCCGATCTATCAGGACGGGCTCAAGATCTATGCCGATCCCCTGCCCCAGGCCCTCGTGCTTACCGCCATCGTAATTTCGTTCGGGATGACGGCGGTCGTCGTGCTGATCGCGCTCGGCGCCTATCTCGAAGGCTCGACCGACCGCATCGACATGACCGACGACCCCGACCTGCCCGACGCGCCGCCGCCCGAGGACACGCCGAAGTCTGACCTCGATGACGGCGCCGGCGACGCCGGGCCCGACCCTGATGTCGGCCCCCGCCCGGGGACGGCGTCATGAGCCATTGGATCGTCGCGCCCGTCATCCTGCCGGCCATGCTCGCGCCGATCATGGCGATGGCCATGCGCCACGACATGGTGCTGCAACGCACCTTCGGCCTTGCGGGTCAGGTCGCACTTCTCTGCATCGCGGTCGGCCTGGCGATCTCGGCCTGGACCGGTACGGTCACCTCATACGAGCTTGGCGCCTGGCCCGCGCCTTTCGGCATCGTTCTGGTCCTCGACCGGCTCTCGGCGATGATGCTCGTCCTCACCGCTCTTCTCGGCGTCACCGTCACCCTGCAGGCGATCGGGTCGGGCTGGGACAGACAGGGCTGGCACTTTCATGCCCTATTCGCCTTTCAGATGATGGGGGTGAACGGGGCGTTCCTCACCGGCGACATCTTCAACCTCTTCGTTTTCTTCGAGGTGCTGCTGATTGCCTCCTACGGCCTGATGATCCATTCCGGCGGGCCCCGGCGCCTGCGCGCGGGCCTGCAATATGTGGTGATGAACCTCGCCGGCTCCACGCTGTTTCTGTTCGCGCTCGGCACGATTTACGGGACGCTCGGCACCCTCAACATGGCCGATCTCGCAGAGAAGGCCGCCAGCATCGGCCCCGACAATGCCGCCATCCTAGCCGTGGCCGCGGTACTCCTTCTGATCGTCTTCGCGGTCAAGGCCGCGGCGTTCCCGGTGCAATTCTGGCTGCCGGGCACCTATTCCAACGCGCCCGCGCCCGTGGCCGCCCTCTTTGCGATCATGACCAAGGTCGGCGCCTATTCGATCATCCGCGTCTATACGCTGATCTTCGGCGAGAGCACGCCCGATGTCGCCGCGCTGATCCAGTCGCTCCTGATCCCGGCCGCACTCCTGACGCTGATCGTGGGCGCCGTGGGTGTGCTCGGCGCCCGGCGGCTCGAGCGGATGATCGCGTTCTCAGTGTTGTCGTCGATGGGCACGCTGATGATTGCCATCGCCCTCTTCACCGAGACCGGCCTCAACGCGGCACTTTACTATCTGATCCACTCGACCTTCGCGACCGCGGGCCTGTTCCTGGTGGCCGATCTCGTGCGCAAGGCCGAGGCCGAGGGCAAACCGCCCCATGGGCTGACGGTCACGCTCTACTTCGTCGCGGCTGTCGCCATGGCGGGCATGCCTCCCCTTACCGGCTTCCTCGGCAAGCTCTTCGTGCTGCAGGCCACGGCCGAAGCCGATTGGGCCACCATCGCATGGTGGGTGATCCTGGTCACGTCGCTTCTCACCATCGTCGGCTTCACGCGAATGGGCTCGGCGCTCTTCTGGAAGCCGGCCACCGCCCCGGGGCCAGATGCGCCGGAAACGGCGCTTCCGGGCGGCCTTGCCACCACCGCCACCGCGATCCCGCTTGTCGTGCTGACCGCGGTCACGCTCACTTCAGGGCCAGTGGCTGGCGCGATGGGGGTCACCGCGGCCCAGCTCACCGCCCGCACGCCCTACATCGACGCCGTCCTCTACCCCGAGACGCGCGCCGGCGACCGCCTGATCCGCGGCGGCGGGGCCTACGAACCAGGCGGCAGCCACTATAAAGGCGACGAGACGGCCACAAGCGCCGACACCACAGACGCGTCCACCGAAGGCGACAGCACGGGGAGCACGCACTGATATGCTACGGCGCTTCTTTCCGCACCCGGGCCTCTCGCTCCTCATGGTCATCATCTGGCTCTTGCTGGTCAACAAGGTCACGCCCGGCAACCTCATCCTTGCCGTCGTCCTGTCGATCCTCATCCCGATCATCACGCAGCCCTATTGGCGGGGCCGCGCACCCGTCCGGGCCCCATTCCATGCCGCCGAGTACATCCTGATTGTCCTGTGGGACATCGTGGTGGCCAATGTGCAGGTCGCCTACACGATCCTTTTCAAGTCGAACGCCAGCACCAAGTCGCACTGGATCGTCGTGCCGTTGGACCTGAAGCGCCCCGAGGCCATCACCCTGCTGGCGGGCACGATCACGATGACCCCCGGAACTGTCTCGGCCACGCTCACAGCCGACGCCTCGGCCATCCTCGTCCACTGCCTCGATACGACCGACCCCGACGGCACCCGCGACGGAATCAAGCACCGCTACGAACGCCGGCTTAAGAGGATTTTCGAATGATCCAGATCGCGCTCGTCTTCGCCATCACATGCTTTTCGATTGCGCTCCTGTGCAACCTTTACCGCGTGGCCTATGCGCCGGGCGTCACCGACAGGATCCTCGCGCTCGACACCATGGTCATCAACGCGATCGCACTCCTGACGCTCTATGGTATCATCACCTCAACGCCGATCTATTTCGAGGTCTCGATGCTGATCGCCATGGTTGGCTTTGTCTCGACAGTCGCCTATTGCCGCTTCATCCTGCGCGGCAACATCATCGAATGAGGGCGCAATGGAGCTGATCGCGGAAATCGCCGTTGCCGCCTTCCTCATCGTCTCCGGCGTGTTCGGCCTGGTGGGTTCGATCGGGCTGGTGAAGCTCGACGACACGATGCGCCGCCTGCACGCGCCGACCAAGGCCACCACGCTGGGCATCGGCGGCGTCCTCATCGCCTCGATGATCTATTCCGCGGCCTTTCTCGACAGCTGGTCGTTCCACGAGTTGATGATCACGATCTTCCTGTTCCTCACGGCTCCGATCACCGCCAACTTCATCGCCAAGGCCTATCTCCACCGCAATGTCGACCAAACGACCCTGCCGCCGTCCGAAGAGGAGTGCGGCTGGTCGGTCTATGACAGCGCCCCGATCGAAAAGCAGCCGATCGACACAACATGAGCACAGGGACCAACGGCGATCTGACCGGCATCGTCGCGGGCCCGGCCGAGGCGGTGATCGAAGGGTTCGGCTTCACCGAGGGCCCGATCTGGCATCCGACCGAGGCCTTTCTCATCTTCTCCGACATTGCGGAGAGCCGCCAGTTCCGTTGGTCCGAGCGCGACGGGCTCGCGCTCTTCCGCCAGCCCTCGAACCAGGCCAACGGCAACTGCTTCGACCTCTCGGGCCAGGTCGTCAGCTGCGAACACGCCTCCTCGCTCCTGACGCGCCACACCCACGGCGGCAAGCTGATCGAGGTGCTCGCGTCTCACTATGACGGCCGCGAACTGAATTCCCCCAACGATGTGATCTGCGACAGCCGGGGCCGCATCTGGTTCACCGACCCTGCCTTCGGGCGCCTGCGCGAGGATCTCGGCATCCTTCGCGACCAGGAGCAGCCCCACCAGGGCGTCTATCGACTGGACCCTGACGGCACGCTCGCCCTTGTTGCAGCCGACTTCCGTCAGCCCAATGGCCTTTGCCTCAGCAACGACGAGCGCCGGCTCCTGATCAACGACAGCTGGGGCCCCCATATCCGCGTCTTCGATGTCGCCGCCGACGGCACGCTCACGGGTGGCGATGTCTGGGCCGAGGTCACGGGCCAGGGCGAAGGCGTACCCGACGGCATGAAATGCGACCTCGACGGGCGCATCTGGTGCAACGGCCCCGGCGGCATTCACGTGTTCTCGCCCGAGGGACGCTGGCTCGGCCGCGTGCCGATGCTCGAAAAAGTAACCAACTTCTGTTGGGGCACAACCGGCACCCTTTATGTCACGGGCGTGTCCACGCTCTGGGCCGTGCCCACCTTAACCTCTTCGAAACCCATGATTCACGGGGCCTGAGCGCCCTGGGAGATTGCGGCATGCTGGTCACGCGTGGGGCGAATGTGTGCCCACAAGTGGTCGGTTTGGAGCAACGAGCCACGAAATCTGCCCAAGCCCGTCATTCGGACGGCCAACGGATGAGGTGCATTCGCGGTGAACCATTACGTGCCGGATGTCCGGCGCGGCCTTGCAGAATCGGCACGATCGCCCACGCACCGGAGCTTTGTCACAATGTCCGTCTTGTTTAGCAACGCCACCTCCGCCTCGGTCGGTAACGGCACCGACAACACCGGAAACGACATCCTGTATGCCGAGGAAGGCTCAGTTCAGGGCACTGATACCCTCTCCGGCGGCGGCGGCCACGATGTCCTATACGGCGATCTCGGCTTCGTCTTCCTCGACGACCTCGGGTACGGCGCCAATGACGGCTTCGGCGGTAGCGCAAATGCCGAGGATCTGGATGACGCGGCCTACTGGTCGACTCAGGAAAACCCCACGGTCGAGAACGCCGAAACGACGCCCTGGACCACTGTGATCGGCACATCGAACGGCCAGTTCGATCAGGATTACTTCTCCGTCACCGTGAAGGACGGCGAGACGATCACAGCTGATGTCGATTTCGGCGGTGGCGATTACGGCGACAACGCCGCCAACACCTCCGACCTGCGCTCCTTCCTCGAGTTCTGGCAGGTCAGCACCGACACACAGCTCGGCAGCTCGACCGGATCCGATCTTGACGAGGGCTCCGTCTCGACAAACGACGCCGAGCTGAGCTGGACCAACAACACTGGTGAGGATCAGCTCATCTACATCGCCATCGAAGATGTGCGCTTCGGCTTTGAGGGCGGCCAGACCTACGTGCTGAACCTCTCGGTCACTGGCCACGACTTCGACAATTCCCAGAACGTCCAGGACGACGACAGCCTGGTTGGCGGCGACGGCGAAGACATCCTTTATGGCATGGGCGGCAACGACACGCTCGAGGGCGGTGCCGACAATGACAGCCTCGTGGGCGGCTCGGGCGACGACCTGCTCGACGGCGGCTCCGGCACCGACACGCTCGTAGGTGGCGCAGGCGACGACACCTTCAGCATCGTCTCGCCCGACGCGCTTGACGACATCGATGGCGGCGACGACAGCGACACGCTCGACCTCTCCAACTGGGCCAGCGGCGATTCTTTCAGCGTCGACCTCGCCTTCGGCAACTACTCCGCCGGCGGCCTCGTGGCCACGGTGGACAACGTCGAGAACGTGATCGGCGCCTCCGGCGATGACACGATCTTTGCCTCCGAGAACGGCGGCACCATCTTCGGCGGCGCCGGCACCGACGAGATCCTCGGCGACAGCGGCGTCGACATCATCTACGGCAACGGCGACGACATCCTCGATGGCTCCGGCGGTGACGACACCCTCGGCATCTTCGGTGGCGGCTCCGTCACCGCCGATGGCGGCTCGGGCAACGATACCTTCCTTGTCGACAGCTCCGGCACCTACACCGCAGACAGCCTCGACGGCGAGAGCAACACCGACACGCTTGCCATCGTCGCCGCGCTTGAGGCCTTTGGTGAGGGTGACGCGAGCATCGAGGGCAGCTCCAGCTTCGATGCAACGGGCCTGACGCTCACCTCGATCGAAGCGCTGAGCGTCGATGCCGGCACCATTGATCTCACGGTCTTCTTCGACGCCAGCCAGTTCGAGTTCGACTCGGTGGACTTCCCCAGCGAGACCAACGGCGTGACCATCGACATTACGATGGGCGGCGAAGACACATTCGACCTGTCGGGCGTCACGTTCACCTCGGCCGGCGCCAGCGACGGCTTCGACATCAACGGCGACAGCGACGCCGAAACGATCACCGGCAGCAGCCTTTCCGACACCATCGTCGGCGCCGGCGGCAACGACTCGATCTCGTCGGGCGACGGCGATGACAGCATCGTCGGCGGCTTCGGCACCGACGACATCGACGCGGGCGACGGCGACGACATCGTCGAGGGCGGCAACGGCAACGACTCGATCGAAGCCGGCGACGGCAACGACAACGTCTCTGGCGGCGACGGCAACGACACGCTCGAGGGCGACGATGGTAACGACACGCTCGACGGCGGTGCCGACGCCGACACGCTCGATGGCGGCGACGGTAAGGACACGCTGCTCGGCGGGGCCGGCGCAGACATTCTCGACGGCGGCAGCAAGAACGACCGGCTCGAAGGCGGCGACGACGCCGACGTGCTCGACGGCGGCTGGGGCGACGACCGCCTGTTCGGCGATGACGGCGACGACACGCTCGACGGCGAAGGCGGCAGCGACAGCCTCGTCGGCGGCGACGGCAACGACCTGCTGTATGCCAGCGAAGGCAACGACACGCTCGATGGCGGCGCAGGGGACACCGACACGGCCGACTTCGACGACTCCGACACCGGGATCAGCGTCGATCTCGTCACTGGCGCCGTCACTGCCTTCGGCGACGCCCAGACCATCGCCAACATCGAGTACATTCTCGGCTCCGACGGCGACGACACGATCACCGGCGACGGCGCGGACAACTATCTCGAAGGCGGCAATACCGGCGCCGACATGCTCGACGGCGGCAACGGTGAAGACACGCTTGATGGCGGCAAGAACTCCGACACGCTTATCGGCGGCAACGGCAAGGACGTGCTCCTCGGTCAGGGCGGCAACGACAGCCTCGATGGTGGCGCCAAGAACGACTCGCTCGATGGCGGCAGCGGCAACGACACGCTCGATGGCGGCGATGCAAACGACACGCTGATCGGCGGCACCGACAATGACAGCCTCGACGGCGGCGCGGGCAACGATACGCTGCGCGGCGACGACGGCAGTGACACGCTGAACGGCGAAGACGGCGACGACAACATCGACGGCGGCGACGGCAACGACCGCTTTATCGCCAGCGCGGGCGCCGACACCCTTGACGGCGGCGACGGCGACTCCGACCTGATCGACTACTCGGCAGACACCTCGGGCATCACGGTCGATCTCGGCGCCGGCACGTCGACCGCCTTCGGTTCGGCCCAATCGATCACCGACATCGAGGACGTCATCGGCTCCTCCAGGAGCGACGTCATCACCGGCAGCGCCGTCGACAACGACATCCAGGGCGGCAATGGCGGCGACACCATCAACGGTGGCGACGGCAACGACACGATCGATGGCGACAACAACAGCGACTCGATCGACGGCGGTGACGGCAACGACGTGATCGATGGCGGCTGGGGCAATGACGAGCTCTTCGGAGGCGAGGGCAACGACACCCTCAACGGCGAAGGCAACGACGACATGCTCGATGGCGGCGAAGGCGACGACCTGCTGATCGGCAGCGAAGGCGCCGACACGCTCGACGGCGGCGCCGGCGAAGGAGACGTGGTCGACTATGACGACGAGGGCAACGGTGTCACCGTCTATCTCGGTGACAACTTCGCCACCGCATTCGGCACCACCCAGACGCTCCTAAACATCGAGGGCGTCACAGGGTCCCGCAAGGACGACACCATCGTGGGTGACGCAGGCGACAACACCCTGATGGGCGACGCCGGCAAGGACATGCTCGACGGTGGCGACGGCATGGACACGCTCGACGGCGGCAAGAACGGCGACACCCTTCTGGGTGGCGACGGCAAGGACGTTCTGCTTGGCCAGGGCGGCAGCGACCTCCTCGAAGGCGGCACCAAGAACGACAGGCTTGACGGTGGCGCAAGCAACGACACCCTCGATGGCGGCTTCGGCAACGACACCCTGCTCGGTGGCTCCAACGATGACACGCTTGATGGCGGCGGCGGCAACGACGAGCTGGACGGTGGCGCTGGCACCGACCTTCTGATCGCCAGCGAGGGCGCGGACACGCTCGACGGTGGCGACGGCGAGGCCGACACGGCCGACTTCGACGCCTCCAGCACCGGAATCACCGTCGATCTCGACGCGGGCACCGTCTCCGCCTTCGGTACGACGCAGACCATCGTGAATGTCGAGCGCATCATCGGCTCCCGCGAGGACGACATGATCACGGGTGACGATGCCGAGAACCTCTTCGAGGGCGGCGCCGGCACCGACATGCTGGACGGCGGCAACGGCGACGACACGCTCGATGGCGGCAAGAACGGCGACACGCTGACGGGCGGCACGGGCGAGGACGTCCTCCTCGGCCAAGGCGGCCACGACGAGCTCGACGGCGGGTCCCAGGACGACTCGCTCGACGGCGGCGACGGCGATGACGACCTCGAAGGTGGTTCGGGCAACGACACCCTGCTGGGTGGCGAAGGCAACGACACGCTCGACGGCGGCACTGGCGCCGACGACATGGAAGGTGGCGCCGGCGACGACAGCTACATCGTCGACAACGTCAACGATGATGTCGACGAAAGCGAGGGGTCGGGCAACGACACCATCACCGCGAGCGTCGACTACACCATCGCCGATGGCGTCGAGACCCTGATCCTCGCCGGCTCCGCGACCACCGGCACCGGCTCCAGCGCGGGCGAAACGCTCATCGCAAACGACGTCGGCAACATGTTGTCGGGCCTCGGCGGCGAGGACACGCTGATGGGCGGATCGGGCAACGACACGCTCGATGGCGGCGCTAGCTCCGACAACATGTTGGGCGGCGACGGCGACGACACCTACTATGTCGACAGCGTCAACGATGTGGTCGACGAGACCGACGGATCGGGCTCCGACACCGTGATCTCCTCGATCGACCTCACCATCGGCGCCGGCATCGAAACGCTGACCCTCGCCGGCTCGGCAACAACTGCGACAGGCTCCAGCTTGGGTGAAACGCTCAACGCCAACGACCTCGGCAACACGCTCCTGGGCCTTGCGGGCAACGACGTGCTTGAGGGCGGCGACGGCGCCGACACCCTGGTCGGCGGCGAGGATGACGACACGCTCGAAGGTGGCGACGGCGCAGACATCTTCGTCTTCGACAACAGCCTCGCGGTGAACCACGACGTCATCGAGGACTTCGTCGACGACGTCGATACGCTGCAGGTGATGAGCACCTACGACACGTTCCAGCTGGTGAACGGCGGGCAGGACCTCGAACTGTCCTGGAGTTCGGGCCACACCCTGACGCTCGAAGGTTTCACCGACGAATCGGCGCTGTCCGACGACCTGTCGTTCCTGGCCTGACGCCCGGCGCGCCCGGCTCCGCCGGGCCGACAAGACAAGCAAAACCGCCGGCCCCTGGGGCCGGCGGTTTCACTTTGGTCAGACGTCAGGGCTAGCCGGCAGCGATCACGGCGCGCTTGGCCATCACCTTGATCAGATGCGCGCGATAGGCGGCCGAGGCATGCATGTCGGTCATCAGACCGTCTTCGCTCACCTCCGCAGCATCGACCGCGGCGGCCGTGAACGACCCGTCGAGTTGGTCCTGGAGGGGCGACACAAGCTGCACTCCATCCCCGCTTGCACCGGTGACGGCCACACGCACCTTGCCACCCGTCACAGCCACGAACACGCCGACGAGGGCATAGCGCGAGGCTGGGTTGGGAAACTTGGCATAGGCCGCCTTCTCCGGCACCGGAAAGCGGATGGCGGTGATGACCTCGGCCTCGTCCAGCGCTGTGGCGAACATCCCCTCAAAGAAGTCGTCCGCCGCGATCTCGCGCCGGTCGGTCACGACCGTGGCGCCGAGGCCGAGCACAGCGGCGGGATAGTCCGCCGCCGGATCGTTGTTGGCCACCGATCCGCCGATCGTGCCCATATGGCGCACCGCCGGGTCGCCGATCCCGCCGGCAAGCCGCGCAAGGCCCGGGATCGCCGCGTTGACCGCAGCATCGCTCGCCACCGCCGCATGGGTCGTACCCGCGCCGATGACCAGCGTATCGCCCTCGCGCGATATGCCGACCATGCCGGGCAGGCCCCGCACATCGATCAGAACTGACGGATCCGCCAACCGCTGCTTGATCGTCGGCAACAGGGTTTGGCCGCCCGACAGCGGCTTGGCCTCGTCGTCGGCCTTCAGATCAGCCACGGCTTCGGCAAGGGTCTCTGGCTTATGATACTTCATCTCGTCCTCCCTCACTCGGCCGCAACGGCGGTCTGAGCCTTCTGCAGCGCCGTCCACACCGCTTGCGGCGTGGCAGGCATCTGCAGATCGTCGGTTCCAATAGCGTCGATGACGGCGTTGATCACAGCCGGCGGAGATCCAATTGCCCCAGCTTCGCCACAGCCCTTCATCCCCAGCGGATTCGTGGGCGACGGCGTGGAGCTGTGGTCGATCGTGTAGCTCGGCACGTCATCGGCCCGCGGCATGCGGTAATCCATATACGAGCCGGTCAGGAGCTGCCCGCTTTCGTCATAGACCACGCCTTCGCACAGCGCCTGACCGATGCCCTGTGTCACCCCGCCATGCACCTGGCCTTCCACGATCATCGGATTGATGATCACGCCGAAATCGTCGGCTGTGACGAACTGGGCGATCTCGGTCACGCCCGTCTCGGGGTCCACCTCGACCTCGCAGATCAGCGCGCCCGACGGGAACGAGAAGTTCACCGGATCGAAGAAGGCCGTCTCCTTCAGCCCGGGCTCCATACCCTCGGGCATGTTGTGCGAGATATAGGCGGCCAGGGCCACCTCGTGCCAGGCAAGCTTCTTGTCGGTGCCGGCCACCTTCACCTCGCCCCCCTCGATCACAACGTCCTCATCGGACGCCTCGAGCAGATGCGCGGCGAGCTTCTTAGCCTTGGCTTCGACCTTTTCCAGCGCCTTGGACACGGCGGATAGGCCAACGGGGCCAGAGCGCGAGCCATAGGTCCCCATGCCGAACTGCACCTTGTCGGTGTCGCCATGGATGATCTCGACATTGTCCATCGGCACTCCTAGGCGATCGGCCACCAATTGGGCATAGGTCGTCTCGTGACCCTGTCCGTGGCTGTGACCGCCCGCCAGCACCTCGATCGTGCCGACCGGGTTCACCCGCACCTCCGCGCTTTCCCAGAGGCCCACGGCCGAGCCGAGCGACCCGGCCGCCGCCGACGGCGCCAGCCCGCAGGCTTCGATGAAGGTCGAATAGCCCATGCCGCGCAGCTTGCCGCGCGCTGCCGCCTCGGCCTTCCGCGCCGGGAAGCCGGCGACGTCCGCCGCCGCCTGTGCCTTGTCGAGCGCACTGAAGAAGTCGCCGCTGTCATACTGCAGGAGCACTGGCGTCTGGTACGGGAACTCGCTGATGAAGTTCTTCCGGCGCAATTCGGCCGGGTCCATCCCCATCTCGCGCGCGGCCTTCTCCACCATGCGCTCGAGCATATAGGTCGCCTCGGGCCGCCCCGCACCGCGATAGGCATCGACCGGCACCGTGTTGGTGTGGACCGCGCGCACCGTCCCATAGATCGCGGGGATCTGATAGGTGCCCGACCAGAGGGTCCCATAGAGGTAGGTCGGCGTGGCCGTCGCAAAGAGCGACACATAGGCCCCGATATTGGCAATCGTATCGACGTGGAAGCCAAGCATCTTGCCGTCGGCATCGAACGCCATCTTGGCCTTCGTCACATGGTCGCGGGCATGCGCGTCGGTCTGGAAGCTCTCGGTCCGCTGCGCCGTCCACTTGATCGACCGGTTGGTCTTCATCGACGCGAAAAGGCAGGCGATTTCCTCGGGGTAGATATAGATCTTAGAGCCAAAGCCGCCGCCCACATCCGGCGCGATGACGCGCAGTTTGTGCTCGGGCGCGACGTTATAGAACGCGCTCAAGACCAGACGGGCCACATGCGGATTCTGGCTCGTGCTGTAGAGCGTGTAGCGGTCCTCGGCCTCGTCAAACACGGCCACAGCAGAGCGCGGTTCGATCGCATTGGGCGCGAGCCGGTTGTTGATGATGTCGAGCTCGGTCACGTGATGCGCGCCCTCGAACGCGGCGGTCGTGGCGGCCTCGTCGCCCAGCTCCCAGTTGAAGATCAGATTGCCCGGCACGTTCTCGTGCACCTGCGGCGCGCCGTCCTCCAGCGCCTTGTCGGCGAAAACGGCCGCCGGCAGCGTGTCCATGTCCACCTCGATCACCTCGGCTGCGGCGCGGGCAATCTCCGGCGTCTCGGCCACGACGATCGCGATCGCGTCGCCCACATAGCGGGCATATTCCGTCACCAGCGGGTTCCAGACCCCGCACTGCATGGGCGTGCCGTCCTTCGAGGTGATCGCCCAGCCGGTGATGATGTCGCCGATCCCGGCCTCTTTCAGCTCAGGCCCGGTATGGACGGAAATCACTCCGTCCATGGCCAGCGCGGCCGAGGAGTCGATGCCCTTGATCCGGGCCGATGCCACGGGCGAGCGGACAAAGGCGGCGTAGGCCTGATTGTCCATACGAATGTCGTCTGTGTACTTGCCCTTGCCGAGCAGAAACCGCTTGTCTTCCTTGCGCTTCGCGCGTGCGCCAATCCCTTCGCTCATCTCTCGCATCTCCCCTATTCTGCGGCCTGCGCGGCGCCGCTCATTTCGGCGGCGGCCTCGGCGATGGCCTTGACGATGTTGTGGTAGCCCGTGCACCGGCAGATGTTGCCTTCCAGCTCGTGGCGGATCGCCGCCTCGTCGAGCACCCGGCCCTCCTCGGCATAGCGGTTCACCATGTCGATGCCGGCCATCACCATGCCCGGTGTGCAGAAGCCGCACTGAAGCCCGTGATTCTCCTTGAAGGCCGCCTGCATCGGATGCATCGCGCTGGCATCCCCGATGCCCTCGATGGTGGTCACGGACGCGCCATCCATGGCAACGGCCAGGGCCGTGCATGCCTTCACTGCGCGCCCGTCCACATGCACCACGCAGGCGCCGCACTGGCTCGTGTCACAGCCCACATGGGTGCCGGTCAGCCTTAGGTCTTCGCGCAAGAAATCTGACAGGAGCGTGCCGTCCGGCACATCGCGACTCACTGCCTTGCCGTTCACCGTCATGGTGAGCTTGGTCATGGTATCCTCCCCTTTGGCGGGCTCAATGGCCGAAGGGGGCGCGGCGGTGCCGCTCAGCCCTTGGCGCTCTGGCTCGCTTGCTATGGATCTGAGCCTAGGCGGCTGAAAAGCCAAAGCAAGCGCTTTCAGGGGCCTGCGCCTGTTGCGCCCCCCATGCGCTCGGACCGATCCATCAGCGCGAGCATTTTGTCGCGCAGGCCAGGCTGCCCCAGCGCGTCGGTCAGATCCTCCAGCCGGTCCAGCGAGTGGCAGGCGTGAAAGCTGTCGACCCACGGCAGGATCGCCCGAACGCCCCGCGCCTGCGGCACAAACTCGTCCCAGCGCAAGAGCGGGTTCAGCCATACGAGGCGGCGGGCCGACAGGCTGAGCCGCTCGACCTGGGCCGACAGGATGTCTGGCGCCCCACGCTCCAACCCATCGGTGATCAGCAGCACCACGCCGCCGCGCGCCAGCACCCGGCGCGACCAGTCCTTGTTGAAGCGCTCCAGGGCCGGGCCGATCCGCGTGCCGCCCTCCCAGTCGCGCGCCTCGTGCCCGATCTGTGCGAGCGCAACATCGGGGTCCGCCCGGCTGAGCGCGCGCGAGACATTGGTGAGCGTCGTTCCAAAGGTGAAGGCATAGGCGCGCCCCCAGCCCGTTTCCGGCGCATGCGCCAGCGTGTGCAGAAACCGCAGGATCATACGTGAATAGACCGACATCGAGCCCGAGATGTCGCACAGCGCCACAAGATCGGGCGCCTTGGTGGCCGGCGCCTTGCGCGCGATACGGTGGATCTCGCCCCCCCGGCGCAGGGCCGCCCGCACCGTCGCCCGGGCGTCCGCACGTCCGCCACTCGTCACCGCGCGCGCGCGCCGCGCGGGCAGGCGCGGCACCGGCAGGCGCAGGCCTTTGATCGCGCGGGCCGCCTCGGCCAGTTCGTCGGCGCTCATCTGCTCAAAATCCATCGCTCGGATCGTTTCGCGCTCGGACATGGAAAACCGCATGTCACGCTCCACCTCCGAAGGCTGCCGCTCGGGCGCCGGCCTGTCCGGAGCCTGCCCGAGCGCCTCCGAGGCCCGCCGGTCGGCCGCCTTGGCCTTGGGCGGCGTGGCGTCGCTCCGCACCGAGGGCGATAGCATATGCAGCATCTGCTCCAGAAAGTCGGGATCGCGCCAGAACATGCTGAACGCCTGGTGGAACACCTCCAGATCGCTCGCCTTGGTCACCAGGGTCGCGCGGAGGGTGTGATAGAAATCCTCGCGCTTGGTGAAGCCCACGGCCGCAACCGCCCGGATTGCCGTTTCCACCTGCGCCGGCCCGGCCTTGACGCCGGCTTTGCGCAGTGCGCGCACGAAATGCAGGATGTTCTCAACGAGCCGGCCGTCGATGTCCTCTACATCCCGGTTCACACGCTGCGACACCGACGCCTCACCGGGCGCACGGTCGCCCGCCGAGCCACCATTGACCGGCTCGCCGCTCACTGGGCTGCCGAACCCGCCCCCATTGGAGCGTCCATGGCCGCCGAGCCCCGTGCGGCGTCCAAGATCCGCGTCGTCTCGGCGCCTGCGATTCTGGCGATATCGTCTTGATACTTCAGCACTGCGCCCAGCGTGTCGCCCACGACCTCGGGCGACAACGCCACGATATCGAGCGCCACCAAGCATCGGGCCCAGTCGATCGCCTCAGCGACCCCGGGCGCCTTGAACAGATCGTCTCCCCGCAGCGCATGAACAAAGGCCACGATCTCGCGCGACAGGGTCTCCGATGCCTCGGGCACCCGCGTCGTCAGGATCCGCAACTCCTGTTCAAACTCCGGATAATCCACCCAATGATAGAGGCACCTCCGCTTCAGCGCGTCATGCACCTCGCGGGTCCGGTTCGAGGTCAGCACAACGATGGGTGGTTCGGACGCCTGCACCACGCCGAGCTCAGGGATCGTCACCTGAAAGTCCGACAGGACCTCGAGCAGAAACGCCTCGAACGGCTCGTCGGTCCGGTCCACCTCGTCGATCAGCAGGACCGGCGGACCGGCCGGATCGGGCGCCAACGCCTCCAGCAGTGGCCGCCGGATCAGATATTCCTCGGTGAAGAGCTCCGCCTTCAATGCCGCCCGATCGGCCTCGCCGTCCGACACGCCTCCCGCGACGGTACCCGCCGCCTCGGCCGTCCGAATTGCCACCATCTGGCCTGCGAAGTTCCACTCATAGAGCGCCGCCGCCGCGTCTAGCCCCTCATAGCATTGCAGCCGGATCAGCCGGCGCCCCAGCGCGGCGGCCAATGCCTTGGCGATCTCGGTCTTGCCGACGCCCGCCTCGCCCTCCAGAAACAAGGGCTTGCCCAGGCGCAGGGCCAGATAGGCCACCGTGCCCAGGCCCTTGCCACAAACATACCCCACAGACTGAAGCTCTGAGACGGTGCTCTCGATGCCGGTTGGCAATGCCACGCGCGTCCTCCCCCGGTGAACCCCAAGTCTTAGGTCCGGCCCCCGCCGCTGTCCATGCCGTGGCCCGCGTCGCGCTCCTTGAAGCTCCGCTCCACGGGCCCACTGGGCGGTCACAAATCTGGCTGTGCACGGGGGCACACACGTCCCGCCCTTGCCGAGGCTCGCCTCTCCCCCCATCCTTAGGGGCCTACGGAGAGCGCCAATGACCAGTCACACCCCCAATTTCACCCGCGACCGCGATCCGATTGCGGCGCTCCTCGATGCCCCAGAAGACGCCGTCCTTGCCGTGATCGCGGGCGTCGAAGGGCCGTCCTACCGCCCGGTCGGCGCCGCCATGGCCGTTTTTTCCGAGGCCGAGCGTGCGGGCACCCTGTCGTCGGGCTGCGTGGAAAGCGACATCGCGCTGCAGGCGATGGAGGCTGCACAGGCCGGCGTGCCCCGTCTCATTCGGTATGGCCGCGGCTCACCCTTCATCGACATCCAGCTGCCCTGCGGCGGCGGGCTCGACATCCTCCTCCTGCCGCGGCCCGACCGAACAGCACTGGCACAGGTCGCCCAGCACCGCGCGGCCCGCCGCCCCTGCACGCTCGAGATCGATATCGCCACCGGCGCGATGGCTCTGGTCAGCACCGGAGAGACCGGGCGCACGGCCGACACCCTGCGCATCCGCTACGTCCCAGACATCCGGTTCTTCGTCTTCGGCAAGGGCCCCGAAGCCGCCACCTTCGCCGCCCTGGTGCAATCCGCCGGCTACCCGAACGTGCTTCTGTCGCCCGACCCCGAAACGCTCGCTGACGGTGCCGCCGCCGGCTGCCCGACGCGCGAACTTGTGCTGCAGGCTTACCCCAACGATCTCGGCGCCGACGACCGCACCGCCATTGTGCTCTTCTTCCACGACCACGATTGGGAGCCGCCGATCCTTGAGGGCGCGCTGGCCACATCGGCCTTCTATATCGGCGCGCAAGGCAGCCAACGTGCCCGCGACGCGCGCCTCCTGATGCTGGAAGCGATGGGCGTCAGCGCCGAGGCCCGCGCCCGTCTCCACGGCCCCGTGGGCCTGATCCCGTCCGCCCGCGACGCTGGCACCCTTGCCGTTTCGGTCCTCGCCGAAGTCCTCGACAAGGCGATGCGGTCTACAGAGGTCCCCAAGGCCGCCCGTGCCTCGGTCGCCGCGCCGGCCTGAGAACGCGCGGGTGACCAGCACCTCACCGATGTCCGTTCCCAAGCGCACGACGCATCCCTCACAGCGCGCGCACCATCCAGATCATCGGGATCGATGTCGCGCCGGTCTCCACCTCCACAATCGGCGCAAAGCCCATCGCGGCGTAAAACGCGCGGGTTGCGGCGTAGTTTGCGTCCGGCCAAGAGGGTCCAAGCGTACTGACTGCAGCATAGCGCAGACCCGCCTGGCGCGCTTGGTCACAGGCGCGCGCCACGAGCGCCGTCCCGATCCCGCGCCGATGCAGATCGCGCCGGACGCCCAGCCACCACAGCTCAAGTGTCACCACAAACCGCACCTCCGTGGCGAGCACGGCCACGACAGCGCCGCCGAGGTTCGCCGCCAGCACATCCCTATGTGCCATGCCGTCGGCATAGGCGGCGTTCGCCTCCGGGCGGCCGAACCACTCGGGAAGGGTGCGCGTGATAGCGCGGCAGGCTTCCCTCTTGGCCGCTGGGTCGGTCAGAACACCGATCTCCGCCCCGTGTTGCATGCGTTACCCCGCCCGCCGTTCCCGCCAGTTCCGTGGAGTGCTCCGCGCACAAATCTCATCGCCGTGCTCGACGCCACTCACTGGAGCAACACCGAATGAACTCGCCCGCAACCAGCTCCGACAAGTTGCCCTGTGCCGGCCTCCTCCTCGCCGCGGGCCAATCCCGACGCTTCGGCCCGGCAGATAAGCTCCTCGCTCCGCTCGAGGGCGCTCCCCTTGTCACTCATGCCGCCCAGGCGCTCGCGGCCTCGGGCGCAGCTCCGCTGGTGGCCGTGGTCGACAGCGCCCGGGTCGCCTCCCTCCTGCCCGACTTCATCATCGTGCAGCCGGGGCCCGAGGCGCCGGCCCAATCGGCCAGCCTCACGGCCGGAATCGCACGGCTGCGGGCCCTAGGCGCACCCGCCTCGCTTATCGCGCTCGGCGACATGCCGCGCGTCACCCCAGCCCTCCTGAACGCCGTCGCGTCGGTTGCGGCCGAAGCGCCAGGCCAGCCCACCGCTGCAACCGATGGCACTCAAGTGATGCCGCCGGCCTGCTTTCCCGCTGCCCTGTTCTCAGCGCTCGAAGCGCTCACCGGTGATCGCGGCGCCGGCGCGCTCCTGCGGGATCTGCCCGCACGCGCCCTCGTTCGCGCCGATCCCGAGATTCTTGCCGATGTCGACCGGCCTGAAGACTTGTCGCGCCTCGCGCAACAAGGCCCGATCTAGCGGCGCTCAGCGCAGCCGCACACCACTGTCGGCGTCGAACAGATAGGCGCGCGCCGGGTCGAATGTCAGCCCGACCCGGTCGCCCGCGCGGCTTCGCACATCGCCCCGCTCCTCGACGATCAGGCGCGCCCCGCCCGGACCGATCAGATAGGCATAGCTCACGCCCCCGAGCGCTTCGGTCAGATCGACGGTATGGGTGTCGCCGGCCGGATCGATGCCCGCATGTTCGGGCCGCAGGCCCAGCTCAACCGTCCGACCCTTTGCCACGGTGATTTCCGTCGGCACGGTCTGCGCCAGACCCGGAACCTCAACCCCCGCGGCACCGGCCCCCGTTCCGGACAAGAAATTCATCGCCGGCGACCCGATGAAGCCCGCCACAAACCGGTTGTCGGGGTCGCGATAGAGGTCCATCGGCGCGCCGACCTGCTCGATCTTGCCGGCCCGCAGCACCACAATCTTGTCGGCCATCGTCATCGCCTCGACCTGATCGTGGGTGACATAGATCATCGTCGCCCCGATCTCCTGGTGCAGCCGCGCGATCTCGACCCGCATCTCGACGCGCAGTTCCGCATCGAGGTTCGACAAAGGCTCGTCGAACAGAAACACTTCGGGGCCCCGCACGATGGCCCGGCCAATCGCCACACGCTGCCGCTGCCCGCCCGATAGCGCCTTGGGCTTGCGCTCCAGAAGCGGGTCGAGCTTGAGGATCTTCGCGGCCTCGCCAACCTTGCCATCGATCTCCGATTTCGCATGGCCGGTCATTTTCAGGCCAAAGCCCATGTTTTCAGCCACGGTCATGTGCGGATAGAGGGCGTAGGTCTGAAACACCATCGCCACGCCGCGATCGGCGGGGTCGAGCCGTGTGACATCCCGCGCCCCGATGGCGATCTTGCCGTCGGTGGTCTCCTCCAGACCGGCCACCATGCGCAGGAGCGTCGACTTGCCGCAGCCCGAGGGGCCGACGAAGACACAGAACTCGCCGTGCTCGATCTGCAGGTCCACGCCGTGGATCACCTGCGTTTCTCCGTACTTCTTCACAACCTGGTTTAGGCTCACGCCGGACATTGCGTTACTCCCCCGCCTCTCTCAGCTGCGCTTCCTCCGGGAAACGCCAATTCTCCGTCGCCGCCGCGATCCCCGCGGCGGTGTCCTTGAGGTCCGGCGCCAGCGCCGCGAGCCCCGCTAGATCGGTCCGCTCCGTCGAGCTCGTCACCGACAACGCGCCGAGCACGCGGCCCGCGCGCGTCAGCACCGGCACGGCGACGCAGATGATGCCCGGCTCATGTTCCTCGTCGTCGAACGCATGGCCCCGGGCCCGAATCACGCCTAGCTCGGCCCGCAGCACGGCGGCATCGGCGAAGGTCCGCTCGGTGAAGCGGTGAAAGCTCTGCTGCGGCAGGATCTGGTCAAGCTCGGCCTCCGGCAGATAGGCCAGCATCGCCTTGCCCACGCCCGTGCAATAGGCCGGCCCCACCTTGCCCGCGTCCGAAAACATCGGCAGCGGCCGGTGCGCATTGCGCTTGTCGACATAGAGGACCTGTCCGTGATCGAGCTGCGCCAGATGCACCGTCTCGCGCAGCCGCGCCGACAGCGTATCCAGATATGGTCGCGCAATTGGCGCAAGCGACGACGACGCCCAGGCCGCATGGGCCAGACGCACCAGGCGCAGACCCAGTGTATAGGTCCCGTAGTCGGAGTCGTAGGCCAGCATCCCCTGGCTCACCAGCGTCTGCAGAAACCGGTAAAGCGTCGCTTTCGGGAACGGTGCGTCGGCCAGCAGTTCGCTGAAGCGCACAGGGTGGCCGCGCGCTGCCACGAGGTCCAACACCTCCAGCGCTTTGCCCACCGTCCCGTCGCCGCGTTCGGCCATTCTCTCCTCCCATGGGTGCCGGGCGCATCTTCCGGCGCCACGTGCAACCCTGTTGACATGCATAGCCGAGTCGCGGCACAGTTTTCAACATAAGAAACCGGGTTTCAACATGTGGAACTTCTCGGAAACACCGAGACCGCCCACACAAGCGGAGCCCAGCATATGGAAACGCCCAGGGAGGATCTCATGCGTTCCACGATGAAGGCGTCCGTCGCGACGCTGGCGCTCGCGGCTGTCGCGGGCACGGCTGCGCTCGCTCAAGACAAGCGCACGCTCACCTACTACGCCGACTTCGACCCGGCACCGCTCGCCGCGATGGAAGAGGTGATCTCCAAGTTCGAAGCCGCGAACCCTGAGATCGATGTTGTCCTGCAGAACTTCGACCACGAAGGCTACAAGACATCGATCCGCAACTTCCTGACCGCCGACGCGCCGGATCTGGCGAACTGGTATGCGGGCAACCGGATGGCGCCCTTCGTGAACTCAGGCCAGTTCATGGACGTCACCGATGTGTGGGAAGAGAACGGGCTGAACGACAGCCTTGCCTCCGCCGCCGCCTCGATGACCATCGATGGCAAGAAGTGGGGCGTCCCCTACACGTACTACCAGTGGGGCATCTACTATAACAAAGAGGCCTATGCGGCCGCCGGCGTCGAGGTGCCCGAGACCTTTGATGAGTTCGTCGCCAACTGCGCCGCCTTCACCGAGGCCGGCATCGACTGCCTGACCACCGGCACCAAGGCGCTGTGGCCGGGCGCGGGGATCTTCGACTACCTGAACCTGCGCACCAACGGCTACGAGTTCCACATGGCCCTCACCTCGGGCGACGTGGCATGGACCGATGATCGCGTGAAAGCCACATTCGCCGAATGGGCCAAGCTGGTGGATCCAGGCTACATCACCAAGAACCATGCCGCGCTCGACTGGCAGGACGCCGCTGCGCTCTTCGTCAAGGGCGAAGCTGCGAACTATGTCATGGGCAACTTCGCGGTGTCGGTGTTCAAGGAAGGCGGAATGACCGACGACACGCTCGGCTTCATGCCCTTCCCGACGATCAACCCCGACGTGCCGCGTGCCGAAGAGGCGCCGACCGACACGGTCCACATCCCGGCCGGTGCCGAGAATGTCGAGGACGCCAAGAAGTTCCTCGCCTTCATCGCGTCTGCCGAGAGCCAGACCACGATCAACGCGGCGATGGGCCAGCTGCCGATCAACAAGGACAGCGAAGTGTCCGACGATCCGTTCATCCAGGCAGGCTTCGAGCTTCTGTCCACCACACCCGGCGGCATTGCCCAGTTCTTCGACCGCGACGCGCCGGCCGAGATGGCCAAGGCCGGCATGGAAGGCTTCCAGCAGTTCATGGTGCAGCCTGACCAGCTCGACAACATCCTCGAGCGCCTCGAGAAGATGCGCCAGCGCATCTACTGATCGCGATCACGCCCCCGGGCGCCCCATGCGGCGCCCGGGTTCGCATCCATTGGCCCGGAACACCGCCATGGCCCTCTCGTTTCCGAACGAATCCACTGCCTATCGGTCGGCGCGCGACGCGCTGCTTCAGTCCGAGATCGCACTCCGGCAACATCTCGAAGAGGTTGCAGCCGAGCGGCGCAAACTGCCTAAGGGCGGCGAGATCCCTGAAGACTACGTGTTTCACCGAACAGACGGATCTCCTGGAACGCTGTCGTCGCTCTTCGGCCCCCATGACACGCTGATCCTCTACGCGTTCATGTATCGCGCGGCCGCCGATGCCCGGCCCTGCCCCGGCTGTACCAGCCTTCTCGATGGCTGGAACGGTCAGCTTGCCCTGATCACGCAGCGGGCCGCATTCGCCTGCGTGTCTTCCGCGCAGCCCGAAAGACTGCAGGCGCTGGCTGACGCTCGAGGCTGGAGCAACGTGCGCTTCCTCTCGGCCGCGGGCACCGACTACATGCTGCGCTACTACGGCGAGACGCCCGATGGCGAGCAGCACACGTTCCTCAATGTCTTCGTTCGGGATGGCGCCACGATCCGCCATTTCTGGGGCAGTGAGATCGAACGGGCCGACCTTGAGGGCCACCCCCGGCATCTCGACACGACCTGGCCGATCTGGGGCCTCCTAGATCTAACACCGGACGGACGCGGAAGCTTCTTTCCCGACGTCCTCTGACACCTGGCACAAGGCGAGACCAGTCCCATGGCACAGGCCACCATCCCAACCGAAGACGCCCCGGCCCGCTCGTGGTGGCGGCAGAACCAGATCCGCGTGACGCCGTGGCTCTTCCTTGCGCCGGGCATCGCGATGTTCGCGTTCTACGTGATCTGGCCGATCTTCGACAGCTTCTCGATCAGCTTCTACGATTGGGACGGGCTGTCCGACGCCGAATGGGTCGGCTGGGCCAACTATTCCGAACTGTTCGACGATGACGCGTTCTATACCTCGCTCTGGAACAACGTCCTGTGGCTCGTCCTCTATATGCTGGCCGTGCCCGCGGGGCTCGGCATCGCGCTCTTCCTCAATCAGACGGTCTTCGGGATCCGCCTCTACAAGTCGCTGTTCTTCTTCCCCTTCGTGATCAGCCAGGTCGTCGTCGGCCTGATGTTCTCGTGGTTCTACGCGCCGGGCTTCGGCCTCTTCTATCAGTTGATCGAATGGGTCACGGGCGAAGGCGTCGCGATCCTGGCCGACCCAGATCTCGTCACCTACGGGATCATCGCCGCCGGCCTCTGGCCCCAGATCGCCTATTGCATGATCCTTTATCTGACCGGGCTCAACAACGTCTCGCCCGACCAGGTCGAGGCCGCGCGCCTCGATGGGGCCAAGGGGATGGCGATGCTCTGGTATGTGATCCTGCCCCAGCTGCGCCCCGCCACCTTCATAGCCGTCGTCGTGACCGTGATCGGCGCGCTGCGCAGCTTCGATCTCGTCTCGATCATGACCGATGGCGGTCCGTTCGGCTCCTCGCGGGTCCTTTCGTTCTACATGTATGAGCAGGCCCTTTCGGAGTATGGCTACCGCATGGGCTATGGCGCCGCGATCGCCGTCATCCTCTTCCTCATCATGATGGTCTTCATCTCGGGCTTCATCTGGAAGATGATCTCCGACGAGCGGGAGGGCTACTGATGGCCACCTTCCGCCAGCGGGTCGATGCGATCTGCGCGCCCTTGCCGGGCGCCGAAGCCTCCGATCCCGCGCAGGGCGATCTCGACAGCTGGAAGGTCGGCGGCAAGATGTTCGCAACCTTCGGCGACAAGATCGACGGCGTGGCCGTCAAGACGCCGTCGACCGAGAATGCCGCCATGCTGATCGATGCCGGTGTGGGCTCCAAGGCGCCTTACTTCCATCGCTCCTGGATCCGCCTGCCCAGCACCTGCCCGCAAGACGAGCTGCGCCACCGCCTCCACGTCTCCTACGACACGATCCGGTCCGGCCTGCCGAAAAAGGCGCAGACCGCCCTAGCCCCCCGAGAGGAGGCCTAAGATGTTTCCCCGCCCGATCCAGCAGCAGTCTGACGCCGCCCAGATCGCCTACAAGGTGGCCCTGCCCATCGCGCTTTTGCTGTGGCTTCTGCCCCTCCTCGGCGTGGCGATCACCTCTCTGCGACCGCCGTCCGACCTCGCCGCCGGCAACTATTTCGGCTGGCCCTCGGCCATCGCCTGGTCGAACTACGCCGAGATCTTCCAGAACTCTCCCATCGGACAGTACATCTGGAATTCCTTCAAGGTGACGATCCCGACGGTGATCGGCGCCGTCGCGATCTCCACGATGACCGGCTTTGCCCTCGGCATCTACCGCTTCAGGGGCAACCTTCTGATCTTCTTCCTGTTCGTGGCGGGCAACTTCGTGCCCTTCCAGATCCTCATGGTGCCAGTCCGCGACGTGACCGTGTCGATGGGCCTCTACAACACGACGACCGGCCTCGTTCTGTTCCACATCGCCTTCCAGTCGGGCTTCTGCACGCTCTTCATGCGCAACTTCATCCGCGCCCTGCCTTATGAGCTGATCGAGGCGGCCCGTGTCGAGGGCGTCGCCGAGTGGCGGATTTACTGGTACATCGTCCTGCCGCTCATGCGGCCCGCCATCGCGGCGCTCTCGGTCCTCGTCTTCACCTTCATCTGGAACGACTATTTCTGGGCCACGGTGCTGACGACCTCGTCCACGACGCAGCCCGTGACGGCCGGCCTTTACTCACTCAACGGGCAGTGGATCGCCGCCTGGCACCTCGTGTCGGCTGGCTCCATCGTCGCCGCTCTGCCGCCCGTCCTGATGTTCTTCCTGATGCAGCGGCACTTCATCGCCGGTCTAACCCTGGGGGCGGTGAAGTGATCCGATATCTCGAGGAAACCGGGCGGACGCCTCCCCCTGCTAACGCGGCTCTCGTCGACGGAGTCTGATCCGATGCCTTACCCCAAGATCGCCTTCATCGGCGCCGGCTCCACGATCTTCATGCAGAACATCGTGGGCGATGCGCTGCACTTTCCGGCCCTCGCCGGCGCCCATGTCGCGCTGATGGATATCGATGCCAAACGTCTCGCCGAAAGCGAGAGCGTCGCGCGCAAGATGGTCGCCACCATGGATGCGCCTGCTCGCATCACCGCCACCGCCGACCGTGCGGCGGCCCTCGACGGCGCCGACTTCGTCGTCACGGCCTTCCAGATAGGCGGTTACCGCCCCTCGACCCTCATCGACTTCGAGATCCCAAGGGCCCACGGTCTCCGCCAGACCATCGGCGACACGCTCGGCGTCGGCGGCATCATGCGTGCGCTCCGAACTGTGCCGCATCTGTGGAGTCTCGCTGCAGACATGGTCCGCCTCTGCCCCGATGCCACGCTCCTGCAATACGTCAACCCGATGGCCATCCACACCTGGGCGCTGGCCGAGCGCTTCCCCGACCTCAAGCAGGTCGGCCTCTGCCACTCCGTCCAGAACACGGTCGAAGAGCTTGCCCACGACCTCGACCTGCCGAAAGACGAGATCCTCTACCGCGTCGCAGGCGTGAACCACGTGGCCTTTTTCCTGCGCCTCGAGCACAACGGCCAGTGCCTCTATCCCCGCCTCCGCGAGGGCTATCGTTCCGGCCGCCTGCCGAAGCCACCGCTTCTGATGCCCCGCTGCCCGAACCATGTCCGCTACGAGGTCATGGATCAGCTCGGCTATTTCTGCACGGAGAGTTCTGAGCACTTTGCCGAATACGTGCCGTGGTTCATCAAGCGCGACCGGCCCGATCTGATCGAACGCTTCGGCATTCCACTCGACGAATACCCCACACGCTGCGTCGAGCAGCAAGAGGCCTGGGCCGCCCAGGCCGCCGCCCTCGCCTCGCGGCCCACGATCGAAGTGACGAAGAGCCACGAATTCGCCGCCGACCTCATGAACGCCGTGGTGACGGATACGCCCCTCGCAATCTACGGCAACCTGCCCAACCGCGGCCAGCTCCCGCAGCTGCCCATCGGCGCGGCCGTCGAAACCCCCTGCCTTGTCGACAAAAACGGCATCCAGCCGACCTTGATCGACGATATTCCACCCCAGCTCGTGGCCCTTATGCGCAACCAGATCAACGTCCAGGAGCTCACCGTCCGTGCCCTGCTCGACGAGAACGCCGAGTATCTCCACCACGCCGCCATGATGGACCCCCACACAGCGGCTGAGCTCGACCTTCGCCAGATCCGCGCCCTGATGGACGACCTTCTGGCCGCCCATGGCGACATGATCCCCGCCTGGGCCCGCCCGAGGAAGGCCGCGTGAGAATGTTCGCGCAATCCTTCGCAGTCGCGCCCGCGGCCGGCCACAGGGCCTGCGTCCAAAAGAGGGGCCGGCGCACATGACCAAACGCCGCTCGGCACACTGGTATGGCAAGCTTGACCGCGACGGCTTCATCCACCGCTCGTGGATGAAGAACCAGGGATTTCCCGACGAGGCGTTTGACGGCCGCCCGGTGATCGGGATCTGCAACACCTGGTCCGAGCTCACGCCCTGCAACAGCGGCCTGCGCATCCTCGCCGAAGCGGTGAAGCGCGGCGTCTGGGAGGCTGGCGGGTTTCCCGTCGAGTTCCCGGTTATGTCCCTCGGCGAGACGCAGATGAAGCCGACAGCGATGCTCTTTCGCAATCTCCTGGCCATGGATGTCGAGGAATCGATCCGCGCCTACGGGATCGACGGCGTCGTGCTCCTTGGCGGATGCGACAAGACCACGCCGGGCCAGCTCATGGGCGCTGCTTCGGTCGACCTGCCGGCCATCGTTGTGTCGTCGGGCCCGATGCTGAACGGCAAGTGGCAGGGCAAGGATATTGGCTCCGGCACAGACGTCTGGAAGTTCTCCGAGGCTGTCCGCGCCGGCGACATGACGCTTGCCGATTTCATGGCGGCCGAGCGTGGCATGTCCCGCTCGGCCGGCGTCTGCATGACGATGGGCACCGCCTCAACCATGGCCTCGCTCTGCGAAGCGATGGGCATGGCGCTGCCTACCAACGCCGCGCTTCCCGCGGTCGACGCCCGCCGCACGACGCTCGCTCACCACACCGGGCGGCGGATCGTGGAAATGGTGGAGGAGGGCCTCAAGCCCTCTGACATCCTCACCAAGGGCGCGCTCGAAAACGCCATCCTGGCCAATGCGGCGGTCGGCGGTTCCACCAACGCGGTAGTGCACCTCCTCGCCATCGCCGGCCGGCTCGAGGTGCCCCTGACGCTCGAAGACTTCGAGATCGGCTCCGAGGTTCCCCTCCTCGTCAACTGCATGCCCTCGGGCACGTACTTGATGGAGGACTTCGCCTATGCTGGCGGGATGCCCGCCGTCCTCGCGGAACTCAAGGACCAGCTGCGACCCGCCAAGACCGTCCTAGGCAAGGACATAACGGCCCACTACGACGGCGCCGAATGTTTCAACCGCGACGTCATCCGCCCGCTCACAGACCCGCTCAAACCCGCCGCCGGCCTCCGCGTGCTCCGCGGCAACCTCGCGCCCGACGGCGCCATCGTGAAGCCGTCGGCCGCCACCGACGTGCTCCTCGAGCATGAAGGGCCGGCCCATGTCTTCGAGAGCATCGAAGAAATGAAGGCGAACATCGACCGCGACGATCTGCCGGTCACGCCCGACACGATCCTCGTCCTCAAGGGCTGCGGGCCCAAGGGCTATCCCGGCATGCCGGAGGTCGGCAACATGCCGATCCCCGCGCGCCTGATCAAACAGGGGATCAAGGATATGATCCGTGTCTCCGACGCGCGCATGTCCGGCACCGCCTTTGGCACCGTCGTACTGCATGTGACGCCAGAGGCGCAGGCCGGCGGCCCACTTGCGCTGGTGCAAACCGGCGACCGCATCCGCCTGTCCGCCAGCACAGGCGAGCTTTCGCTCTTGGTCTCAGAGGAGGAACTCGCCGCCCGCCGCTCCGCCTGGGCGCCCGAGCCGCCCCGCAAGACGCGAGGCTATCAAAAGCTCTACATCGACACCGTATTACAGGCCGACCGTGGCGCCGATCTCGACTTTCTGACCGGCCGCGATGCCGCCCTGCCCGACCGCGAAAGCCATTGATGACCGATTTGCCCACCTTCCCCGACCTTCAAGGCGCCTCTGTCTACGTCACCGGCGGCGGCTCTGGGATCGGCGCGCTCCTGACCGAGGGCTTCCTGCGCCAGGGCGCGAAGGTCGCGTTCGTCGGCCGGTCCGATGCCTCGGCGTTCGCCGACGAGATGGCCGAGCAGACCGGCACGCGCCCCCACTTCATGCAGGCCGACATCACCGACATCCCTCGCCTCAAGGCGACGCTGACTGAGGCGGCCGAGGTCAATGGCCCTGTCACCGTGCTCGTGAACAATGCCGCAAACGACAAGCGCCACACGACCGAAGAGGTGACCGAAGAATTCTGGGACTGGTCGCAGGCGATCAACCTCAAGGCCTATTTCTTCGCCGCCCAGGCGGTCGTGGCCGGAATGCGCGCCGCCGGAGGCGGCTCGATCGTTAACTTCTCGTCGATCAGTTACATGATGGGAAACGCGGGGTACCCTGCTTACACCTCGGCCAACGGCGCGATCACGGCCCTGACCCGGTCGCTCGCCCGCGAATTCGGCCCCGACCGGATCCGCGTGAATGCGCTGGCGCCGGGCTGGGTCTTGACGCAGAAACAGATCGATATGTGGTCGAGCCCCGAAAGTCTCGCCGCCCATCTCGACCGCGCCTGCCTGAAAGACCATCTGAAGCCCGAGGACATGGTGGCCCCAACCCTCTTTCTCGCCTCATCCGCCTCGCGCGCCATGACCGGTCAGCTCATGGCCGTCGATGGCGGCGTCGTGGTGACCGGATGAGCGCGCGCCCAAGCCTCGAGGCCGGCGCACCGCCGACCCGACCACGTCCGTTCGCCCCCATCGCGGAGACCCGTGCCCGATGACCGCCGACACCGCCTATTGCGACTGGATCGCCGTCGACTGGGGCACCTCGCGCCTGCGCGCTTGGGCCATGGCGGGCGTCGGCCTCGATGCGCGTCCCAAGGCAGAAGTCAGCTCCGAGGCCGGGATGAGCACGCTCGACCGGGCCGGGTTCGAGCCCGCGCTCCTCGATCTCGTCTCGCCCTGGCTTGGGGCCGGGCAGACCGAGGTTGTCGCCTGCGGCATGGTCGGCTCTCGCCAGGGCTGGGTCGAGGCGCCCTACCGCCCTGTCCCCGCACCGCCCCCGTCGGACCCGGTGATCGCGCCCACCGTCGACCCTCGCATCGCCGTCCGCGTCCTGCCCGGTCTCCGCCAGGAAAACCCGCCTGACGTCATGCGCGGCGAGGAAACTCAGATCGCGGGCTTCCTGGCGACGCGGCCCGGCTTCGACGGGGTTCTCTGCTTGCCCGGAACCCACACCAAATGGGCGCAAATCTCGGCCGGCGAGGTCGTCTCGTTCCGTACCTTCATGACCGGCGAGCTCTTTGCGCTGGTGTCCGACCACTCGCTCCTGCGGCACACGATCGGCCCCGGCTGGGACGACGCCGCCTTTGCTGACGCGCTGAGCGATGCCATCGCACGCCCCGAGGCAATGGCCGCCCGCCTCTTCGCCCTCCGCGCAGAAGGGCTCCTGACCGGCCTTGCCCCCAGCACCGCCCGCGCCCGCGCCTCGGGACTGCTGGTCGGCGCCGAGCTTGCCGCCGCCCGCCCCTACTGGCTCGGCAACGCGGTGGCAGTCGTCGACGCACCGGCACAGTCGAAACTCTACACGACCGCCCTGCGCCTCCAGGGCCTTGTGCCCGATGAGGCGCCAGGCGACGCGATGGTGCTCGCCGGTCTCGCCGCCGCCCAGGCCGTGCTGGAGCCCACGCCATGATGTCCCGGCCCGCATGCCCATCAGGAGCCCGCCCATGAGCCGCCCCCTCGTTGCCATTCTGCGCGGCATCCGCCCCGCCGAGGCGCTCGGAATCGGCCGCGCCCTCCTCGACCAGGGGATCGACCGTATCGAGGTGCCGCTGAACTCGCCCGATCCGCTGGCCTCCGTCGCCACGCTGGCCGACGCGCTGAGCGACAAAGCCCTCATCGGAGCGGGCACCGTCCTGAACGCCGACCAGGTGCGCGATGTACATGCGGCGGGCGGACGGCTGATCGTCTCGCCCGACTGCAACACACAGGTAATCGAGACGACCAAGGCGCTTGGCCTCCACAGTTATCCCGGTTTCTTCACCCCGACCGAGGCCTTTGCCGCCCTGCGCGCCGGGGCCGATGCGCTCAAGCTCTTCCCCGCTGCCCAACTTGGGCCCGAGGGCCTGAAAGCAATCGGCGCTGTCCTGCCGCCCGACATACCGGTCTATGCGGTGGGTGGCGTCGGCCCCGCCAACTTCGCAGCCTGGACAGCCGCCGGCGCGGCAGGCTTCGGCATCGGATCGGCCCTCTATGCTCCGGGAGACGACGCGGCGATGGTCGCGCGCAAGGCTGCCGCTGCCACCGCCGCCTGGGATGCCTTGCACGGAACGGTGACGGCCTGAGCGCCCGGGCCTTGTACAGGATCGGCTCCAGACCCACCGGCTCATTCCCGACCCGCCAAACCACAGGATCTGCTCCAGACCCAACGACTCGCACCAGGACGTCTGCCCCATGACCCGCGCCGCCACTGCCTCCGCCACGGCCGAGATCTACGATCCCACACCCTGCGTCCTTGGCGAAGGCCCGCTCTGGCACCCCGGGCGCGGGCAGCTCTTTTGGTTCGACATTCTGGCCCGCCGCCTGCTCACCCGCGAGGGAGGCGACACCCGCCACTGGCAATTCACGGAGTATGTCTCAGCCGCCGGTTGGGTCTCTGACACCGAGTTGATGATCGCCTCGGCCTCTCGCCTCATGCTGTTCGATCTCGAGACCGGCAGGTCGCGCGACATCCACCCGCTCGAAGCCGACAACCCCGTCACCCGCTCCAACGACGGGCGGGCCGATCCGTGGGGCGGGTTCTGGATCGGCACGATGGGCATCGGGGCCGAGCCCGGGGCGGGCGCCATCTCCCGCTACTATCGTGGCGAACTGCACACCCTGCACGGCGCGATCACGATCCCCAACGCGATCTGCTTCGCGCCCGACCGGAGCGTCGCCTACTTCACCGACACCCCCACAGGGATCATCCGCCGCCAGCGTCTCGATCCTGAAACAGGCTGGCCAGCCGCCGAGGCCGAGCCCCATATCGACCTCACGGCCGAAGGCCTTGCGCCCGACGGCGCCGTGGTCGATGCCGACGGGATCCTGTGGAACGCCCAATGGGGTGCGGGCCGCGTCGCCGCCTACAATCCCGAGGGCCGGTTCCTGCGCGCCGTCGCCGTGCCCGCGACCCAAGCGACGTGCCCGGCCTTTGGCGGCCCCACACTCGACACGCTCTTTGTCACGTCCGCCGCCGACGGCCTGTCGCGGGAGACCCGCGCCGCCGAACCCACCCACGGCGCCACCTTCGCCATTCCCAATGTCGCAACCGGCCAGCCCGAACATCAGGTCCTGCTATGAAGCGCACCCTCGGCACCTGCTATTACCCCGAACACTGGCCCGAAGAGGTCTGGGCCGAAGATGCAAGCCGCATGGTCGAGGCCGGGCTCACCTGGGTCCGGATCGGCGAGTTCGCCTGGTCCCGGATCGAGCCCACGCCAGGCTCGCTCGACTTCGCCTGGCTCGACCGCGCCATCGCCACGCTGGCCGATGTGGGCCTCCGGATCGTCCTCGGCACGCCCACGGCAACACCTCCGCGCTGGATGCTCACGCGCCACCCCGACATGCTGGCCTTCGACGCGGAAGGGCGACCCCGCGGCTTCGGCTCGCGCCGGCACTACTGCTTCTCGCACGCCGGCTATCTCGAGGAATGCCGCCGCATCGTTCGCCTGCTGGCCGAGCGCTATGGCCCTGACGCCCGCGTCGCCGCCTGGCAGACTGACAACGAATATGGCTGCCACGACACCACGCTCAGTTATTCCGACGCCGCGCGGAGCGCGTTCCGCGATTGGCTTGCCCAGCGCTACCAGTCGCCCGATGCGCTGAATCGCGCCTGGGGCAATGTCTTTTGGTCGATGGAGTACGCAAGCTTCGACGAGATCGACCTGCCAAACCTCACGGTCACCGAGCCCAACCCGGCCCACGTGCTCGCCTTCCGGCGTTTCTCGTCTGACATGGTCGTGCGCTTCAACCGGGCCCAAACCGAGATCCTCCGGGCCCATACCGACGCGCCGCTTATCCACAATTACATGGGCCGAGAGCTGTCATTCGACCATTTTGCCATGGGCGCCGATCTCGATATCGCCAGCTGGGACAGCTATCCGATCGGCTTCCTGTCCGAGCGGCTCGAGGCCAGCGAGGCGCACAAGGCCCGGTTCCTGCGCCAGGGCGACCCCGATATGCAGGCCTTCCACCACGACCTCTACCGGACAATCGGCGCCCAGGCCGACAGCCGCGAAGTCGCCAAGGGGCGCTGGTGGGTGATGGAACAGCAGCCCGGGCCGGTCAACTGGGCGCCATGGAACGTCGCGCCTCTGCCCGGCATGGCCCGCCTCTGGGCCTGGGAGGCTTTCGCCCACGGCGCCGAAACCGTCTGCTACTTCCGCTGGCGCCAGGCCCCGTTCGCCCAGGAACAACAGCATGCGGGGGTCCTCCGCCCCGACAGCGCCCCCGCGCCGGCCCTCGCCGAAGCTGAGCAGGTGGCTGCCGAAATCGAACAGATGCCCGCCGTCGGCACGGCCAAATCTCACGTCGCGCTCGTCTTCGACTATGCCTCGGCCTGGGCCTGGGAGACGCAGCCCCAAGGCGCCGACTTCGACTATTTCCGCCTGGCCTTCTCGGCCTATCGCGCCCTCCGCCGCGCCGGCCTCTCGGTCGACATCTTGCCGCCCAACATCGCCGACCTCTCGGCCTACGCCCTGGTGCTGATCCCCGGCCTCGCCACGCTTTCGCCCCCGCTCATGGCCGCGCTGGAAACGGCCGGGGGCGCCGTGATCCTCGGGCCCCGCACCAACGCCAAAACGACCGAGCTCGCGATCCCTGTGCCCCTGCCGCCGCAGATCCCTGGCCTCGATGTCACGGTGGCGCGCGTCGAAAGCCTTCCGCCCTCCGAGACGATCCTTATCGCCTCCGACACCGAGCCCACAGGCGCCGTTCGACATTGGCTCGAAGAGCTCGAAGGCACCGCGCCCGTTCGCCTCGCCACAGCCTCAGGCGCTCCGGTGCTCATGGGCACCGACCGGCTGACCTATCTCGGCGCCTGGCCCGATGACGCGCTATGGGACCGGATCGTCACCGACGCCTGCACCACCCACGGCGTTGCAACCGAGCGGTTGCCGGACGGCCTTCGCTTGCGCGATACTGACACGCATCGTTTCGCCTTCAACTACGGCCCCGAGCCGGTGACGTGGCAGGGCGAGACAATTCCCCCCGCGGGCGTGGCGTGGCGCGCCCGCTTCTAGGCCGGCGCGCCACCACGCCCAAGACTGACATCGCCGGCGTTCCCTTCAGGAGAGGCACCGGCTACCCCGCCGCATTCGCGGCCCCGTCGGCCGACCGGCTCCGCCAGCGCCTGGGCGATGCCGGCGGCGTGACGGCCTTCGGCGTCAACCTCACGCGCCTGCCTCCGGGCACCTGGTCGGCCCAGCGGCACTGGCATTCCCACGAGGACGAGTTCGTCATGGTGCTCGAGGGCGAAGTCGTGCTCATCGAAGATGACGGCAAAACAGTGCTGGCCGCCGGCACCTGCGCTGCCTTTCCCAAAGGCACCGGCAATGGCCACCACCTGATCAACCGCTCGCAGGCCGACGCGGTCTATCTCGAAATCGGCTCCCGCCATCGCGACGACGTCACCACATGCTCCGATGTCGACATCATGAGCGCCAACACCGACGGGCGTTTCAAGAAAGAGGACGGAACACCCTATCCGGTCGGGTAGGGCACTACTCCGTCACAGAGCCAGCGCGTTCGGATGCGCCATGAACCGGCGCGCCAACGGGATCGATGCCGCCCCCAATGCGCGCGCCGCAGACCCGACGGTGCCGGCTCTGACGGCAAGCGGCATAGTGCCCGTCAGATCGATCCGCGACAGCTCGTCGACCACCTGATCGACCAGACGCGCGCGCAACGCCGCCGGCATCCATCCGTCGATCACCAGAGCTTCGAGATCCAGAAGCCCGACGGCAGAGGCCGCCACATGGGCCAGCGCATGGGCTGTTTCGGCCATCCAGGCCTCGAGCAGGTCCGCGTCCACATCCCAGTGCTCAGCGTCCTCCCAAATGCTCGCCGTCGGATGCCCTGCGGCCGCAAGGCGCGCCTCCAGCCGCGACAACGACGCAACCTGGATCACCGGGACCGACCCGCCGCGCGCGGTGGCCGACGGCACCGGCATGGGCCCAATCGCGCCCGCATTCCCGGTCCGCCCGGTCACAAGGGCCCCGTTCAGAACAAGGCCGCCGCCCACGAAGTATCCGATATAGGCATAGAGGAAATCCTGCGGACGCTCCTTCGCCGGTGCCCCCTCCCGATCCGGATCCCCGCCAAAGACGATCTCGGCATTGCACGCAGCCGACGCATCGTTCTCGACAAAAACCGGCAGGGCCAGCTGCTCAGCAAGAACACCGGCCAGATCATAGCTCCGCCAGATCGCCATCTCGTCAGCGGGCACGCCCAGCAGATCGGCCCAATCCCACAGGAAGAACGGCAGGCCAATGCCGAGCCCGGCGATCCGCTTCCGCTCAGCGGGCGAAAGCCGGGCGGCCAAATCCGGCGCGCAGCGCGTCACAAAGCCCACCGCCGCCTCGGGCGAGGGCGCGGTATGCGTCATCAGCGCCCGCCCCCGCTCGTGGCCGACAAAGTCCACGAGCACCAGCTCCAGGCTCCGCCGCCCCACCTTCAGCCCGAAAAAGAACGCACCCTCAGGCACCAGATGCATCGGCACCGAGGGCTGCCCCACTTTGCCGCGCTGCTTCTCGCCCTTGCCGATCAGGCCATCGCCCTCCAGCGCGCGCATGATCACCGAGACCGTCTGGGCCGAGAGGCCCGTCAGCCGGGCGATCTCGGCCTTGGGCTGCGGGCCGAGCCGGCGCAGGAGTGTCAGCACCAGCCGCTCGTTATGGGCCCGCATGCCCGACTGGTTCGAGCCGCGCACGCCCTGCGGCCCCGCGCCCGTCTGCATGGCCCCGGCCGGAGCAAGCGCCCCTGGCCGCTCCAAAACGGCGGTCTGTCCCGATGGACCTCCCGATGAACTCTCCGCGCCCGTCCCAGGTCGTGCGCCCCTCATCCTGTCCGTCGCTGGGGCCTCCGAAGCGCCTGCGAGGTTGGAACGAATACGCTGCGCCGGGTAGGATTCCACGCCGGAGTGTGCATCACTTCCTTTAGTGGGTGCCATCAACGTCCTCCCTCGGGGTATCCTGCCCTCTCCCCCCACATTGGTCAATAATAAATCTCTGTGATTTATTTATTGACAACTGCCCTGCGACTCATGCAATCATTGGCCGTAGGGTGCGCAGACACCCTTATTCGACCATTGATAACGCGCCCCGCGGAAGGGGCGCATCGGGAGGACACACATGAAACTGACCGCCGCACTCGCCGGCTCTGCCGCCCTTGCGCTGACCCTCGGGGCCGGCGCGGCCCAAGCCGGCAGCCACTCCGTCTCAGCTTGCCTGATCACCAAGACCGACACCAACCCCTTCTTCGTGAAGATGCGTGAAGGCGCATCGGCCAAGGCCGAGGAGCTGGGCATCTCCCTCAACAGCTACGCCGGCAAGATCGACGGCGACAACGAAACCCAGGTCGCCGCGATCGAGACCTGCATTGCCAACGGTGCCTCGGGGATCCTGATCACGGCGTCCGACACCTCGGGCATCGTGCCGTCGATCCAGCAGGCGCGCGACGCAGGCCTTCTGGTGATTGCCCTCGACACCCCGCTCGAGCCGATCGATGCCGCCGACATGACCTTCGCGACCGACAACTTCCAGGCCGGCGTTCTAATCGGACAGTGGGCGGCCGCAAAAATGGGGAGTGACGCGGCCGACGCCAAAGTTGCAATGCTCGATCTCGCCATCAGCCAGCCATCCGTCGGCGTTCTGCGCGATCAGGGCTTCCTGACCGGGTTTGGTATCGATCCCAAAGACCTGTCACGTTGGGGCGACGAGGACGACGCGCGCATCGTCTGCAACGAGGTCACGGCCGGCAACGAAGAAGGCGGCCGCACCGCAATGGAAAACTGCCTCGCGCAGGACCCCTTCATCAACGTCGTCTACACGATCAACGAGCCCGCCGCCGCCGGTGCCTTTGAGGCGCTGAAGGCCGTGGGGCGTGAGAACGACGTGCTGATCGTGTCCGTCGATGGCGGCTGCCCCGGCGTCCAGAACATCGCTGACGGCGTGATCGGCGCCACGTCGCAGCAATACCCGCTGCTGATGGCCTCGCTCGGGATCGAAGCGATTGCCGCCTTCGCGGCCGACGGCACCAAGCCCGAGGCGACCGAGGGCAAGTCGTTCTTCGACACTGGCGTCGCGCTCGTGGCCGGCGAAGCGGCCGATGGCGTCGAGTCGATATCGGTCGACGAGGGCATGAACCTCTGCTGGGGCTGATCCCCGAGCTTCCGAAGCGGGCGCGCCCTGTGCGCCCGCTCCATCCCACCGCAGATTGAGAGCGCGACAGCAGCGCCCGCCTCTGCCATCATCATCCCCATAACCAGACGGCCCAGAATGCCCGCCTGATAGGGAGGAGACGTCATGTCTACAGACACCACCACAAAGGACAACTACGAGGCGGCGGCGTCCGGTGCGTCGACGACCGTCGCCTCTTTCGAGCCGCACAAGAAAGGGTTCGTGGGTCGCTTCCACGACCTGTTGCACACCAACCCCGCCCTCGTGCCGCTGATCGTCCTGGCGCTCGCCGTCACGATCTTCGGCTTGGTGCTGCCGAACTTTTTTACGTCGTTCGCCCTCACACTGATCCTCCAGCAGGTCCAGATCGTCGGCGTCCTCGCCGCCGCGCAAAGCCTGATCATCCTCACCGCCGGGATCGACCTGTCGGTCGGCGCGCTCGCGGTGCTGAGCTCGGTCATCATGGGGCAGTTCACGTTCCGGTATGGCATCCCACCGGTCATCTCGGTCATGTGCGGCCTGGTCGTCGGCACTGCGGTCGGCGCGATCAACGGCTGGCTTGTCAGCCGGGTCAAGCTGCCGCCCTTCATTGTCACGCTCGGGATGTGGCAGATCGTGCTTGCCGCGACCTATCTCTACAGCCGCAACGAAACGATCCGGGCGCAGGATATCGAGGAACAGGCGGCCTTCCTGCAGTTCCTCGGCACTACGTTCAAGATCGGCGGCGCAACCTTCACGCTCGGCGTCATCCTGATGCTCCTGCTGGTCGCCGCCCTTGCCTATGCGCTCTCCAGCACCGCGTGGGGGCGACATGTCTATGCCGTGGGTGATGACCCCGACGCCGCCCAGCTCGCCGGCGTCGACGTCCACCGCACGCTGATGTCGGTCTACATGCTCGTGGGCTTCATCTGCGCCCTGGCCGGCTGGGTCATGATCGGCCGCTTCGGCTCGGTCTCGCCTTCGGCCACCACAGGCGTCATCGGCAACATCCAGGCCATCACCGCCGTGGTGATCGGCGGCATCTCCCTTTTCGGGGGACGCGGCTCGATCCTCGGCGCGTTCTTCGGCGCCCTCATCGTCGGCGTCTTCGAGCTTGGCCTACGAATGGCCGGCGCCAACCCGCAATGGACCTTCCTCCTCATCGGCGCGCTCATCATCGGCGCTGTCGCCGTGGACCAGTGGATCAGAAAGGTGTCGTCATGACCTCTGAAACCAACGTTGAACCGCTGCTCAAGGGCACCAACCTCGTCAAGCGCTACGGCAAGGTCACCGCGCTCGACCATTGCGACTTCGAGCTCTACCCGGGCGAGATCCTCGCCGTGATCGGAGACAATGGCGCCGGCAAATCGACCCTCATCAAGGCGGTCTCCGGCGCGGTCATCCCGGACGAGGGCGAGGTGCATCTCGACGGTCAACGGGTGACCTTCCAGTCCCCCATCGACGCCCGCAATGCAGGGATAGAGACGGTCTATCAGACCCTTGCCATGTCGCCCGCGCTCTCGATTGCCGAGAACATGTTCATGGGCCGCGAGATGGTGCGGAAGGGCTGGCGGGGCCAGTACCTCAAGCAGCTCGACAAACCCGCGATGGAGGCCTTTGCCCGCCAAAAGCTCACCGAGCTTGGCCTGATGACCATCCAGAACATCCGCCAGCCGGTGGAGACGCTCTCGGGCGGTCAGCGCCAGGGCGTGGCCGTGGCCCGCGCCGCGGCCTTCGGCTCCAAGGTCATCATCCTCGACGAGCCCACCGCGGCGCTCGGCGTCAAGGAGAGCCGCAGAGTGCTGGAGCTGATCCTCGACGTGAAGTCGCGCGGCATCCCGATCATCCTGATCAGCCACAACATGCCTCACGTCTTCGAAGTGGCCGACCGGATCCACATCCACCGCCTCGGCAAACGACTGACGGTCATCCGCCCGCAGGACTACTCCATGTCCGACGCGGTCGCCTTCATGACAGGCGCCAAAGAGCCCGAGAAGGTCGCCGCCTGACCCAAGGGGCGGGCCAGTCCCGCCCCAAACGCCTCCGTCGCAGACAATGCTCGTCTCGCAGGTCGCCCCCAGTGGCACTAGAGCGTTTCAGGTTTTGACGGAAGCGTATCCTGCGTTCTTGAAGTAGTTTGCACAGTCTTGTGCTGAGAAGCGATCGAGTATCGTTCCGACGGCCCGCCAGAGTGTTTCTCGTGTGCGGGCGCTGGTGTTTCTCATG
>JBCBMY010000015.1:0-144928 GCA_039822045.1 Pseudomonadota bacterium | reverse complement strand
CGTGGTGAAGGTGACCAGCGCGTCGCCCTGGCGCAGTTCGACCCGATGCCCGGCGGCGGGCGGGTCCTGATCCCCCCCATCCCGCACCCCATCATCATCCTGATCCGTATAAAAATAACCCCGAACAACGCCGGGCTCGACTGCTTCTGGCGTGACGGTGAAGTCAATATCCGTCTCGCCGAGAAAGGTGCCATTGCCATCTCGGCCGGCGTACATGCGGACGGAAACGCTATGCGCGCCGGGCACGAAGGTCTCCCCCGCGAAGTCGCCGGCATTGTCGCCGAAGACCGCATAGGGCGGGTTGTTTTCGGTTTGCGTGAAGACCTGCTTGCCGTTGTCGTAGGAGAAGACGACGCTGCCAACGGCGTCAGGGTCGCTCGGGGAGGCCACGAGGGCATAGGGCGCGCCATCTACCACCGAGACGCTGATCTGCTCGCTGTTCGAGATCTGCTCGATGAACGCGCCGGTGTCAGCGTCGTAGAGAGCGATCGTGGCCGTAAGCGGGTCTACCGGATCCGGATCGACCGGATCTGGGTCGACTGGATCTGGGTCAACCGGATCTGGGTCGACCGGATCCGGATCGGCCAGATCGCGGGTGTCGACGGTTCGCGCGGACTCGGACAACGACAGGTCCTGCCGGTCGCCGCTGTAGTCCACATGGCTGAGCACCATGCGGTCGATCACATGGTGCGACGACCGTGCCGCAATGGTGATGTCATAGATCCCCGGCTCGTCGAAGCGCGCATAGATCAAATGCCCGTCATGGTCGCTGGTGAAGCCGCCGAAGTTCCAGTCCTGCGTGCCGTGATAGATCTTGAAGAAGCCGTTGGCGCTGCTGCCGTTGGGCGCTGTGGAGCCGTCCGGCCAATCGTTCTCTGCGCGGCTGACGCCTTTCGGACGGACGGTGCTGTCGCTCCTGAACTTCTGGCCCCAAAAGGCGTCGCCCTCGATCTTGAGCCAGGTGTCATTGTGCTCGGAGGTCGTGTCGCCCTCGCCCACCTGGCTGCGCCATTCGAAGCGGTATGTGCCGATCTCGTTGATCTGGACCTTGTAGGTGATGTGCCCGTTCGAGGTGTTGCCGAAGAACTGGTCACCTTGCCAGATGATGAAGTCCCCCCCGGTCGCGCCGCTCGGATTGTCGACGTTACCCGCTCCGTCTCTGCTGGAGTCATAGGTGCTGGCGGTCTCCCAGCCCTCCGGCAGCGGCCCGAAATCCGCAGCGGACTCCATCTCGATGACGACGATCCCGCCCTCCTCGACGAAGACGTCGCGCTCAGCATCAGCGTTCACCATAACAACTTCCTCCTCAGGCCCGGTCGAAGGGCTGTGCGGCATTCCGGGTCTTGGTCACGGCTGGGTCGGGATCCGGGTCATCACCGGTTCGGTTGCGCGTGACGTTGGGATCAAGCGGGTCGTCCTGGGCGCTGACTTTGGCGCTCTGCCAAATCGGCGGCCGGCTTTCTTTTGCGGTCTCGGCGTTGCCCGAGGTCAATGAAGCGTGCCGAAGGCTATAGGCATCAGTCGTGCCTTGCCGCGCCCGGTCTTGATCTTTGTTCTTGAGCCTCGGTGAGGTTGGCGTTGGCCCTGAGTCGTCCCATGATAGAATACAACTATAGATTGTATGTCCAATATCGGGACGCGAGTCAGAAAACTCCAGCTGAACTTCCAGAGCCGCGCTCATTTCCCTACCGTCAAGTAAATTGAAGATTCGATCTCTACTCTCTGTTAAGAATTTTGCCGGCAATTATTACCTTACTCAAGTGGTTATTCCGCCACCCATGGGCCGTGGGATACATATCTGACGGCTCTGGCGCGCAATATTGCCGCTGTTTTAGCTTCCAACCCGGAAAATGACTTGCCGCATAGGTAAGGTTACCCAGCGCCGACTGCGGCGCGGGGCCGGGCAGCCGCAGCTGGCACAATCCAGGCGGGATCGGATCCAGGAACGCATGCTGCGGCCGGCGATGTCGTAGCGGATCGGGCGGCGGGCGAGATGCCATGCCGTTTCGGTCACGGCGAGGCCCGGGGAGGACTGGTCGGGCATAGGGCGGGCGACGCCGCCCCTGCCACGGTGGTTATGCGGCCGCCGTTGCGCGCGCCTGGGCCAAGGCAAGCAGCGCGTCATCGGCGCAGGGCTCGATAGGCGCGAAATCCCGATGCGCAATCCACTCCTTGCGGGTCGGCGTGCGGATGTAGTTCGAAACGGCGTTCAGCGTGAGGTAGACGATCGTCCGCGGGAAGGGCGTGATGTTGCCGGCGGAGCCGTGCACCAGATTGCCGTGGAACATCAGGACACCGCCGGCCTTGCCGGTCGGCGCGACGAGGCCGCCTTCCTCGACGAGCTTCTCGACCAGGGCCTCGTCCAGGGTCCAGAGCGGGTAGCTTGTCGTGGTCGTGTCGTGGCCTGCCTCGAGCACACCCTTCTTGTGGCTCTTGGGGATCAGCATCAGCGGCCCGTTGAAGGGATAGACCTCGTCCAGAAACACCGAGATGTTCATGGCGCGCGGCTCCGGCATGCCGTCGTCCCGCGCCCAGGTGCCATAGTCCTGGTGCCACTGCCACACATCGCCCGTGAACTTGGCCTTCGCGTTCACTTTGTACTGGTGCATGTAGACCTGCTCGCCGAATACCTGCTCAAGGGGCTCGATCAGGCGCGGATGGCGCCCGAGGATACCGAAGGCCTCGTTGTAGGTATGCGCCGCGAAGGCCGTGCGCGGGGCGCCCGATTTCTCGCGCCAGACCTCAGGCCGGTCCTCAGTATAGATCTTCTGGGCCTCGGCCTTGAGGACAGCGACCTCTTCCTCCGAGAAGCAGTTGGGAAGGAAGATCCAGCCTTCCTCGTCGAACTGTTTGAGCTGTTCTGCCGTCAGTTTCATGGGTTCCTCCCTTTCGAATTCGTTCTTCTGCCTTGAACGGCCTAGCCAAGGTCGAGCCGGTCGATGCGTTCCCTGGTCTCGCGTCCCGCGCGAACGGCATGGCTGCAGGCAAGGCTTTCGGCGCGCGCGGCGTCGCCCGCGAGGACAGCCTCGAGGATCGCGGCGTGTTCATCCCAGATCCGGAGCTTGCGGTCCGGTTCGTCGAGCACGACGGCCATGGACCGCATGAACTGTGGCCATTGCTCTGTCACTGTGCGCGCGATCTCGGGATTGCCCGACAGATCGTGCAGCGCCCGGTGGAACGCGACGTCGGCGCGCACGAGGTCGATGGTGCCGCTCGACGGATCAAGCGACCGGCCATGGTCGAGCGCTTCCTCGATGGCCGTGATCTCGGTGGATGGCGCAAGGCCCGCCACGATCCGCTCCGCAGCCAGCCGTGCCGCGAGACCATCGAGCATGCCGCGCACCTGATAGAGGTGCCAGATCTGGAGCGCATTCAGCGGCGCCACCGCCAGACCCTTGCGCTTGTGCTGAACCGCCAGGCCCTGGTGCTTCAGGAGCTGCAGCGCATGGCTCACCGGCTGGCGCGAGACATCGAGCAGGTCGGCGACCCTCCCTTGGGTCAGTCGCTCCCCGGGCGGCAGACGGCCGACGGAGATCGCCTCGACAAGCCGCTCATGCACCAGATCGACCAGGCCCGGCTCGGCGCGCAGCGGGGCGAGTGCGGCCGCCCCTTCCGTATCAACGTTGCTGCCCAGGCTCATTGACATCCAGCCGCTCGAAATGCCATTCGGAATTCCGAATGCAGAGTTCCAAAGCCTGAGGTTGATGTCAATCGTCAGCTTTCGCGGAGAGAGCCCATGTACGTCTATGCGGACCTGCTGAAGCGCGCGGCGCAGGGGGCGCCTGTTCGCGTCGGCCTGATCGGCGCGGGCAAGTTCGGGTCCATGTTCCTGTCGCAGGTACCGACGACCCCAGGCTTGCAGGTCGCCGCGATCGCGGATCTCTCGCCCGATCGCGCCCGGCAGGCCTGCAAGGAGGTCGGCTGGACGGAGGAGCGGATCGCCGAGGTAGCCTTCACCGACGACGCGATGCGCATGATCGAGACCGATGGCGTCGACGTCGTGGTCGAGGCCACCGGGAACCCCATCGTCGGCATCGCGCACGCCCGGCGGGCCATCGGACAAGGCCGCCATGTGGTCATGGTCAACGTGGAGGCTGACGTGCTGGCCGGTGCGCTGCTCGCCGAGGAGGCCCGCAGTGCCGGCGTGGTCTACTCCCTGGCCTATGGCGATCAACCGGCGCTGACCTGCGAACTGGTCGACTGGGCCCGCGCGACGGGCTTCGAGGTCATCGCCGCGGGCAAGGGCACCAAGTATCTGCCGTCGTATCACGCCTCGACCCCTGACACCGTCTGGGACCATTACGGCCTGACCCCTGAGGAGGCCGCGGCCGCGGGCATGAACCCGCAGATGTTCAACAGCTTCCTGGACGGCACGAAGTCAGCGCTGGAGATGGCGGCGATCGCCAATGCCACGGGTCTCACGCCCCCGTCCGACGGGCTGTTGTTCCCCGCGGCCGGCATGGACGACCTGGCGCATGTCCTCAGGCCGCGATCCGACGGCGGCCAGCTCGAGCGCAAGGGCCAGGTCGAGGTGGTCTCGTCGCTGGAGCGGGACGGCCGCCCGGTCTTTCGGGATCTGCGCTGGGGCGTCTATGTCGTCATCGAAGCGCCGAACGACTATGCGGCCGCCTGCTTTCGCCAGTACGGCATGAACACGGACGCGACCGGGCGCTACTCGGCCATGTACAAGCCCTTCCACCTGATCGGGCTTGAGCTCAACATCTCGATCCTGTCGGCAGCCCTCCTGGGCAAGGCGACGGGCGCTACGCTTGGCTTCGAGGGGGATGTCGTTGCGACCGCAAAACGCGATCTGAAGGCGGGAGAGGTTCTGGACGGCGAGGGGGGTTATACCGTCTGGGGCAAGCTCTACCCGGCGCAACGCTCGCTGGCGCTGGGTGGCTTGCCGATCGGCCTGGCGCATGGCGTCCCGCTCAAGAACGACATCGCGGCGGGTCAGCCGATCGGTTGGAGCGACGTCACCATCGACGAGACCCTGGATGCCGTCAGCACCCGGCGCGATATGGAGCGCCGTGCGCAGCTCTGAGCGAAGCCCTCCAGCGACTTACGTCCCAGCGCTATCCGCGAGGAACTCAGCGCTGCGCTGCCTCATAGTCCAGTCGTGTGGCCTTGATGGTCTCCATGTTTTGCTTCGCCCAGTTGACCAGCGGCCACATGCTGGCAACCAGGCTGTGTCCCTGCGCGGTCAGAGCATAGGAAACGGCGACCGGTGGCCCTTCGTCGACGGTACGCGAGAGATAGCCGTCACGCTGAAGGCTTCTGAGGTTCTCGGTCAGGACCCTCTGCGTGATGTCGCCGATGGCGCGTTTGAGCTCTCCGAACCGGTGCGGTCCGTCCTCCAGCGTCAGCAGGATCACGATCTGCCACTTGCCGGTCACCTTCGAGAGAATTGTCCGAACCGGGCACTGAAGCGCCAGGGCATCGCTGGTCACCGCGAACAAAGCCATCCTTGTCTCTCCTTCGCCTAAGCCTGATCGCTCACCGAAGCGCCAAGCCCGGTATCCTCACCCATACTTAGTGACTTTGCAGTGCGTAATTGAAATCAAGTCCGATTCAGATACCAGATTGCTCCGAAGCCGAACAAGGAGTGATCGCTATGCCCATACGCCAGGAGATACGTCGAAGGAGCCTGCTGGCCCTGGGTACCGGTCTTGTGACCGTCCCGCTCGGCCTCGCCCTGACCCCTACGAATACCATGGCAAAGGCAAGCGACATGTTCGACGGCTCCCCCAACAAGCGGCTTCTTGAGCGGGGCATGAATGCGCTCTTCCGCGACTTCGACGCAGCGGCGATGCGTGAGCTGTTTCGCGCCGATTACATCCAACACAATCCGAATGTGCCGACGGGGCTGGACGCGGTCATCGGGCTGCTGCCAGTGCTGAAGGAAGCGGGTCTCGGTTACACGACCCACCGCGTTCTTGAGGACGGCGACCTGCTGCTGACGCATACGACCTATCACAACGCCGAGGTCTTCGGCGCCAACAGGGTCGTCGCCTTCGATCTCTGGCGCGTCCAGGACGGGCAGATCGCCGAGCATTGGGACGTGATCATTCCGGAATACGCCGAGACGGCGAGCGGCCGTTCACAAACCGACGGCCCGACCGAGGTGGTTGACCGGCACAAGACCGCCGTGAACAAGGCCATCGTCGAGAGCTTCGTGCGCGTGGTCCTGATGGGCGGCGACACCGACAAGATGGAGAACTACATCAGCAACGGCCTCTACCATCAGCACAATCCGGTGGTGAAGGATGGCCCAGAGGCGCTGAAAGCAGTGCTGGGCGAGATCGAGAACAACAGGCTGCACCGGGTGATCGGCGAGGGGAACTTCGTGCTGACCCAGGCCGAAGGCACCTGGAACGGCAAGCCCGTCGCGATCTACGATCTGTTCCGCGTCGCGGATAGCAAGATCGTCGAGCACTGGGACGTCATCCAGGAGATCCCCGCCGAAATGGCCCATGCGAACGGGATGTTCTAGCGGCCTCTGTCCCCGATGCGCGACGTGGCGTTTCAGAGGTCCATCTCGGTACCGCGTGATCGTCTAAATCGCGCTGGTACCGCGAGAAAGATCGGCCGGTTTTACCCAGGGCAAGCCCTCGATCATGAAACCGGCGATCGATCTCAGCATCACGTCAGGCGGGTGGCTATGCGAGAGCGCGGAAAATGCCGCCAACTGCGCCAGGATGTAGTGCAAGATGGCTTGCGGATCGGTTGCGGGATCGATCTCCCCGCCCTCGATCGCCGCCTCGATCTTGGCGTCAAGCAAGACCAGCGCAGGCTGTTGCAACCGGGCCAGCGTCTCGGCAACGGGCCCCGACGGAAATCCGCCGCTCAAGCTCGTGTCAGTCAGGAAGCAGCCAGGCGGGTTGTCCCCGTCCACGATCCGCTCGATCGCCGTGGAGAAGCACGCCGTGACCGCCGACCGAAGATCCGGCGCTGCGTCCAGCCGATCCTCGCCCGGCTTGATGAACTCGACATAGTAGGCGTCCAACGCCTGCGCGAAGAGGTCTTCCTTGTCTCCAAAGGTCCGAAACAGGGTGGGTTTGGTCACGCCCAGTTCCTGAGCGACCTGATCCAGGGTCAGCCCGTCGTACCCGTGGCGCCAGAAGAGCCTGACGATCAACGGCAAGGCTTTGTCCGTCTCCAGGGATCGGCGGCGCCCCATTTTCGTACCTTCTAGTACTTTTTCGGTTGACTAGCCGGTCATAGCACCTATCACAAATTCGTACCAAGAAGTACGAAATAGAGGCCGCAGCCGGAAGCCGGCGCGGCGCCGAAGCCTCAAAGGACCCCAACGAATGCTTCTGTCTTGGACCCTCCGTCCCGGTGAGGGCGCTACCTCGATGAGGTTGAAGGATAAGACCCCAGACCCCGTGCAAGGCGGCCAAGTGCGCGTCGCCCTTAAGGCTTGGTCGCTCAACGCCCGCGACGCGATGGTCGCGATGGGTCACTCGCCCGTGCCCGTGGCGGAGGAGCTCACGCCCGTGTCGGATGCCGCCGGCATCGTCACCGAGATCGGCGCGGACGTGACACGCGTTGCGGTTGGCGACCGCGTGGTCGTGACGTTCAACCCCGCGCATCAGGACGGGGGGTTCGAGCCATGGATGGGTGCCCATGCGTTCGGCGAGGCGAACCAGGGCCTCCTCGCGCAGGAACGCGTTCTAGACCAGATGGCCTTGGTCAAGCTCCCCGCCAACGTCTCGTTCGAACAGGCGGCCTGTCTGCCCTGTGCGGCCGTCACCGTCTGGAACGCCCTGTTCGAAACCGGCCCCCTCATGCCCGGTCAGACTGTGCTGGCGACGGGCACCGGCGCCGTCTCGCTGATTGCGATGCAGTTCGCAAAGGTCGCTGGCGCACGGTTCGGCATCACCTCGTCCGATGACGACAAACTGGATAAGGCGCTGTCGATGGGCGCGGATTTCGTGGTGAACTACCGCGAGCGCGCCGACTGGGATCAAGCCGTGCGCCTCGCCACCGATGGCCGAGGCGCCGATGTGATCCTTGAGACCGCCGGCCCGCCATCCATCGCAACATCGGTGAAGGCTGCCGCGCAGAACGGGCGCGTCGTGCAGATCGGCTTCAAGGCCTTCGAAGGACCGGCCGTGAGCATGTTGGATCTGGTCATGGGCGGCGTCCGGATCGTGCCGGTCATGGTCGGCTCCCGTGTGATGCTGGAACGCGTCGTCGCCGCGATGTCCGCCAATGCCATCCAGATCCCGGTGCACACCAACATTCCCTTCAACGACGCGCCCTTGGCCTTTGTCGCTCAGATGAGCGGCCATGCCTTCGGCAAAATCACGCTCTCTGCAGACTGAGGACCTTGGACATGACACAACAACTCGAGGGCAAGAGCGCGCTGGTAACCGGTGGCAGCCGCGGCATTGGCGCGGTGATCGCGAAACGGCTGGCCGCACAGGGCGCGGCGGTCACGCTGACCTACGGCGCCTCGCGCGGTGAGGCCGCTGCCGTCGTGCAAGCGATCACCGATGCCGGTGGCCAGGCCCGCGCGATCGCGGCGGATGCGCGGCAGATCGGCGCCAGTGCGGCTGCCGTCGCCGATACGGTCGCGCATCATGGTGGGTTGGACATCCTCGTCTCGAACGCCGGGATCAACATCATCAAGCCCATCGACCAGTACCAGGACGAAGACTTCGAGGCCGTCTTCGACATCAACGTCAGGGCGTCGTTTGAGGTCATCCGCGCGGCAGCAGCCCAGATGAAGGAGGGCGGGCGTATCGTGGCGGTCACGGCCACCATCGCGAACAGCTTCTTTGCGCCCGGGCTCGCGGTCTATGGTGCCAGCAAGGCCGCCGTGAACGCCTTCGTTCAAGGATGGTCCCGCGATCTTGGGCCCCGCGGGATCACGATCAATGCAGTCGTCCCCGGGCCCGTGGACACCGACATGAACCCCGATCGGACCGATCTTGCCGAATGGCTGAAAGGCCAGGTCCCGCTGGGGCGCTATGGCAAGCCCGAGGAGGTCGCGGCCCTGGTGTCCTTCCTCGTTGGCCCTGAGGCCTCGTACATCACCGGCACCCGGATGATCGTGGACGGTGGCCTCACCGCATAGCCGCAGGAGACCTGTCGGCAGGGGCTCGCACAGGCTCCTGCCGACGGCGGATAGAAGTGACCAACGCGCAACTGGGTCCACCATTCGACGTCGAGGATCAGAGCCGCATTGAACGGCCTGGGCTCCAAGCACCCACTCGGCTCGGCCGCTAGATTCATCGCCCGCTTGAGCGTTCGTCTAAGACGTATCGCTTGCAGATCGCTCCAGGTCCGCGTCGATAGGTCCGAAAGGCAACTGCATCGTAATAGGCAAGGCCGGGCTCGTTCATCGCGTCGATCGTCGCGTCGATCTCAGTCAGGCGAGCCAGTCGATCGCGGGCATGTTTTGGTAGCAGACAGGGCGCAGGAAGCGGCGGATCGACAGGGTGCCGACACTCGTCGCCCCGAAGTTGGTGGAGGCCGGGTAGGGCCCGCCATGCACCATCGCATGCGCGACCTCGACGCCGGTCGGGAAGCCATTGGCCAGCAGCCGCCCGGCCCTGCGCTCCAGGATCGGGAGAAGACGGTCCGCCAGCGGCTGGTCCTCGGGCTCCATATGGAGGGTCGCGGTCAATTGGCCGTCGAGGTCCCGGGCGAGGGCCGGCATCGCGGCGGCATCCTCGACGGTCACGACCAGCCCGATCGGTCCGAAGACTTCGTGCTTTAGGGCCTCGGTCGCGCCGAAAGCCTCCGCCGTGGTCCTTAGCAGAACCGGCCCGGCGGCGCGACCCTCGGCGGCGGTATCCAGAACCACGCTGACCCCGTTGGACATCGCCATGCGGTCTCGACCGGCCTGATATGCATCGCGGATGCCGTCGGTGAGCATGGTTTGGGGAGCGACGTCGGAGAGGGCAGCGGCGGTGGCGTCGATGAAGCGCTCGGCCTCGGGGCCCTCCGGCACGAAGGCCAGCCCGGGATTGGTGCAGAACTGTCCTGCGCCCATGGTAAGCGACCCGGCCCAGCCCTTGGCGATCTCCGCGGCCCGCGCTGCCAAGGCGCCGGGCAGCAGGAACATCGGGTTGACCGAACCCAATTCGCCGAAGAATGGGATCGGCACGGCCCGCGCCGCACAGAGATCGAACAGCGCGCGCCCGCCACGCAGCGACCCGGTGAAGCCCACAGCACAGATCAAGGGATGCTGAACCAGCGCCGCGCCGACCGCGTTGCCGCCGTCATGCACGAAGCTGAACACGCCGGGATGCAGCCCCTCCGCCGTGCGCGCTGCATCGATCGCCTCGGCCACGATCTCGCCGGTGCCCGGATGCGCAGGGTGGCCCTTGACGACGACCGGGCACCCGGCAGCCAGGGCGGCTGCCGTATCGCCCCCCGCGGTCGAGAAGGCGAGCGGGAAGTTCGAGGCGCCGAAGACGGCGACCGGCCCCACCGGTCGCTGGACCAGCTTGAGATCGGGGCGGGGAAGGGGCGTGCGATCAGGCAGCGCCGGGTCGTGCCTTAGGTCGAGATAGCTGCCATCGCGGATATACTCGGCAAAGAGCCTGAGCTGCCCCGTGGTGCGTCCCCGTTCGCCATTGAGCCTGGCCTCCGGCAGGCCGGTCTCTGCCATGCCGACCGCCGTGATCGCCTCTGCACGGGCCTCTATCTCCTCCGCGATGCGCTCCAGAAACCCTGCGCGATCCTCCCACGGGAGATAGCCATACTGCCAGAAGGCTTCCTCGGCGGCGGTGCAGGCGGCATCGACGAGCGCCGGTGTGCCAGCGGCATAGGGCTTGGGCGCACCCGATGCGGGGGCGGAGTGGAACACCCCGCTGCCCTCGACCCAAGCGCCGCCGACAAGGTTCTTTCCGTCCATCGCTGCCTCCTCGGAGCCTGTCTCAATAGGTCGCGCGACCGCCGGAGAGGTCGAAGACCGCGCCCGTGGTGAAGGAGTTCTCGCGTGACGCTAGCCAGGCGATCATGTTGGCCGCCTCATCGACCTCCAGGAACCGGCCCCGCGGGATCTTGGAGAGCATGAAGGCGATGTGCTCCTCGCTCATCTGCTCGAAGATCCGGGTGCGCGCGGCCGCGGGGGTCACGCAATTGACCGCGATATCGGCGCCGGCGTGTTCCTTGCCGAGTGTCTTCGTCAGCCCGATCACCCCGGCCTTGGAGGCGGAATAGGCGCCGGCATTGGGATTGCCTTCCTTCCCGGCGACCGAGGCGATGTTGACCACGCGGCCATAGCCCGACTTGGCCATCACCGGCAGGACCGCCCGGCAGGTGTGAAAGATCCCGTGCAGATTGACCTCGACGATCTTGTGCCATTCGCCGACGTCGTACTCGACGATCGGGCCGTTCGATCCGGCGATCCCGGCCGAGGTCACCAACACATCGATGCAGCCCAGGCGGGCGACGGCGTCGCGGGCGGCAGCTTCGCAGGCCGCAGCATCGGTCACATCGAGGGCCCGGCCTTCCGCCCGGTCCCCCAGGGCCGTGGCCGACTGGGCCGCGAGGTCACCGTCGAGGTCCCAGAGGACGACATGGGCGCCCGAGGCGTGGAGACGACGCGCAACCGCAAACCCGATCCCCTGCGCGCCCCCTGTGATCACGGCCACTTGGCCTGCGAAATCGTACCGGTTCATGGGCCTCTCCTCAGCCGAGTGCCGCGATGACGTCGTCGGTGCGCGTGACGAGGGCCACGTTCTGCAGGGCGTAGTTGATGCTGGCGTTGTGCCACTCCGCGTTCATCGTCGAGCAGGCGTCCTCGGGGATCACCATGACGTAGCCCTTGTCCGCGCCGGTGCGGGCGGTGTGCTCGATCGACATGTTGGTCCAGGCGCCGGTCTCGATGATCATGTCGCGACCCTCGGCCCGCAGGATCGTCTCGAGGTTGGTCCCCTCGAAGGCGGACATGCGCATCTTCTCGACGATATGGTCGCCCTCCTTGGGCTCCGCCCCAGGAGCGGCGGCAGCGCCCCACGTGCCGCGGACGAGGGCGGTATTGTCGATCACGCCCTCGAAGAGCGGCGCGTTCAACGTCAGCCCCTTTGCGCCGGGGGGAACGAGGAAATGGACATGGATGACGGGGACCCCCAGGCTACGGCAGCGCTCGGCGAGGCGCGCGACATTCCCCAGGGCATTCTGCTGGCGGCAGTGGTCGGGCGAGCCTGAGGCGGCGAAGGCCCCGCCCTCCATCACCACATCGTTCTGCATGTCCTGGATGACGAGGGCGCAGCGGGCGGCCTCCAGGCGCAGCGGCTCGCCACCAGGCTCGGGGGCTGCGGGGGCGGCGGGGCGGCGCGCCCGCATGAAGGGCTCGTTGCGCGGGCCGATCTTCGTCTCGACGGCATAGACCGAGGTGCAGGCACAGACATAGAGCGTGCGCCAGTCCGGCCCGCCCCAATGCAGGTTGGCCGACTGCTCGGGGATCGCGACCTTGCCGATGAGCTTGCCCGTGGGCGCATAGACCCAAAGTCCCCCAGGGGCCGTGACCCAGACGTTCCCCTCGGCATCGCATTTCATGCCGTCGGGGACACCCGGCCGCAGGCTGTCCTTGATCCCGGCCGCGAAGATACGGCCGCTCTCCAGCCGGTCGCCCTTGACCTGATAGACCCGGATGTTCGCCTGCTCGGTGTCGTTGATGTAGAGCAGCCGCTCGTCCGGCGAGAAGCAGAGGCCGTTCGGCATCGAGAAGGTGTAGCGCTCGACCACGAGCTGGGGCTCATCGCCGGGGCGATGGTTGGGGGGCAGGCGAAAGACGGCCTGAAAGCCAAGCTCGCGGGGCCGCTCGACGCCGAAGCCGGGCATCCGCCCATACCAGGGGTCGGTGAACCAGATCGAGCCGTCGGACTTCACGCAGAGGTCGTTGGGCGAGTTGAGCTCGCGGCCTTCGAAATGGCTGGCCAGGACCTCGCGCCGGCCATCCGGGCGAAAGCGCGTCACCGAGGAGGTGCTGTGCTCGCAGACCAGCAGGTTCAGGTCCGCGTCATAGGTCATGCCGTTGCCCTTGTGGGACGGGCTCATGACCTCGCGCACGCCGCCGCGGTCGAGCCTGCGCCGAACATCCGCGGGCATGTCGGAGAACAGCAGATAGTGCTCGGTCGGGTGCCAGATCGGCCCCTCGGTGAAGGTAAAGCCGGAGCCTGCCTGACGAACCGGCGCGTGCGGCTCGATCAATCGGCCAAAGGCGGGGTCGAGGGTTTCATGCGCCATGGCGTTGGCCTTTCATCTCGATCGTTTTCTCTTTGCAGTGGCGTCTACAGTCTTCATGTTCGAGCGGATTACTTCGCTGCGGAGAGCTTGATGACTTTGAGACGTGAGCATGTGAGAGCGCTGCAGACCAAGTTGGCCGACCTGGGCCACTACGATGGTCCCATCAGCGGAGAGCGCAGCACGCAGACCGATGCAGCGGCCGCGACGGCGGCTTTGGTCCCCGCCTTTTCGCCGGTGCCGGCCGACTTTGTGGGCTGGAGCGCCAAGCGCAAGACGATCGCGTGCCTTCAAGCCTATGCCACCGCCGAAGACTGCGATGTCGGCATCATCGATGGCTGGTGGGGGCCCAGCACCGAAGAGGGTGTGCGCCAACTGATGATGAAGCTTCGGGGCGAAGCTGATTGGGACTGGGCGGATATCGTTCCGGGCACCGCCAACCCCAACGGGTTTCCGCTTGAGAGCAACGTCACTGCCTTCTTCGGCCCGCATGGCGTCCCCGGTGGGCGCGAGCCACCGCTCGAGCGCATCCCGTCGCCTTGGCCGATGAAGATCAGCTTCAACCTGTCGCTCCGCCGGACCTCCTTCCGCGTTCACCAAAAGGCAGCGCCCAGCCTCAAGCGCGTTCTCGACAAGATCCACGCGGCCTATTCGGACGCACAGAAGAGCGAGATCGGGATCGACATCTTCGGCGGGGATTACGTGCCCCGTCGGATCCGCAACGGGACCCGGTGGTCGATGCACTCCTGGGGCATCGCCTTCGACTTCGACCCGGACCGCAACGGGATGGAGATGGGCCATAGCAACTCGCGCCTTGCCCAGCGCGACGCCGTGCCGTTCTGGGACGCGTGGGAGAGCGAGGGATGGTACTCGCTCGGTCGTCAGCGCGGGTTCGACTATATGCATATCCAAGCGGCGTGGCGCGATTAGGCTCAAGCCGGGAACCAGTTGCGCCGGGGCACGGACTGCTCCACGGGGCCGGGGATCGACATGCCGACGCGGCCCACCACGCGACCGTTCTCGACAACCGCGCCCTTGTCGTGAACCGGCAGGAGGAACTTGGCCCCGGAGTACATGAGCTTACGCACCGCGCCCTTCTCCCCGCGCTTGGAGCCGAAGTGGTTGCCGGTGACCTGGTACTCCTCCGGGCCGAAGGTGAAGACCGGCTCGATGATCTGATCGTTGAAATCGTAGATCACGTCGCCGCAGAGCGTGGCGCGACCCTCGGCGGTGTCGACATGGACGTTCATCGACCCCTCGGTATGGGCGCCGGCGGCCTCGAGATAGAGCCCCGGCATCAGCTCGATGGGCCCGGTGATGTCGAGATCCTCGAGCCTCAGCGCCCCCGGCGTATGCAGCCGCTCGACCAGATGGATGATGTCGGGCTTGGGGTATTGCGGGTGCATGAGCCCCGAGACGGAGTATTCGAGCTCCCGGCGATTGATCACCACGGTGGTGTTCATGGGGAAGTGGTCGTCCTTCCCGGCGTGGTCGATGTGCAGGTGGGTGTGCAGCACGTAGCGCACGTCGCCGGGCTTCACCCCGTGATTGGCAAGCTGGCGCTCGATCATGTTCTCGTGGAACTGCAGCCCGCGCATGCCCAGGGATTCCATGATGGCGTTGTCGCGATAGCCGGTGTCGACGACGACGGGGTATTCGCCGCCCAGGATCAGGAAGCCGTAGACGGGAACCCGACGGGTCCGTCCGCAGTCCCGGGCCAGCACGAGGAAGCTCGATTCCAGCTCGATGTCTCCGTAGTCGAGTACCTTGATTTCCAGCGCCATAAGCGTCGTCTCCCTCGTGTCAGTGCAGCCGGTAGACCCGGCATGCGGTGTCGTTGAAGATCGCGGCCTGTGCCTGTGGGGGCAGGTCGGCCACTGCCGATCGGTGGGCCGCGAGGAGCGTCGGATAGTCGGTCCAGAGCTTCTCGATCGGGAAGTTCGAGCCCCAGAGGCAGCGCTCCGGGCCAAACAGGGCCAGCGTCTCGCGCGTCAGCCAGGCGATATGCTCGGGGTCGCAGCGATGCAGGAAGGTGCCGAAGCCCGAGAGCTTGGCGACGACATTGGGCTCTGCGGCCAGGGCAGCCAGCGCGCCGCGCCAGGCGGCGCGGCCCGTTTCGCTTACGTCTTCGAGCATCCCGGCGTGCTGCAGCACGAGCGTGGTCCGCGGGCAGGCCCGGGCAAGCTCCACGGCGCCGGCCATCTGCGAGGCGAAGACTTGCAGGTCGAAGGCGAAGCCATAGTCGGCGAGGCGGGCGGTATTGCGCTGGACGGTGGCGTCGCGGCAGAGCTCGTCATGCGGGGCGAAGCGGTATTCGGGTGCCTCGTGCCAATGGAACTGCTGTCGGATGCCCCGCACAAGCGGCAGGGCCGCGAGCCGGTCGAGGTCCCGCGCAACCTCCGGGTCCGTCATATCGGCATAGGCGACGAGGGCCTGGGGCCAACCGGTCTCGGCATGAAGCGCGGTGATCCACTCGGCCTCGGCCAGCCCTTGGTCCTTGGGCCAGTTGGCCTGGACATAGACCGCCCGGGTCACCCCGGTGCCGGCCAGATCGGCCAGATACTCAGCCATCAGGTAATCCCGACGGATCGGCTCATACGCGCCGAAGATCCGGGGCTGCATCGGTCCCACGAGCCAAGGCAGATCCGCCTGTCGCCAGACATGGAAATGGGCATCCGTAACGCTCATGGCCGTGCCCCACGGGCATAGGACAGGACCTCGCGGGCCATGCTGGCGGGGCTGCGCCCATCGCCAAACCGGTCGATCCGCGGAGCGATGGCCGTGAGCGCGCCGGTCTCCGGCCGGTAGCCCTGCTCTGCGGCCAGCGGGGAGAGCCAGAGGATCGACCAGGCGAGGTTCTCGAGGCGCGTCATGGCGCCGATCAGCGCGTCCGGTCCGCCGCGCTCAAGCCCGTCGGAGACGATCACCACCATCGCCCCGCGGGCAAAGGCGGCAAAGCGCGGGATCGAGAGGAAAACAGAGAGCGCCTCGCCAAGCCGCGTGCCGCCGTCCCAGTCCGCCACGAGCCCCGAGGCGCGCGTCAGCGCCTGCTCCCGGCTGCGGTGGCGCAGCGCCCGTGTGACCCGGGTGAGGCGGGTGCCGAGGGTGAAGGCCTCCACCCGCTCGCCCGCCTGCATCAGGGCATGGGCAAACCGCAGCGTCCCCTCGGTCCCGGCCTTCATGGAGCCGGAGACATCGACGAGGAGCAGCACCCGGCGCTGGCGCAACCGCCGTTGGCGCGTGGGCAACGTCGTCAGCTCTCCGTCATGGCGCAGCATCTGGCGGAAGGCCCTGGCGGGGTCGGCCAAGCGCCCTCTCCCTTGGCGCAAGCGCCGCGATCGGCGGCGCGGCAAGGCAGCGGGCGCCGCACGGGCGAAGGCGCGCAGGGCCGCATCCTCCGCCGTCCCGTCCAGGGCGCGCGCCGTCAGGCGTTCGGTCGCGGTGGCCTCAGCGCCCGAGGGTTCCTCCTCGCTCTCCTCCGGCATCAGCTCGAACTTGGCGGCGTCATAGGCCTCCGGCAGGTCCTGAGGCGCGCCGTCCGCTGGCGCCGCGAAGGCGCGGCCGAGGAAGACGCTGTCGAAGACCTCGTCAAAGGCGGCCTGGCGCTCGGGCGCCGGGCCGTAGAGCGCGGTGGCCGCGTGCCGGATATCGGCGAGGGAGGTCGGACCCAGAAGCCCCGTCGCCGCGATGAAACCCTGCGTCTGCTCGGGCGCTGCCGCGAACCCTGCCTGGCGCAGGGCGGCCGGGAAGGCGAGGAAGGGATCGAGGGAGCGGGGCAGGCTCTGGGTCACGCGACGGCCTCCTGCAGGAGACCGTCGAGCCGGGGGGCGACATAGGCGAGATCGTCCTGGTCCTTGAGGGCCACGCCGATGGCGGCGGCGAAGGCCCGCGGCCAGGGCGCGCCATGCCCTGCCAGAAGCGTCGCAGCCTCGGCCCATTCGACCGTCTCGGCCACCCCCGGCGGCTTTGCCAGCGGCTCGTCCCTCAGCCTGCCGACGGCGGCGACGACCCGGCGGGCGGTGTCCTCGGCCACCGAGGAGGCGCGCATCATCACAATCTGCGCTTCCAGGGCCGGGTCCGGATAGTCGATCCAATGATAGACGCAGCGCCGACGCAGCGCCTCGTGCAGCTCGCGGGTGCGGTTGGAGGTGAGCACGACGACGGGCGGGGCACCGGCGCGAATGGTCCCGCGCTCAGGGATCGAGATGGTGAAGTCGGAAAGGAACTCCAGCAGGAAGGCCTCGAACTCGTGGTCGGCCCGGTCGATCTCGTCGATCAGCAGGACCCGCTCCTCGGGGCGCTCAAGGGCGCGCAGGATCGGCCGGGCGATCAGAAAGTCGTCGGCGTAGAGGTTCACATACTCCTCGCCCGCCTGGCGGATCGCGAGCATCTGGCGCGGGAAGTTCCACTCATACATCGCCGCGGCGGCATCGATCCCCTCATAGCATTGCAGCCGCACCAACTCGCGCCCCAGGATCGACGCGATGGCCTTCGCGGCCTCGGTCTTGCCGACGCCGGGGGCGCCTTCGAGCAGCAACGGCTTGCCTAGGGCAAGGGCGAGATAGGCGGCGGTGGCGAGCCTGTCGGACGCGATGTACTGCGCATCGCGGAGCGCCCGCGCAAGCTCGGGCGGGGCATCGAGGCCACGAGGGAGCCGCCGGACCGGCATCAGAGCGCCTGCCTCGGCCGGGCCCCGCCATTGGCGCGGAGGCCCCGCAGGACCTTCTCCGGCGTCACGGGCAGCTCGTCGATCCGCACGCCGACCGCATCGTAGACCGCGTTGACGACCGCCGGCAGAACCGGGTTAGCGCACATCTCGCCCGGTCCCTTGCCGCCGTAGGGCCCATCCTCGGCCGGGCGTTCGAGCACCGAGATATGGTGGGTCGCAAGGTCGCCGGGGCCCGGCATAGCATAGTGGTTGAAATCCACGGCGCCGTGGTCGCGGCTGGGGTAATAGGGCTCCGTCGTCTCCCAGGCCGCGTGACTCATCCCCATCCAGGCGCCACCCCGGAGCTGCTGCTCGACCAGCCCCGGATTGAGCGCACGGCCAACCTCATAGGCCGACTGGATGTCGAGCACCGTGACCTCGCCGGTCTCGTCGTCCACCTCGATCTCCACGACCAGGGCCGCATGGGCGAAGGTGGTCACCGGGGACATCTCACCGGTCTCGGGATCGACCTCCGAGAGGGGCACAAGGAAGATGCCGCGCCCGGCGATGGTGCGCCCCTGCTTGAACTGGGCCGCCTGAGCGGCCGCCATGGTGGTGATCGAGCGCGACGGGGCCCCGCGGACATGGATGTTGCCCTGGCCGTCGGTCACGAGATCACCCGCATCGACCTCGAGCTCCTCGGCCGGCGCTTCGAGCATGACGGCGCGGGCCTCGAGCGCGGCTTGGATCACCGCGTTGCCCATCCGGTGGGTCCCGCGGGAGGCGAAGGAGCCCATGTCGTGGGGGCCGGTGTCGCTGTCGGCGGTGTCCACGTAGACATCCGCGATGGGGACGCCGAGGGTCTCGGCGGCGATCTGGCGGGTCACCGATTTCATGCCCTGGCCGAGATCGATGGCGGAAAGCGCGACGGTGAACTTGCCGTCCGGGTTGGAATGGACGAGCGCCTGGCTGGGATCGCCGCCGAGGTTCATGCCGATGGGGTAGTTGATCGCCGCGAAGCCGCGGCCCCTGTGCAGCGTCATCAGCGCCTCCTGAAGCCGGAGAGAGACGAGAAGCGCATCGCACCGGCGCGGTCAGGCTTCTTCGCCGCGGCAGCCGGTTGTGGCGGTTGCGGCGGTTGTGGGGGAGCAGCCGCCGAAGGCGTCGAGCCCCCGCCGGCAGCGCGCGGCCCTTCCGCCATCGCCGGCGCCCGAGAGGGCGGCGTGGCGGGCGGGAGGGCCGCGGGGACCGCCGCAGGCGCAGGCGCCCCGCCCCTCTGCCCGTAGCTCCCCGAGGAGACGCCTTCGACGCGCCCGCTCTGGTCGGTCGCGGTGTGGGCTGGCAACTGCCCGCGTTCTCCCCCGCCGCCGGTCTTCGAGGATGCCGCTCGCAGCGCCGGCGAGAGCGTGACGCCCGCCTTTTCGGCCACGACCTGGCAGCACTCGATCAGCGCGCAGTTCTTCGCCACGCGGCGATGGGCCTTCATATCGCCGTCGCGATAGGCGTTGAGGAGGCGAAGCTCGATGGGGTTCATGCCGATCCGCTCGGCGACCTTGTCCATATGCGCTTCGATAGCGAAGTCGACGCCGGTGATCCCGAAGCCGCGCATGGCGGTGGCCGGCGTCCGGTTGGTGTAGACGCAGTAGACGTCCGCGTAGACGTTCGGGATCGTATAGGGGCCCGGCAGATGCCCCACCCCCTTGATGATCGCGTAGGACGAGAGGCGCGTGTAGGCGCCGCTGTCGAAGTAGCCGGTGAACTTGCGCGCAACAATCCGGCCGTCCCTCATGACGCCGTCGGTGATGTACCAACGCTCGGCCCCGCGGGGAGCGCCCACCTGCATCTCCTCCTCGCGATCCCATTGGCATTTGCAGGGTCGGCCCGTCAGCAGGGTGCCGAGGATCGCCAGGGGCTCGTGGATGCTGTCGACCTTGCCGCCGAAACCGCCGCCCACCGTGCCGCCGATGAAATGCAGGCGCGAGGACGGCATGTTCAGCACCTTGGATGCGGTGCCGAGGGAGAAGAACAGCGCCTGGGTGCCGGTGTAGCAGACATAGCGCCCATTCTGCTCCTGCGCGGCGATGGCGCCGCAGGTCTCGATCGGGGCCTGCTCGATGGGAGACATCTGGTAGCGGCCCTCGACGACCTCGTCGGCCGTGGCCAGTGCCCGGTCGACATCGCCGTAGCGCAGCTTCTGGTGGTCGTATTTCCCGTGATAGACGAAGGCATTCGTGGGGTAGGTCTCGCTGACCGTGGGTGCCCCCGGCTTCAGCGCCTCCTCCACATCGAGGACATGGGGCAGCACCTCCCAGTCGACCTGGACCGCCTTGACCGCCGCGCGTGCCTGGGCCTCGGTCTCGGCCACCACCGCCGCGACGGGCTCGCCCCTATAGGCCACCTTGGTCGTGGAGAGCACCGGCTCGTCGTCGAGGCCGAAATCGAGGAGCGACAGGAGCGTGTTGAGGTTCACCGGCACGTCGCGCCCGGTGATGATGCGCACGACGCCCGTCATCCGCTCGGCGGCCGCGGTGTCGATGCGCCGGATCCGAGCGTGGTGATGGGGCGAGCGGACGCAGCGGATGTGCAGCAGCCCCTCGAACAGATGGTCGTCGTAGAAGGGCGAGCGGCCGGTCACATGGCCTTCGATATCCTGGCGGCGGATGCGCTTGCCGATTTCATTCAGGTTGTCGTCGCGCTCATCGGCGAAAAGCTCCTTGCGCAGTTCAAACCCGTTGGGGCCGGGACGGTCGAGGCTCATGCGCTGACCCTCCCCTGGGCGACCGAGAGGATCGCCTCGATGATCGGCTCATAGCCCGTGCAGCGGCAGATGTTGCCGGAGATGGCCTCCACGACCTCCTCGCGCGTCGGCGTGGGGTTTCGGTCGAGGAGCGCGCGGGCGCTGACGAGCATCCCCGGCGTGCAGAAGCCGCACTGCGCCGCAAAATGGTCCATGAAGGCCTCCTGCAGCGGATCGAGCGTGGCGCCGGTCGCGAGGCCCGAGGCCGTGCGCACATCCCGGCCGGCCACCGCCTCCGCGAGGACGAGGCAGGCGAGATGCGTCTGTCCATCGATCAGGACGGTACAGGCGCCACAGGTCCCCTGGCCGCAGCCATATTTCGGCGCGAGATCCCCCACGCCCCGGCGCAGGAACTCCAGGAGGTTCTGCCCCGGATCGGCGAAGGCCGCGCGCTCGCCGCCGTTCAGCGTGAGGGTGATGGGGATCTTGGCCATCAGCGGCTCTCCATGGTCGCGAGCAGGCGGCTGAGATGCACGCCAACCACTTCCCTTCGGTACCAATAGCTCGCCAGCGCGTCGGTGGGCGGCTGGAGCCCTTCGGGCGCGACAGCAGCGGCGCGATCGCGGGTCGCAGCATCCAGCGACTGGCCCTCGAGCACCCGTTCGACGGCCGCGGATCTGAGCGGGCCCGGGCCCATCGCGCCATAGGCCACGCGGACCCCGCGCAGGCGCGCGCCCTCCCGCGGCGCGAGGACTGCAATCGAGAGGATCGACACCCCCTTGGGCTTGATACGGCTCACCTTCGCGAAGCCGAAGCTGCCCGGGCGGGGGCGCGCGATCTCGATGGCGGCGACCAGACCCGAAGCGCGACCACGACTGCGCAGGAGGTCATCGACGGGCCGCTGTCCGCTGGACCCGGCACCGGCCATCCGAACCCGCGCGCCCAGCGCCAGCAGGGCCGTCGCGAAGTCGCCATAGGGATGCTCGGCAAACAGGTTCCCCCCGACAGTCCCCATATTGCGCAGCTGCGGCCCACCGATGGCGCGTGCGACCGGGTGCAGGAAGTCGAGCTGCGGCTCTGCCAGCACCTGGGCCATCGTCACCCCGGCGCCGAGGCTGATCGCCTCGCCGGAGACCCGGATGTCGCGCAACGCAGGGTCGGTGGTGCGCACCAGCCGCGGCGGCGCCGTCCCGGCATTCACCGCGCGCATCACCACGGTGCCGCCAGCGAGAAACGCGGCCTCACCGCCCTGTCCCAGGGCACGGGCCGCCTCGTCAAGCGTCGGGTACGTCTCAACGCGGATCGTCATGCGGCCTCCCGTCCTAGGTGGGTGCGGATCGCATCGAACCCGGCCTGGTAGATCGCCTCCGCCACCGTGTCGTGCAGCTCCCGCTCACGGCCCTTGGGGGTGTCGAAGCGGCTCTCCCAGTGCCAGAAGGTCCAGTCTTCGTCGGTGACGGGGGCAAGCCGCACATGCGCGACGTAGTTGAGGAGCGGCACCGGCGTGTCGAGCAGGCAGTAGGAGAAGGCCATATCCGCGTCCGAGAGGGTCAGGAGCTGCTCGCGCAGCTCGGAGCCGTCGGCCAGGTGAAAGCGGCGCACGCAGCCCACCTTGTCCGCGCTCATGCCGCGCTCGATCTCGCTGTCGGCCACGGCCGGGTGCCAGGCATCATGGCCGTTGAAGTCGCGGAGCACCTCCCAGACCGCCTCGACGGGGGCCTCCAGGATCGTGCTCTTGACCACCTTGACCATCGCCTCAGGCCGCCAGTTGCCGCTTGAGCGCGGAGAAGCCGGCCAGGAAGACATCCGTGCCAATGCCGTTCACCAGACCCTCCGCCTCCGCCTCGTCGCATTCGAACTCGGCGGTCCATTCGGCGAAGCTGCGATCACCGTCCGTGACCGGGGTGAGCCTGAGGGTCGCGACATAGTCGGTCAGCGGCATCGGGCTCTCGAGGATCGAGTAGGTGCAGAAGTAGTCGTAGTCGGAGAGGCCGAGCAGGCGCTCGCGGATCCGGTCGCCGTTCTGCAGGTGAAAGTCGCGCACGCAGCCGATCTTGTCGGAGGGCTCGCTGTTCTCGATCCGGCTGTCGCGGACCAACGGATGCCAGCGTGGCAGGCCGTTGAAGTCGCGCACGCGGTCCCAGACCCGGGCGGCCGGCGCATCGATCACCGAAGAGATATAGACGCGGGGCATCTACTTCTTCTCCCCGCCTTCGGGTTTCCCATCGCCGCCGCCCGATTTCTCCCGTTTGGCCGCCTCGTTGGCGACGCGCTGCATGTCGGAGGCCTCGCGCATCAGCCCGCCCTGTTTCGAGAGCGTGCCGCCCTCGACGCCGATATCGGCCAGGAGGGAATCGATGAGCGGCGCCTGGACGCGGTACCGGAGCGCGGAGTTAATTACCTCGTCGGTGGGAGAGCCGCCTGCAGGCCCGTCGCCGCCATGGCCCGTGACGCCGTCGAGCTGCATGATCCGGATGTCCTGGATCTTCTCCAGCGGCTTGACCGAGGCCGCCACGATCCCCTCCACATGCTCCAGCATCTTGCGGCGGAAGAGCGAGGCGCGCGCAGGGTCGGTGAGCACATTCTCTGCCTCGTTGATGAGCCGCTGCGCCTCCGCCTCGACCTCGGAGCGGATCTTCTCGGCTTCGGCGACCAGCTTCGCCTCGGCGGCGGCCTTCTCCGCCATCATCACGTCGATGGACTTCCTGCGTTGGGCAACCTCGGTCTCGCGGACCGTCAGCACGCGTTCCTCCGCCTCGGCCGCCGCGGCCTTGGCTGCATCCGCCTCGGCGCGGGCCGCACTCTCCTCGAGCGACTTCTGATAGAGCGCGATGGCCTTCTCCATCTGGGCGGTCTCGACGTCGCGCTCGCGTTCGACCTCAAGCCGGCGGCGCTCGGTCTCGTGACCGATGCGCGCCTCGTCGAGCCCGCGTTCGGAGACGATGCGTGCCCGCTCCACATCCTCGCGACTGCCGATCTCGGCCTCGCGCAGCGCCTGCTGGCGGGCCACTTCGAGCTGTTCAAGGGACCGCCGCCGCTCCAGCCGGGCGGCCTCCACCCGCTGCTCGCGCGCGACCTCCGCGGCCTCCACGTCGCGCTGTGCGGCGATCTCGGCCTGCTTGACGGTACTCTCCGCCGCGGCCCGCTGCGCCTTCTGCTCCGAGAGCGCGACCACGCGGGCCTCGTCCGCCGCCTCCACGGCCTGGCGCCGCTCGATGTCGGTCACCTCGCGGGTCTTCTGGCTGGCGATGCGCTCGCGCTCGAGCTCCAGCTCCGAGAGCACGCGCTTCTTCTCTACCGTCTCGCGCCGGGCGATCTCGGCCGCCTCGATCTCCTTCTCCTTGGTGATCTCACGGGCACGGACCGCCTGTTCCGCCGCGATCCTCTCGGCCTCGACAGTCCGCTTCTGGGCGATGCGGGCCTGCTCGACGGCCTCGTCGGCGGCAATGCGAGCGGCATCCACCGCCTTGTTCCGCTCGATCTCCAGCGCCTTGGTTTCCTCGTCGGCGGCGATCCGGGTGGCAGAAATCTGCTTCTCCCGGGCGATGCGGGCGGCCTCCACGGCCTCGTTGGCCGCAATCTCCGCGGCCTCCACGGCCTGCTGGCGGGCGATCTCCAGCTCGCGCACGCGCCGGTCTTCGCCGATGCGCGCTTCCGAGACCTCGGCCGCCTGCAGGATCCGCAGCCGCTCCACCGCCTCGCGGGCGGTGATCTCCGCCTCGTCGAGCGACTTCTGCCGGGCGATCTCGCGCTGGCGGATGTCCTCCTCGCCCTTGATGCGGGTCTGGGCGAGCAGCAGGTCCTGGGCCATGCGCCGGCGCTCATTGGCCTCGTTGGCGGCGATCTCGGCGTCGCGGGTGGTGCGCTGACGGTCGATCTCCAGCGCCTGGGTCTCGCGGTCCTTGGCGATCCGCGCTTCCTCGACCGCCTTCTCCCGCGCGATCCGGGCCTCCTCGACGATGCGCTCCTGCTCGATGCGGGCGCTCTCGGTGGCCTCGCGCGCGGCGATCTCCTCGGCCTCGATCGCGCGCTGGCGGGCGATCTCGCGGGCCTGGGTCTCCTGCTCGTTCAGGATGCGGGCCTCGGCGACGCTGCGCTCTTGCAGGATGCGGGCCGTCTCGGTGGCCTCGCGCGCGGCAATCTCCTCAGCCTCGATCTCTCGCGTGCGGGAGATCTCGCGGGCGCGAACCTCACGCTCCGACGCGATCCGCGCCTCGGCGATAGCGCGCTCGTTCGAGATCCGGGCCTTCTCAATCGCCTCACGCGCGGTGATCTGCGACGTCTCGGCCTCGGTGTCGCGCTCGGCCCGCTCGCGGGCCAGCTCCGCCCGCTGCTGGGCGCGGCGGAACTCGACATCGCGCTCCTGCGCCAGCCGGGCCTCCTCGCCTTCGCGCTCGATATTCAGGGCCTGCTTCTCCGCCTCCAGATTGCGTGCCCGGATGCGGATCATCGAGTCCTGCTCGATGTTGTTGCGCAGCGTCCGCCGCTCCTCGATGTCCTTGATCAGCGCGGTGAGACCCTCGGCGTCGAAGCGGTTTGAGGGATTGAAGTACTCCAGCGCCGTCTGGTCGATATCGATGATCGCGACCGTCTCAAGCTCCAGCCCGTTCTTCTCCAGGTCCTGCTGCGCCAGCGCCCTGACGCGCTCGACGTAGTCGTGCCGCCCCTCGTGCATCTCCGGCATGGTCATCTCGGCGGCGATGGCGCGCAGCGCGCTTTCGAACTTGCCCGCCAGCAGGGCCTCCAGACGCTCGGTCTCGATCGTGCGCCGGCCCAGCGTGGCCGCGGCGGTGGAGACTGCCTCGCGGGTCGGGCGGACCCGGACGTAGAACTCCGCCTCCACATCGATGCGCATGCGGTCCTTGGTGATCAGCGCCTGGTCGTTGGTGCGGCTGACGGCGAGCGGCAGCGTGTTCATGTTGACCGGCGTGATGTCGTGGATGATCGGCCAGACGAAGGCGCCGCCGTCGATCACCACCTTCTCGCCCAGGAAGCCCGTGCGCACGAAGGCGACCTCCTTGGTCGAGCGGCGGTAGAGCCACTGCATCACCCAGTAGACGATGGCGATGACGATGACGGCGAGGATCAGCCAGAGGATCAGCTGTCCGATTATCTGTCCGGTCATGGGGGTCCCTCCTCTTCAGCCGCGCCCAATGCGTTTGAACGCGGCGGTCTGTTCTTTGAGCGCGATCTCCGTCGGCAGCCGCTCCATCGAGGAGGCGCCGTAGAAGCCATGGCAGGTGGTCGAGTTCTTGAGCACGAAGTCCGCGTCCTCGGGCATGGCGACGGGGCCGCCGTGCACCAGGATGATCGCGTCCTTGTTCACCTTGAGCGCCGCTTCGGCCCAGCGGTCGACCAGCCCGGGGCACTGCTCCAGCGTGACCGCGGTCTCGGCCCCGATGGCGCCGCCCGTCGTCAGCCCAAGATGGCAGACGATGATGTCGGCGCCCGCCTCGGCCATCGCCGTGGCGCTGTCTTCATCGAAGACATAGGGCGTGGTGAACATCCCCTTGGCGTGCGCCTTGGCGATCATGTCGATCTCGTGCCCGAAGCCCATGCCGGTCTCTTCGAGCTGGGAGCGGAAGGTCCCGTCGATGAGCCCCACCGTCGGGAAGTTCTGCACGCCGGAGAAACCGACGCGCTTCAGCTCGTCGAGGAAGACATCCATCAGCCGGAACGGGTCGGTGGCGCAGACGCCCGCCAGCACGGGCGTGTTTTTCACCACCGGCAGGACCTCGCCGGCCATGTCGAGGACGATGGCATTGGCGTCGCCGTAAGGCATGAGCCCCGCCAACGACCCGCGCCCCGCCATGCGGTAGCGCCCGGAGTTGTAGATCACGATCAGGTCGATGCCGCCGGCTTCCTCGCACTTGGCAGAGAGACCAGTGCCGGCGCCACCGCCGACAATCGGCTCGCCGCGGGCGATCATGGCGCGGAAGCGCTCAAGCAGGGTGTCGCGGGGGATCATCGGCGGGCCTTTCTCGGATGTCGTCGGGAAGTCGGGCGGGCGCGCGGCGCACCGTGCAGGCTGTGGAACAGCTCCACCACGGCGGCCGCAAAGCCGGGGTCGTTGATGTGCTCGGGGCGGCGCAGAAGCTGGCGATTGGCCGTCTGCAGCACCGTCGCCTCCAGCGCGTCGAAAAGGGCTGCGCGGGCGGCGGGGTCGTGGAAGGCCTGGCCGGGCGCATCGAGCGCCGAAACCCCGCCTTCGGGCAGGAGGAACCGCACCTGGCCCTCCATCTCGTTCAGACGTCCGCCGATCCAGCGCCCCATCTCGGCGCATTCCTCGGCCGTGGTCCGCATGAGGGTGACCTGCGGATTGTGCTCGTAGAAGGTGCGGCCGCGGTAGCGCTCCGGCACCGTCTCGGGCGCGCCGAAATTCACCATGTCGAGCGCGCCGACCGAGCCGATGTAGGGCTGGCGCGTGCGGATCACGGCGCCGAAGCGGTCTTCGGTGGCGGCGAAGACCCCGCCAAACAGCATGTCGCAAACCTCAGTCGTGGTGAGGTCCAGTACGCCCTGCACCTTGGCGCTGTCGACGAGGGTCTCCATCGACCGCCCGCCGATCCCCGTGGCGTGGAACACGAGGCAGTCGTAGTCGGCCTGCAGGAGCGCGGTTACCTGCTGGATGCAGGGCGTCGTCACGCCGAACATGGTCAGCCCGATCGCGGGTTTGCGGCCCACGGGCGGCGATGCAGCCCGACGGGCCTGGACCATCCCGACCATCGCCTGTGCGGCGTTGCCGAGCACCTCCTCGGTGATCGCGTTCAGCCCCTGCACATCGGCCACCGAGTGCATCATCATGATGTCCGAGGAGCCGACGTATTGCTGCACGTCGCCCGAGGCGACCGTGGAGACGATGAGCTTCGGCACCCCCACCGGCAGCGCGCGCATGGCCGGGCAGACCATCGCGGTGCCGCCCGAGCCGCCGGCCGAGACGATCCCTGCGATCCCCTCCTGCCGCGCGATCCAGCGCGCGAGGGCCTCGGCCATGCCGGCGACGGACTGGCCTCGGTCGCCGGTGAAGACACCCGGGGCACCGCGGGGATGGAAGGCCGCGATCTGATGGGCCGGGATCTCGGCGCCGGAATGCTGGCCTGTGGTCGAGAGGTCGACCATCCGCACGGGCAGCCCCGCCTCACGGATCAGGTCGCGCACATAGCGCAGCTCCGGGCCCTTGGTGTCTAGCGTCCCCGCCACAAGGACGATCTGGGACCCGGGCGCGGCCAGTGGCCGGATCTCGGCGCTGCGACCGGCAGCGGCGGAGGGGATGGGACTGCCCGCCGTCTGGACCTTGGCGAGGCGCTCGAGCTGGGCAACCGGCACGGGCGGCGACCAGCGGGTCGGCAGCGTCGGGTTCGAGAGGTAGATCCGGGTCAGAACCGGCGCCGGAGCGCCGTCGGCAGGCGCCACTTCCGCTTGGCCGGGCGCGAGCGGCGTCTCGTCATGGGCGTGACGACCGACCCCCAGCAGGCGCTGCTGCAGGTCGCGGTCGCCGGCCAACTGAGCCGCGGGCGCGAGGCGGTTGATCTGCCCGTTGACCATGATCGCGACCGTATCGGCGACCGCACAGGCGACACCGATGTTCTGCTCGATGACGAGCACCTCGATATCGCCTTCTTCGGACAGGTGGAGGAGCATCTCCTCGACCTGCGCGACGATCACGGGCGCGAGGCCCTCGGTCGGCTCGTCCATCACCAGAAGACGCGGATTGGCCAGGAGCGCGCGGGAAATGGCGAGCATCTGCTGCTCACCGCCCGAAAGCTGCGCGCCGCCGTTCGACTTGCGCTCGGCCAGCCGCGGGAAGGTGCTGTAGATGCGCTCCACCGTCCAGGCGCCAGCGGGCTTGGCGACCATTCTCAGATGCTCGTCGACGGTCAGCGAGGGCCACAGCCTGCGCCCCTGGGGGACGTATCCGACCCCCAGCCGGGCGATCTCGGTTGGCGAACGGCCGAGGAGCGATTGCCCTGCGAAAGAGATCGAGCCGGAGGAGGCCGGCACGAGCCCCATGATCGTCTTGCAGAGCGTCGTCTTGCCCATGCCGTTGCGGCCGACGACCGAGAGCACGCCGCCCTCGAGCCGCAGATCGACCCCCTGCAGCGCATGCGAGGCCCCGTAGAAGACGTTGAGCCCCCGGATCTCGAGGGCAGGCAACCCGCTGTGACGCCCCCGCTCAGCCATGGCCGTCCCCGAGATAGAGCTCCTGCACCTCGGCGTCGTTCTCGATCTCCTCGGGCGTGCCTTCCTTGAAGACGCGGCCGTTGTGCATCATCGTCACGCTCTCGGCGACGCGGAGTGCCACATCCATGTCATGCTCGATGATCACGTAGCCGATATGCTCGGGCAGCGAGGTCAGGATCCGCACCAGCTCGGCCCGCTCGGCAGGCGACAGCCCCGCCGCCGGCTCGTCGAACAAGATCAGCCGAGGCGCCCCCGCCAGCGCGAGCGCGATCTCCAGCTGGCGTTGCTGGCCGTAGGAGAGATTGGCCACAAGCGTGGACGCTGCCTGCGTGAGGTTTACCGCCGCGATCAGCTCCTCGGTGCGGGTGAGAAGCGCGTCGCCGGCGCGAGGGCGGAACATCGAGAAGCGGGCGCGCGAGACACCGCGGCAGGCGAGATAGACGTTGTCGGCGACGCTCAGCCCCCCGAAGAGAAGGCTGATCTGATAGGTCCGGCGCAGACCCCGGCGCACGCGCTCATGGGCCGGGAAGTTGGTGACGTCTTCGCCAAACAGCCGGATGGTGCCCGAGGTCGGCAGAAAATCGCCCGTCACACAGTTGAACAGCGTGGTCTTGCCCGCCCCGTTCGAGCCGAGGACGGCCCGGCGCTCGCCCGACTGGACCGTGAGCGTGATGTCGGAGATCGCCGCGAGGGCGCCGAACATCTTCTGCACCCCCCGCAGCTCTAGCGCGGCCCCCGTCGAGACCGAGCCGATGCGCGGCGGTGCGCCCAGGGTTGCGGCTGCATCGCTCATTCGCGCCGCTCCCCTGTCAGCGGATCGCTGCGACGGGCGCGGCGCTCGCTCCAACGGTCCCAGAGCCCCAGAACGCCGTCGGGCGAGAAGAACACGAGCGCGAGAAAGCCCAGACCGATCAGAAGCTTGAAGCGCTCACCCGAGAGGTCGAGGAGCGTGAGGACATCCGGCGAGAACGTCCGCAGCAGCACGTAGATCAGCGCGCCGACGAAGGGGCCGATGGGCCGTCCGATGCCCCCAATCACGGCGATGACCAGGACGTCGATCACGGCCGGTATCCCCGCGGTCCCCGGCGCGATCTGGGCGTTCTGCCAGACGAGCAGGATCCCCGCCACAGCGGCGATGGCCGAGGCGAAGGTGTAGGCGGCGATGCGATGGGCCGTGACGTTGAAGCCAAGCGCCGCCATGCGCCGGGGGTTGTCGCGGATCCCCTGGAGCGCCAGGCCGAAGGGGGCGCGCGAGACATAGACGACGACCAGATAGGAGAGGAACGCGCAGCCCAGCGTTAGGTAGTAGAACGGCATCGGTGCCCGCCAATCCACGCCGAAGAGCTGTGGCGGGACGACCAGGTTGAACCCCGTATAGCCGTTGAAGATCGTGTAGTTCTGCCGCGTGAAGTAGAAGAAGGCCGCCGCGATCGCGAGGGTGATCATGATCGTGTAGATCCCCTCGGTACGCACGGCGAGGGCGCCGACGATGGTCCCGAAGATCGCGGCGATCACGATGGCGATGGGGATGTAGAGATACCAGGGCAGCCCGATGGAGATGTCGGCGATGCCCGAGGTCCCGAAGATCGCGACCATGTAGCCCGCCATGCCGGCGACCGACATCTGGATCAGGCTGACCATGCCGCCATAGCCCGCCAGGAACATCAGCGAGAGCGCGATCATCCCCAGGATGAAGGTCCAGCCGAAGACCTGGAAGAGGATGAAGTCGTTGGCATAGGCCGGCAGCGTCAGCAGGAAGAGCGCAAGCGCCCACCAAGCCGCCGGGATCTGCTCGATCGAGGGTTTGTCCGCGACCTTGGCGACCTGATGGCCGGGGGGATCTGCGATCGCCATCAGGATCTCCCCATCAGGCCCTGCGGACGGAACGCAAGGACTGCCGCCATGATGAGGAAGGTGAAGACCACCGAGTAGGTCGGCGCATAGACGAGGCCGAGTTGCTCCGAGAGCCCGATGATCAGCGCCCCGATGGCAGCCCCTGGGATCGAGCCCATGCCACCGACGATGACAACGACCAGCGAGGCGAGGAGAAACCGCGTATCCTCGCCAGGGGAGAGGGACTGGAAGGTGCCGCCGACGATGCCCGCCATCCCCGCAAGCCCCGCCCCGAAGGCAAAGACGGCGAGGAACACGTACTGGATGCGCACACCGGAGGCCGCCAGCATCTCACGGTCATCGACGCCCGCGCGGATCAGCATGCCGAGCCGCGTCCGGTTCAGCACCAGCCACATGGCGACGCCCACCGCGATGGCGGCAAACAGGATCGCCATGCGCACGGCTGGGTACTTGAGAAAGACCGCCTCGCCCGAGGACCGGTAGCCCGACACGATCGGCAAGGTCATCGGCCCGCTCAGGAAATCCGGGGCAAAGATCGTGTAGCTCTGCCCGCCCCAGATCCAGAGCATGACATCCGCGATCACGACCGACAGGCCGATGGTGACCATCGTCTGGCGAAGCTCCTGCCCCTCCATCCGGCGAAACACCTGATTTTGAAGGAGGAGCCCCAGGATCGCGACGACGACGAAGACCACGGGAAAGGCGATCAGCCAGGACCCCGTCGCCTCCGACACCTCAAAGCCGATGTAGCCGCCGAGCAGATAGAGCGATCCGTGCGCCAGGTTCACGTTGCGCATCAGCCCGAAAATCAGGGTGAAGCCGGAGGCGACCAGGAAGTACAGCGCGCCTAGGGTGATGCCGCCGAAGATCGCATTCAGGAACACGCGCTTGCGGCCGAGCACCTCCACCATGCCGTCGGACCAGGGCGCGAAGACCAGCCACAGGAGCACGGCGATCACGAGGCCGATGATCGCCGACCAGATCGGATAACGCGACACGAATGCCGACATCTTACGTCCTTGCTCGTCCCAATTCGCGAGGAGCCTAGCAAGGGCTGTCCGCGGCCCGCGTACCCGACAGTCTGATGGTTGCGCAGAGTGTCGGGTTAAGTGGCGGGTTCAGTGGGCCTATGCCGCGCATCCGGTATCAGTGCGGCAGCGGCGTCTGCACGCAGCGCCGATAGGCCGTGGGCGGCACGACCCCGTTGGCAATAAAGAACCGCGAAAAGCTCGCCTGGCTGGCAAAGCCGAGATCGAGCCCGATATCCGCCACCGCCTCCGCGCTCGACGAGAGCTTGTCGATGGCCCGCTCCATCCGCAGCGCATTGAGATAGAGGTTCGGCGTAAGCCCCATCTGCTCGCGGAAGAGCTTGTAGAAATGCGGCCGCGACAGCCCCACCTCCCGCGCGACCCGGTTGAGCTCCAACTCCTCGCCGACGCCCCGCTGCAGCAGCTTCAGCGACTTGCGGATGCGAAAATCGCGGCTGGCCAGATGCGGCCCGACGAAGCTCTGCCCGCGTTCGGTCCATTGCCACGACTGGTCATAGGCCGACTGCGACAGCCCACAGAGCCTGTCCTCCAGCATCGGGTCGTCGGCATTGGGATCCACCATCGTCCCGGCGGTGGAGTAGACCAGACGCTGCAGACGATCCGTCGCCTCGATCCCGACCCGGCCGAATCTGAGCGAGGAGAACGCGTGCCGCGCGACCTCGAGAAACCAGGCAGGCCGGATGTAGATGACGAGGGCAAGTGTCGGCGTATCGGTTACGACCGGCTTGAAGTAATGCGGTTGCCATGGGCTGACGGCGACCGCCTGCGTGGGGGATACGGGCCAAAGCTCGTTGCCCACGGACATTTGTGCCGGCGGTCCCTGAACATGGAAAACAAGGTGACCCTCCCGATGGGCATGGGGCGCCATACGGCGATCCATCGAGTAGAGGCACACGCGTCCGAACGCGCCGTGAAACACGGCGACAGCGGTGCTCATTTTTCCTCCCTTTCTCGCATTCTTATGATGCGAATTTATCGGAAGGGTATCCCAGCCCTCGGCTGCGACCAAGGACTCCGTTGTGTCGAGCCTGAACTGGGCCCGACCTGGGTCTGCCTCGGCTGTCTCAGCTCGCCTCGAGCAGCAGCCTCAGATAGTCTTCCTCGGTGGCGTGGCGCGGGTTGGTCTGGGTCGCCAGATCCGCCGCTGCACCCAGAGCCGCCCGCCGCAGCGCCGTCGGCCCCAACCCCAGATGCCCGAGCTTCTCCGGCAGTCCGAGCCGCCCGGCGAGTTCGGCGAGCGCCGCAATCAGGTCCGATCCGGGCTTTGCCCCCATGGCCGTCGCGATGCGGCCATAGCGGTCGCCGACGGCCGGCGCGTTAAAGCTCAAGACCGGCGGCAGGACCGAGGCGTGCAGCTGACCATGGGGCAAGGCCTCCCGGCTCTCGACTTCGATCGCACGGGCGAGCGCCTCGGCGCCTCCCAAGCCCTTTTGACCCGCCAGCGCCCCGTTGAGGGCCGCTGCCATGACCTCGCGCCGCGCCTCCGGATCCGCGCCCTTGTCGACGGCGCGCGGTAGGTATCGGCTCGCGCGATGAATGCCCTCAAGCGCGATGCCGTCGGCGGGCGGATTGTACCCAGGCGCCAAGAACGCCTCGATCGAACGGGTGAGCGCGCCGAAGCCGAAGGCCGCCGTCCGTCGCGGATCGAGGCCGTAGGTCAACGTTGGGTCGCAGAGGACAGCGGCGGGCATCGCCTTGTGAACGGCGTCGCGGCGCGACGAGGGCGTGCCGGCAACCACCCCCATGTCCGCCGTGGTGGTGGGCACGGCGATGAGCGGCAGTCGCGGACGCCCCTGACCTGTCAGCCGACGCCCGAAGGCCTGTGCCTGTCGTCCGCCAAAGGCGACAATGACATCGCAACCATCGTCCCCGGCCCTGGCGCGGATCGCCTCCGGGTCGCGAAGACGGCCCCAGGCGTCGGTCCAGTCTGCCCAGTGAAGCACACACTCCGCCGGCAGCGCGCCTTCGAGACGTCCGACGCCGTCGCCGATGCGCCCGTCCCCGTCGATCACGATGATCGGACGCGCAGCGCCAAGGCGCGCCAATTCCTCTCCGAGCGCATCTTCGAGCACGAGCTCGGCAAAGTGGATCCGCGTTAGATAGGAGATGAATGACATCCGGCATCCCGATGGCGAAGGCCGGGGAAAGGAGCCCAGGCCCGGGCACCGGAGCGCCCGGACCTGGTCCGCCGGCGGGATCAGCCGCCGCCGAGCGCCGCGCAATCCGGGTTGTCGCGAGACGGCAGACCCATCGCCCGGAAGTCCTCGACCGACATCCCGAGGGTCTGGTTCACGTTGTCCACACGGGACTTGAACACGCTCTTCAGACCGCCCTCGCCGTCCTCAACCACCTCGGTGATGAAGACCGAGCCCGCCGCCTGGCGGTTCTCGTTGAGCTCGACGGTGCCCAGAGGCGTGTCGAGCGGGCTGGTCGAGAGCGCCTCATGCAGCGCCGCCTGGCCGTCGCTCAGGTCGCCACCAACGGTGTTGATCGCCTGGAGTGCTGCGATGGTGGCGGTGTAGTAGCCGACACCAAAGAGCGAGGGGCTTGGGAACCGCTCATCCTCGGGGAAGGCGTCCTGATAGGCCTTCACATAGGCCTGCCAGGCTTCGGACGGATCGTCGGAGGCGAGCGGACCGGAGGTCGGGGTGCCGATCAGCGCCTGCTTCGCGCGACCACGGGAGGTGAGCACCGTCTGGTCGGCCATGATGGTGCCGCCAATCAGGTTGGTCTCGGCGCCCGCCTGGCTGTACTGGTTGAGGAAGTTGATCGCGTCCGTACCGCCGACACCCAGATAGATCGCATCGACATCGTCCGGCAGCGCCGCGATGACCCCGCCAAAGTCCGACGAGCCGAGCGGCACCCAGAAGCGCTCGACGATCTCGCCGCCCGAGCGGCAGAAATCGACCGCGAAGCCGAGGAAGTTCGTGTAGCCGAACGAGTAGTCGGCCGCGACCGTGGCGACGCGCTTCCAGCCCTTCTCCTCGACGACATAGCTGCCGAGGCCCGCACCCCACTGCGCGCCATCCAGGTTGAAGCGGAAGAAGTTCGGCGCAGGGTCCACCCAGGTGGTCTCCAGCGCGCCGGAGATGCCGTTGATGATCGTGTTCTCGGGGATCGTCTTGGCGTAGTCGCGCATGGCGATGCCTTCGGAGCCCGAGAGCGGCCCGATGATGATGTCGACCCCGTCCTGCTCGATCAGCTTGCGCGCCTGGCGCACGGCGGTGTCGGGCGTGGTGTCGGACGGCGCCACGACGTACTCGATCTTCTTGCCGCCGGCGGTGAAGTTCGCCTGCTGCAGCGCCAGCTCCACATTGCGGACGCCATCGGCGCCACCCTCTGCGAACGCCCCTTCCAGAGCGACGAGGATGCCGAGCTTGATCGTGTCGTCTTGCGCCATGGCGCCGGACGGAAATGCGACCGCCATGGCGACGGCCGAGACGATGTACGCCTTTCTCATGGATGTCCTCCCAAACTGCGCACAGGTCTGATTGTTTACCGACGCCGCCCGCGTCCTGTGCTTGGCGAGCAAGTGAGACGTGTGATGGGAGTCTAAGTTCCTCCCTCCTGCGACGGCGATCACCCCGGGTTGGACGCCATACCCCTGGGTCTCATTTTTTCGGCCCGACGCCCGCCCGCCATTGCGCGGCAACGTCCGGCCTTGCAGACCGATCTCGGGCCGTGGCCTGCTGGACGGGGCGCGGTGACGCAGTCGGTTCAAGGGAAAGCCCGCCGGATGAAGCATGTCGCTGTGATTGGTGGCAGCCGCGGGATCGGAGCGGGCATCGCGACGGTCCTCTCGGCGCAGGGCTGGTCGGTAACGGCGACGGGTGTCTCCCAGCGCGAGGTCGATGCCGTCGCTGGCGCGTCTCCCGAGATGGCCGCACGCGTGCTCGACGTCACTGATGGCGATGCCGTGCTCGCCTTCTTCGCCGAGTTCGGCGGCCTCGACGGGCTGGTGAACTGTGCCGGCATCATCAGCCGCGGGGCAGAGTTCGAGATCGAGACATTCGCTCGGGTGATCGATGTGAACCTGACGGGCACGATGCGCACCTGTCTCGCGGCGCAGCCACTGCTGTCCCGCTCGGGCGGCGCCATCGTCAACACCGCCTCGATGCTCAGCTTTTTCGGCGGTCCGCTCGTGCCCGCCTACTCCGCCTCCAAGGGCGGTGTCGCGCAGCTCACCAAGGCGCTGGCGGGCAAATGGGCGGCCGACGGGATCCGCGTCAACGCCGTGGCGCCCGGCTGGATCGAGACCGAGATGACGGCGGCCTTGCGGGAGGATCCGGCGCGCAACGCGCCCATCCTGGGCCGCACGCCGCAGGCTCGATGGGGGCGCCCGGAGGAGGTTGGCCAATTGGTCGCCTGGCTTCTGTCGGACACGGCCTCCTTCGTCACAGGCGGCATCTACCCCGTGGACGGCGGTTATTCAGCAATGTGAGGTCCCCATGCCCCTCGAACACGACGCCAATGCCGAAAGGATGCCCTACCAGCTCCCCTTTCCGAAGGACGCGCAGCAGGAGATCGTGATCCCCGATGCCGCCGCCGAGGATGAGCGGCTCTGGGTGCCCCAGGCAGAGAACGTCTCGTTCCGCCCGCTCTGCCTCAATCGCAGCAGCGGCTACTGGATGAACCTGCTGCGGGTGCGCAAGTCGGGCGTGCTCTCCCGCCACCGTCACGCCCAACCGGTCCATGGCTTCGTGCTGAAGGGCCGCTGGCACTATCTGGAGCACGACTGGGAGGCACGGCCGGGCAGCTATGTCTATGAGCCGCCGGGCGAGACCCACACGCTGGTCGTGCCCGAGGATGTCGAGGAGATGATCACCTACTTCCAGGTCAACGGGGTGATGATCTACGTCGACCCCTGGGGGAAGGTCATGGGCTACGAGGATGTCTTCACCAAGATCGAGATGTGCCGGGCTCATTACGAGGCCGTGGGCCTCGGCGCCGACTACGTCGATGAGTTCATCCGTTGAGGCGCCGTGTCAGAGCGCGAAGCCCCCATCGATCTTGATCTCGCCGCCGGTCATGAAGGCGCTCTCGTCGGAGGCGAGATAGACGGCGAGTGCTGCGATCTCTTCGGTTGTGCCCAGCCGGCCCATCGGTTGGCGCGCGATGAAGGCGGCGCGGTTGTGCTCATAGCTGCCGGGCAGCGCGCCGATGCGCTCCTCCAGGCTGGGGCTCTGGATCGTACCGGGGCAGATCGCATTGCAGCGCACGCCCTGGGTGACGAAATCCGCCGCGACCGATTTCGTCAGCCCGATCACCGCCGCCTTGCTCGCCCCATACACGAACCGATTGGGCACCCCCTTCTGGCTCGACACGACGGAGGCCATGTTGATGATCGACCCGCCGCCCGCGGCGATCATCGGCGGCAGGAAGGCCCGAATGGTCCGCCACATGGACTTCACGTTGAGGTCGAAGGACAGATCCCAGACAGCCTCGTCACAGTCGAGCACCGTGCCCTGATGCACGTAGCCCGCGCAGTTGAACAGGATGTCGACGGCCCCGACCCTAGCCGCCTCCGCCTCGATCGCCGCCGTGTCGCGCGCATCGAGGAGACCCGTCTCGATCCCGCCATGGCTCTCCCGCAGCGCCGCAAGGCCCGGCTCGGCGATGTCGGTGGCAATCACCCGCGCGCCTTCGTCGGCAAAGGCGCGCGCGGTCGCCGCGCCGATCCCTTGGCCCCCAGCGGTGACGAAGGCCGTCTTTCCCGACAAACGCCCCATCCGTCCCTCCATTGGTTTGGTTTTCCCGATCTAATGAGGTCTATGGATCCCGTTCAACCCGCGCGAAGACTGGACATGCAATGAAACTCCTCCGTATCGGCGAGCGCGGGGCAGAGCGCCCGGCAGCCCTCCACACCGACGGCACCTATCGCGATCTGAGCGGCCATGTCGCCGATCTGGCCGGCGAGACGGTCTCCCTCGAAAGCCTGGATCGGCTGAAGGCGCTCGATCTCGACCAGCTGCCGGTGATCGACGCCGGGCGGATCGGGTCCTGCCTCGCGTCGACCCCGAACTTCCACTGCGTCGGGCTCAACTATGCCCGCCATGCGGCCGAGACCGGCGCGGAGCCGCCGACGGAGCCCATTCTCTTCAGCAAGGCCAGTTCGGCCCTGTCAGGCCCCTTCGATCCCGTGATCCGGCCCAAGGGGTCGACCAAGCTCGACTATGAGGTGGAGTTGGGTGTGGTGATCGGCGCGCGCACCGAGCATATCACCGAGGCCGACGCGCTTAGCGCCGTGGCCGGCTATTGCCTCATCAACGACGTCTCCGAGCGCGCGTTCCAGATCGAGCGTCTTGGCCAATGGATCAAGGGCAAATCCGCGCCGAGCTTCGGCCCCGCCGGCCCCTGGCTCGTGACCGCCGACGAGGTGCCGGACCCGCAAACACTGGGCTGCTGGCTCAAGGTGAACGGCGAGATCCGGCAGCAGTCGAACACCGACGATATGATCTTCTCCGTCGCCGAGATCGTCTCCTACATGTCGCGCTTCATGACGCTGTTGCCTGGGGACCTGATCGCCACCGGAACGCCTGAGGGCGTGATCCTCGGGATGGACCCAAAGGTCTGGCTCGAGCCCGGCGACGTGATCGACCTTGGCATCGACGGCCTGGGCGACCAGCGGCAGACCGTCGTCGCCTATCCCGGCTGACCACCGCGGCGCTTGCCGACCAACACCGGCCGGCTCACCGCAGCGGCTGGCCAGCCGAGCGCCGTGGATGCGCTCCCTCGCTCGCGCCGCCCCGTCGGTGCCAGCCCGCCAGGGTGACGCGCCTACCCCTATGTCCGACCTCGGCTTCTCCCTAACCGTCGTTGGTCCTCTTTCGATAGTACGGCTTCTCGCCCCAACCATGGTAAGGCGCGGCTAAGGCCGGATCGAACGTGTCATCGGACTGGGGGTCTTTCGACGCAGGAATGGGCGGGCGGTTGGGTCCAGGCGCAGAGGGGCGGCCAGTCCGGGCCGCGCTGCCCTGCGAAGGCGACACGGCCTGTTGGCTGGGCGCCTTGCCGGAAGACGGTCCAAACGGTGGCTTCTTCTTCGACCCCAAGAGGATTGGCTGATGAGCGGGCTCGAGCGCAAAACCTCGGCACCGCAGAGGGTTAGATTGGATCGAATGCTATGAAGCCGATGCTCTATCTTCTGATCGCTGGCAGCCTGCTGGGCCTGTCGACGACACTGGCGAAAGTGGCGAATGACATCGGCCTCGCACCCTTTCCCTTTCTCACGTGGTCGCTTCTTGGCTCAACGCTCATCTTGGTCTGCCTGAGCGCGATGAAGGGCGATGTCCCAACTCTGTCATTGCGGACGGCTGAGTACTTCGTCGTTTCGGCATTCGTGACAGTCGCCGGCTCGAACCTGATCTTCTTCTCGGCAGTACCGGTCGTCGGCGCCGGCTTTGTCGCCCTCGCGATCACCCTGCCGCCCCTGCTGACCTATGGGGGTGCGCTCGCCTTTCGGCTCGAAGACTTCTCGGTCGTCCGGTTCGCGGGCGTTCTGTCTGCGCTTGCCGGCGCCGGTCTCCTGGCGGTGAACAAACTGACGGATGCAGACACACCGGCTTTGTGGGTGGCACTCACGCTGGTCGGGCCCTTACTGCTTGCCATCGGCAACCTGTACCGGACGCTGCGCTGGCCCCCGGGGGCGACCGCGGAAGCGCTGGCGCCGGGGATGCTGACCGCCGCGACGTTGATGTTGTTCGTGACGGGTCTGCTCCCGCAGTTCGATATCTGGCCGACTGCCCTGACGGCCCAGCAGGGCGCGCTTATCGCCATTCAGGCGCTTACCTTCGCGAGCCAGTTCTTCGTGTTGTTCCTCCTCCAGAAATCCGGAGGTCCCGTCCTGCTCAGTCTGCTCGGCTCAGTCGGGGCGATCGTGGCGGTACCCGCGGCGATCCTGCTGCTCGGCGAAGCCGTACCGAAGGGTCTTTATCCCGCGGTCGCCCTGATCGCGCTGGGCATCGTGCTGCTCAACATCCGTCGGGCATAGCCCGCTGCCCAAAGCCGGCCAGGCCTAGGGGCACACCGGAGGATCGGCATACGCGGCGCCCGTTACGCCGTGGCGCCGTTACCCGGGACGGCACCGGGCGGGCATTTGCCGAGGATGATCATGCCGAGGACCTCGTCCTTGGTGACATCCTCGGTGCGCGCGGTGCCGACGAGGCGGCCGTTCTTCATCACGCTGACGCGGTCGGAGAGATCGAAGACGTCGTGGATGTCGTGGCTGATCAGGAAGATGCCGATCCCCTGGGCCTTGAGCTGCTTGATCAGGTCCGCGACCTGCGCCGTCTCCTGGGGCCCCAGCGCGGCCGTCGGCTCATCCATGATCAGCACGCGCGCGTCGAAGTGGATGGCGCGAGCGATGGCGACCGACTGGCGCTGACCGCCCGAGAGGGCGGCGACCGGCTCCTTGAAGCGTTTGAAGTTGGCGTTCAGGCGGCCCATGACCTCTCGGCAGGCCGCCTCCATCGCCGCGTCGTCCAGCGTGCCCCAGGGCGTGAGCAGCTCGCGGCCGAGGAACAGGTTCGCCGCCGCATCGACGTTATCGGCCAGCGCCAACGTCTGGTAGATCGTCTCGATGCCATAGGCCTTCGCATCGCGCGGATTGTCGATCGCCGCCTTCTCCCCGCCCAAGTAGATCTCGCCCGCGTCGCGCTGGTAGGCGCCCGACAGGATCTTGATCAGCGTCGACTTGCCCGCGCCGTTGTGGCCGAGCAGGCCGACGACCTCGCCGGGGCGAAGGTCGACCGAGACGTCCTCCACCGCATGAATGCCGCCGAAGGCGATGGAGATGTTGCGCATCTCGACGAGGGGCGTGACCGGTGCCGTGTCCATCGCCTGCCTCCTCCTCAGCCCGCGCGCTGGCGGTAGACGGTGTCGAGCCAGACCGCCATCACCAGCACCATGCCGACGACGATGTTCTGCAGCGGCGTGTCGAGGCCCATCAGCACCATGCCCGACTGCAGCGACTGCATGACAACCGCACCGAGGACGGCACCGGCGATGGTGCCGACCCCGCCCGAGAGCGAGGTGCCCCCGATGACGGCCGCGGCGATCACGTAAAGCTCGTCCAGCGTGCCCTGCGAGTTGGTGGCCGCGTTCAGGCGCGCGGTCGAGATGGCCGCGCCCAGCGCCGTCAGCCCGCCCATCAGCATGAAGATCTTCATGCGCACCCAGCGGGTGTTGATGCCGGCCAGGTCCGCCGCCTCGGGGTTGCCGCCGATGGCAAAGACATAGCGGCCAAAGCGGGTGTTGCGCGCGATGAAGGTCATGATCACGGCGGCCGCGATCGCCAGCAACACGGGCACGGCGATGCCATGGGCGATAAACAGCCCGCCCTCGGGGATGTCGATCCCGTTGGCCTCGGCCCAGCGCCGCGTGACCCCGCGTGGCCAGGGATAGGCGTTGAAGAGCGCGACGGCACCCAGAACCGCCCCGCAGCCGATGGTGGCGAGGAACCCCTCGGCCCAGACCGGGCGAAGCGGGAAGCCCCAGCGGCGGCGTCGCGCGCGCCCCGCCACGATGCCCCAGAGGATCGCCGCACAGGCAAGCGCCGCAACAACCCAGCTCCAGGTCGCGCCGATCGAACCCGCCGTGCCGCCCCCGATCAGCCGGAAATCGCCGTCCATCGGGGCGACGGTGCGGCCCGAGGTGACCCACCAGGCAGCACCTCGCCAGGCGAGCAACCCGCCCAGCGTCACGATGAAGGCCGGCACGCCGAGATAGGCGATGACCCAGCCATGCAGCGCCCCGATGGCGACGCCCACGCCGATGCCAAAGGTGAGTGCTATCACCCAGGTGGCCGGGTGATCGAAGCCCAGCAGCGCGGGCAGCCACTCCGCCTGCATGACGCCCATCATCATGCCCGTGAAGCCCAGCACCGAGCCGACCGACAGGTCGATGTTCCGGGTCACGATGACCAGCACCATGCCCGTCGACATGACCGCAATAGAGGCCGTCTGCACCGACAGGTTCCACAGGTTGCGCGGCGTCAGGAACACCCCGCCGGAGGCGACGTGGAACCCGAGCCAGATGATCACGACCGCCGCGATCATGCCCAGCATGCGCGTGTCGATCTCGGTCGCGTCGAGGAACCGTCCTACGGCCCCTCGCGCTGGCGCTGTCGTCGCCATCCCGGCGCGTCCCGTGCCTGAGCGGCTCAGTTACAGACGTCGAGGCTGCCCGCGGGCACGCCCTGGCAGACGACCGCGCGGTCGACCCATCCCGCATCGATCACGACGGAGAGCTTGTCCTGCGTGATCGGCACGGGCTTGAGGAAGAACGAGGTCATCGCGACGCCCTTGGGCCCGCCCGAGAAGCTGACCGCGCCCTCGACGTCACCCATGGCGGTGCCGTTGGCAAGCTCGACCGCGATCTCCGCCGCCTTGGCGCCCAGGTCCCGCGCGTCCTTCCAGACCGACACTGTCTGCGTGCCGAGGGCGACGCGGTTCAGCGCGGCGTGGTCCCCGTCCTGGCCCGAGACCGGCACCGACCCGTCGAGCCCCTGCGCCGAGAGCGCGGCCACCACGCCGCCTGCCGTTCCGTCATTCGCGGCGACCACCGCGTCGACCTCGTTGTCGTTGGCGGTCAGGAACTGCTCCATGTTGCGCTGCGCGTTCGCCGGCAGCCAGCCATCGGTATAGGCCTCGCCCACGTTCTTGATCGTGCCCGCGTCAATGGCGTCCTGCAGCACCTCGATCGAGCCGGAGAACAGGAAGTCCGCGTTCGGGTCGGCCGACGAGCCCTTGATGAAGACGTAGTTGCCCTCGGGCGCCTGTTCGAAGACCGCGCGGGCCTGCATGCGGCCCACCTCCTTGTTGTCGAAGGTGATGTAGAAGGCATCCGGGATCTCGATCAGCCGGTCATAGCCGACGACGGGGATGCCCTCGTCCACCGCACGCTGCACGGCCGGGCCGATGGCATCGCTATCCTGCGCGAGGATGATGATCGCATCCGCGCCGCGGGCGATCAGGCTCTCCACATCGGTGAGCTGCTTGGCCGGTGAGGAGGCCGCATCGGCCGAGATGTACTCGGCGCCCAGCTCCTCGAGCTTCGCCTTCATGGCCGCCTCGTCGGTCTTCCAGCGCTCCTCCTGGAAGTTCGACCAGGACACGGCAACGGTAAGCGCCGCCGCCTGTCCTGCAACGAGGCCCACACCGAGAACCGTACCTGTCACCGTACAAAGAAGTGAGAACAGTCGCATGATCATCTCCCTGGCGTTGTCAGGCCGCGGTCATTCGTATCGGTACCGTCGGCGCGCAGGACACTCTTGGGTCCCTTACCGGCAGTGTGACGGCGATGGATGCAGGTCGTCAACGCGCGTCAGCATGGCGATCGCCGCGACACCCGACCGAGAGGGAGCGGTGCAAGCGCACGAAGCCTGCCGTCACCGTATGTACCGATGGGGCTCGCTGACCCCGCGGCGTGCGCACGGATCCGCGCATCCCGCTTCTAGCTTTCTGCGGCGCCATCGCAGGCTATGATGCCCGCCCAAGCGCGCGGAGGGCGCATGTACATTGGACTGGATATCGGCACGAGCTCGGTCAAGGCGCTGTTGATCGATGGGGCCCAGCGGCCCGTGCATGCCGAAACCGCACCCCTTGCCCTGTCACGCCCCCGGCCGGGCTGGTCGGAGCAGGACCCGGCGGACTGGCTGGCGGCCACCGATGCGGTGATGGCGGGGCTCGCGCGCGCGGCACCCGAGGCGATGCGCGCGGTCGAGGGGATCGGGATCGCAGGGCAGATGCACGGTGCCACGCTGCTCGGCCAGGACGACCGGCCGCTGCGGCCCTGCATCCTGTGGAACGACGGGCGCGCGGCCGATGCCTGCAACGCCCTGGACGATCGTGAGCCGGCCTTCCGGACGCTGGGCGGCAACCTCGTGATGCCGGGCTTCACGGCACCCAAGCTGGAGTGGGTCCGGACCCATGAGCCCGCGATCTTCGACAAGCTCGCCACCGTCCTGTTGCCCAAGGACTATGTGAGGCTGCACCTGACTGGCGAGAAGATCAGCGACATGTCGGACGCCGCCGGCACGCTCTGGCTCGACGTTGCACGGCGCGACTGGAGCGACCGGCTGCTGTCGGCAACCGGTCTCGACCGGGGGCAGATGCCGCGCCTGGTCGAGGGCATCGCCACGGGCGGTGTGCTGCGACATGAGCTTGCGGTGCGATGGGGCATGGGCAGCCGGGTCGTCGTCGCCGGGGGCGGCGGGGACAACGCGGCCTCGGCCTGCGGCGTCGGCGTCGTAACGCCGGGCGCGGCGTTCCTGTCGATCGGCACCTCGGGCGTTCTCTTCGTTTGCACCCCGGCCTTCTCACCGAATACCGAAGGTGCAGTCCACGCCTTCTGCCACGCCGTGCCGGGTCTTTGGCACCAGATGGGCGTGGTGCTGTCCGCCGCCGCCTCGCTTGAGTGGCTGGCTGGCGTGACTGGGACGCAGGCGTCGAGCCTGGCCGAGGAGGCGGGCGCCCTGCCCCGGTCGCCCGGCCGCGCGATGTTCGCGCCTTACCTCGCCGGCGAGCGCACCCCGCATAACGACGCGACCGTGCGGGCGGGCTTCGTCTCGCTCGACGGGGCCGACGATCGGGCCGCGCTAGCGCGCGCGGTCATGGAAGGTGTCGCCTTCTCGATGCGTGACTGTCTGGATGCCCTGGCGGCCGCCGGGACCCGGATCGAGAGCGTGCTCGCCGTCGGCGGCGGCGCGCGCTCGCCGGCCTGGCTCGACATGATGGCCGACACGCTGGACGTGCCGGTACGCCTGCCGGCCGAGGGCGAGATCGGCGCGGCCTTTGGTGCGGCACGGCTGGGCATGATCGCGGCGAGCGGCGCCAACGTGGGTGAGGTCTGCGTCGCGCCCGCGATCCGGTACGTGCACGAGCCCAAGGCAGCCCCCGCCTATGCAGAAGCGCTGGGGCGTTGGCGCAAACTCTATCCGTTCATGAAGGAGGCCGAGACGTGAGCACATTCTACTCCATCGACCGCCCGCTCGCCTACGAGGGGCCCGACAGCGACACCGCGCTAGCCTTCCGCTGGTATGAGCCCGACCGGGTCGTGCTGGGCAAGCCGATGGCCGCGCATCTGCGCTTCGCGCTCTGCTACTGGCACACCTTCTGCTGGCCGGGCACCGATCCCTTCGGCGCCACCACCTTCGAGCGCCCCTGGTTCGAGGGCGATGCCATGGCCGCGGCGCGCATGAAGGCGGGCCTCGCCGTCGAGACCTGTCGCCTGCTCAGCATTCCCTTCTTCACCTTCCACGACCGCGACATCGCGCCGGAGGGCGCCACGCTGGCGGAGTCGAACGCCAACGTGAATGCCATCGGCGACCTGTTGGCCGAGCAGATGGCGGCGACGGGTCTGCGCCTTTTGTGGGGGACGGCGAACCTGTTCTCCCATCGTCGCTACATGAGCGGGGCCGCCACGAACCCCGATCCGGATGTCTTCGCCTATGCCGCGGCGCAGGTGAAGAACGTGCTCGAACTCACGCACCGGCTCGACGGCGCGAACTACGTGCTCTGGGGCGGGCGCGAGGGGTACGAGACCCTCCTCAACACCGATATCGGCCGCGAGCTCGATCAGCTCGGCCGGTTCCTGACCCTCGTCGTCGAGCACAAGCACAAGATCGGCTTCAAGGGCACGATCCTGATCGAGCCGAAGCCGCAGGAGCCGACGAAGCATCAGTACGACTCGGACGTCGCCGCCATCTACGGGTTCCTCAAGCGCTACGGGCTGGAGGGTGAGGTCCGGGTCAACATCGAGCAGAACCACGCGATCCTCGCGGGCCATTCCTTCGAGCACGAGATCGCGCTTGCGGCCGCGCTGGGCATCTTCGGCTCGCTCGACATCAACCGCGGCGACTATCAGTCGGGATGGGACACGGACCAGTTCGCGATGAACGTCCCGGAATTCACGCTCGCGCTCTATGAGGTGCTGAAGGCGGGGGGCTTCACGACCGGTGGGCTCAACTTCGACGCCAAGCTCCGGCGCCAGTCAATCGACCCTGACGACATCCTCCATGCCCATGCCGCCTCGATGGATGCGATCGCCCGGGCCCTGCTGAATGCCTCGGCGCTGTTGGAGACCGAAGCGCTCTCCACCCCCCTCGCCGAGCGCTATGCCGGCTGGGGCACGGCGGAGGGGCGCGCGATCCTGGCCGGCGAGCGGTCGCTCGACGACCTTGCCGCGCGCGTGCACCGCGACACGCTGGAGCCTGCGCCGCGGTCCGGGCGCCAGGAGTACCTGGAGGGTATCGTGAACCGTCATCAACGCTAGGCCGCGGTAGCCGACAAGCGGGCTTCGGGCTCATCAGGCTCCGTCTGACGCAGATGCCCGTCGTTCCGAACAGCCGGGTTGCGGCCGCGAGGCGCGCACCGTCCACGCAGACGCCCCTGCCGATGCATCGGCAGGGGCGCTTGACGAGCCTTCTCGCTGGGGATGCGCCAGGCCCTCGCGGTCTTGACTTCCGACTACAGAAGCTCGCTGACCGTGGGGTGCGGACCCGTCCTGGGGGGCTCACCGGGCGGAGGCCCGGGCAGAGGTCCGGGCAGCGTGGTCGAGATCTCCGCCATGGAGGCGCGATAGGGCGGCGGCGGGCCCATCAGCTCGAAGGCCTGCTTCTGGAGATCCGCCGCCTCAGGCTCGGGGAAAGCCTTGCCGAGCGCGATCCGCGCTTCGTCGATCTCCTGCGCCGTGCCGGAGGCGATCGCCTTGATCAGGGCGCGCACTTCGTCGCTGCCCACGGCGCGGTGGCCCTTGCGCGAGGCATAGTCCATGACCGCGTGGTTCTGAACCTCGTCGGCGGTCATGCGCCGATCCGGGTTGGCCGCCAGGGTGCCGTCGAGCAGCCGATCGATCCAGACGTCGCCGGTACCCACCACATGGCCCGTCCGCTCGAAGAGCGGCTTGCCACCGAAGTGGACGCCGTGGCTAAGCGGGTTCGTCGCTGCCTCGGCCTTATGCGCCGCAATCTCCTTCTCGGCCTTCTTGACGGCAGCAACCAGCTTCGGATCCTCCGCTGCGACCGTTTCGTCCAACGGTCCGAAGATTTCTTCCGCCCTGATTTCGAGACGCTGATCTGCGGGCAAAGCACCTCGGTTCATCAGCGAGAAGGTCGTGAGACCGACGCCCCACATGTCGATGCGCCTGTCGACCGCGTAGTCGTCCGCATGATCGACATAGGCAGCCGTCTGAAACAGCCGGCCGACCTGCTCTCGCAGATGATCGACGGTCACGTCGAAATCGGAGTTGAGACATGCCATGTCGACGATCTCGTCGAATTCCGCCCGAATGTTCGTGGCATCGGGGAGCGGTGGCCTCGGCTTTAGCCTCATCGCGTGGGCTTCGGGCGCGTTGTAGCCCTCGTTACTCAGGATGTGCTGGAACTTTATCCTGGAGACCTTTGGCCCCTTCTCGGTGAAACCGAGATCGATGAGGTTGCCCCTCCCTTCCGCGTCGATCACCTGGTTGGCCGGCTTCATATCGCCATGCACCGCGCCACCGGCCTGCAGCGAGGCGACGCCGCGGGCCATGTCCGCCGTCAGTGTCAGTGTGATCAGACGCCGCTCATGGTCGCCGATCGTCTTGTGGTCGTGGCAGGCGGTGAGCTTCTTGCCGAACGACCTGACGTCGCCAAGCGCGCCATCGTCGCCGATCAAGGCCATCGTCCGGTTCGGTAGCCGCACGTGATCCGTAAAGCCGAGCACGTTGTCGCGGCCCTTGGAAAACTTGATCCCCGCATCGAGCTCATGCTTCGCCTCGCGCAGGTGCTTGCCCAGCCCTTCCGGCTTCTCCTGGTCGAACTGCTTGTGGAACTTGACCATCTTGGTCTGTGTGCCGTCCTCGGAGCGATAGCGAACGGCTGCGCCGAAGCTGCCGGAGCCTACGACCTTTGCGGGGATGAACTTGGTTCCCTTGACGTCGATCGCTGGATAGCTGTGCTCGCCCAGCCTCTTGGTCTCTGCGAGCAGTTTGCTGCTGCTCGGCGGGATGTCCTTGGGCTCGGGGTATTTGGCAAACTGGCTTTCGAGCCATTGCGTGCGTTGCACGTTCTTTTCGACAAGCGTCGCCAGAGACTCTGCCACCGTGGCCTTAAACCCTACGGAGCTAATGAGTACGCTCTCATCCTCGATCTTGTTCTCAACACCCACGCGAAGCATGGGCTGGAGCCAGCACTTATAGTAATCTAGTGACTTATTGTTGTCTGCCTTCTCTGGATCATGATTGATATTACTATTGATAGTATTCACAAGGATCGTTTTCAGTTTTTCTACAGCAAGCTCACGACTACCCTTATGATCCTTGAATATACTAAAGTTATCGGACCACTCACCGGTATGCCGTGCGCTCTTGGCGATGTAGAGCACGGTCTCCCCATTCACTTCCCGGCCGTAGATTTTCTCTCCGTTTTTGGCTTTCGCGGCAAAGTTCTTCAGATCGGTCGCGTTCGTTTCGTCGGTGACCTTCAGCGTGGCGGTGGGCTTGTGCCCGAAAAAGGAGTTGAGAGTCACCATGGCTCAGACCCTCACGACGTGCTGGTTGCGGTGCAGGTCGGCGCCGTCATCGGCACCATTGGCGATGATCTCGCGCCAGATCTGCGCCTTGGCATCGAGGTCTTCGATCAGGGCGGCGACGTACTCGGCGGTGAAATCCTGGTCGATGACCACATCGGCGATCATCGTCACCGCCGCCGTGGCGCGCGTGCCCGTCAGCGCCATCCGGATCATGCCGGTGTCCTGCCAGAGCGCGTTGTAGGCAAGAAGCGCCGTCAGAACGCGCTCACGCGCATCGGAAATCGGCGCGTCGATCATTGTCTCCAAGACGATGCGGGAGCCGACGGCGTAGAGCACATAGTGGTTGCGCTCGGTCACCACCGACATCGTCCCGTCTTCGTTGGACGAGATCTTCAGAATGCTTTTGGTGACGGGCCCTGCGGCGACAATGACATCGGCGATCTGCATGGTTCTTTCCCTCTTCATTTCGGCCTCTCCACCGCGGAGCACCCATGAGCGGCAACTTGGGCGGAGCGTCGTTCTGAACTCGCTGTCTGCCCGTAGGTGCCCGGGTGGCCCGAAACGGTTCAAAAAAAGGGGAGCTCATCACGCAGGCTTCGCGCTGCGTGCTGGTTTGGGATGCCGCTCGAACGGATCCGGCCTTCGGCGCATGGCGACCGGCCAGCCACTAACCCTTGCAGCGGGCTGCTGGTTGTTATTGGTAGGGATGGGTGGTCGGTCGATTTAGAGGTGAGCGTGGACGGCTGGGTTGCCGGTGCGATCGAGCGCATCAACGCGGACGCGCACCGCTCTGCCGACACGCATCTATTCCGGCTCCCGCTCCCCACGTTGCCGGGCGTGGCCATCTACCTGAAGGACGAGAGCACGCATCCGACAGGCAGCCTCAAGCATCGCCTCGCCCGATCGCTGTTTCTCTACGCGCTGTGCAACGGCAAGATCAGGCAAGGAACGACGATCATCGAGGCGTCGTCCGGCAGCACCGCGGTCTCCGAGGCTTACTTTGCCCGGCTGATCGGGCTTCCGTTCATTGCCGTCGTGCCGCGCAGCACCGCGCGGAGCAAGATCGCGCTGATCGAACGCTTTGGCGGTTCCTGCCATTTCGTGGCCTCGGCGCCTGAGATGCACGGGGCCGCGGTTGCGCTCGCCGTCTCCACGGGCGGCCATTTCATGGATCAGTTCACCTATGCAGAGCGCGCGACGGACTGGCGGGGCAACAACAACATCGCCGAGAGCATCTTCAAACAGATGGAGCACGAACCGGTCAGCGTTCCCACCACCATCGTGATGAGCGCTGGAACCGGCGGCACCTCGGCGACGCTGGGCCGCTACATCCTCTACAAGAGCTATGCGACGGACCTTGTCGTGGTCGATCCCGAGCGCTCGGTCTTCTACGACGGCTATCAGAGCGGCGATCGAACGCTGACCGGTGACCAGTCGAGCCGGATCGAAGGGATCGGTCGGCCCAAGGTCGAGCTTTCCTTCCTGCCCGAGGTCATCACGCGGATGATCAAGGTACCCGATGCCGCCAGCATCGCCGCCATGCTATGGCTGGAGGATCTGATCGGTCGCAAGGCTGGCCCCTCGACGGGCACGAACCTGTGGGGCGCGCTGCTCGAAGGCGCCCGCATCATGAAGGCGGGCACGACGGGCGCGGTGGTGACGGTCATGTGCGACGGTGGCGACCGCTATCTCGACACCTACCACGACCCCGATTGGGTGGCCGCGCACATCGGCGACATAGCGCCCTATCAGCGCAAGCTGAACCGCTGGCCCCAGGACATCGAGCACTGGACCGCACCCTACTGACCAGGCTGGCCTGCGTGGGGTCGCCTGCTTCGCGGAAGATAACCAAAGATGCGGTTCCGCAGGGCAGCGTGAAACTCAAACTCCAAAGCACCGCAATGAGTGGCAAAGGTCTTTAGACATCAATGTATGCGATTTTCGACTCCTTCGCATAAGAGATCCTGGCCACCATGAAGACCAGGCGGGCACCGAGGAAACCACCGCGGGCTATGACAATTGCTTCCTTTGTGACTTGGGGTGCTTCGGTGAATGGAGCGATGACCTTGCCGCCAGCCAGCGTTCGATAGCCGTAATAACAGACGTTCTGTGCCAGCTTTATGATGATGTCGGTCGTCTTGGCTGGATTTGACTTCACTGAACCCAGCTCAACGAATTGTGCTGTAGCCAATCCAACGGAGGTGGCCAGGAAGGCGGCGCCAGCGGCCGTATCGAACAGGGGCATAACGGTGTCGCCGAGCGCTGATATCGACTTTGTCAGGGCTGACTCTTCTGGCAGCGAGGTCGCCGCGAGGGTGTCCAAGACCAGCATGGTGCCATCGCGGAGCGGGAAGGCGACGCCCACCAGCGACATCGGCACCTCGACACCGACGAACTTATCGGGCGTGTAGAGTTTGATGGCACTCGCCCCCACCGACGCCGTGGCCCAGCTTGTCAGGTCGAATGCCACCTTCACGCCACTGAGGACCTTAGGAACCACCGGCACGCCGGCGGCCGATGCACTGCCCTTCACAACAAACGCAAGGCCCGAGAAGAAGCGGCAGCCCACGCCGAGGACCGCGAGGATGTCGTTGACGATGATCACCCAGTCGGGATCGTCGGCAGCCGAGAGCGTCGGGGGACGCAGCGCCGTGATCACGTCGTCGACTTTGGTGGCAGCACCAATCGCGGTGGCCTGCGCCTCGGTCACGACCGGCGCGTCGAGCAGAACTTCGCTGGTCACTTGCGCCGGGATCGCTGCCATCAGGGTCGTCGCCGAGAGCATGGTGAGCGTACGACCGTCGGTGAGTTTGTTCTCGAAGATCCAGGTGAGCACGGGCAGGTCAATCGGCGCTGTCAGCAGCGCGCGAACATCCTTGATCGCTTGTTCTATGAGTTTGACGATCAACTCGGCGATGTTCTTGACCGTGTCGAGTACCGCGTGGCTCGTCGCTTCCAGCAGCTGCTCGACCATGGTGACGTAGTCCATGGTCTGATAGCCCGTCGCGATGTCGGTCACGACGGCCTTGTAGGCGGTTAGGATCACGTCCGCTTCGTTTCCCCCGAAGTCCTTCAGGAGGTCCGCGAAGCCATCCCCCGTGAAGGAGAGGTCGGGCACATCGCTGTCGCCAAAATCGGACTGGGTCGTCAGGCCCGTGACCCAACGCGTCCGGGCATCCGACGGCGGCGCAGGCGCATCGCCGGCCAGCGCATCCGAGTCGAGCGTCTGGCCCTTGAGATGGTCCTTGATGGCACTGTCCAGGCCCTTGTCGATCTGGTCCTTTGCCTTGTCGATGATCGTGCTAATCTCGTCGCTCAGGGTCTCGAGCGTGGCCTCTAGCTCATCGAGGGCCAGCAGCGTCATCGCCTCCAGCGCGATTTGGGCATGTTCGATGACCGTCCAGTCGAAGGTGCGGCCGAGCCACTGAAGCAGATCCGGGGTCGAGACACCGAGCATGTTGAGGATCTTGGTCACCACCGACCAGACCTGCTCCCCGTAGGTGAGCTCCGCCCGCAGGACCTCGCCTTCGAAGGTCAGCACGATCTCGAGCCCGTCCTCGGAGGCCTTGATAAACAGGCGCGACAGGCTGTCGGAGGCATGGTGCAGCCATTGCCAGACGTCGCCAAAGTCATGTTTGAGCCCGGCAAGCGCGCCTGACGCGAACTCAGGCATGGGATCGCTGGCGGGATCGATCGGCTGAAGCTTGCCGCCCGAAATGCCGAGACCGAGAACAACGCCCGACGGCATCGCGGCCATGTCCAGTTTGCGCGACAAAGGCACACCCTGAGCTGCGTAGACGGCCGTCTGTGGCCCCAGGTCGCCGACACTCACCCCTTCGGCAGGTGTGCCTGCCACACGGGGAAGGGCCACGAGCTTGCGCACGGCGGCGGCGGCCACGTCGAGCGAGCCGTCATCCGCATGGCTGAAGATCCGGTTCGACCCGCTGTCGCCAGCCGTCGCGGCCCGCAGATCCGCGGCCGTGAGCGTGCCCAGCTTCTCGCGCAGCAGCGCTTCCGGGTGAAGGTCGATGGCCCGGGACTGGGAGGCGAAGGTCACCCTGACGCTGGGCAGCGAGAGCGAGTCGATCTGGCCGACCAGATGGATGCGTCCCTCCACATCCGGCGTGACCTGAACCGAGCGCGCGCCGCTGTCGACGAAATGCGACCGGCCGTTGATCGTGAGGACGCTGAGCGATGAGGCGGTGATCGTCGCCCTCTCCTGCGTGGCCGGCAGACCGGAGGGGTCGCGGACCACGAGCTCCACATCGAAGTTGGTCGCCTCGACCACCCCGGTCGCTGCGGGCGTCAGCACTGGCTCGGACGACCAGATGGTCGTCGTGGGGTCGCGCCAGCGCCGGCGCAGCGTCGCGTCGAGGCCAACCGAGAAGAGGTCGATCAGGCTGCTGGCGGGATTGCGCCAGAGACCCATGCGGGAGACGTCGCGGTCGAGGGCGAACAGGTCACCCCATCCCTCGGATCCCTCGGCGGCGTACCAGAGCATCCCGTCCGACCCCAGCGCCCAGACCTCCAGGCTGCCATCCTGGCGCACGCCGGCCGCAAGCTCCGCGCAGTCGTGACCCAGGGCCGTCGATCCCACCGCCGTTTTCGCAGCCGTCACGTCCGCGGCATTCGTGGAAAGCTGCTGGGCGGGTGTCAGGGCGTAGACGGTATCCGACGCCACAAACAAGGTCGTATCGCCGTTCACCGCCGGTGCCGTTGCCACGCGCGACGGCTGATAGGTGATCGGCACCTGGTGCGTGTAGAAGCGAAAGCTCGGGGCGGAGATGGTGAAGAGCGCGCGCGTGCCGTCCCGCGTCTCGACGATGGCATGGACCACAGCGTGAACGCCGTCGAGCCGCTCAAGCCCCGTGTTGTGTCCAATGGCAAGATCAACGACCGACCGACCGTCGATCGGCAGGGGGACATCGTCCCATTTGCCGCCATCGTCAGTGTCGATCAGGTAGATCGCCATTTGGTCGTTCGGCAGGGCCGCGCCAACCGCCAGGATCGGCGCGCCGTCGTTGCCGGCACCGCAGGCCAGCGCCGTGATCGTCGCGTCCGCCTGCGCCCCCCGGGTGCTCCAGCGGTACGGGTCGGGCTTGGCGGAGAAGTTCTTGGTGATGAAGACCGCCTGGTGGCCGCCCACCTCGGCAACCATCGCCAAAAGGGGGTCCCCCGCGAGCGTCTGCCCCGCCACGACCCGGAGCACCTTCGTCACCCCCTGCGCATCGGCGCCGATATCGGCGCTTGCCCAGCCGGTCGCGTTACCCTCGGCCTGCTGGTGTAGGTACAAGCGACCCTGTGCGTTGATCGTCGCAACAAGCGGCGCACCCGCCTGAGTACGCGCTACCGCCATGTCGCTGACATGATCGATCGGTGACGCGGGGTAGAAGGCAGTAATAATATCGGTAGAGAACTGAACATCGGCCATAGCCGAACCCTCCATCTCAATAATAGAAGCTGATGTCAGTCTTTGTAGGTCGCGTCGATACGCAGGTTACCGGCGCTGTCGAAGAGCGCATCCTTGAAGAAAAGGATGTTCCCTGCCGGAAGGACAAAGTTCATGCTGACATCGTTGAATTTGGCGGCAAGGGGAACACTGACCTCTTTGGACCAATCGTGTTTCACCATGTCATTAAAACCTCCGCTCTCCTGTTCGAAGGTCAGGAGTTTGGTCAACTCATCCGCGACACTCGCAAGCCAACCCTCGATCTTGCCCATCGTATTTTCTTTTGCCTTGTGATGCAGATCTTGGACCTTGGAGGAGTGTGATGTCGCTATGGATACCTTACCCTTGTCGTCAACGGCAAAATTAAAATCAACAAACCACTCCATGACACCTTCGATTGTCCCGATTTTCGTGCCCAATTTGTCTTTGATTGTTACATCGTGATAGTCTGATTGGAATGTGGCTCGCATCGTCGACGCATTTGTAAGTGGCGACAATTCCATCCTGACACTGCCGTTATAGTTGTTTGCTTTGGACATACTCGCCACGTTGTCGGTGATTCTTGCTTTTGACACGTCAAACCCCCCAGCATCGGCGATGGGTGGCAGCAAGAAGTTCGCAACGACTTTGAAATCTACAGTCATCGACGCCTGCACATCGTGTGACTGAATCGGGTCGTAACCAAGATCCACATCAACGGCCGGTGGGGCTTTTCCCTCTGTCACACACAGAAAGACCAGTGCGCGCCGTTCCACGGCTTCGACCGCATACTTGGTGAAAGTCGCACTTACTGGCGTGAAGCTCGCCTTGCTTTTTGACTCAACTTTGTCGACCGCCTGATAGCCGAAGATAAAAGGATTGTTCGAACCCTTCAGGCTGTTCACCAGGCTCTGCACCAAGGCGTTGAGCTGCATCAGGATCATTGGCGATCCGGTATCTGGCCCCGCACCTTTGTCCGGCAGCAAGCTGAAGGCACCCTTTTCGTTACTGAAGTCGACGTTCTCCATGTCCATGAAGACGTGCTGCACACTGAAGTCGTTGGCGTCGAAGTGCTTCAGCATGGTCTGGACGCTGTCGGGCACGGCCTTATGCGCCGCCGCATCGGCCGCCGCAATTTCGGCAATCGCCAGGTCTTGGTGCAGGACCAGGTACCAACCGCTGACATCGTGCTGAACCGGCACGGCCTCGCCGTGCGACAGCGTCATCAGCGTCATGGACCCGCTCGACAGGGGGACGATCAGATCCGCCGAAGAGTTGTCGCCGCTCGGGGTGAAGAGCCGGAGCTTCGGCATACCGAGTTCGACATCGATGCTGTATCCCTCGTCGTTCGGCGGGACGGTCCAGCGCGCGGGCAAGACCCCCGTGACGCTCAACAGTTCGAATTGCGCGTTCAGCGTCAGCTCGCTGACGGCGAACATAAGGTCGTAGCCCTTCATCGGATCGCTCATGAAATCCCGCTCCGGAGGTTCACTTCGGCACAGGGGGGGGGCCGAAAGTGTTTCAATCCGCGACAAGCTACTCAGTCGCTCACGAGCAAGACACAACTTGAGCGGGCAAAACACTCAGACTGACAGTCTCGTGCTAAGGCCTTGAAAACGCGGTCAAGACAACGTCCTGGAATGCCGTCGGCAGCATGATCTGATTGGTCCCAGGGCGAGCTTGAGCGATGGCTTGCAGGCCCACAGCAAGCGCCATGTCCGCCGTTGCAAGCCCAAGATCCGATCGCCGCCGCCTACAGCGATTCCCGCTACTCTTCGGCGATTGCGTCGATCTCCAGTCCGCTGGCGAGGCTCACGCCCACGCCGGGGCTGCGCACGAGCCAGACGCACCTTTCAACGCATCAGGGTGCAGGAGGCAACGTCGGCCCGGCGAGGAGGCTCGCCCACCAATCCGCCCTCAGGGATGGGTGCAACCCCGTCGAAGCCCGATCTATCGGGTGTTTCGACGCAGTTCATTTAGACAGAGGTTGCCTTGCGATCTGCCGGGACGTTGAATCCGGTACACTGGACAACCACCGACGTTCCACCCTTCCGACATGGCCAACCGCAGGGAGATCCCAATGAAGAAGCTGATCGGCGCGAGCATCGTGGCCATTCTCGGAGCGAGTAGCGCCCAAGCCGCCTGCGAGAGCGTGACCTTCTCCGACGTCGGCTGGACCGACATCACCGCCACGACCGCGGCCACGACGCTCGTCCTTGAGGCGCTGGGCTACGATACCGAGATCCGCGTCCTGTCGGTACCGGTCACCTATACCGGCATGGCGGAGGGCGATGTCGATGTCTTCCTAGGTAACTGGATGCCGACGATGGAAGCGGATATTGCCCCTTATCGCGAGGCCGGCACGGTGGACACCGTCCGCGCCAATCTGGAGGGGGCGAAGTACACGCTGGCGACGAACGCCGCGGGCGCGGCACTGGGGATCAAGGACTTCGCCGACATCGCGGCCCAGGGGGATGCCCTGGACGAGACGATCTACGGCATCGAGCCCGGCAATGACGGCAACCGGCTGATCCTGGACATGATCTCCGCCGACGCCTTCGGCCTGTCGGCCTTTGAGGTCAAGGAAAGCTCGGAGCAGGGCATGCTGGCGCAGGTCGGCCGGGCGGTGAAGCGCGAGGAGCCCATCGTCTTTCTCGCCTGGGAACCGCATCCGATGAACGCCAACTACGATCTCACCTATCTGACCGGCGGTGACGATTTCTTCGGCCCCAACCTCGGCGGCGCGACCGTCTTCACGAACACGCGTGCGGGTTATGTGGCCGAGTGCCCCAACATCGGCGCACTGCTCACCAACCTCGAGTTCACCCTGGCGATGGAGAACGAGATCATGGGGGCGATCCTGGATGACGGCGAGGATCCGGAGGATGCGGCGAAGGCCTGGCTGGCCGCCAATACCGGCGTGCTGGATCAGTGGCTGGACGGCGTGACGACCAAGGATGGCGGCGATGCCAAGGCCGCCGTGACGAGCGCCCTGCAGTAACGCCTGCGAGACTGGTTCACGGCGCCCCGCCCCCCCGGTGGCGGCGCGCCGGTCAGGCTGGTAGGGCCGCGTCATGGAATGGCTCACGGACAACAAAATCCCGGTCGGCGATGCGGCCGAGGCTGTGTTCGACTGGCTGCAGGTCAATGCGGCCCCGTTCTTCGACGGGCTCGCCCTGGCCATGGAATGGCTGATCGACGCCATTCTCTGGGTGCTCCAGACGCCCCATCCCCTGATTGTCGTCGGTTTACTCACCGGGCTGACGGCGCTGATCCATCGCCGCTGGCAGGTCACGGCCCTGGTCGGCTTGGGGTTTCTCTTCATCCTCAACCAGGGCTACTGGGAGGAGACGACCGAGAGCCTGACCCTCGTGCTCTCGGCCTGCGTCGTCTGCATGGGGTTGGGTGTGCCGATCGGCATCGCGGCCGCCCACCGGCCGGGCCTCTATCGATGGCTGCGGCCTGTGCTCGACCTGATGCAGACGCTGCCCACCTTCGTATATCTGATCCCGGCAATCGTCTTCTTCGGGATCGGGATGGTCCCGGGCCTGATCGCGACCGTGATCTTCGTCCTGCCGGCGCCGATCCGGCTCACGCATCTCGGTATCTCCTCGACGCCCCAGGCGCTGATCGAGGCGGCCGATGCCTTTGGGGCGACGCCGCGCCAGAAGCTCTGGAAGGTCGAGCTGCCCTCGGCGCTGCCGCAGATCATGGCGGGGCTCAACCAGACCATCATGCTGTCGCTCTCGATGGTGGTGATCGCAGCACTGGTCGGGGCTGACGGGCTCGGCGTGCCGGTGGTGCGCGCGCTCAATCGTGTCGACACCGGCCTCGGCTTCGAGGCGGGGCTCATCATCGTCGTCGTGGCGATCATGCTGGATCGTGCCTTGAGGGTCGAACGGTGACGGCCGTGGTCTTCGACCGCGTCTCGGTCGTCTTCGGCGAGGCGCCCGAGACGGCCCTGCCACTGGCCGATGGCGGTGCCGACCGGGCGGAGATCCAGACCCGCACGGGCCAGGTCCTCGGCGCGCACGACGCCTCGCTCAGCATCGAAGAGGGTGAGATCGTCGTGCTGATGGGCCTGTCCGGATCGGGCAAGTCGACCCTGCTGCGGGCGGTCAACGGGCTCAACCCCGTGGTCCGCGGCGCCCTGCGGGTCAACGACGGCACCGAGATGGTCGATGTCACCACCTGCTCAGCCGCGCGGCTGCGCCAGATCCGCCAGCGCCACGTCGCCATGGTCTTCCAGCAGTTCGGCCTGCTGCCCTGGCGCAGCGTCGCCGAGAACGTGGGCTTCGGCCTCGAGCTCGCCGGCCAGCCCGCATCGACCCGGCGCGAGACCGTGGCGCGCCAGCTTGCGCTTGTCGGCCTATCAGACTGGGCGGACAGGCGGGTGAGCGAGCTGTCCGGCGGGATGCAACAGCGCGTCGGCCTCGCCCGGGCTTTCGCCACCGAGGCCCCCATCCTGCTGATGGACGAGCCGTTCTCGGCGCTCGATCCGCTGATCCGCAGCAGGCTGCAGGACGAACTGCTGGACCTGCAGCGCACGCTGAGGCGCACGATCATCTTCGTGAGTCACGATCTCGACGAAGCCTTCAAGATCGGCAACCGCATCGCGATCATGGAGGGTGGGCGGATCGTCCAATGCGGCACCCCGCGCGAGATCTTCTCCGACCCGGTCAACAGCTACGTGGCGGACTTTGTGGCCCATATGAACCCCCTCGGCGTCCTCACCGCGCAGGATGTCATGACCAGCGAGGAGGTCGGCGGGCACCCCGCACACAGCGTGGATACCGGCACGCCGGTGAAGGAGATCATCGCCCTTCTGGCCGGACCTGCCGACCGGGTCGCGGTCACCTCGGGCGGTGTTGTCGTGGGCCAGGTCACCCGAGAGAGCGTTCTGCAGAACCTGCTCACCACCTGAGCGCGGCGAAAGCGCCCCCACGCGCACCCAAGGCTGGCGGACCGGGCCGCCGGCCGCTCAGCGAAGGGCGGATTCGAGAGCGGCCGATGCGCGGTAGATCTTCTCCTCGCCCCAGCGGGGGCCGACGAGTTGCGCGCCGACCGGCCGGCCGTCAGGGGTCAGGCCACAGGGCAGCGAGATGGCCGGGTGCCCGGTGGCGCAGGTCGGCGCCGTGTTCGGCAGCATCGAAAACGCGGCAGCGACGATCTCCTCGCGGCTTGCACCAGGGGGCGGCAATGGCTGAGCGGCCATCGGGGTCGCTGGCATCAGCAACAGGTCATGTTCCGCCAAAGCCGCGTCATAGGCAGCCGTCAGCGCGCGGTTGAGGTTCTGGGCGCGGCCATAATAGCGCCCGCGATGGCGTGAGCTCATGTAGTGGCCCATCAGGATGCCGAGCTTCAGCGTCTCGGACAGCTCGTCCGCGCGGTCGTGCCAGCGCGCATGCGCATCGAGCAGGCTTTCGTGGAACACGCCCTTCATGTTCGTGCCATAGGCATTCTGGCGCATCATGAGCTCGGTCGCGCCTTCGAGGAAGATCGGGGTCCATATGGCGGCGCCGACGGCATGGAGCGGCATGGAGATCTCGACGACATGCGCCCCTAGACGCTTCAACGTCTCGGCCGTCTCGCGCACGCGGGCGTTCACCACCTCCTCGGCCCCCGGCATCGCGAGGCTCTCGGTGACCAGCGCGATGCGCTGGCCCGCCACGCCGCGCGAAAGAGACTGCACGTAGCGGCCGTCGCCGATCCGATCCGGCAGGCCGCACTGGCGCGGATCCAGACCGTCGGGGCCCGCCATCGCATCCAGCATCAGCGCGTTGTCGGCGACGGTCCGCGTGATCGGGCCGGCATGGTCGACGGTAAGCTCGACCGCGAAGATGCCGGTGTAGGGCACCAGGCCATGCGTCGGCTTCAGCCCCACCACGCCGCAGAAGGAGGCGGGGATCCGGATCGAACCGCCCTGGTCGCCGCCCGTCGCCATGTCGACGATCCCCGCCGCGACAAGGGCCGCCGAGCCCGAGGATGAGCCGCCCGCGTTATGGCCGGGCACAGCGGGGTTCTCGACCGGCCCGGGCACGCTGGTGTGGCTGCCACCCGAGGCGCAGTAGTACTCGCAGACCGCCTTGCCCCGGATCTCGGCCCCCGCATCGAGGAGGCGCGTCACGATGGTCGCGTCGATCTCGGGCACGTAGCCCTCGAGGATCGAGGCGCCGTTCTGCATGGCGAGGCCCGCGACGCAGACATTGTCCTTCACGGCGACCGTCTTGCCCATGAGCGGCCCACGTTTGGCACCCTGGATGGTGCTGAGGACGGCCCAGGCGCCATAGGGGTTTTCGCTCGGCTCTGGCCTGTGGCCCGGGGTGCGCGGATAGCGGACCTCGGGCAGCGGTTCGACCATCTGATCGACGATGTCGTAGCTGTCGAAGAGACCCTGCATCAGGCCGAGGAAGCTCTCGGCGTCGGCCTCCGAGAGGCTTAGGCCAAGCTCCGCGCCGGCTTCGCGGATCTCGCCCGGGCCGGGGCGGCGGATGGTCATGAGGCGCTCACATGGCCTTCCAGTCGCCCGCCGCCTCAAAGGCAGCAGCGGCCTGGTAGATCGTGCTCTCCGCCCAATGGCGGCCTACGAGCATGGCGCCGACCGGCAGGCCATCCTCCATCGCGCAGGGGATGTTCATCGCCGGGTGACCGGTCACGTCGAAGGGTGCGGTGTTCTCCAGCGGCTCGAAGGCGCGCTGCAGAACCTCCGCCAGCGACGGGTCCGGGCCAGGCAGCGGGGTCGCCCGCATCGGCGTCGTCGGCATCAGGAGCAGATCGTAGGCACTCAGCATCTGGTCATAGGCCGCGCGCAGACGACGGGAGATGTTCTGGGCCTTGGCGTAGTAGTGCCCGCGGTGGTGACGCTGGAAATACTCCCCGGTGAACATCGTGATCTTGAGGCTGTCGGACAGCTCGTCCGCCCGGGAGCGCCAGTTGGCATGGGCGTCCAGCAGGGAGGTCGTGTAGAGCCCCTCCCATCCGGTCCCCATGCCATTGCCCTTCATCATCTGGTTGGTCGAGCCCTCCGCCGCGATGGGCAGCCAGACGGCCATGGCCTTGTTGTGCATGGGGATCGAGACCTCATCGACAGTCGCGCCGAGCCTGCGGAAGGTCTCGCCCGCGCGGCGGACGGCGGCGTCGACCACGGCTTCGCTTTCCGGTCGGCCGAACCCCTCGCGCAGGATGGCGATGCGCAGGCCCTGCGCCCCGCGGGAGAGCGCCGCGGTATAGGCGTCCGTCTTTGGCGCGTATTGGCGGGGGTCGAGGCCGTCCGAGCCTGCAAGCACCTCGAGCAGCAGGGCATTATCCGCCACTGTCTGGGTCATCGGGCCTGTGTGGTCGATCGTGTTCTCGATGGGCATCACGCCGGTGTAGGGCACCAGCCCATGCGTCGGCTTCATCCCGTAGATGCCGCAGAAGCTGGCCGGCATGCGGATCGAGCCGCCCTGATCGCCGCCGATGGCCATATCGACCTCCCCCGCCCCCACGACGGCGCCGGAGCCGGAGGAGGAGCCGCCGGCGCTGAAGCCGCGCTTATGCGGGTTGTGCGTATGGCCGGTGGAGTTCGTGTGACTGCCGGAGGAGAGGCAGAAGTGCTCGCAATGGACCTTGCCCTTGATCGTGCCGCCGGCCTCCAGGATGCGGGTCACGATGGTGGCGTCGAGATCTGGCGTATAGCCCTTGAGCGTCGAGGCACCGTTCATCATCGGCACGCCAGCGAGGCAGACATTGTCCTTGAGCGCGATGGTCTTGCCCGCAAGCGGGCCGCGCGGCGCCCCTTGGACGTCCACCTTCACGTACCAGGCATGCAGCGGATCCTCCTCCGCCGTGGGCCGGCGCCCGGCGGTCCGCGGAAACTCGACCGTCGGCAGGTTGTCGGGCATCGCGTCCAGCGTGTCGTAGTGCTTCATGGAGCTTTCCATGAGGCCCAGAAACTCCGCGATCCGCTCGTCCGAGAGATGCATGCCGAAATCCTCGACGATGCCCTTGAGCTGGCTGAAAGTTGGGCGCTGGACGGTCATGCGGGAGAACCTTTCGGTCGTCGAGGCGGCCGTGAGGATGGGCCCGGCGGCAGGCCCGGAAGACGCGGCACTGCCCGGCGGTTTCGGGCTGCCGGAGGGCGCAGGCATGCTGTCCCGGGGGATCCCGATCGTCGGCGCGACGGCAGCCTTGGTCGCGCCATTGGCGCTGGTGAAGCCGGTGAACTCATCGATCAGGGCACTGTCCATGCTGTGCCCGCCGATCTCGCCCTTCACCTGCCCCTTCTGCAGCACCAGCACCCGGTCCGAGAGCGAGGTTATGAACTCAAGGTTCTGCTCGACGAGCAGGATCGAGAGGCCACGCACACGGACGAGCTCCTCCAACTTCTCCTCGATCATGTCGACGATAGAGGGCTGAATGCCCTCCGTCGGCTCGTCCAGCAGGACAAGATCCGGCGCGGAGATCAGGCAGCGCGCAAGTGCCAGGAGCTGCTGCTCACCGCCCGAAAGCGCGCCGCCCTGGCGCTCGAGCAGGCGTTCGAGCTGGGGAAACTCCGCCAGCACGCTTTCGATCGCCGCTTTTTCATCGGCGATGCCGTGGCTGGCGACACCCATCCGCAGATTGTCGAGGACCGAAAGGCTGGGGAAGATGCCGCGGCCCTGCGGCACATAACCGATGCCAAGGCGAGAGCGCGCGTGGGGCGCCTCGCGGGTGATGTCGATCCCGTCGAACTCGATCGCGCCGCCCGTGGTCTTCACGATCCCCATGACGGTCTTGAGCAGCGTGCTCTTGCCCATGCCGTTGTGGCCCAGGATGCCGATGATCTGGCCCTCGCCGACGGTCAGATCGACGCCCTGTAGGACAGGCACGCGGCCATAGCCCGCGCGCAGACCGCGGACCGTGAGGATATCGGCCGGCGCCGGCTCCTCGATCTCCTCCGCCGCGCTCAATGCTTGTGCCCTAGGTAGACGTCGCGAACCGTCGGGTCGGCCGACACCTCCTCCATGCTGCCCTCCATGAGCACGGCGCCGCGGTGAAAAACCGTGACGCGCGCAGCGATGGCCCGGATGAAGTTCATGTCGTGCTCCACCACGATCATGCTGGTGGTGCGGTTGAGCTCACGGATCAAGTCGGCGGTGAACTCGGTCTCCTCGTCGGTCATGCCCGCGGCCGGCTCGTCGAGGAGGACCAGCGAGGGCTCCGATGCCATGACCATGGCAAGCTCGACCCATTGGCGCTGCCCGTGGGCGAGGCTGCCGACCGCCTGGGCGCGGATGGGCCCCAGGCGCACGCGCTCCATCGTATCGGCGGTCAGTTGATCGGCGCGGGCAGCACCATGGGCACGGCGGGCCGCGAGCCAGACGCTCTCCTGCACGCTCAGCCCGTCGAAGACGTTCGGCACCTGCGTCTTGATGCCGACGCCAAGCTGCGCGATCTCATGCGGGTTCGCGCCGGTGACGTTCAGATCACGGATCAGGACCGTCCCCTCGGTTGGGGTCAGCTGACCGGTGAGGCATTTGAAGAAGGTGCTCTTACCGGCGCCATTGGGGCCGATAAGGCAGCGCAACTCGCCCGCCTCCAGCCGGAAGTCGACGTTCTGATTGGCGGTGACGCCGCCAAAGCGCATGGTCAGGCCGCGGGTCTCGACCACGGTCTCGCGTTGGCGCGAGGCGCGTTTGCGCTGGGGGCGGGCGTGGGTCTCGATCTCTGCCATGGGTTACTCAGCCGGCTCCATTGACGGGCGGGCGCTGCGCCGTCGGCGGCCTCCGTTGCGGCGGGCAGCGCGCAGATCGCGCCCGCGGCCAAGGCGCGTGGTGGCAAGCGTCATGACCGCAGGCACCACGCCGCGCGGCAGGAGGAGGACAAAGAGGATCAGCACGATCCCCAGCACCATGTTGAGATCGAGCGTGCCCTGCTGGCCAAGCCAGGCCGTGAGGTAGAAGAGCCCGAAGGCCGCCAGAATGGGCCCGATCAGCGTCCCGCGTCCCCCGACAATCACCCAAATGATCGCCTGTGCCGCATAGCCGAGGTTGAAGAGGTCGGGCGTGACGCGGCCCACGCCATTGGCGATCAGCACGCCCGCCAGCCCCGCCAGCCCGCCGCCCACAGCGAAGAGACCCAGCTTGTAGGCGCGGGCGTCATAGCCGAGGAGCTCGGCCCGCGTCTCGTTCTCACGGATCGACGCGCAGACCCGGCCGAAATGCGTGCGCGTCAGCCAAACGCAGCCGAAATAGCTGAGGATGAGCGCGCCCATGGCGACGTAGAAGACCTGGTTGGGGAACAGCATGGCGCCCGGGTCCCAGGGGAGGCTGAGAGGCGGCGCGGCCGTGCCGTTGAAGCCGCCCAACAGCGCATCGCCGATCTTGTACTCGGGCCCCGAGGTTCGGCGCATCAGGTTGAAGAAGACGAGCGTGACCACCAGCGTGATGGCGCCAAGATAGACGTCTGACACCCGTCCGTAGAAAATAAAGTAGCCGAGCGCCGCGGCGAAGGCCGCCCCCATGGCGATGGCCGCGATCACGGCGCCGGTCGTCTCACCGAAGTTCTGGGCCCAGACCGCGTAGGTATAGGCGCCCAGGCCGAAGAAGGCGGTCTGGCCGAAACAGAGGATGCCGCCGTGGCCCCAGATCAGGCCGAGGCTGAGGGCCAGCAGCGCCAAGGCGATCGCCGTGGTCAGGTTGATGATCGTGAAGAGCTGCAGCACCTCGGGCGCGCCGAACATAAAGGCGAGCGCGAGGGCGGCCAGGACCCAAAGGCGGGTTTTCTCGGCCGCGGTCACAGCGATTTCCTGAAGAAGCGCCCGGTGATGCCCTGCGGCATGAGGCGGATCAGGATGACAGCGGTGAGCAGCAGCGCGACCTCGCCCAGGGTCGGCCCGGTGGCCCAGGAGACGATGCCGTTGACCGCGCCCAGGAGCGAGGCGGCCGAGACGGTCCCGGCCAGGATGGCCGCGCCGCCCGAGATGACGGTGATGAAGGCCTTGGCGATGTAGATCGCCCCGATGGTCGGCACGACGCCGGTGATCGGCGCCAGCAGCCCGCCGGCAAGCCCCGCCACGGCCGAGCCGAAGCCGAAGGTCAGCATGTAGATCCGCGGGGTCGAGACACCGAGTGACGCGGCCATGTCGGCGTTCTGCATGGTCCCGCGCGCCAGCAGGCCGAGCTTGGTGAGCCGCAACACCGCATAGACCCCGCCGATGGCGAGCAGGGTGACGACGATCAGAAACATCTCATAGCCCGAGGAGCCGTAGTCGCCGATCTGGATGGCCCCGATGGGCGGCGAGATCGTGGTGGTTGTCTGCGGCCCGAAGATCGTGGTCACGAGCCCGATCAGGAACAGCGAGAGCCCCCAGGTCGCCAGCAGCGTGTCGATCATGCGCCCGTAGAGAAACCGGATCAGCACCCGCTCAACGATCACGCCGATCAGCCCGACCACCAGCGGCGCGCAGACCAGCATCGCGATCCAGATGTTCACGCCGTTGTTGGTCGCGACGATGACCGTATAGCCGCCCAGCATCAGAAACTCGCCATGGGCGAGATTGATGACCCGCATCATGCCGAAGATGATCGCAAGGCCGAGCCCGATGAGCGCGAGGTTCGAGATCCCGTAGACGATCTGCAGCACGAGCGCGAGGAAGAGGTCCACCTTGGTCTCCAGTGGCGTCTGATGCGGGGCGTGTGCGGTGGGGCATCCCCCACCGCGTCACAGGTTAGTCGGTACCAGCTTAGTCGATACCGGCCGCGGCCAGTCCGTTCTCGAAGTAGAACGTGGACTGGTTGGGGTTGGCATCCAGATCGCAGACCAGGAGCGTATCGGCCGGCGGCTGCGCCTCGAAGGTCTCGAGGACGTTGAGCGTCTGGTCCTGCAGCTCCGCGATGGCGACGTTCTGCACCAGATGGTTCGTCTTGGGCTCGATGGTCACCGTGCCGGACGGCCCGTCGAAGGCCACCGGCGACCGCAGCGCCTCGATCACCGCTGCGCGGTCCGTCGTACCCGCCTTCTTCACCCCCTCCGCCCAGAGGTAGACGCCCTCGTAAGACCGCGCCGTGGTCTCGGAGATGTAGGCGATGTCCTGGCTGGAGAAGGCACGCAGATCTTCGACGAACTTCTTGTTGGCCGGCGTGTCGATCTCCTCGAAATAGGCGAAGGAGACGATCATCCCGTTGCCCTCCTCGGCCGAGACCAGCTTGTGCTCGCCGCCGAGGGTGAAGGTCGTCGAGGCCAGCGGGATCTCCGTGTTGACCCCGGCCGCGCCATACTGACGGTAGAAGGAGATATGCGCCGCACCGACCAGCGCCGACATGACGAAGTCGGGCTTCTCGGTCTGGATCTTCTTGATCGTCGGGCCGAAGTTCGTGACGTCGAGCGGGAAGAACTCAACCGCCACGTTCTCACCGCCGTTGTCGCGCACGTACTTCTGGACCCAATCGGCGGTGATGTGGCCGTAGTTATAGTCCGCCGCGATGATGTAGACTTTCTTGCCCCATTTGTTCATCGCATAGGGAACAAGTTTCTCCACCGTCTGAGCCGGCGTCGAGCCAGTGCAGAAGTTGTTGTAGTCGCAGACACCGCCCTCGTAGAGCGTGTTGTAGAAGTACAGCGTCTGGAAGCGATTGAGCACAGGCCGGATGGCCTCGCGGGAGGCCGAGGTGATCCCGGCATGCACAACGTCCACCCGGTCGCCCGCGGCCGCCTGCGTCGCGAACTGCGTGTAGAACTGGATCGTCGTTTGCGGATCGTAGGAGATCAGCTCGATCTGACGGTCGAGCAAGCCGCCGGCGGCGTTGATCTCCGAGACGGCCATCTTGGTCGCCTCCAGCATCGGGCGGCCGAGCAGTTCGAGCCCGCCGGACTGATCCAGAATGGCCGCCATCTTGATCGGCTCCGCGGCACGGACAATGGCTGGCGCGGCAAGGACGGTGGCCGTGGCGCCCGTCGCCTGGAGCAGGCCGCGCCGGGTGAGGCGTTTCAAGGTCATGGGGTCTCTCCTCTGTCGTGCGAGCCCGGTGGAGCCCGGCGGATACGCGGGCGGCATTCAGCTTGCCGCCTCAGGTCGTTGCTTCAGTCCGAAGCGGCCTTCTCGGGGGGCGGTGCCGCAACCTCGCTCGCTTGCGGCACATCGGTGCGCAGACGGCTGGCCATCTCGCCCAGTCCGCCGCCGACGTTCATCCCGATCTCCTCGCCCAGTTTCTGAACGGCGGGAAGCTGCAGCGCCATACCCAGGATCCCATCGATCACCTGGTTGACCATGGGCCCGTCGACGCCGCCACCGCCCCCCGCACCTCCCTTGATCGCGCCAAAGCCGGTGACGTGATTGATGCGGATCGAGTCGATCTTCTCGGCGGGCTTCACCATCTGGCGTACCACCTCGGGCAGCGCATCGATCTTCGCGAGGTCGACCTTCATCTTCACGATGGCGTCGGCCTGGGCATTCTGCGCGGAGAAAAGCGCCGCCTCCCCCTCGGCCTGGGCCAACAGGCGTGTCTTGGCGGCTGCAGCCTTCATCTCCTCGGCCCTTGCTTCCGCCTCCGCCATCGCACGCACCGTGTCGGCCTCGGAGGCGACGCGAGTGTCGTCGACGGCGGCTTCCTTCTGCGCTTCGATGACGGCGAGGGCTTTCACCCGCTCAGCCATCGCGGTTTCCTTGGCCGTGATCACACGCTCCCGCCCGATCACTTCCGAGGCGATCGCCTCCGCTGCGGCGGCCTGCGCTGTTGCGGCCTCGGCCTTCTTGGCGGCGATCTGGACCTCACTGTCTGCCTTTGCGCTGCGCTTCGCCCGTTCGGCCTGGTAGTCGATCTCGGCGACCTCTTGGTCCGACTGGATCTGCTTTGCGCGCACTTCCATGTCGCGCTGGATGCGGGCGTACTCGCGGCGCTCTTCGGCCTCGGCCTGCGCTTCGGCGATCTCGGCCATGGTCTTGGCACGCGCTGCTTCCACCGCTTTGCCCTGGGCGAGCTGCGCTTCCTCCTCTTCCTGCTCGATGAGCAGCCGGCGCTTCGCCGCGTCCAGATGGCTTTGCCGCACGGCGGTCTCGGCCGCGTTCTCGATCTCGGCCCGCTCCTTCTTGTTGGTGGCGATCACCTCGGCAAGGCGGCGCATGCCGACCGCGTTGAAGGCGTTGTTCTGGTCGAGCGCGCCGAAGGGGGTCTGATCGAGACGGGTCAGCGAGACAGCCTCGAGCAGCAGGCCGTTCGCCTTCAGGCGCGGCTCAAGCACGCTGGCAACCTCGGCAACATACTGGCCGCGGTTATCCTGCAGCGTGTCCATCGTGTAGGTCGCCGCGACCGAGAGCAAGGCGTCTGTGAGCTTGCCTTCGAGAAGATCGGCAAGATCGCTTGCCCGAAACGCTTTCGAGCCGAGCGCCTGGGCGGCGGTCGCGACACCTTCCTCGGTGGGCTCCACGCGAACATAGAACTCGGCGGTGGCGTCAATGCGCAGGCGGTCCTGGGTGATGATCGAGGTCTCGCCCGCACGCTCCACCTCGAGGCGCATGGTGCGCATGTTCACTTCGGCGGTTCGGTTGAGGAACGGAAGGCTGAAGACACCCCCATCCAGGACCACGCGCTGGCCCCCGCGGCCTGTGCGCACCAAGGCCACTTCGCGGCTCGCCTTGATGTAGAAACGGTTCAGCAAGACGATCGTGACGACGGCGAGGACGATGGCGCCGATTACTATCCAAACCATGACGGTTCCCTCCAGGCGTCCGGCTCAGGCCGCGCAGACAGTGTAAAATAATGCAGAATTCGTGCCACGGCAGGTATAGCAGCCTGCGCATCTGCGGAGCCTCTTCCAGGCCTCATTTTGTTTGCGTTTTGAGCAATCCACGCGGGATTTCGCTATGTTTCTCGGCACGAAACCTCTTCCAGATGTCTCTTTACGCGATGCTCTCGCCGCGAGGGAGGGAAAAAACGGGACGGCATGTCTTGCACGGTGTGCTCACTCGAAACCGCTGGCCGCCTCCAACACAGATTTCTGCCATGTGTCTTGACCGCTGATTGCTCTCGCCCCGGCTCCGCGCCTTTGTCGATTTCCTGAAGTCCGTTTCACCCAGAGAACTATGAATGCGATGCCGGGCGAGTGCATTTCGGCGAGGAAAGGCAAGAATCTCGCATGTCTTGCTGTATGGCGGCGTGGCCCGCATTGCTGCAGCGCCGGGTTCAGCACCGTTGCACCCGGCACGAGCGGCAGCTTCTGGGTGCGCGCCCGCGAGATCGGTGCGTGACACCAACGTCGGTTAGGGCCGTGACCCGCGTTGCGTAGAGACGGAGGCGCTCGGTCACAGCGCCCGGAGGGCCTCTGAAGCGATCTTGCGGACGATCTGAATGCTGCCTCCATGGGCCTTGTGCATCACCGCCATCCCGCGGGAGATGCCCACAAAGAAGAGTGCGAGTGCCTGCGGGTTGCGAGCGGGATCGAGCCACCCGTCCGACTGTGCCCGGGCCAGATAGCTTTCGAGCAGGTCTTCCGTCCTGGTGAACTGCGCGTCGATTAGCTCGGCGACGGAGGGCTCGGCCTCGCCCGCCTCCATCGCGACCATGGTCGCGAGGCAGCCGGGCGGGTTCGCCGGGTCGGCCATCCGCTCGATGTGCACCTCCAGGAACGCCGCCATGGCGTCGCTCGGCTCGGGCTTGGCCAGCGCCGCCTGGATGCCCGGGCGCCAGCGCGCTGCGTAAGCGTCGAGCGCCATCATCAGGATCGGTGCCTTCCCGCCATAGGCGTTGTACAGACTGCCGCGCTGCACGCCGGTTGCCGCCGCCAGGTCCGCCATAGTCGTCGCCTCCCAGCCATGGCGCCAGAACCGCTCCATCGCGCGGTCGGCGACCTCCGCTTCATCGAAGCGCCTTACCCCGACCATCGCCGTCTCCGGTTCGTTCTTCCCTCGATCAAACTTTGTTTATTTTTGACGTTGTTGTCAAAAACGTGGATCCACGTATTTTGACACTCGCGTCAAAGATGGCGCCGTCGACCATGCCAGGAGCCCGACATGACCCTGATCGATCCAGTCCCCGCCGCCGCTGCGGGCGCAATCGCCCTAACGCTGGTGCTGCCGGCCGATGCCGCCGCCGACACACCGCTCGAGGTGCACAGCTATGCCAGCCAGGTGCGCGACGTGGACAGCGTGAACAGCCATTGGTTCGAGACCGAGGACGGCGTCGTTCTGATCGACGCCCAGCGTCTCTTGCCGGCCGCCGAGCGTGCGCTCGCCCATCTACGAGCCACGACCTCGAAGCCGGTCACCGCCATCGTCGTCAGCCACGCGCACACCGATCACTACGGCGGGTTGCCGGTCTGGCTCGAAGCATTTCCCGACGCGACCGTCTACACCGACGCCACGACGCTCGGCTCGATCCGCGAGGACGGCCGAGGCTTCATCGCGGCGCGGACCGAGCGCCATGGCGACGCGTTCGCGACGCAGGAGAGCCTCGATGCCGCCGTCGCCGACGCCGTCGTCCTGGCCCCCGGAGACCGGCTCAAGATCGGCGAGCATACCCTGGCGATCGACGTCTTCGGGCCGAGCGAAGCGGAATCGACGGTGATCGTGTCGATCGAGGACCAGGACATCACCTTCATCGGCGACCTCATCAATGTCGGCGCTCCGGCCGTGCCGTTCGAGGACATCGACGCCTGGCTCGCGCAGCTCGACGCCATCGAGGCGCGGTTCGGCGACGACATCCTCCATATCGGCCACGGACCGTCACCGGCGGGTATCGACGCGCTGGTCGAACAGCGTCGCTTCCTCACCGCCCTGCGTGCGAAGGTGGCCGATGCGCTCGCGAACGACGGCGCCGTCGATCCAGTTGAGGTGGACGCGATCGTCTTCGCGCTCGAGGCGGAATGGCCGTTCTTGCAGGGTGTTGCTGGCAACACGCGCCGTGAGATCCTCGCCTTCGCCGCCACGAGGGTTGCGGGCCAGCTCGGCGGAGAGGTCCGCGAGGCAACCCGAGCTTCGTTAGAATGAAGGTTTAGGTGGCCCGAAAAGGGCCGCCCGCACTACCGCCAAAGCGAGGCCACGAGGCCTTTTGCCCTGACCGAAAAAGGGCATGCGCTCCCTGCACCACCCGCATTACGCTGCGATGGACATCAATGGCAGCTTGAGCGCCGGGCAACCGCGAACACGAAGAGACGAGCCAATAGCTGGTAGCGGCCAGAGGCCGCCGCCGTTCTGTGTGATCCGCGATAGGCGTTGCTGCGCTGCCGCGTGACCCCTAGGGCCCAACTCGGTCATTAGCTCGTCATGCTGCGTGTGAACGCTGTACGGAAGCCGCCGCACGTCTATATGGTCTTTCGCTTTTTTGGCAGCAGGAACAGCCGCCCTTCGTCGCAAGCGCAGCGTAAGGTGACACGGCAAGTTGCGAAGTTCCGCGGTCTATCGCTGCCAGACTCGAACTCGTAGGTGACAACGAACACGCCGCTAAGCCTGCCCGACGTCGCTGCTGTCGCCTCGATGGCTGTGGTGCATTTGATAGGCGACGCAACGTCAATGTGCGCGCGCGAGTATGTGGCTACTGTGGAGGACATCGACATGTTGTCCGGCGCACGACTGGCGACCTAGTTCGTCTCAGCGTGACGGCCAAACGGCCTGGGCACGGCTTGGAGGGATCTGCACGCTACGGAAAGCCGCGTGACAACCAAAAGGCGCTGAAATACGTTCACGAAACCATCGGCTTTAGAAGGCAACGGGCGATGCGGATGTTGCTTCTGGGCGCTGCGCTCTGGCTCGTAGCCGCCGCCGCTTCGGCGGACACGATCATTTGGACAGGCGCGTCTAACGACCAGTGGAATACCTTCGACCTCAACTGGTTGGACTCCGGCAGCGCGGCTTCTTTCGACAACGGTGACGATGTCATTTTCGATGGGCCGGCGGCGGCCGATAGCATTGTCACCATCAGTGAACCCGCCGGCGTCGTCGCCAACCAGGTTGTCATCACGGCCGACGGGGTTGTCATCGACGGGACCGATCCGTTGACGGTGAACGCCAGCCTGTTCGTGGGCGACGGTCTCACGTCCTTCATCTCTGCGCCAATCTCCGGAGATCTCTTTCTGCTAGGCGATGGGACGATCTTCCTCCTTGGGGAGGTCACGGGCGCCGTGAATACGAGTAGCTTCGGCGGCGACATTTTCTTCCAGTTCCCGCCGCCACCTCCGCCTGCCGCTATTCCGCCGCCCGCGGGTCTGCCGCTCCTTCTGGGCGGCCTCGGCGCGCTCGGCTTGCTTCGACGAAGACAGTCCCGTCTCTGACGCGCGCGTCAGCCACCGGCGTCGCAAGGTACCGGGACGTGAGCATGCGGCAGTGGCCGCATGCCCGGATGTCGTCGCGTAGTTCCGTCGCGCCGCATTCCAGCGTCGTGACCACAGCAGGATATGCAGAGACCCAATCGTTCATATCGCTGCTGGATCGGACCGCTTCTGCCCCACTGCCGGGGAGCGGTTGTTGGAAGAACGACCGCAAAGTCCGATCGCTACGACATCCAGGGCAGCTATGCCGCGCTCGGCACGAATGGGAGCTCGCGGGGACGCAACCGCGAGATGGGTGTATCCCGCCAAGGTCGGCTCAGGGCGGTTTGCTGAGCAGGTCCATCCGACTTCGAGCCGACCCGGCGCCGCGGAACGTGACCGCAAGGAACCCCGACGCGACCTTCGGCTTCACGCCGCTTCGCCACTACAGCAGGCGCGCCCTTACTCGCTGCGTGAGCTCGGTAGCGCATCGCGGCCCCGGAAGCGGTCATGGGTGCAGCGTGCAGCAAGTCTCCTAGCGCAGTTTTGGCTGAGCGGATGGACCGGACATGAGCAGCTGCGAAGAGATCTAGTACGATGGATCTCGGAACAGCATGCGATGCCGTCGGCGATGCTCCTGCCCCGCAGCACGCTTTCCCAAACAGGACGCCGGACGCGCTCGTAGGCGCAGAGCCCGCCTCTGGACGTTCGCTGCCCCGCCGCGGTCGAGCTCTGGTGCGGATAAAGCGGAGCTTGAGGATCTTGTATCGACCGTCCGCTTGCATCTCCGTCCTACCGCTAGCCCACGAATAGGAGACGAGAAGTCTCGCCATTGGGTTGGTTGGGTTGCACGCGCCGGTGAAGAGAATGTGGACTCCGATATCGGCCTTATAGTGATCGGTGGATAGCCCCTCTTGGTTGCAGACGAGAACACCTGCATTCTGGCGCATCAACGTGCCGACAGGAGCGGGAGACAGCCACTCCATCCGCTCCAGGCCCGGGGGCACTCAGAGGCACGTTGAGCTCCGGCGAGCGTGGGACGGATCCCGGTTCGCGCCGGTTGCGTGCACGTAGGTCGGGATGACAGCGCCACGTGTGCTGTCGACTCTGTCCAAGAAGGGATTCAAGCTCTCGGAAGCTCGCTTCGGGCCTGAGGTTCCAACCTGCGGGGTTGGAGTGGCGCCTCCAGCTGTTGGCCAGCAGTTGACGCGGTTAGAGCGTCCCCGGGGCGCTTCGTTCTTCACACACGTGTCTCAGGGCTTTTTCCCGGCGTACAACCGTCATCGGTCAGGGTAGTCGCACAGGTCGAAAGCGTCATTGTCACTACGCCGCTGCGGCGAGGATCTCGTGGGCAAGTGACGCGCTGAAGGGCCGTGGATTTCCACCGGCGCTCGGGTCCCGCAGGGCCGCTTCGACGATCACTGCCGGGTCTTCGATCGCGATCCCCATGGCGCCCAAGGTCGCCGGCATGCCGATCCGCGCATTGAGCTCGACAACCGCGTCCACGAAGCCCTCAAAGCCGCCGGCGATGCCGCTATAGGCTGCAGCCCGCTCGATTGGCCGAGCAATCGCGTCCCTGTTGGCGCGCAGGGTATGCGGCAGAAGCACGGCATTCAGTGTGCCGTGGTGCGCCTTGAAGCGTGCGCCCAGGGGATGCGCCAGGGCGTGGACACCACCGAGACCCTTCTGAAACGCCACTGCACCCATCATCGCGGCCGCCATCATGTCCGTCCGGGCGTCCAGATCGCTCCCGTCTGCGACTGCACGTTCGAGCGCGCCGAACACGAGCCGGATCCCTTCGAGCGCGATCCCGTGGCTCATCGGGTGGTATCCCGGCGCGCAATAGGCCTCGACGCAATGCGCGAGCGCATCCATCCCAGTCCCCGCAGTCATATGGGGGGGCAGGCCGAGGGTCAGTTCGGGATCGCAGATGACCTGTGTGGGCAGGATGCGCGGGTGGAAGATGATCTTCTTCTCCTGCACCTCCGCGTTCGTCAGCACGCCTGCGCGGCCAACCTCGGAGCCGGTGCCGGCGGTCGTCGGGACGGCGACGATGGGGGCGATCCGCTCGGCATCCGCGCGGGTCCACCAGTCACCGATGTCCTCGAAGTCCCAGACCGGTCGCGTCTGCCCGGCCATGAAGGCGATGAGCTTGCCGAGATCGAGGGCCGCGCCGCCGCCGAAGGCGATGACGCCATCATGCTCGCCCGCCTTGAAGGCGGCGACACCGGCCGCCAGGGCCGCGCCGTCGGGGTCGCCGTGCACGTCGGTGAAACTCGCGTGGCCGAGCCCACCCGCCGCCATCAGGTCCAGCGCCTGCGCCGTGATCGGCGCCTCGGCGAGGCCGCGATCGGTCACGAAGAGCGGGCGGTGGATCTTCGCGGCGGCGCAGGCTTTGGCGAGCTGGGCGATCCGGCCCGCGCCGAAGCGCACGATCGTTGGATAGGACCAGGTGACAGAGGGAGCGGTCATGGCAGGCGTTTCCGTAGGTGATAGGAGCGCGGGCGGGTGACACTCTCGAAGCCCAGGCGCGAGAGGGTCGCGCCGCGCCCGGAGAGCTTGCACCCCGTCCAGCAGAGCGCCGGGTCGAGGTAGTCCGCGCGGTTGAGAAAGACGGTCCCCGTCTCGATCCGCCGCCCGAGCGCCAAGGCGCGCTCGTCATCGCCGGTCCAGAGGGACGCGGTGAGACCATAGGCGCTGTCGTTCATCAGGCTGAGGGCCTCTTCGTCGTCATCGACCGGCATGATCCCGACGACGGGGCCGAAGGTCTCTTCGCGCATGACGTCCATATCGTGGGTCACGTCGGTGAGAACCTGCGGCATCACATAGGCGCCGCCGTCATCGGCCGGGAACTTCGCTGGATCGACCAGGGCGCGGGCGCCGGCTGCCGTCGCCTCGGCTACGTGGCGGCGCACGACGTCGGCGAAGCGCCGGGCGGCCATGGGGCCGAGGGTCGTGTCAGGCTCCAACGGGTTTCCGAGCTTCAGCGCCTCGACCCAGGCGACGGCGCCCTCGACGAAGGCGTCGTAGTGGGCGCGGTGCACGTAGACGCGCTCGATCCCGCAGCAGCACTGTCCAGCGTTGAAGACGGCGCCGTCCATGACCCCATCCACTGCGGCCGCCAGGTCTGCGTCCTCCATGACATAGGCAGGGTCCTTGCCGCCGAGCTCAAGCCCAACGGTGGCAAAACTGCCGGCGGCCGCCCGCTCGACGGCGCGCCCGCCGCGGACTGATCCGGTGAAGCCGATGGCATCGAAGGCGCCTTCGGCCATCAAGGTCTCGGCGACCGGGTGCTCGACCATGATGTTCTGGAACACGTCGACCGGCGCGCCCGCGGCGTGCAGCGCTTCGGCAAGGCGCTCGCCGGTCAGCATGGTCTGCTCGGCGTGTTTGAGGACCACCGCGTTGCCGGCGATGAGCGCGGGGAAGACGCCGTTGATCGCGACGAGGTAGGGGTAGTTCCAGGGCGCGATGACGAAGACGACGCCGAGCGGCGCGCGCTCGATGCGCCGGGTGAAGGCTGGGCTGTCCTCGATCTCGATGGGGGCCAGCGCCTCGGCGGCGTTCTCCGCCATCCACCCCGCGCGCTCGGCGATGCCGCCGATCTCGCCGCCGTAGCGGATGGGCCGGCCCATCTGCCAGGCGAGCTCGGTGACGAGGGTGTCGTTCATGGCCCTGAGCCCGTCGACCGCGCGGGTGACGACGCCGATGCGCTCCTCGATCGGCAGGGCCGCCCAGGCGGGCTGTGCCGCGCGGGCGCGGGCGACGGCGGCGCGGGCCTCGTCGAGCGGCACCGCCGGACGCTCGGCATAGACCGAGCCGTCGATGGGCGAGATGATCTGGAACGCCATGCGTTCAGGCCCTCTCGAAGCCGCGCATCACGTCCCAATCGGTCACGGCGCGGTCGGCCGCCTCCACCTCCCAGCGGGCCGCGTGGACGTAGTGGTCGACTACGTCGTTCCCCATGGCGGCGCGCAGCATGGCGGAGGCATCGAGCGCGTCGGCGGCGGCGCGCAGCGTAGGCGGGATCATGCGCGCCTCGATCGCCTGGTAGACGTCGCCATGGGTCTCGGCCTCCAGCTCCAGCCCGTTGGCAATCCCGTCGAGGCCGGCGGCGATCTGACAGGCGAGCGCCATGTAGGGGTTGAGGTCCGCGCCCCCGATCCGGCACTCGGCCCGCACCGATTTCGTCCCCGGCGCGCAGACGCGGAACCCGGCGGTGCGGTTGTCCGTCGACCAGACCGCGCGCGTGGGGGCGAACAGCCCCTCGCAGAAGCGCTTGTAGCTGTTGACGTAGGGAGCCAGGAACGCGGTGCTCGCCTCGGCGTGCTCAAGCAGCCCGGCGAGGTAGGCGCGCATCGTCGCCGACATCCCGTGCTCGGCTGATGGGTCGTAGAAGACCGGTGCGCCGTCCTTGAGGAGCGACTGGTGGAGATGCGACGACGAGCCGGCGCGACCGTCTGCGTATTTCGCCATGAAGGTCACCGCACGCCCGTTCTGATGCGCGATCTCCTTGCAGGCCGTCTTGACGATGGCGTGCATGTCGGCGGTGTCGAGGGCGTCCGAATAGCGGATGTTGAGCTCTTCCTGCCCGGCCTCCGCCTCGCCCTTGCTGTTCTCCACCGGGATCCCGGCGCCGAAAAGGCCGTTGCGGATCGCGCGCATCACGCCCTCCTCCTTGGAGGTCAGGTGGATCGCGTAATCGGCGTTGAAACGCCCAAGCGGCTGGAGGCCGGCATAACGGCTGTCCCTGAGCGAATCGAAGTCCTGTTCGAAGAGGAAGAACTCGAGCTCGGTCGCCATCATGGGCTCGAAGCCTGCCTCACGCGCGCGGGCGACCTGTCGCTTTAGGACCGCGCGGGGTGCATGGGGGACCTCGGCGTGCGTGTGATGGTCCAGCACGTCGCAGATCACCATCGCGGTGCCGGGGAGCCACGGCAGGCGGCGCAGCGTCGAGAGATCGGGCTTGTGGATGTAGTCGCCGTATCCTTTCTCCCAGCTCGCGGACGCGTAGCCCGGGACGGGGGTCATCTCGAGGTCGGTCGCCAGGAGGTAATCGCAGCCGTGGGTTTCGTCATGGCCGCTTTCGACGAAGTGCACGGCGTGGAAGCGCTTGCCCATGAGGCGGCCCTGCATGTCGACGATGCAGGTCAGCACGGTGTCGATGGTGCCCTCAGCGACCTCATCGCGGAGCTGCTCGAAGGTGAGATTGGCGGGCATTGAGCCTCCCGGTCGTAGGGCCGCCACGGTGGGTGGCGGCCCGGTTGGGGATGGTGTTCAGCGGTAGGGGTAGCCGGCGGCTTCCTGCGCTGCGGCGTACTTCTTGAAGATCTCGACCACGCGGCCCGCGCGCTCCGACGACGCGGCGATCTCGTCCCAGAACTCGGAGGAGTCGGAGACCACGGTTGCCCACTCCTCGGCGGGGATCGACGTCAGCTCCATCTTCTCGCCGGTCGTGCGCAGCAGCGCCTCGCCGCCCCAGTACCAGACGGCCCGGTAGTAGTGAGACTGGTCGATGGTGGTGCGGTACAGCTCCTGCAGGTGCGGCGGCACGGCATTCCAGCTCTCGGTGTTCGCGAAGTAGCTGCCGAACCACGCACCGGTGACGGAGTTCGTGAGCGCGTAGTTGCACACATCCGCCCAGCCGACCTCGTAGGCCTCGGTGAAGCCGCACCAGGCCACGCCGTCAAGCTCGCCCGTGCGCATAGCGACCTCGACATCGTCCCAGGGGACGGTGACGGGGATCAGGCCGTAGCGCGACAGGAAGCGCCCGGCGGTCGGCACGCCGAAGACGCGCAGGCCCCGCATGTCATCGAGCGAGCGGATCGGCTTGTCGACGGTGAAGACGTGCAGCGGATCCCAGGCACCGGAGGAGAGCCAGGTGACGTTCTCCACCTCGGAATAGGCCTCGTTCCAGATCTCGCCGAGACCCCAGTAGGTGAACATCGACGCCACATCCAGCGAGTAGCGCGTGGCGAACGGGAAGTAGCCGCCGAAGACCGAGATATCGACCGGCGATGCCATCGTCGCCTCGTCGGACTGCACGGCGTCCAGCGTCCCGTTCTGCATGGCGCGGAAGAGCTCGCCCGTGGGCACGAGCTGATCGGCGTAGAAAAGCTCGATCTCCATCTCGCCGTTCGCGGCGGCGTTGAAGGCATCGACCTGTGGCTTGATCACATGCGCGCCGAGCGGTGCGCCGGAGTAGGTCTGAAGCCGCCACCGGATCGGGGCCTGCGCCTTGACGACGGCCGGCGCGGCGAGCGCCCCGGCGGCCGCGGCCGTGCCGAAACCGGCCTTGCGCATGAAGTCGCGGCGGGATGCGAGGATCCGCTCGGACGGGCTTTGCGTTGTCTTTGGGTCAGGCATGGGGTCTCTCCTCTGTCTGTGGTCGTTTGGGCCTCTCACGGGCTTGCTGATTTCAGATCACCGCACGTTGAGCACACTCGGGAGCCAAAGGGCGATCTGCGGGAAGGTCATGACCAGCGCAATCGTCGCCGCCATCATCAGGACGAAGGGCCAGATCGAGCGGTAGATGTCGATCAGGGTGATGTCCGGCGGTGCGAGGCTGCGCATGAGGAAGAGATTATAGCCGAACGGCGGCGTGATGTACGCGATCTGGCAGGTCATCGTGTAGAGGATGCCGAACCAGATGAGCTGGTTGTCAAAGCCCAGGTCCAGCAGTTTGACGAGCGGGACATAGAGCGGCGCGACGATCACAAGCATGGCTGTGTCATCGAGAAACATACCCATCAGGATGAAGCTGAGCTGCATCATGATGATGACCTGCCAGGGCCCGAGATCCCACTGGCTGATGAACAGGTTCTCGATGGCGCGCACCGCGCCGAGGCCGTCGAAGACTGCGCCGAAGGCGAGCGCTGCGAGGATCAGCCACAGAAACATGCAGGAGATTGCGAGCGTCTTGGATGCGGTCTCATGGATGACGCTCAGGCTGAGGCGCCCCTTGACGAGGGCGGCAAGGGTTGCGGCGGTGGCCCCGACCGCCGCGCTCTCGACCAGCGAGGTGATCCCCATGACGAAAAGCCCCGTCATGAAGAAGAAGATCAGGAACGGCAGGATCCCCGCGCGCAGAAGCGCCAGCTTCTCGCGCATCGGCATCTCGAGCTCTTCTCGAGAGACCACCGGCGCCAGCGCCGGGTTCGCCCGGCAGCGCAACCAGATGTAGACGGCGAACATCGCGGCCATCAGCAGCCCCGGCAAGACACCCGCGAGCCAAAGCTGGCTCACAGGCTCCCGCGCGATCATCCCGTAGAGCACCAGCACGACCGACGGCGGGACCAGAATCCCAAGCGAGGAGCCGCCCTGCACGACCCCGGTGATCAGCACCTTGTCATACCCCCGGCGCAGCATCTCCGGCAGCGCGATGGTCGCGCCGATGGCCATGCCCGCCACCGAGAGGCCGTTCATCGCGGAGATGATGACCATCAATAGGATGGTGCCGAGCGCGAGACCCCCCCGGACGTTGCCCATCCAGACGTGCAGCATCTTGTAGAGGTCTTCGGCAATGCCGCTCTCGCTGAGGATGTACCCCATGTAGATAAACAGCGGCAGCGTCAGCATTGGGAACCAGTTGAAGAGCTTGAACGCCTGACTGAACGGCAGCTCGATCCCGCCGGTCCCAAAGAGCATTAGGACCATGCCCGAGGCGACAAAGCCGATCGCGGCGAAGACGCGCTGCCCGGTCAGGAGCAGCACCATCATCGACGCGAACATCAAGAGCGCGATGTGTTCTGAACTCATGCTGTCTCACCGCGCAGCGTCGCTAGGTGCTTGATGACCTGCGAGAAGGACTGGAGCAGCATCAGCACGATGCAGGCCACCATCAGCGCCTTTATCGGGATCATGGAGGGGTTCCACATCGAAAAGCGACGCTCATTCGTCTCGATGGCGTAGTTGAGCGAGGAGATCGAGCCGAACAGCAGCACCGCGAGGTAGAAGATCAGGCAGCCGATGGTGATCAGGTCCATCCATGCTTTGCCCTTGATGCTCAGCCCCTCGTAAAAGAGATCCATCCGCGCATGGCTGCCGTTCTTCAGCGTGACCGCCCCACCCATGAAGTAATAGGCCGCAAGGGTGAACTGCGTCAGCTCTATGCCCCAGTGGATCGGGAAGTCGAAAACGTTGTCGGCCACCGCGTCGCTGATCAGGACGGCGATCATGACAAAGACCAGATACATCGCCACGTAGCCGACGTAGTCAGACGCGCGATCCACGATGCGTACGTAGCCGGAGGCATAGGCCCGTAGCCGCGCTCGCCCTGACGTTACCTCGTCTTTCATGCAGCTTCCGGCGCGGGCATCGGGTTCATCTCCATCGTTCGACCGTAGGCGGGCTCAAACGAAACGCTCAAGCGATATTTTCGCTTTTGGAAAATCCCGCTGATTTGTCGCGAGTGTCCGAGCGGCGGATGGTATGATGCCGTATCGGTCACAGGCCGCCGCCTAGGGGATCACCGAGTTGGTCATGATCGCGACTGCCGGCCCGTCCGGAGCGGCATAGCCGTGGCTCAGGCGACCGTCGAAAACGATGCTGTCGCCTGGTCGCAGGGTGATCGGCCCACTCTCAGCGACATGAAGTTCGAGCACCCCCGACAGGACGTGAAGGAACTCCTCACCAGCGTGACTGCGCTGTCCCCCGCACGCCCCCACGGATGCGCCATACACGGTCACCCGCCAGTTCAGGGCGCGTTTGCCCTCCGCCTCTCCGCACAGGACTTCGTAATCGATCCCGTGGAGCCGGTGACCGACTGCCTCGCCGGCCCGGGTCACGACGGGCGGTGCCTTTTGCCGGGTATCGTCGTGGCTGAGGAAGAAAGCGTTGGCGGGAACCCGGAGGGCACCGGCAAGACGCAGGGCGAGATCGACAGTGAGCCGCGCACGCCCTGTCTCGAGCTTCGAGATCTGTGAGATGGACAGCCCGGTTGCCGCGCTGACCTCACGAAGGGTCAGACCGGCACCGACACGAAGCTCACGGATATGCGCCGCGACCCCATCGGCTTGAGACCGAGCGGCTTCTGGATCACATCGTTGAGCGGTACCCATGCGCCGGTATCACCGCATCAAGAGCCCACCGTCAACAACGAGCTCCGTTCCCGTGATGTAGGAGGCCTCATCCGACAGCAGAAAAAGCGTCGCCGCCGCCATGTCGTCGGGCTTGCCGAGGCGCTGGATCGGGACGACGCCCGCCGCCGCACGCTGATCCTCCTCGCTCCACCGCGCCTGAAGGGGGGAGAGCGTCAGGCCCGGCACCAACGCATTCGAGCGGATACCCTCCGCCGCGAGCTGCATCGCCAGCGATTTCGAGAGCGCGCAGACCCCGGCCTTGGAGGCCGCATAGGCGTCCTGCGGCTTCGGATCGCCGCGGTACCACTGGGTCGTGGAGACATGCACCATGGCCCGGTCGCCCGGTGTGGCCCGCATATGCGGCACGGCGGCCCGCGCCGCGTGCACCATCGCTTTGAGGTTGATGTCAAAGACCTGATCCCAGGTGACGAGATCCATCTCCAGCGCTGAGCCATCCCGATCGAACCAGAGAACACCGGCGACGTTCGCGAGGTGATCGAGACGCCCGTGCCTCCTGGCCGAGGCGTCGATCGCGGCCGTGACGCTTGGCGCCTCGGTGATGTCCATCTGATGATAGTCGACGCGCGCCCCGACCTCTGCCAGCGCCTCCGGTTTCGGCTTCACGTCGAAGGCCGTCACGACGCCTCCGAATTCGAGATAGCGCTGCGCGATCGCCAGCCCCATCCCACCGCCAGCACCCGTCACCACAAGGTGGCGATCCTCGAACCCTGAGCGCATGCGTCGCTGCTCCTTCTCTTTCTTGGTGTTTGCAGTTTTCCAATATCGAAAAACGAAAACCCGCGCATCCCTCTCGGGCCCCACTCTGCGAGACCTCTGGGCCACCGATGGCATGACCCCAACACTCCATCACCGCCGCCGCTGCCCGCCGCAGAGGCCTGCGATCGACGTGGCACGCATCTTCGGCACCGGGACGGGTTGAACGGTACGCGTCACCCGGATCCGGATCGGTCTCGACGCGATGAAGGGGAGCCTGGGTAAGACCTTGCTCGAACTGGCTCGCCTCGCGCCGATGGCGCCGTGATCATCGGGGTCCGGCTGAACATTCGGGGACGAATCCGGACGCGGTCACAGCGCGCCTTCGAGGAGGTTGGGGGGGCGCGTCATAGCGTCGGAGAGGAACTGGAGCGCCTCGAGCGTCTCGTCGCGGGTGGTCGGGCCGCCGAGGCAGAGGCGAAAGGCCTCCATCGGCTCGACGCCCGCGCAGAAGGCGTCCGAGGGGACGGCGCCGAGGCGCTGGCCGCGCATCCAATCGACGATCCGTGCGCGCGTCCAGGGCTCCGGCGGCTTGACCCAAAGGTGGAAGCCATCGGGATCGGCCTCGACGCACTCGCGTGGCAGGATGCTCGCGGCGATCTTCTGGCGCGCCCGGCTCTCGGCGCGTACCGCCGCCAAAAGCCGGTCGGCGATCCCGGTCTCGATCCAGCGGCTGGCGAGTGCGGCGGTCAGCGGCGAGGCCATGACCGTCGCGGCCCTCAGCCGCGCGGCCACACCCGTCACCCGCCGCGCATCCGGCAGCAGCAGATAGGCCAGCCGCAGCCCCGCGCCGAGACATTTGGAGAGCCCCGCGACGTGATAGGTGATCTCGGGGGCCAGCATCGCGATCGGTGGCGGGCCGCCGGTCAGGATCGCGCCATAGGCGTCGTCCTCGACGATGGGGATCCCCCAATGGCGCGCCACCTCGACGATCGCCGCGCGCCGGGCGATGGGAGAGGTCCAGGTGGTGGGGTTGTGCAGCGTGGGGTTGAGGTAGATCGCCCGCAACTCCCCGCAGCGGCAGAGGCTGGCGAGCGCCCCGGGATCGATCCCCTCGCGATCGAACGGCAGGCCAACGAGCTTGATGCCCAGCATATGGGCGATGGCTTTGATGCCCGGATAGGTGATCGCCTCGCAGGCGACGACATCCCCGGGCGCCGCGAGTTCGGAAAGCACGGCGAGCAGGGCCGCGTGGCTGCCGGCGGTCAAGAGCAGCGTCTCGGGATTGGCCTCGATCCGGTGGCGGGCAAGCCAGCGCAGCGCCGCGGACTTATCCTCTGCCGAGCCGCCGACGGGCTGGTAGCGCAGCCGGGCGATCAGGTCGTGGCCAAGCTCCGCCATGCTCTCATCAAGGGCAGCCAGCAGGTCGGGGTCATCGGGCTCGGGCGGCAGGTTCATGCTGCGGTCGGATAGGTCGCGGCGCATGCCCCGCGGTGGCTCGGTCGAGCGGGCTTGAACGAAGGTGCCTGATCCCACCCGTGCATCCACCAGCAGGCGCCGCGCGGCTTCGCGATACCCCCGCGCGACGGTGGTGACGTCGAGGCCGAGGGCGGCGGCCAGACGGCGCTGGGTCGGCAGGTGATCGCCGTCGGCCAGCCTCCCGCGCGCGATGTCCTCGGCGATCGCCTCGGCCAGCGCCAGGTAGGTCGGCCCCTGCCGGGCCGAGAGGGCGGGGAGCCAGTCGTCCCTGCGCATCGTCTTCTCCGTCTGCGCGGCCTTTGGCCGCTGCTGACCTCATGGTACAAGTGACGCAGGAATTAACAAAGGGCGAGTCTTGCCTGTCGATGCATCAGTAATAGGCACGCACTGCCAGCAGCTTATGCATTGATCTCAGCAAGCTGAGAATTGAATGCATTCATTAACGCCTGATTGAATGCATGCAAATTCAACATTGAACGGATTGCATCTGAGGGGTTCCTGGCACGGGCCTTGCTTACAGGCCATCAGCGGCACCACCGCAGGCACGTAACCAGCAGGGAGACACCCATGCCCGTAGTCGAGAAAGAGAAGCACCAGGTCGGCGATTTCCTGGTCGATTTCGAGGACAAGCAGTTCGAGGACGTCCAGGCCGCGCCCGGCGACAAAGCGCTGATCACCTTCCACACTGTCGCCTTCGAGGGCTCGATCGGCCTGGTGAACCTGCTTCAGGGCAAGCGACTCATCCGCAAGGGCTTCGAGACCTCGATCCTGCTCTACGGCCCGGGCGTCACCCTCGGCGTCATGCGCGGCTTTCCCAAGCTCGGCGACGCGGCCTTCCCCGGCCACCAGAACTTCAACGACCAGCTCAAGAACTTCATGGACGAGGGCGGCAAGGTCTATGCCTGCCGCTTCGCACTCCAGGCGCTCTATGGCCATGGCGAGCCGAGCCTGCAGGAAGGCATCCAGCCGATCAGCCCGCTCGACGTGCTGGACCTGATCCTGATCCACCGGCGCGACGGTGCCTTCATCCTCGACACCTGGACGGTCTGAGGAGATGGCCGCCCGTTCCGTGAAAGCTGCCGCTGCCCAGATCGCGCCGGTGCTCGACCGGCCGGGCGGCACCTTGGAGAAAGTGATCTCGACCGCGGCCGAGGCTGCGGCGAACGGGGCGGGGGTGGTGGTCTTCCCGGAGACCTTCATCCCCTACTACCCCTATTTCAGCTTCATCGAGCCGCCGGTGGCGATCGGCAAGAAGCACCTCGCGCTCTACGAACAGGCGGTCGAGGTGCCGGGCCCGGTGACCGCGGCGCTCGCCGCAGCCTCCGCCAAGCACGGCATCGTCATCGTCGCTGGGGTGAACGAGCGCGCGGGCGGCACGCTCTACAACGCGCAGCTCGTCTTCGACCCAGAGGCGGGTTTGGTGCTACACCGGCGTAAGATCACGCCCACCTATCATGAGCGGATGATCTGGGGTCAGGGCGATGCCTCGGGCCTGCGGGTCGTGGACACGGCTGTCGGGCGCCTGGGCGCGCTCGCCTGCTGGGAGCATTACAACCCGCTGGCGCGCTATGCGCTGATGGCGCAGGGCGAAGAGATCCATGTCGCGCAGTTCCCCGGCTCGATGGTGGGCCAGATCTTCGCCGACCAGATGGAGGTCGCCTGCCGCCAGCACGCGCTGGAGGCAGGCGCCTTCGTCATCAACGCCACCGGCTGGCTGACCGAGGCGCAGAAGGCCGAGATCGACCCCTCCGGCAAGATGGAGAAAGCACTCTCAGGCGGCTGCTGCACCTGCATCGTCAGCCCCGAGGGCGCGCATCTGGCCGAGCCGCTGACGACGGGCGAGGGGATCCTCTACGCCGATCTCGACCTCGCCCTCTGCCTCAAGCGCAAGCGGATGATGGACAGCGTCGGCCACTACGCCCGGCCGGAACTGCTGTCGCTTGCCATCGACAATCGTCCGAAACCCGTGGCCGCCCCGGCCGTGCCCTTTGGGAGTGAGACCCATGACGACGACGCCCATGATGCCGCCGGAACAGCTGATCACGGAGCTTCAGTCCTTCGGTCTGCGGCTGGTTGATCCCAAGGCGGGCGCCGAGAGCAGGCGTGGCGGCGCTGGCCCTTCGGACCATAAGGCGATCCTGGTGGACGGCCGGCCGATCATGGCGCCGGTGCACACCCATACCGCCTTCAACAGCCCCTATACCGCGCTGAAACCTGACGCCGCGGGCGAGAGCGTGATCGAGCGCGACGGCATCGCCGTCGGCCGCGTCGCCTTTCCCAGGCAGCCGGCCTTTCACCACCTCGAGACCTCCGACGGCGTGCCGATGAGCCAGATCGCGGTGCTCCATGGGCGTGACGTGCTGGCGACCACGATCCTGCAGACCTGCATCCGCTATGAGAGCCGCAAGAAGACCTGCAAGTTCTGCGCGATCGGCCAGTCGCTGGCCGCCGGGCGCACCACCGCGCACAAGACGCCCGAGCAGTTGGCCGAGGTGGCCGAGGCAGCCGTGCGCCTCGACGGTGTGACCCACATGGTCATGACAACCGGCACGCCGAACAAGACCGACCGCGGCGCGCAGGTGATGTGCGACAGCGCCCGCGCGATCAAGGCCCGCGTCGCCCTGCCGATCCAGGGCCAGGTCGAGCCGCCCAACGACGATATCTGGTTCCAGCGCATGGCCGATGCCGGCATCGACGCGCTGGGGATGCACCTTGAGGCCGTGACCCCCGAGGTCCGCGCGCGCATCATGCCCGGCAAGGCCGAGGTCCCGGTCGAGCGCTACATGGAGGCCTTCGCCGCCGCCGTGCCGGTCTTCGGGCGTGGCCAAGTCTCGACCTATATCCTCGCGGGCCTCGGCGACACCAAGGAGGCCATCCTGGATATGGCCGAGCGCCTCGTCGCGCTGGGCGTCTACCCCTTCGTCGTGCCCTTCGTCCCGATCTCCGGCACCCCGCTCGAGGATCACGCGCCCCCCACGGCGGGTTTCATGGCGGAGCTGCTGGGGCCCTTGGGGGCGATGACTCGCGCGGCGGGCATGACCCGCGACACCATCAAGGCGGGCTGCGGGCGCTGCGGCGCCTGCTCCGCGCTCTCGGCCTTCGAGGACCTGAAGGTGGAGGCGGCAGAATGATCTTCGAGCCGTTCTCCCCCTACATCTCCCCCACCTTTCGGGTGAAATTCGCCTCGCGCCCCTGGGAGGCCGCGGGGGCCGCGCGCCTGCGCCGCCGCGTCTTCGTCGAGGAACAGGCGATCTTCGAGGGCGACGACCGCGACGCGATCGACGACTACGCCACCACCATCATCGCACTCTCCAGCCAATGCGGCTGGGAGGACGAGATCGTCGGCACCGTGCGAATCCACCCCGATGCCGAGGATCCCTCGATCTGGTGGGGCTCGCGCCTGGCCGTCGCACCCTGCCACCGCGGCCAGGGCCAGCTTGGCAAGGCCCTGATCCGGCTGGCAGTTTGCTCCGGCCACGCGCTCGGCTGTGCGCGCTTCGTCGCGACCGTCCAGCGCCAGAACGCCCTCTTCTTCCGGCGGCTGCGCTGGAAGACGCTCGAGGAGATCGAATGCCACGGCCATCCCCACCACTTCATGGAGGCCGACCTCGCGCATTACCCGCCGATCCATGACGGCGTCGCTGGGATCGAGACGCGGGCGGCCTGATGCAGGATCTCGCCGCCCTCGCCGAGACACTGGCCGCGAGCCCTGGGCTCACGGGCAAGCGCGACATCGCGGCGGCGGTGTCGGGCCTCGGCGTGGGCGGCGGCGATGCGGTGCCGGTGGGCGACGATTGCGCGGCGATCCCGCACCCTGCCGGCGGCTGGCAGCTCTTGGCCTGCGAGGGAATGATCGAGGAGTTCGTCGCCGCCATGCCCTGGTTCGCAGGCTGGTCGGCGGTGATGGTGAACCTCTCGGACGTCGCCGCCATGGGCGGGCGCCCCGTGGCGGTGGTCAACGCCCTCTGGGCCGATAGCGAGGCCGCCGCCACGCCGGTCCTACAGGGCATGGCCGATGCGGCCGCGGCCTATGGCGTGCCCGTCGTGGGCGGGCACACCAACCTGCGGGCGCGGGCGGGGCAACTCGCCGTCGCGGTCCTCGGCCAGGCCGACCAGCTGCTCACCAGCTTCGACGCGCGTCCCAGCGATGCGCTGGTGATGGCGGTGGACTTGGCCGGCCGTTGGCACGATCCGCACCCCTTCTGGGATGCCGCCACCAAGGCCGATCCCGCGCGCCTGCGACGGACCCTCGCGCTGTTGCCGGAGGTCGCGGCCGGCGGCGCGGCGCATGCCGCCAAGGACATCAGCCAGGGCGGCGTGATCGGCACGGCCGCAATGCTCTGCGAGTGCTCGGGCGTCGGGCTCACCATCGATCTCGACGCCGTCCCCGCGCCGCCGGGTGCGGACCCCGCGCGCTGGCTCACCGCGTTCCCGAGCTACGGCTACCTGTTCGCCACCGCGCCGGAAGGCGTGCCCGACCTCCTCCGCCTCTTCGCGGCCGAGGACATCGCCGCCGCCGCCATCGGCCGCTTCGATGACACCGGCGTGGTCGCGCTCGTGCGCGATGGCGCGCGCGCGCCGGTCATCGACCTCGCAGGCGGGCTGATTGGCTGCGCCCCGGCTGAGGGGGTGCCCAGCCATGCCTGAGATGCACATGACCCTGCGCTGGCCCGACGGTGCGGAGGGGCGGGTCTACTCCCCCTCTACGATCATCGCCGAGCACTTCGCGCCGGGTGAGCGGATCGCGCTCGATGCGTTCGCGACCCGTGCCCGCGCGGCACTCACGGCGGCCAGCGAGCGGGTGCGCGCTCGCTACGGCATGCCCTGCAGCCGCGCCGCCGCGTCCCTCACCGCCATCGAGGCCGAGATCGCGCGCCAGCGCGGCGCGGACCCCGCCCCCGCCACCGACACCGACACCGTCACCATCCTCGCCCTTACCTGAACGCTCTCACCTGAACGCCCTGACCGGAGGCCCAAGCCATGACCGACACCCCGTATTTCCCCGTCATCGTCGTCGGCGGCGGCCAGGCAGGCCTCGCGGCCTCCGCGCAGCTGTCCAAGGCCGGGCTCGCGCATGTGGTGCTGGAGCGTGACCGCGTCGGCGAGGCCTGGCGCAGCCAGCGCTGGGACAGCTTCTGCCTCGTGACGCCCAACTGGCAGTGCACCCTGCCGGAGTTCCACTATGACGGCGCCTGGGGCGGGCAGGATAGCGACGGCTTCATGCCGCGCGCGGAGATCGTGGCCTACCTGGAGGGCTACCGCGACCACATCGAAGCGCCCGTGCGCGAGGGGGTCGAGGTCACGCGCGTCACCCGCCTGCCGCAGGGCTTCGTGCTCGAGACCTCGGCCGGTCCGATGCAGTCGGGCGCGCTGATCGTGGCGACCGGCGGCTATCACCACCCCAAGATCCCGGCACTGGCCAAGGGCCTGCCGGAACGGATCGCCCAGATCCACTCGTCGGCGTACCGCAACCCCGAGGCGCTGCCCGAGGGCGGGATTCTGGTCGTCGGCTCCGGCCAGTCAGGCTGCCAGATCGCCGAGGATCTGCATCTGGGCGGGCGCCAGGTGCACCTGGCCGTGGGCGGCGCGCCGCGGGCCCCGCGCTTCTATCGCGGGCGCGACATCACCGCCTGGCTGGTGGACATGGGCCACTACGCCGTCACCGTCGACGAGCATCCCGACGGCACCGCCGTGCGGCGCAAGGCCAACCACTACATGACCGGGCGCGGCGGCGGGCGCGACATCGACCTGCGCAAGTTCGCGACCGAGGGGATGATGCTGCATGGCCGCCTCTCCCGGCTCGAGGGCGAGACACTGCATTTTCGCGGCGACCTCGGCCAGAACCTCGACGCCGCCGATGCGGCCGCCGAGCGGATCAAGGCCCAGGTCGACACCTACATCCTGGTCAATGGCCTCGAAGCCCCGACCGAGCCGAAGTACCGCGCCCCCTGGCGCCCGGCCGATCCGTTCCTCGAGATGCCGGCGGACATGACGCTCAAGCTCGACGGGATCTCAACCGTGATCTGGGCGACGGGCTTTCATACGGACTTCTCCTGGATCGAGGTGCCCGGTGCCTTCGCCAAGGGCGGCTATCCCCATCACCGGCGCGGCGTCTCGCCCATCGACGGGCTCGCCTTCCTGGGCCTGCCCTGGATGCACACCTGGGGCTCGGGCCGCTTCTCGGCGGTCGGCGACGATGCCGGGCACATCGTCGCCCATCTCGCCGCGCGCGAAACGGCAAGCGAGGTCGCCTGATGCTGCATCGGTCCATCGGCTGTCCGATATCGGGGGCAACCGGCGCGGGCGGCGTGACGGAGATCCGCCACCATCGCCTTGGCATGCCGCATCTCACGCGCGAGGGGTTGTCCGAAGGCTGGCTGCTGCGCGAATGCGGCGATGCGCACTGGATGGCGATCTCCCGCGCGCTTCGCACGCCGCCCTCGGCGATGCGCGACGCCGCGGGCAACCGCCTCTACGCCGCCTTCCTGGCCATTCGGATCGCCGGCGAGCCACTCGGCAATTTTGGCGAGGACCAGCAGATCGAGACCTGGCATCGGCTCATCGATTTCTCGGCGCCCTATGCGGTGAGCCGCACCACGGTCCAACGGGCAGGCAGGGCCTGCCTTGTCGTCGAGATGTCCTCGGTCTTCGTGCGCCGCGAGGTCGAAGGCTGCAATCGCCGGATCGAGCGCAGTCTGCCGGTCGCCATCGACACCTCCGTCGAGGGATCGGCCGAAAGCCGCGAGGAGCGCAAGGCGGCGCTTATGTTGCGACGGGTACACAAGGACCTGCGGCGCCCTCCCATGCATGCTGTCGAGCCGCGCCTTGAGCATCGCCTTTGCGCCGAGGCCGACTTGAACGGGGCCGGCTTCGTCTACTTTGCAGCCTTCTCCGACATGATGCGCCGGGCAGAATGCGTGGCGCGCGGGGGCGTGCCGTCGCTCTCTGCCACTCAGCCCTTCGAGCGCCACCTCGCCTTCTACGGCAACGCGCAGGCTGGCGAGACGCTCCGCCTCGACACCGGCGCGCCGACGACAAGGCCCGTGTTTGCCGCGGCAACGAGCGCCGACGGCCGGATCCTGGCAAGGTCACGTCTCCAGCATCTGTGACGCCGAGGATCGCCAGAAGCCAGGGCCGCTCGCACGCCCCTCCGCCAAGCCTCATGACACCTCGGTCGCGGGTGCCTGCCCGCTTCCCCCCAAGAAGGAGCCCTCCACGGTAAGCGGGACGACTGCGCCTTTGTCCGCATCCCTACGCCATTGAGTTCCACCATACTGCGCCTGGCGCGATCGGCAGCGCCCGGGCACAGCAACTGCGAAATCGGCACGGCCCGCGGATGTCAGCTACGGGCCGCCATCGTTGATCGGTCCCATCCTTAGTCTGGCCGAGGCGACGCTGCGGAACCTGACCGGAGTGAGCCCTCAGCGGTCGCGCGCTGCGTCCCGGCGAAGACGCGCTGGGCATGCGGCCCGCCGCCACCCTGTCCCCGGGGCGGAGCGCCGAGAAGGAGAGCGCGGTCATGATCGAGAACGCTGAGGCGGAGGAGGTGTATTGGCGGCCGTTCTCGATGCCCTCCGCCTTGGGGCCGACATGGTTGGCGTGGTAGATCATCCGGTGCGAGAGGCAGGGCGGCCGCTGCTCGATGGTCTTCAGATGAGGGGTGTCCGTGCGGATGGCGCCAGTGCCGCGCCCGGAGCCCGATGCAGGGCGCCCTCAATCAAAGATCCAGCCTAGGGCGCGCGGTGTCCATGGGGCCGTGAGGACCTCCAACACGGGGGCGCGCCGCCGACGCGCCCCCGTGGATGATGCCCGTCCCCCAGCACGCAGCCGGGTCCGGGCTCGTCTCAGAACATCACCTCGCCACCGTTCGGCGAGATGCAGCTTCCGTGGAAGAAGCTGCCCTCGGGGGTGGCGAGCAGGACCACCGCCGGCGCGATCTCCTCAACCTCGGCGAAGCGATGGAGCGGGATGGCCGCCTTCAGCGTGTCGAGGAGCTCGTCCGCCAGGGGCGTCAGCAGGTCGGTGTTGGTCACCCCCGGCGCCACCGCGTTGACCAGCACGCCGGTCCCGGCGCTCTCCAGCGCCAGCGCCTTGGTGAGCGTTGCGTTGGCACCTTTGGCAGCGCAGTAATGGGTCAGGGTCGGCGCGCCCTTGTAGGCGAGCTGGGAGGTGATGTTGATGATCCGCCCGCTGCCGCGCTTGATCATGTCGCGATAGGCCTCCTGCGCCATGAAGAACGTGCCCTTCACATGCACGTCGAGCATGCGGTCGAAGCTCTCCTCGCTGATATCCTCGAAGGCCTCGGTGATGTTGTGACCGGCGTTGTTGACGAGGATGTCGATGTCGCCCAACGCCGCCTTCGCGGCGGCGTAGAACTTCTTGATCGCGGCCACCGAGGACACGTCGCACTCCGCCGCGTAGGCCTTGCGGCCCATGCCTTCGATCGTCTTGACGGTCTCCTTGGCCTTCTCGTGGTCGTTGAAATGGCAGAAGGCGATGTCCGCGCCCTCGGACGCCAAGGCCAACGCGATGCCGCGCCCGATCCCGCGGGAGCCTCCCGAGACGATGGCGTTTTTCCCTGCAAGTCTCTGCGATGTCATGGTTCTCTCCTGGTCATCACATCCGTGTCGATGTGGTTGCCGACCGCTCGTGCACGGCGGCGGCGGGGTGTTCAGGGTCGTCTTTGCCGATGACACGCCCGCCGAGGGGTGGCGGTGCCGACGCGAAAGGGCCCGCATCAGGGTCCGGCGTCGCCCGGGACCCGGGCCTTGTGTCATCCGCCGCTGCTCGGCCGCGCCGCCGGGATGGGCGGCGCGGCCGGCGGCCTCACTGCCGCCCGAGCTTTTCGGCGCCACCGCCGAGGGCGGCCCCCTCGGTCGGGTCCTCGTCCTCGGTCACATCGCCGATCAGCGTCTCGGTAGTCAGGATCAGCGTCGCAACCGAGGCGGCGTTGCGCAGCCCCGCCGCCACCACGCGCAGCGGATCGACGATGCCGGCGTCGCGCAGGTTGGCGAAGCTGCCATGGGCGGCATCAAAGCCCTCCTGCGGGCCCAGGGCGCTGGCCTTGCGCACCACCTCGTTGGGATCGCGCCCGGCGTTGAGCGCGATGCGGGCGAGCGGGCGCGAGAGCACCGACTGCACCAGCTTCATGCCCGCCTGCACGTCGCCCTCGGCCATGTCGATAGGTGCATCGAGTGCCGCAGCCGCGCGCGCGAAGGACATGCCGCCGCCCACCACCACGCCATCCTGATGCGCCGCACGCACGGCGTTGAGGGCGTCGTCGACCAGCTGCACCGTCCGCTTCTGCTCGACCGGGGTGACGCCGCCAGCCCTAATGACGGCAGTGCCGCCGCAAAGCTTGGCAAGGCGTTCGCGCAGTTTGTCCTGCTCGATGTTGGGCGGGGCCCGATCGTACTGGCGCTGGACCTGGGCGCGGCGGGCCTGGATCTTGGCCGTATCGCCCTCACCGCGCAGCACCATCGTCTCGCTTGCCGAGGCGGTAACGACCTCGGCGCCGCCGAGATCCTCGCGCGTGATGTCCTCGAGCCGGCCGCCCAGGCTTTTCACGATAACCCGGCCGCCCACGAGGATAGCGAGGTCCTCCATCATCGCCTGGCGCCACTGGCCGAACTCTGGCGGATGCACCACCAGGAACTTGCCGGGCGCGTCGCTGGAGAGGAGCGAGGCCAGCACCGTGGGGCCGCAATCCTCCGAGACCACGAGCAGCGGCCGGCCGTCCTCCTCGGCGATCCGTCGCGCGGTGGCGAGCTGATCGGGGTCGGTGAGCTTGAGATCGGTGAGCAGGATGTAGGGGTTCTTGAGCGTGGCGGTCATCGCCTCCACGTCGGTCACCAGGTGGTGAGAGATGTAGCCGCGCTCGAAGGACATGCCCTCGACCACCTCGAGCGTACTCTCGATGCCGAGCCCGTAGTCGGCGGTGATCACGCCCTCGGGACCCACGTCGCGCCAGGCCTTGGCAACGAGCCCGCCCAGGCCCGGATCGGTGGCGGCGATGTTGGCGACGGCGGTGATCACGCTCTCGTCGGCCGGCATGGCGGCGGCTTTCAGCGCGTCGAGCACGTGGCCCACGGCAAGGTCGATGCCACGGCAGAGGTCGACCGCCTTAGCGCCGCGCGCGGTCAGCTCCACGCCGCCCTGGACGATGCCGTTGGCCAGCACGATCGAGGTCGTCGTGCCATCGCCCGCCACATCATTGGTCTGCATCGAGACCTCGCGCACCACCTGGGCGCCCATGTTCTCAAAGCGATCGATCAGCTCGACCTCGGAGGCGATCGAGACGCCGTCGCGGGTGACGAGCGGGGTGCCGACCGGGCGGTCGACCATCGCGTTCATCCCCTTCGGCCCCAGAGTGGGCTCGACCGCGGCGGCCAGCCGGCGCACGCCCGCGGCCAGCGCCTGGCGGGCTTCGTTGCCGTGTTTCATCAGCTTCGGCATGTGTACTCCCCTTGATCATTCTTGATTGATTGAACGGGGCCCAGTGATCCGGGCCCCATCTGATGCGATTGGCGGGACCCGGGTCAGCCGGCGCTCTGGCGCGGCGGCACGCGGTCGAGCATGAAGTCCACCAGCGTGGGTTCGCCGTCGACGGTGACGTGCTCCTTGTACCGGGCCTGCTTGAGACCGCGGCAGAGCGAGGTGCCGAACTCCATGTTGATGCGCACCCCGCGCAGCACCCGCATCCGGTCGGGGAAGCCCGCAGTGGTCAGGGCCACGCCGTCGGGGTCGGGGAAGGCATGGTCGCCTGGCCCGCGCGGCATCGCCCGCTCAACCAGGATCCGGCGGTAGCGCTCGAGCTGCAGGGCCTCCTCCCGGTCCTCGAAAGCAACGCGGTCGAGATCGGCCATGGTCATCTCGGCGATCTCTCCCGGCGAGAGACCCTGCGCGCGGAGCCCCCGGATCACCGTCTCCTGGCGGCGCTGGTGAGCCTTCTTGGCGAAGGTGTCGCGCACCTCCTCCAGGTCGCCCCCGCCGAGACGTGCGGCGAAGACCGTGGCGAAGCTCTCGCCCCTGTTGATCGCCTCGTTCATCTCCTCGGCGCAGAGATGATCCTCGAGGCGCACCTCGACATGCTGGACCCAGGGCAGTGCGGAGACCTCGCGCCGGATGCCCTCGGCCATCAGGAACGCGAAGTTCGGGCTGCACCAGTAGGTGGGCAGGCGGAACATCACCCGCACTGCCGCACCCTCAACCGCCACCTCCTCGACAAACCCGAGTTCGGTGATCGGCTCGTCCAACTCGGGGTCGAACACCTCGTCCAGCCGGACCCAGACCTCGCGCTCCGGCCCGGTCATCGCGTCATCGCGGGCCATGCGCTCACTCCGCCGCGATTTGTACGGGCGCGCCGGCGAATTGGGCCTTCTTGGCATCGATGTCGATGCCGTAGAGGCGGGCGGCGTTGAGGCCCAGGATCTTCTCCTTGATCTCGTCGGTAAGCTGCTGGCCGCTCTCCTCCGCGATCGCCTCGGGGATCTGGTAGTTCCAGAACTTCTCGACGATCCACTGGGGCGTCCAGATCGCGTAGTCCGAGCCGAAGAGCAGCTTGTCGGGGCCAAGCCAGCCGAGGAGTTCGGCCATCACGGTGCCGAAGTACTGCGGGCGGGCGTGGACAAAGGGCATCGCGACGGCGAGGCCGCCGTAGACATTGCTCTCCTGCACCGCGATCCAGCAGAAGTCGTCGAGCCTGGGCAGCCCGCAATGCTCCACGATCCAGTTGAGGTTCTGGAAGTCGGTCGCAGCGTAGTCCACGTCATGGACGTCGAAGGCGTCCTTGTTGAGCGGGATGATCGTCGGGCCCTTGTGGACGTGCATGTTGCGGATGCCGAGCTTGTCGCAGAGCTCGAAGCAGCGGTAGGCCCAGGGATCGTTCAGCTTCCAGCCCTTGCTCTCGCCGTGCCATTCGGCGGTGTAGAGCTTGCAGCCCTGGATATCGAAGGTCTCCTTCATGTAGTGGATCTGCTCGAGCGCCAGCTCGCCGTCACGCGGATCGAAGGAGCCGTTGACGATAAACCGCTCCGGGTACTTCTCGGCGATCGTGGCGTTGCGCTCGATCGTGTTGAAGCCCTCCTTGTAGAAGTCCTTGAGGTAGGTCGACTGTACGATTGCCATGTCGTCGGGCCCGTCGATGAACAGGTCGCGGTAGAGGTCGTCCTGGCTGTACTTCTCGAACTTCGCCTTCTCCCAGCGTTCTTCTTCGGGGCTGAGGTTGCAGTGATAGGCGTAGAAGCAGTCGATGAACTGCTTGCCGTGGACGTTACGCTGGTTTTCGGGGCTGCCGTCCCAGTAGTGAACATGACCGTCGATGACGAAGATCTCGCGGCCGTCAGGCGTGACATACATCGCGCTCTCCTTGGAATGAGAAAAGAGGCGCCGCAACCGGAGCGTGCGGCGCCAGTTGCCTGGGGTCAGATGTATTCCATCACGTCGTCCATGTTGCCGAGCAACACGACGGTATTGTCGTCCACGCGGACCATACGGCCGTAGTGGGTCGATGTATTGACCTCGAAGATTTCAGCCGTCATCTCGCGACCCAAGTACTCGCCGATCTCGTCCATCTTGAAGGTCAGCTTGCCACGACCGTCGATCCGGATCAGTGCGGGGTTGTAGGTGACGGTGACGTTGGGGTCGTTTTCTTCCATGAACTCGGCGATGGCGCGTGCCTCGACGCTGTCGTTCATGGTGACGCCGCACTGGTCGGAGATCGTCTTGTCGAAGGTGATGTCCTTCATCGACTTGAAGATGTTCGACTGGTGGGCGTTGCGATCGATTGAACTCATAACGGTGTTCCTTTCCGATCAGGCGCTCAGGCCGAGTTCGCTGAGGATCTTGCCGAAGCGCTCGCGCGACACCGCCTGGGCATCGTCGTAGGAGAGCGGCTTGGAGTGCGGCTGCGACCAGATCGGGCGCAGGTTCTTCGACGCCTTCTCGGCCAGCGCCTCGTGCTTGGCGACCCAGCCCTGGAAGAGCGCCCGGTTCGCCGAGCCGTGCTCGTTGTCGCTGACCAAGAGGAAGGCAAGGTCGATCGCGTTGGCGAGGTTGCGCTCGTAGTCAGCCTCGGCGGCTGAGATAACCGAGGGCGTGACGAAGTCGCCATTGGCCGCCGCCACCTGCATGAGGAAGCCGGAGCGGAAGAGCTCGCCCACCAGCGGCTCGAACACGAGGTTGATGGCGAGATACTGCTCAAGATAGTCGGTCGCGCCCATGATCGTCTCGACCGCCTCGCGCGTCGGCTGCCAGACCGGATCCTCCATCCAGGCGCGCTTGCCCGCCTCGTCGTCCCAGCCCTCGATGTCCATGCCGATCTCGGCGAGGTAGAGCGTGATGTCCTGGGAAAGGCGAAGCTTGTACGACGAGTTGGTCAGCGTCGCGTTGTTGATCATCTGGGTGTAGCCGTAGCGCTGAGCCTGCATCAGCGAGGTGCCGAGGCCGAATTCGGCGTGCTTCCAGGCGCCCAGATGCGTCTGCAGCACCTTGACCCAGCTGCGATCGAGGACCTGCGGTGCGCCCGCGTGCCGCGCGTTCTGGATCACGCCCTGCACCATGGTCTCGATCTTCGACTGGCGCTGGTAGTGGGTGCGCTCCCACTCCTGGTCGGGTGCGCGGAAGGCGTGCCAGTTGGAGGACTTGGCAGCCGTGGCGCCCTTTTCGTAGGCGCCCTCGCCGTTGGGGAACGAGATGATCCAGTCCTGCAGCAGGTACCGCTCGGGATCGGGCTGGACGTCGACGGTGACATCCTCGTAGTGCGTGGCGCGGCGCCCGCGCGGCTCGAAGTAGCGGTACTTGCGACTGTCGCTGTCCGCGAAGACGGCGGCGCCCGCGGCGCCCGAGCCCACCGAGCTCGAAATGGCTGGCATGGTAGTCCTCCCTTGCGTTGACCGAGGTTCGGCCGGCTAGCGATCGGCCCTGATGTCAGTGGGCCGATGAACCGGAAGACGGCGTGAAACGGTCAAAGAAGATCCGGTCGGGGTCGAAGTCCTGCATGAAGAGGACCGGCGATAGCGCATCGATCATCGGCGGCGGGCCGCAGGCATAGACGTCACCCTCGCCGTCGATGCCGAGCGCGCTCAGCTCGGACTTCACGACGTCGTGGACAAAGCCGCGCGCGCCCTGCCAGGTCGCGTCGTCGTCGGCATGGCTGAGGGCGGGGATGAAGCGCACGTCGCCATTGCCGGCGGTGATCTCGCGCAGGCGGTCCAGGTAGAAGAGGTCGGCCTGGGTGCGCGCGCCGTAGAAGAAGTGCACGGGGCGGCGTTCGCCGCTCGACAGGTGGTCGTGCAGGATCGACCAGATCGGCGACATGCCCGAGCCCGCGGCCACCAGGATCATCGGTCCGTCTCGGTCTTCCCGTCGGAAGCAGGTGCCGAAGGGTCCGCGGACGTTGACGGCGGCGCCGACGTCGATGCCTCCTCCGTCGAGCTCGCCGGAGAACCGTCCTTCGGGGTATTTCTTGATGATGAACTGCAGTTTTTCGCCTTGCTCCGGCGTATTTGCCATGGAAAACGAACGCGTAATCTTCTCCCCTTCCTTCGTTTCGACGGTGATGTCGGCATATTGTCCGGCCCAGAATTTCATGGGCGCCGACAGCTCGACCTCGACGCGGCGTATATCGTGGGTAAGGCGTTCGATCCCCGTGATGCGGCCGGTGTAGTCCTTGACCGCGATCGACTTGGAGAGCAGCTCCTCGTCATAGTTCAGCAGCTCGACTTCCATGTCGCTGTAGGCGAGCGTCCGGCAGAGCAGGATATCGCCCTGCTCACGCTCGCTGTCGTTGAGCGCGAAGGTGGAGTACTTCAGCAGCTCGACCTCACCGTCGGCGAGATGGCACTTGCACGCCGAGCACTGGCCTTCCTTACAGCCGTGCGGCAGCGAAATGCCCTGGCGGAAGGCCGCGTCGAGCACGGTCTCGCCCTCCTCGACCTCGAATTCGACGCCGACCGGTTGCAACGTGACGGTGAAGGTTTCGCCCATGACGCTTTCCTCGCGTGGTCCCGGGGAGCGGGGGCGGCCAAAGCCGCCCCCGCAAAGAGCCGTGGATCAGTGGCAGGGATTGATCGTGAAGCCGGCGCGGTACTCGGCGACATGCGCCTCGCGCTGCTCCGGCGTCATCTCGCGCAGCATCTTGAGCGGCGAGCGCAGCGTGTGGCCGCGCACGTCGTCGAGCGTCCACATCTCCTTGTCGTCGAAGCGCAGATGCGGCTGCGGGATCAGCGTCTTGCCGTCCGAGCGGACGAAGTTGAGATCGACGATCGCGTCCGCGAGATCCCAGCCGTCATAGCAGGTCTCCCACTCGCGCTTGCCCGAGAAGCGGCCCATGGCGGGCGTCGGCCGGCCCCGGAACTCGCCCGAGAACGCGGTCTTGGCCGTCCAGGCGTCGATCTCGTGGGCGAAGGTGTGAAGCTGCCCGTCGATCTCCTCGACCACCATGTCCTCACGGATCAGGCAGGGCACCAGGCACGACCAGCAACGATGCGGGTACACGTAGCCCACATCCTCGTTGAAGGTGACAACCTTCGACCCCTTCTTCGAGAGCTTGGCGTACCACTTCCAGAACTCACCGAACTCGGCGTACCAGCCGGGGTACTTGTTCTCGAACCACTCGAAGTCGCGCTCGTTCTGCGCCTCGATCCGCCAGAAGTTGACCGGCCAACCGACCGCGAAGAACTGTGCCACCTTGTGAACGTACATCTTCTCGGTGATGCGCTTCCACGCCTCGGCGACGTCATCGTGGTGGATCTTGATGCCGTACTTTTCGAGCGGCAGCATGTAGGTGCGATAGTAGTCCTCATAGATCCAGCGGTGCCACATCTCCGCATAGGACTCCTTGTCCTTGTCGCGGTTGGTGGTGCCGTACTCGATGAACGTACCGATCGCGGCGTCGACGATGGCGTGGTTCTGCCAGAACGAGTACTTCATGTCCCGTTCGATCAGCACGTGGTTGTCGGGGTCCTTCAGCGTCGCCATCAGGAGCGAGTGGCCGTTGCCGATATGGCGGCTCTCGTCCGACTGCACCGACAGGAACACCGTCGGCAGCGCATAGTCACCGTTGCGCGCAGCCTCGGATGGCATGGCCACGAACAGGGTGTTGGTGAAGGCGGTCTCCGCGACGATGGTCAGGTAGATGTTCGCCGAGGTGATCGCGTCACCGGTGATGAAGCCCTCACCGAACTGCCGGCCGATGGTGGTGGCGTAGCACTTGCCGAACGCCTCCTCCGTGATGTCGAACCCGGCCGGGTCGATGTAGTTCTCCATGTACCACTTCTTGAGGTTCATCTGGATGGTCGAGTGCCGGAACTCGTCGACCATCTGCATGGTGAACCCGGTACGCAGGTCCTCGCCCGGCGCGAGCCGCGCGACCATGGCCATCGATCGCGCCGCCGAGATCTCCGGGAACGGGATGATCGCCAGGAACAGCTTCATCCATTCGACCCAGCGGGGCTCGACATTGCGGAACATGTCGCCGCGCAGCGCCGCATCGAGCGCCCCGTAAACCCGGTTGTCCTTTTCTTCCTGCATGGGGAAGTAGGACCGAAGAACCTGTTTCATCGGGTCGCGCGGTGCCTTCGCGATCTTATAGTCGGTGGGATAGGTCATCGCCTCCTGCACGTAGGAGGGGTTCCATCCCAGGTCGGCGATCTTCTTGGTCGCTTCGCCGACGGAGATGCCCTTCTGCGATGTGATCTTGTTCAGTGTCAGCGTTGACATTGCTTACCTCTGATTGTTTTGGGGTCGACCTTCGGGGTCGAAGGCCGGATCGCTTCGCATCGGCAAAGGTTGGGCGGGAGCAGATGTCCAGGCCGGGCGGCAGGCGCGCCGCGCCCCCGGTCACCGTCGGGTTCCTGATGCCGGTGTCCGGCCATGCTTCCCGTTCCTTCGTTCTTTCGGGCTGTCCGGGTCGGACAGCGCGCCTCTTCTGAAGCACGGAATTGCAACCCGCGTGCCAGATGGTGCGGATTGGACGAGCGCCTTCAAAATAAAGGGTCTTTTGCGAGTGCGAAAATCTGTGCAGTCGCAGCAATTCGTACTCTGATTTTACAATTGTATACTTGATCCATTAATCTTCATTTACATCAATGTTACAGATAAATTCTCTTGCATTCGATCAGATTATTGTTTTCAATTTATTGATCTCGCGCAAATTCCCCAGCCTTTGACTTTCAGAGGCGGTAGAAATGTTGGGTGACATGCCAGAGCACGATAACGACGCGGCTGCGGCGCCGGCCGGGGGCGGTGCCCTGGCGCAGGAGATCATGCAGAGCGCGCCGCGCGACATCATCTTCACGATGCAGTTCCTGGGCGAGGCGCAGTACAAGGTCCTGAAGTATTTTCAGGACCTTGTGATCCGTGAGCTGGAGTCGCGCGGCATCCGGCGTGAGGACCACGCGCTGCTGCAGATCTTCATCGACAGCCACGCCACCGAGATGCGCGACTTCGTCTTCCACGGCGTCGCGCTCGCCCGGCCCTTCCGGATCGAGGAGATCGAGCGGTTGCTAGGCGACACCACCAGCGTGATCCGCACCGACATCTGGGACGCGCTGCGCACCCATATCGAGACCGTCGAGCACAAGTTCGTCGCCGAGGCGGACGATCTGCCCCGCCAGCTCGCTGAGATCGATGCCAGCGCGACCCGGGCCGCAGCGCGGTCGTCCGGCCGATGACGCGCCCTCGCGCGGAGATCCTGGCCAACCGGCTGGCGGTGGTGCTCGCCCTAGGCGAGGCCAACGCGGCGCAGAACAAGGCCGTGGCGGGCGCCGGCGGGGCCGAGATCGCTCGGCTGGCGGCCGTGGGCCGACCCGGCGCATCAGACCCCGGCGACGACCACGATCTCGACATCGCACAGCGGCGGCTTGCCGAGGCGGATGCGCGCGTCGCCGAGCTTGAGACGGAGCTGGCGGCGCTGGACGCCGAACTCGCCGCCGGCGAACACTGAAGGGAGCCGCCATGACCGTCGACACCATGCCCGCGCCGACGCTCTTCGACCTGCTGGCCCGGCACTGGACCCTGCCGGGCCCCGTGGTCTCGGCCAGCTTCAACCGCGACGAGACCGCGGTGGCCTTCGCGACGCAGGACAGCGTGGCGATCGCGACAATGGCCGATCCGGAGCGACCTGAGACGCGGGTCCGGCTGTCGGTCGAGGACGGCCGGCGCACCATCCTGCCGCGCAAGTCGGCGGTCCGCCCGACCATCAGCGTCGCCGAGGCGGCCGCCCCGCTCGTCCCCCTCGGCGATCGCCAGTTCCTCGCGGCCAGCACCCGGGGCGAGCTAGTGCGCATCACGCCGCGCGGACTGGCCGTGCGGCTGCGCCTCGATCTCGGCGGCGGTGTCAGCGCCATCGCCCGCGACCCGGCATCGCGGGCCGTGGCGGTGGGATCCGGCGATGCCGTGCATCTCCTCGATGCCGAGGACGTGGAGCGCGCGACAGTACTGCCCATCGGCGAGCCGATCACCGCGCTCGCCTTCGCGCCCAGCGGCGGGCGGCTGGCGGTCGGCCATGCGCGCGGCGTCTCCTTCGTGACCGATGGGGTGCTCGGCGCCGGCGTGGCGCTCGACCACGCGCCCGTCACGCTCTCCTTCAGCCCGGACGGGGGGCGGCTGGCCTGCGGGTTCGACGAACCGGGCTTCGCCCTGATCGATCCCCATGACTGCGATGGCGAGATGGTGGAGGACTTTCCCACACCTGTGCGCTCCTTCGCCTGGGCACCAGACATGTCCGTGTTGGCTGCCTCGGGCGCCTTCCGGGTCGTCGCCTGGGCGCTTGAGGACGGTCATCTCGGGGACGCTCTGCATGCCGGGCGCAACGGCCTCGTCATCGTTGAGCGGGTCGCGGCCAACCCCGTGCGCCCGCTGATTGCCGGCGGCTATGCCAACGGGCTGATTGCGGTGGTGCAGACCGGCGCGAACGACGAGATGGTGCTGCGGGCCGACGGCGCCCCTGTCAGCGCGCTCGCCTGGTCGGCCGACGGCGAACATCTGGCGATCGGCGACACCAGCGGCAACGCCGCCATCGCCAGCTTCCCGCCCGACATCTTCAAGTGAGCCCGATTCAAGTGAGCCCGAGGAGCAGCGTCATGGAGCAGCCGACCCCCCGCTCGGCGGAGGACGAGAGCAAGGACGAGTACTTCCGGCGCATCGCCGACATTGCGCAGGAGATGATCGCCGAGCACGGCAAGGACTTCGCCACCGGCGCCTTCGTGCTGGCCGCACGCTGGATCGCCGAGGGCAAGATGGTGCCGAAGCAAAAGCAGAACTGAGCCCGCGCGCTCAGTGCAGCGCGTCGCGGCGAGGCTCACGGCTGGGCTCGTGGCCCGGCACCGCCGCCCGGTCCTCGGTCATCCAGCGCATCTGGTCGACGATGATGTCACCACCCCGCGTCAGCAGGGCGCGGCGCTCGGCCTCGAGGGGCGAGGCGGGCTCGAAGGCGGCGAGATCGGCGCGCAGATCGGCACCCAGCACCAGGGCATAGGCACAGAACTCCTGCAGCCGGGTCGTCGCGAAGTAAAGGCACTCCTGCGACGCGCTATCGAGGCGCCCCGGCGCGTCGGTCGAGCCTGCAACGCTGGCAAAGGATCCGTGCACCGCGGTGCCAAGGAAGACGAGCACCTCCTTGCGCCAGCGCGCGTAGTCACTGTCGTCGCCGTGGTCGAGGCCGAAGCGGTAGAGCGCCTGGGCCACCAGCCGGAACGCGCGCCCGCCGGCCACGTGGCGCCGCCAAAAGGCCGCCGCCTCCTCCGGCGAGCGGGCATCGACGAAGGACTGCGCGTGGCGTCGGCGCACCAGCAGCAGGAGCGCAAGATCCACGTCCTCGGAGAGCGAGCGGACCACCTGCATCGCCGGCAGCGAGAGCCCCGCCAGCGACATCATGCGCACCGCCGCCAGCTCGCTCATCAGCCGCGTGGTCACCGCGCCGAGCGCCATCGTCTGGGCCGCGCTCAGCCGCCCCTCTTGCCCCCGCGCGCGCATCGCCGAACTCACGTCGCGCAGCGCATCCACCCAGATCGCCGCCTGGTCGAACAGCAGCAGCAGGTCGATGGGCCGGCTGTCCGGGACGCTCAGCTCCTCCACCAGCGGCGCGGCCCCCGGCATCCCCTGGATCGAGCGCCGCCAGAGCAGGTCGAGGTCGATGCCGAGCACCGACCAGTTCTGCCGCACCCGCGCCAGCAGTTGCGGCGAGACGCCCCTGTAGTGGCGATCGAGGCTGGTTGCCGATCCCTCCAGCATCGGCCACTTCGCCAAAAACGCTTCCATGACGCTTCTTTCTTCGTAACGGGGGTGGGCTTGGCGGCGGCCAGCTCAGCGATAAACCCGCTGGATGTTGTGCTGGCGCAGGCGGCGGTAAAGCGTGGGCCGGGTGATGCCGAGATCCTCCGCCACGCGGCTCAGATTGCCGTTATGGCGCTCGAAGGCCTTGATGATGATCGTCTTCTCCGCGTCCTGCAGTCGGTCCTTGGCACTTGGCTCGTCCGCCGGCGCCTCGGCGATCATGCCGGGCGGCAAGTCCTCGGCCGTAGCCGTGCGCCCACCACAGACCGAATGGAGCCGCTGCACCAGGTTGCGCAGCTCGCGCACGTTGCCGGGCCAGCGATAGCCGAGGAAGAGCCCCTCCAACTCGGGCGCGAAGGCGAGCGGCTGCTGGCCGTAGTCCTGGGCGGTGCGCAGGTTGAAATGGTCGAGGAGCAGCAGGATGTCGTCGCCGCGCTCGCGCAGCGGTGGCACCTCCACCGTGACCGCGTCGATGCGGTAGTAGAGATCGCTGCGGAACCGCCCTGCCTCGGCCTCGGCGGCCAGGTCACGGTTGGTGAGCGCGACAAGGCGGGCCTCGAACGGCCGGCCGTGCGTCTCGCCGATGCGGTGGATGACCCGCTCCTCCAGCACCCGCAGGAGATAGGGCTGGAGCTCGAGTGGCATCTCGCCGATCTCGTCGAGGCAGAAGACACCGTTCTTTGCCTCCTCCAGCTTACCCGCCTTGCCCTGCCGGAGCGCGCCGGTGAACGCGCCGTCCACATGGCCGAACAGCTCGCCGCCGAACACCTCGCGCGAGATGGCGCCGCAGTTGACGGCGACATAGGGGGTGTCGCGCCCCGCCGAATGCTCGGCATGGATCAGCCGGGCGAAGAGCTCCTTGCCCGTGCCCGTCTCGCCCTGGATCAGCACGGGGGCGTTCACCCGGGCGACCCGCTCGGTGAGGTCGATCGCCCGGAGCATTGCCGGGCATTCGGCGACGATTTCGCCGCCCGTGACGCGGCGCGGCTTCGCCCGCGGCCGGATCGACTGAACCGCGCGCGGCACCGAGGGTTGGCGACGGTGCTGCTCGAGAATGAGCGCGACGCCGCGTAGCTCGCCATCGAGATCGATCGTCGTGACGTCGCGGTACTCGAGCGTGCTCGGCAGCGCTGCCGTCACGGCCTCGAGCGAGACGGCGCCGCCTAGGTCGATCAGGCGCTGGCCGAGGCGCGTATCGATGACGGTGCCGTCGCGGGCGACCAGCCCATCCACCCCGCAGCGATGCATGATGCGTCCGTGCCGGTCGAGCAGGAGGAGCCCGTCGTCCTCGCCCCGGGCCGGGATCTTCTCGATCAGCGCCTCCAGCAGTCGGATGCGTTCCTCACTCAGCCCCTGGGCCAGCGCGGCCTCGATCTCGCCCGCCGCCGCGGCGGCGAAGGCGATGTTGTGCTCGCGGAAGATACTGGTGAAGCCGGAGAGATCGACGGCACCGATGACGGACCTGTCGATGGGGTCGCGGATGGGCGCGGCGGCACAGCTCCAGCATTTCAGCGTCTCGACGAAATGCTCCGAGCCATGCACGAACATCGGCCGGCCCGACCAGAGCGCGGTCCCGATGCCGTTGGTCCCCACCGCCTCCTCCCGCCATTGGCCGCCGATGTGCAGGTTGATCTCCCGGGCCGCCTCCAGCGTTGCCCGATCGCCGATGGCCTCCATGACCGTGCCGTGCCGCTCGGTGAGCACCAGCATCGCGTCGGTGCCGTTGAGCATGTGGCCTATACGGTAGATCGACCCGCTGGCGGCGTCGCAGAGTTCGCGGTTCGCCCGACGCAGTTGCGCAACATGGTCAGCACCCTCAGCCGCCGGCGCCTCACCGCGCTGCGGGTCGATGCCGGCGCTTGAGCTGCGGACCCATGACGAGAAGATGTCGTTGCGCACCCCGGCGGCCCCGTCGGCGCCTGGCTCGTTCGCCAGATGCCTCTCCCAGGCGCGCTGCACCTGAGCGGCATCGGCATTCAGGGCTTCTGCGGCTCCGTGATCGGATGCGACGCTTCCGTCAGGCTTGTAAGACGACATCGTGGCTCCTCGCTGCGAAACGTCGGCCCGTCCCCGGCGGTCAGTCGATGCCCAGCTGCACCTCGATCTCGCGCGCGAGCTTCGCCTCGTCGCGCGCCGGCGCGATCACCGCCCCGTCGAGGTCGGCCAGCGCCGCCGCGACCTCGGCGTCCACCGGCGAGAAGAAGCCGTTGTCGGCGGTCGCCAGCACGAAGCGCCGCTGGCCGTCCGAAACGCGCAGTTCGCCGAGGAAGTGCATCTGGCGGTTGGTCTCGAGATCGACGACGACGACGCGCCGGTTGGGGCTGATGCGCACATAGGGGCGCGCCTCGCTGGCGACCTTGCCGGCACCCAAGTCGGAGATGATCAGCCCCTTCGCCTGCGGTTCGCTCGGCGCCTGGGCACGGCGCTGCGCCGCGGAGTAGGCACCGTTGCTGATCCGGTCCGCGAGCCGCGTGATGGTGGCCTTGTTGTCTTCGATCAGCGCACGCGCACGGGGATCACCACCCCAGGGCGCGGGGCGCTTCGAAAAGAAGTCCGACATGCTTCCTCCCGGCGCCGCTTCTTTTCTAACGATTCGCGCGGCGCAGACCTTCTTACTATCTGATTTGCTACCGATATTGAATGCAGATGCCGCTTAGACAGAATTATCGATTGGAGTTGTAAAGTAATTTTACATACTTGATCAGAATTGCTTCAGGCGCCCTCCAATCAAGTGAGAAGCATTTTGGGACGGCAGCTTGCCCCGGAAGGCTTCGCGAACTGCAGTACCTTGCAAGGTATCGCTCGTCACGACCCCATTTGCTTAGAGCGACGCCGGGATGTCCCCCGTTCTGACAATACGCAGAGGGCAGTTGAGGGCGGCGGCAATGCCCCGGTTTCGTCGAAGCCCTTAGCATACCCAAGGCGGCACGATAGGCGCCCCGCGTCGCGATCTACGCCCGCAACGCCTCTGAGCCGGCCGGCATTGTCCGCGACGGATCTCCTTCGGATCTGATCTAAGACATAGCTGCTCCCGAGCAGCCGCGGCAACGATGAGACCCACTGGCTCTCGAGGGCTCCTCCCGACCGGGACCTGGCAGCGCCACCTGAATGGCTGCCCCGGGTCTTTCGTTGAGCGGCGCATCTCATCGAAGCTCAAGGCGAAGGACCGTCTCAAAAGGGTCTGTGGAGCGCTGCCACCGCCCCGGCGTCATCGGCCGCTTCGGCAATCCCCGCGGGTCGGATGCATTTGAGCCGGCGTCCCTCAGCCATGTCATGGGCGCGGCAGGTGCGGGTCGACACGGATCCCTCTCGGATGCGCAGTAAGTGCTTCTGCTTCAAGGTGGAGCAGCGCAGCTTGGCCGATCTCAACGGCGATGGCAGCAACGACCTGGTCACCTTTCATGCGACACCGCGAGCGCCCGAGGCGAGTGAAGCCAGAGAGCGCTGATCAATCCCGCGGCTCGGCGCGAAAGGCGGGGCCGATCGTGCCGAGGTCGCGCGCATAGAGGGCGGCCTGCGTGCGGCTGTTCGCCTTCAGCTTCTTGAGGATGTTTCGCACGTGAACCTTCACGGTGCTTTCCTGCAGGCTCAGCTCATGGGCAATCAGCTTGTTCTGCATCCCCACCCCAAGGCATTCGAGTACCTCGCGCTCCCGCCGGGTGAAGGATGTTTCCGGCGGCGAGCACTCACGCATGCTCGTGCGACGGCTCAGCGGTGGCTGGTTACGTGAGGTCGGGCCGTTTGCATGCCCTACTGGCGAGGCATGCTCCTTCGGGGGGAGTGGCTCAGGCCGATCACTGCGGGCCGGTAGGAAGACGCCGCCACGGCGCGCCAGCTCAATGATATGTCGAACGACACTGGGGTCGCTATTGCTGGGAACATAGGCGTTGATCCCTAACGCAGCGGCGCCGTCAAGTTGAAGCGAGTCGTCCGCGTCGCCCAAGAGAACGATCGGCGTATCCTCCAGCACCTCCCGCAAGGCCTTTATATCCGCCGCCACTGAATTAGCCGAAGGGCTGCGGCTACCCAGGCAGTAAATTGCAATCGACATCTGCGACTGAGTCTTACTCGGTACATCGCCAATTTCATGAGGCAGAGACAGATCGAAGATCTTTACCGCCTCAAACATACTCTGTAGGAGCGATTTCAGGGCGACGCGGGCAAGTACACGGTTATCAATCAAGAAAATTGTAAACTCTTCATTGGGGTTATCGATAAAGTTGATCGAATTATTCGATGATGCGGATGCAGATATCTTCTGAAGCTCCATGGCTAGACACTGCAGTGAGACAAAGTCGCGCTTCTTGTTTCGTGCAGTGTGGTTGGTATCGCCCCGTCTCATAGCAACCTCCAATGAAACAACGTTACGAACGCCCACGCTCGCTATCCCCTGCGGCTTAGCCACGTCCGTCTCGGTGATGGGCCAAAGACTCTCGCTCTATGTACCATTTCGGTACAGCCAAAACAACGTGGCTTAGCTCATGAGAGCCCGATGGAGATCTCAGTGAATGATGATTCATAGAAAGAGATATCAAGCGCTAATTATTAATTTTTACTGAGATGAGAGGGATGCCCTTCGAATCTCTCTATTCGGTTCAGTTTCAACAAATATATTTATACCTAGAAGTGGTGAGATCTCTCATACTCTCTTATCAGAATTGACGAATTGTCACGATATATCCTTTTTGTATTAATACTCAGGAAGCGAGTGGTTTCCTTCTTATGCCCTCCGCAACGAGTTGGGATATTGTCTATGTCTAGTGAAATTCTCAGCCTGAACCCAGAGAGCTTCAATCGCAATACAGGTAAGGTGACGCGTGCTCACTACCGGTTAGAAAATCACCGCAAGCCTACAAGCGGCCGACGGCGGCCGACGGTAAATGTTGTTGTCGGCATTTTTAGTTGCCTGTCTTTGTTTGCCGTCAAAGGTGCCGTTGCGGAAAGCTTCGTGCTCAGTGCTACGCAGTTGGATCGGGTGACTGCGGGCAGCAGTACAATCCTTGCTGATGGTGAGAGCTTTGCGAATGCGGTGCCAATCGGTCTGGCGGACACAACGACTGACGTCTCGGTCTCGGCCACAGTAGGAAGCGTCCAGACCACGGGCGTGGCGGCGGGAAGCGAGGGGGCCGCGGTCCAGGGCTTCACCACCGTCTCCGGCACGATCGCGGACACCTCGCTTAGCGCCAACGGGTTCGGCGCAGGCGATGCCGTCAACGGCGAACCCGTGGTCGTCACGCTTGGGGCGGAGGCGCGCTTCACGTCCGACGAAGGCGTGGCCGCCAGCGCTGGGGTCGCCAGTGCACCATCCGGCTTAGTCACTTTGGAGGTGTTCGCCGGCCAGATCAGCCCGAGCGGGGAGAGCGCGGGCAGTGCCTATGCCGATAGCCTAAGCACCAACGGGACCCCGGCGAGCGGTCTCGCCGCCGGCGAGGTCTCGAACGGCACCGACCTCACCGTTGCGGCGAGCGGGGCGGCAGATGACCTGACCGTGACGGGGACCGCCGCGGCCGCGGTCGTGACGGTTCGGGGCGTGACGCTCCTCACCCAGGGCGCGAGCGAGGCGGGCGCCGCGGGCGAGGGCGCCGCAGCCGACGCCATGTCGCTCACCCGGGTAGGCGACGGGGAGGGCGCGCTGTTCGCGCGCGCAGTCGTCGCAAGCACGGCCAGCAGCACCGGCACTGCGGTCCTCGAGCCTGCGGCGGCAACGGCGATCGACGTGCTCGACGCCGAGGCGGAGGCCGGGATCAGCTTGATGACCAACGATGCCACCCACGCGGGCGCGAACGGGATGGCGGCGCAGTCGATCTCAACCGTTGTGATCACGGACCCTGCGGTCACCGCTGCCGTCGATGCCGGTCTTTCGCGCCTGTTCTCAGCCCTCGGCGGGCTGCGCTGAGGCGCCGTGGCATCGCGACGAAACTCGGAGCTTAGGAGGAATCGATGGGTATGAGCGTCAGCAGCTTTTCGACATCGTCGTCGTCAAGCTTGATCCGGGACGAAGACGGCGTCACGCGAATTGATCTCGGCCGCCCCACGTCGCTGCTCGACCGCAGCCAAACGGCGATCGACGGCGGCTCGAACTTCATCCGCGGCAACGGGACGGACGACCTAATCTTTCGCTCGGTGACGACGATCGAGGACGCGGACCAACAGCTTACGGCAGAGCAGCAAGCCATCTTGGCCCAGCTCACGGCGCCCGCCGAGGTAACCGCGACCGAGGCTTTGGGCCTGATGTTCACCGGCGTCGTGACCCGGCCGCTCCTCGACCTGACGTTCGAGGACTTCGGCGTGCCGGGCAACACGACGCCTGTGTTCCTTGAGGCCAGCCTCTACCCGCTTCTCTTCAACGAGGCCTTCACCGGGCAGCCAGGCCTCGGCGTGCCCGCGGTGACCAGCGCGACCCAGGCCCTGCAGGGCGCGGCGCCCTGGACCGACACCTTCTTTCCCGGGACGTCGAACACCAATCTGCAGTCGGCGAACGCCACCTTCACCGGGTTCTTCTCCTCACCCACCAACGTCAATCCCTTCACCGGCGCCACCATTCCCGTCGACTTCTCGGGCGCGGATTTCGGCGGGCCCGACCGGATCTTCGGGCGCGGCGGCAATGACGTGATCATCGACCTCGAAGGCAACAACCTGATCATGACGGAGGAGGGTAACGACACGATCGTCGTTGGCTTCGGCGACGACCGGATCGTGGATGACGGGGGAAACAACCTCATCCAGGCATTCGGCGGGCGCAACAGCATCACGACGGGCGACGAGGACGACACCATCACCACCGGCGATGGCGACGACAACATCAATGCCTTCGACGGCCGGAACGTCATCGACGCTGGCGGGGGCAACAACATCGTGCGCGGCGGCAACGGGTTCGACGAGGTGACGGTCGGGACCGGCAATGACTTCGTCGAGCTACGTGGCGGGGCCCTGAGCGAGGACCTCAACGACAACGGCATCCTCGACATCGGCGAGGACCGCGATTTCGACGGCGTGCTCGACGAAGCGGTGACCGAGACCTTTGCCATCCTCAACACCGGCACCGGCTTTGTCGCCAACAACTATGTCGTCGACGCCGGCGGCAATGACGTGATCCTCGCGAACGCAGCGACTGCACGCACCGGCGACGATATCGCCCTGTCCGACGTCACGGTCGTGCAGGACGACACCGGCACGTTCCCCGGCTTCCGGGCGGTCGAGGTCGCCCCCGGCGTGTTCGGCGACGACACGATCGATCTGAAGGGTGGTGACAATTACATCCTCGATGGCGGCGGCAACGACACGGTGCGCACGCTCGACGGCAACGACATCATCTTCACGTCGTTCTTCGCCGCCGGAGACGATGACATCAACGCGGGCGCGGGGATCGACGAAATCTTCTCCGGCGGCGGCGCGGACCGGATCCAGGGCGGCCCCGGCGCCGATCAAATCGAGCTCCTCGACGACATTGGCGGTCCGGCGACGGACACGCTCATCTACAACTTCAACGATATCGTCGACACGCCGGGCGATCCCGACCAGGTGGGCAACTTTGTCGTGGGCGAAGACCTGATCGACGTCTCCGCCTTCACCGTGGCGGACAACGGCTTCGACCTGAGCTTCGAGAACTACGTCAACGCGCCGCTTAGTCTGACCTCGGCGGCGGTCGGCTGGGACATCGAAGTCGACGGCGTGATCGACTTCTTCACCACGGTGCTCGCGGGGGTGGATGCCCTGACGCCGCTGCCCGAGAGTTCGTTCATCTTCGACGACATGATCGCGTGAGGGAGGACGATGCTGTGACGCCGCGTCGGACACGTCGGCTCTTCATCCTGGGCGCTCTCATGGCGCCCACGACCGCAGCCGCCGGGCCGGTGCGATCGCTGATGGAGATGCGCCACGAGTCCGTTGTGCTGCAGAACTACGATCTGAGCTGCGGTGCAGCCGCCATTGCAACGATCCTGAATTATCAATACGGCGACAAAATCTCCGAGCGGGACGTCGCCATTCAGCTCATCGGTCAAGAGCGATATGTGAGAAATCCGAGTCTTGTGCGCGCCAGGTTGGGTTTTTCTTTGCTCGACCTCAAACGATTTGTTGACACCCGTGGCTACGATGGCATCGGTTATGGTGGATTGGCATTCGATGACTTGATCGATAGAGCGCCAATTATGGTACCGATCCGGACAAGTGGCTATAATCACTTTGTTATCTTTCGTGGCGTGCTCGGAAACCGCGTTCTTTTGGCCGATCCAGCGTATGGCAACAGAACGATGACACGCCGTCGCTTTAAGCGCGTTTGGCTCGATTATCGCGACCTTGGGAATGTCGGCTTCATTGTGGCGCGGGCGGGACAGCAAAGCCCCCCCGGACTGCTTCTGGCCCGGACCGACCACTTCCTGACACTGCGGTAACGGGCCATGCGCAAGGAGCGTCGGCGCCAAGCGCCGCAACGCTCCATAGCGCAAGGAACGCGAAGATGCTCGTATCACCGATCCAGTTCGCCGGACCAATTCGTGGGGCGCATCCCGCGCTGTCCCTGTTTCTCGCGATGGCGCTCGGCGCGCCCTTCGCCGGCGCCCAGGGGGTCGATCCGGCGGTCGACGATCGGGATGCGAGGATCGAGCAACTGGAAAGACGGATTGAGCAGCTGGAGCGACTGCTACAGGTCGATGGGGCGGCGGCGCCAGGTCCCGTAGCCTCGGCGCCCGCGACCACACCTTCGCCGCCACCCAACGTACCGCCCGGCGCGGCGCCGCCGACCGCGGGCCGTCCGGCCTTCGAGGTCGATCCCGATGCCGCCGAGCGGGCGCTTGAGCGGACCCTCGTCGATACCGGCAACCTGTTGCTGCCGGCAGGCAAGATCGATGTCGCGCCCTTCACGACCTACGAGTACTCCGAGAGCGAGGCCGTCATCGTGGTGGACAACGGGGACGCCTTTACCGAGTTGTTGCGCGTCCGACGCGATGAGGTGACCGCGGGCTTCGATGTCCGGTTCGGCCTGCCTTTCGACAGCCAGCTCGAGGCGCGGGTACCCTTCGTCTTCGCGCGTCAGCGGGCGGACGGCAGGGCAGTGACCGTGGGCGGCGTCCCCGTCACCGGCCCCGCGGGCGAAGAGAGCGCCGCCGGCCTCGGCAATCTCAGTGTCGGGCTTGCCAAGACCTTGGTCCGGGAGGATGGCTGGGTGCCGGACGTGATCGGGCGCGTACGGTACGACAGTGCCACGGGCCCCAACATGAGCAACGGCGTCGTCATCGACGACGATTTTCATGAGTTGACCGGATCCTTCACGCTGCTGAAGCGCCAGGACCCGCTCGCCTTCTCCGGGAGCTTTTCCTACACCTACGCGTTCGAGGACGCGACCATCCGGCCGGGCCCGCTCTACTCGGCATCGCTCGGGGCGTTCCTTGCCCTCAGCCCGGAGACCTCACTGAGCTTGGGCGTCAGTGCTGGCTTTCGCGGCGAGACACGGGTCGGCGGCACGCCGATCATCGGCAGCGAGGAGCGCCCGGCGATAGCCTCCTTCGGCGTCTCTTCGATCCTCGCACAGAACACGCTGCTGAACTTCAATGTCGGGATCGGTCTCACACAGGACAGCCCGGATTTCGTCATCACGGCCTCCGTGCCGATCAGGTTTAATACGCGGTGAGCTCGGCGGGACGGAGCGACCGCCTGCCGGCGGACATCCGTCGTTTCAACGACCGCCTGCGCGATCTCTTGTCCGAACCCTACGCCATCGTGGACCGCCTCGGCCGCATCGTCTCAGCGAACCGTCCCTTCTGCGAGTGCTTCTCGCTCAGCCCGGAGGTCGTGCAGGGCATGGACATGTACGACCTGCCCGGGTGGGCGGAGCGCAGGGACGCCCTCGACCAGCTCCTTCGCGCCGTGCTCGACAGGCACGACCGCGTGCCGCGGGTCTTTGATCCCAGCGAGATGGGCGCTCTCGCGCCCGGGACCTCCGGCGGACTGCGCTCGCTGCGGTTCGCCAACGGCATGCGGCTGCTGGCGGGCAAGGTCCACGACGGCATGGTCGGGCTCGTGCTGCGCAACCTGTCGCGTCCTGCGCTGATCGAGGATGTCCGCGAGGACGCGGCGGATCGGGCGATGGAGATCCGTCACGCCTTCTCGATTACGCGGTCCCTCGTCGCGCTTGTTGCAGCAGAGGAGGCTGATGGTGATGTGCTGCGCCGGGCTGTCCTTCGGCGCATCAACGCATTGATCGGCGTCTTCGATCTTTCGCGTCTGGACACCGACGGAATGCGCGTTTGCGCCCTGGATGACGTCATCGCCGTCGTTCTGCGTGCGCTCGAGATCGGGCACGGGAAGGTCGAGGTCAACGGCCCGAGGGTAGAGGTTGCGCTTGAGCCGGCGCTGCCTCTCGCGCTCGTCCTCCAGGACCTGACCCGTCTCTACCTCGACCAAGACGGCGGCGAGGTGGAGGAAGGCATCTGGATCGACTGGGAGTTCTTCGACGCAGGCGAGGAGACGAGGCGCCTTCGGATCGACTTGCGCGGGCCATTTGCCCTGGCGGAGGCGGACCGGCGCAGTGCCAGTCTTCGCCTTGCTGAGGCGCTGTCGCGAGGATCACTCGACGGAAGCATTCGTCTGTTGCTCGAAGGCCCGCACCTGCGCACGGTCTTCGACGTGACGCTGCCCGATCAGGCCTAGGGCGCCATCTAGCCGCTGCGGGCTGCGGCCCTGCCCCGGGCCGCGTACCACAGGCTCGCCAGAGCCGCCAGAAACAGCACACCGCTTGCCGGCACGGGAATAATCGACAGGGAGAAGGCATCGATCGAGCCCACCGGCACCGGAAGGTCCGGGTTGGCGAAGGGACCTGACGGGGCGAGGGCGTCGTCCGGCCCGTCAAACAAACCGTCGTCGAACGTCAGCAGCGCCAGGACGAAATCACCGAAAAGGAGCTGAGGATCACTGGTGACCCTGAACAAAAGCTGGATCGACGAACTCTCGAAAGTCACTTGCCGCAGCGATCCCTCGACCACGTTGATGAAGAGCAGGTCAATCGGTGTTGTGGCCTCGATCGTCCCCAGTGGACTGATGGAAGCGAAGATCGTGAGACTGCTGTCGGCATTGGCCGCTACGAACAACTCCGCATCCGGCACGTAGATCGATGCGATGGTGTCCGAAAACGCAGGATCAGGATCGTCGAACCTTAGCGAGCCTATCGACACTGCGCTGGCGGATCCGTAGCAAAACACGAAGATAACCAAAGCCGTCAAAAGCATTCTCATGGCGAACTCCAGAGAACGTCACACCTTCGTGCCTCACGATGAGGCGAAACGTACATGATGTCTCCTTGTCAGAAACTTCATACAAGAAGAAACGGCGACATCTCTCTACTCTAAAGTACAGATCTCGCATCAATTACTCAACTACGCCTTTCTGATGAACTGAAGACATGCTCGCACCGCAGTCAAATCGATCATGGTCGAATTAGTCGACCATCGACGATTCTTGAACTGCGCGCCTGCGTCTCGCCTGCCAGTTCTTCGGCCCGGATGACAGTCTGCGCCTTGCGAATGGCCGACCAACGAGCAGGGGCGGTGGGACAACGGGGTCACCTGCACATCGAGGATCGACACCAAGATGGGGTGGTACAACCTTCGACGGAACTAGAGGTGCTACAAACCTTCTGCGTAAAAGTACTCAGCACCGCCTAAATACTTATATCACATTTGAGAGTTGCGCGAGGTCCGCCTGGAAATCCAAATATTAGTGCGTGACCGGACGAGAATACTTTGGCTCTCAGTTCTCGGCAGCCTCGGTGTTTCACGTCACGCGTGACCTTGTCCGTTGCTCTTTTTTTTGGAGAAGACACATGAAGAAGCTCCTGGCTGCTACGATCCTCAGCACTGCATTTGCCACCGCCGCCGTCGCTGGCGAGCCGTTTGTGCTCGACGACGCGGCGATGGACAGCGTGACCGCTGCCGGCGTCGTCGACTTCGACACCGTGGTCACCAAGACCGTCGCGATCGACGTGGACGTGAACGTCGACATCGTGAAAAATGTCGCGACCAGCGTTAGCCTCACGGGCAACCTCGCCACCGCCGAAGCCTCGGCCGACGGCATCGATGGCATTGCCAACCTCGCAGAGACCGAAACCTTCGCCCAGACGAGTTCGCTGGGTGCCTTCTCGTTCTCGCAGGCTGTCGCGGCCAGTCAGTTCTGACCGGAAGCGGCTGGGCGTGGGCGCCATCAACAACCCCCCGTGACGGCTGCCCACGCTCAAGTCCTGTTGCATTGTGAAAGGAAGAAACGATGAAAACGCTCTTCGCTGCCCTCACTGCTGCGCCTCTTCTCGCGCTGGCCATCCCGGCCGCAGCCGATCCCTTCGTGCTTGATGCCGCTTCGATGGATCGCGTCACCGCTGCCGGCTTCGTATCCTTCGACACCCAAGTCACCAAGGATGTGGACATTCTGGTCGATGTCGACGTCGACATCTTCAAGAACGTCGTCACCACAGTGAGCCTGGAGGGCAACCTCGCCACCGCTGAGGCGTCGGCCGACGGCATCGATGGCATCGCTAACCTCGCGGAGACCGAGACCTTCGCCCAGACGAGTTCGCTGGGTGCCTTCTCGTTCTCGCAGGCGATCGCGGCGAGCCAGTTCTGATCTCGACGCCCTAGGCGTGGGACGGGCGCTTCGGCGCTTTGACCCACGCCCCTTCGCCGTGATGGAGCCTGGAAGAGCCCGGCGAAGACTTGCTCGAGCGCCACAGCTGTCGCCGCTTGCGTCTGAGTGGCTCCGCATGACCGGTCCGAGCAGATGTACGTTCCGCGCAGCGTCGCATTCTGCCCATCGGCTGTGCTGCGGTTTCGGCGGTTGTCGAGGGCTTGGTGGTCGCGCTCAGGAACGCCGGCCGGGGCAGGACAGGCGGCCCTACACCAGACGCCCTGACGCCCGGCGCCAGAAACGACCTCGAGAGAGTGGCCCGAGAGCCGTGCAATACCAGCTCACAATGGGAACAGCATCCGCTCGCCTCGGGATCCTCCGCCCTTCCGTGGCGCCCAGATCGGGGGCGGGACGGCGCCTGGGTAGGCCCAGCGCTTGGCCGGCGCGCGCCCCATGAGCCGCCAGGAGGAAGAGCTCCGCCGGTTCTTCGCCAAACGGGGGGAAGGCAGCATCATCGGGGGTCCCGTGCTCCGGCTCTCGGACCTCCCGGCGCGCCTTCGCCGGCGAATCTCCACCACAAGGTCCGGCGGTCGCGGTGCCTCGGTCGAGGTGCTGTCGATCAAGCAGATCGGCACCCGCATCCAAGTGGTCTTGCAGTTTCGTGATGACGGGCGGCTCGCGGAGCCTGGCAGGATGACCGCTTCATCCCGCTTACGGTGCCTGATCCTGACCCGAACAGGCCGCTCTGGCCCTTAGTCACTTCGGCGTAGTTCAAAGTGAACTTGAGTATATTCATCGTGATGATAGGCGCATTTTCTCAACACTATCAAAGGTACAACTTGTCTCAATTGAACGATAATGCGGAAATTGAGCCGTGATAATGGCATCTACGCTTGTCAAGGCCGAGCGTAGTGCACGTCGCTAGCGATTTAACTTGTAAGGGATCAAGGATCATGGGTGCGGTTAACTTTGCGACGGATGTCGACAAGACGGTCAATATCGATGTCGACGTCCTCGTCGATATCGAGAAGGACGTCTTCACGTTCGTCAGCCTCTCAGGCAACTTGGCGACGGCGGAGGCTTCGGCCGATGCCATCGGTGGCGAGGGTGGCAACGGTCCAGGGACGCCACCCCAGTTCGGTAACTTCCTAATCGACGACTTCGATCTGGAGCAGAGCGTCTCCGATGATGGTGAGGCGACAGATCCGGGCGGCACCAGCGACACCGTCGTCTTGCCTAACCCCGAGGATACAGACATCCCCGACGTCGCGTCCCGCACGCTGTTCATTCAGACGCTGAGCGATGGCAGTCAGAGCGAGCTCATCAGCAATCAGCTGGGCGACATGGAGCTGAACGTCGATATCGATGACGACGGCTTCGCCAATGCCTACGATCAGTACACGAGCTCGATCGGCAGCTTCGACCCGACGCCCCTGGTCGACAACGCTCAGATCCTCGCCAACGCGGCTGACGGCGTGCCGGACGACTTCCTGAACGTCACTATTGAGTCCTTCAACCCCGGCACGTCGGCGAACGACGAGCCCGCCACAGCGCGCGCAAGCCTGGTCGTGATCGACGGCGACGGCGATATTGCGATCGCGTCGGTTGTCCTCGAAAGCGCCTTCGTCAACCCGATCACGATCATGAGCCCGCTCTTCGCCTATCTCGACTCGGACGCGGCAAATGCCGCCTTGCCACCGGGCTCACCCTTCCCGGGTTCGGGCGGCAACATCCTCAATCTCGGTGCCAACGACGATGTCGACGGGGACGGTAACGTTCCCGGGGGCGGCGGTGCCGACGACGCGGAGGGCGGTGTCGACTGGGATGATATCGAGAGCTTCGTCTTCATCCTGGAGGATCGTCCTGGCGAGCTTCCCGCCACGACGGCCGAGGGTCTGCCTGCGGGCCTTCCCGACGGCTTCCAGACGACGGACTTCTTCGCCTTCAACGATGCTGTTCCGGAGGTCGAGAGCGTGACCGGCACCGACCTTGCGTTGGACCTGATCGAAATCGAGACCTTCCTGCCGGGAGTACCGGGCGTCGGCAATCTGGCGGAGACCGAGACCTTCGCGCAGACGAGCGATCTCGGTGCCTTCTCGTTCTCCCAGTCCGTGGCCGCGTCGAGCACCGGCTTCGGCGACTTCGGAGACCTGGTATGACAGCCCTCGGCGGCGGAGCGCGGCAAAGGCGGCGCGCCCGTCGCTTGGTTCTGTCTAACCGAAGATGACACGACAGCACCGTCGCCTCTAGCGGCGGTGCTTCCACGACATCAGTTGCTCCGCTCGCCGCTTAGGTGGAGCTCCGGTCTTTTCCGGTGCTGGCCGCATAGCCCATGCCCGTGTGCGGAGCGGCGGCTACCAACCTGTGTCGTGACCTGCCAGACGCTTAGCTCAGGAACGGCACCAGTGCCGGCGTACGGCGTCTGTACTCCCGATAATCGTCGCCGAAGGTCCGCTCCAAGGCACGCTCCTCAAGCCTTATTGAAACAAGGTATGTGGCTGTCACCGCGATCAGAATTGCGCTCGCAGGCATTTGAAAACCCAGCGTGATAGCCCAGGAGAGCCAGTACAGGATGTAGGCGAGGTAGAAGGGGTGTCGGACGTACCCGAAGATGCCTGACGCCAGTAACGCCCGACCAGTCGACTGGCTGAAGGCAACATTCAGCGCGTGCTCGCGCGAGGCGATAAGGGCCCGGTGAAACACGAGCGCGGCGAGCATGGCCGTGCAGAGCCCGAAGCCGGCAGCCGAGGGGCTGATCCCGTCGCTACCGACCGTGGCTACGTAAAGAGAGCCGTCGATACCGATACCCGCCAGCCACAGTAGCCGCGTCCACTTCATCCCCGTCGGCTCGCCGTCCTGACGGGCGAAATGGACATAGAGTGCGTAGCTGAACCACCCGAAAAGGAGCGCCTTAGCCACAAGGTCAATGAGATAGACTGATTGCATCGCGTTCATGCCCTCACAGTTTCGGACAGCGCCGCCACCATCCGGTGCTCCTCCTCGACACTTGCCAGCAGGTGCGCCGGCATCGCCGCCACGTCCCGCCTGCGACGGTCGCGATGAATCAGCATCAGCGACAGCGGCACGACCATGGCGCTGTAGGGTCGCGGCTCGCTCGCGATTGAGAAACCATAGCGCCGGTAGAAGGGCACATGGCTGCGCCGCACCGCGACGGCGCCGTACTCTGTGTCCCACGCAGCCGCGAAAATCTCGGCGAGCCTAAGGGTGTAGTGAATCAGGCGCCGGCGCGCGCTGGTGGTTTCGCAGAGGACGGCGAGCCGCGAGATATCGGTGATCGTCGTGCCACCCTGCAGCATCGGGCCAAGGTGATCGGCGAAGGCAGCGTAGTTGGCCGACGCTGGGCGCGCGACGTGCAGCACGCTGAGCCGGATGGTCGAGACCAGTCTTCCCGCGTCCGTCACGCCGAGCGAGAAGGTGCCCGGCGCGTCATCATGGGCGTCGCGAAGCCGCTGATCCATCCGCGGTGCGATCAGATCCTGGCCGTGATAGGCGCTGTAGCGAAGCTGATAGATCCGGTCCTTGTCGTCCGCCGACCGCGCCACAAAGTAGTCGAACGTACTTCGATGCGGGTCTTTTTCGGCATATTCGTCGAGGGACCGGGCGTCCTCCGCCCGGGCGCTGAGTAAGTTGTGCATGGCGTCTTTCCATTTTGGCGTGAAACATCGACTTATTGGATGCTGACGCAGCTACAGAATCGCCACGCGACGCTGACTGGACTGCGATCCGGGCCGGCCGTACCCCTCCACGCGCAGTGCGCTATCGGGAGCGGTCGTGTTGCACGCTTGGTCTTCGAGCCGCTGTACGCCGGGCAACTGCTGTGCTCGAGCTGCCCTATCCCGGTCTGGATCTCGTCCACGATGTTGCGAACGCCATGTTCGCGGCAGTGAGCGCTGGCCACCGCAGGACATCCCTCAGGCAGAGAGACGACCCCACCTTCGCGCCGGATCGTGATCGTCCTTGCTTCGGTCGCGATCATGCCCGTCTGGATCCCTGCCGGCCGCTGCCAACGCATGGTTTGTCGGGACGCAAACACGGACGGGCAAACGCCGAGTCCTGTGACGAAGGGACCTCCGTCATGAACGACACAGACTACGTCGGTCGCTTGACCGCACTCTGATTGCTTTCGGGGGTAGAAAGCCCTGCTCGAAATCGCTGCGCGTCTCACGCGGTTGCGCGTCTTACGAAACACTGCCCGTTCGAGGGGGATCTGCGTCGCGCAAAAGGCGGGAACTCTTGTAGCACCTTGGCGCCACAAATACCTGCCATCCTCCTGGGCAACGCAACGACACTCCATCGTTACATCACTCAGATGTGCTTCTGAAAATCCCCCTCCCGATACCATCTGCCTCAAATCTATTTCTTTTGACAAGTCCTTTTTGTGGATTCTCTGGAATAATCACTATGAGTAAGATCTCTTTGATCTGATCAATTGCTTATTTCTTCAGATTGTATATTTACATCAAGTGCATCGAGTGGCACTCCATCGATTGGATTAAAGCGTGAAGTTGGCTGGAGTGGTCCCGCGTGAGCGTCGAAGGTCGCGAAATAGGCTCCGGTCATCGTGACGGCTCCTGAAGTTCTACAGTCAGTGCTGAAAAACAAACATTTTTTATCACGACGAAACGACACCAGAGAGGCGTGCATATTGAATATAAAAGATCCAATCAAATACTATTGGTTCAATAGTGTGCCGCTCATTACAAGGCTTAATTCTGAATTTACTGCATTATGTTCTGAATTTTTTGAATAATTTTATCATCTATCGTAAAGATATCGTAGCAATATACGAAAGCACCCTATTCTGAAATTGTTCTAATTTGATTTAATATTCTGATAAGTCTTGCATATATTTATATAGGATTACGGAGATCGAGAATTTTCCTTCAGATTTGTGATGTTCGCACAGAATCAGATGATGCACTGCGTGTATGAGAGTAATGGCTCCTACCAGCAGATTACGAGGTTCAAGTATTTCGTGGGGCGAGGCACAACGAGTTCAGCCTTGAGCGACGTGATTGTCACCACCGCCCGCGACGGGTTGCGACAGGCCAGCGTGCTTCCGCGCAGCGGTCATTCTGCACGGTCAAAGACGCGGAGACCCAAGCCGATCGTTCACCGCAAAGATGACTCGCGGCTCCTATGCGGGCGAAGCGGGTGTTTGTTGGGCATCGGGCGGGAGCGCACGCGGGCGCCCGCTGGGCGGTAGCTAACCTAGCGTGGCCCATTGACCGCCGTCAGTGGGTCGCTCGCGCTTCCGTTGCATCCTGGGGCGAATCCTCGGCAACCCATGAGCCGAAACATGAACGCAGTGCCACGAATCTTCGGACTTCTGTGCTTCGCACTGACCGTCGCGGTGGCGTCGCCGTTGGGAAGCGCCGCGCAAGCGGTTGGGCCACGAGGGACCGCCTTCGTCGCTGATGTCGAGGGCGCGATCGGTCCCGCCGCGAGGAAGCACGTCGCCGATGCCATCGCCGAGGCGAGCGACCGATCCGCGGAGCTGCTGGTTCTTCGGATCAACACTCCGGGGGGCCTCGTCTCCTCCACCCGCGAGATCGTCAGTGACATTCTCGCAGCACCCGTGCCCGTGATCGGCTTCGTCGCGCCGGCCGGCGGCCACGCCGCCAGTGCGGGCTTCTATATCCTCTACGCCACCCATGTCGCGGCGATGGCGCCGGGCACGAACACCGGGGCCGCGACGCCCGTTCAGATCGGTCTCCCCGCGCCGCCGACGACCCCGCGGCCCCTGGAAGCGCCGGAGGACAGCGGCGGCGATGACGGCGTACCGGCAGGCGAGGACGCCGACGCAACTGAACCCGCGACGCCTCCGCCCGACCCGATGTCGGCCAAGGCGCTCAGCGATGCGGTCGCGTTCCTGCGCAGCCTGGCCGAGCTGCGCGGCCGCAACGCCGACTGGGCTGAGCGAGCAGTGCGCGAGGGCGCCAGCCTGGCGGCGCACGAGGCGCTGCAGGAGGGCGTCGTCGAGATCGTGGCAGACGATGTGAAGGACCTGATTGCCCAGCTCGACGGACGCGTGGTGACGGCGGCCGGACTAGAGCGTCGCCTGGAGACGGACGGCCTCGTCATCGAGCGGATCGAGCCCAGTGTCGTGACCGACGTGCTGCGCTTCCTGTCAGATCCGAACGTGGCGCTGATCCTGATGATGATCGGGGTCTATGGCCTGATCCTCGAGTTCTCCAACCCGGGGATCGGTCCCGGGATCGTCGGTGCGATCTCGCTTCTTCTGGGGCTCTACGCGCTGAACCAGCTGCCGATCGACTACACTGGTCTGGGGCTGATCATGTTCGGCGTCGTCCTGATGGTCGTCGAGGCCTTGACCCCCGCCTTCGGGGTCCTGGGGATCGGTGGCATCGCCGCCTTTACGATCGGTGCGCTGATGCTCATCGACACCGACGTCCCGGCGTATCAGGTCTCCGTGCTGACGATCGTGCTCATGGCCGCCCTCAGCTTTGCCGTGCTGAGCCTGCTGCTGCGTTTTGTCTGGCGCGCACATAGGCGCGCCGTCCGCACAGGTCGCGCCGAGATGGTCGGGTCAGAGGTCCAGGTGCTCGAGTGGCAGAACGGCAGCGGGCGCATCTGGACGCACGGCGAAGCCTGGCGCGCCGTGGGGCCGCGCGACCTCAGGCCAGGCATGACCGCGCGGATCGCAGCGCTCGACGGCCTCTGCATCGTGCTCGAGGCGACGACTGCCGGCGAAGGCGGGCGCGCCGGCGACACCGCGATAGGCCAAGAGGAGCTGAACCGATGAATACACCGCTCGATCTGAGCCTCTACCTCCTGCTCTTCGCCTTGGCGTTGAGCATCCTCGCCTCCGCCGTGCGGATCCTGCGCGAATACGAGCGTGCCGTTCTCTTCACGCTGGGCCGGTTCACCAAGATCTCGGGTCCCGGGCTAATCCTCGTGATCCCGATCATCCAGCAGATCGTCCGCACGGATCTGCGGACGATCGTCGAGGATGTGCCCAGCCAGGACGTCATCAGCCGGGACAACGTCTCGGTGAAGGTGAATGCGGTCATCTACTTCCGCATCGTCGATCCCGAGCGGGCCGTCCTTGCCGTCGAAGACTATCGCGCGGCGACCAGCCAGCTTGCGCAGACGACGCTCCGCTCGGTCCTTGGCAAGCACGAACTCGACGAGATGCTCTCCGAGCGTGACCAGCTCAACGTCGATATCCAGGAGATCCTGGACAAGCAGACCGATCCCTGGGGCATCAAGGTCGCGAATGTCGAGATCAAGCATGTCGACATCGACGAGAGCATGGTGCGCGCCATCGCCCGTCAGGCGGAGGCGGAGCGCCAACGCCGCGCGAAGATCATCAACGCCGAGGGCGAGCGGCAGGCAGCGCAGCAGCTGGTCGAGGCCGGGTCGATCCTGGCGGCAGAGCCGAACGCGATGCAGCTGCGCTACTTTGCGGCGCTGCACGACATCGCGGGCAATCGAACCTCGACCGTCGTCCTTCCGCTTCCCATGGACCTTCTGCAGGGCCTCTTAAGCCGTGTCCGCAAAGACGCTTAGGCGCCCGGCCCCGGATGATGTACCGCCGTGCGCCTCCTGCGTGGCCGTACGGCAGTGGCTGTGGGTGCCCCGTCTCAGCGTCGTCGCCCCTGACGATCACAGTGCGTAGTTCCACCGGCGGGGAAGGCGCGTTGGCGTGGTCATTGCCCGGGGGGCTCCAGGACAGTGAGAGCGGAGGAGGATCTCAGCCCGCGCCGTCCTGGATGTCGAAACACGGCCGCCACTGCGTAACGGCCGCGTCGGTCATACGTTCAGAATGACGGCCTCGCTGTCCTGCTTCGCTCGCTGGCTCACGAACGTCGCGAGGGGATTTCTCGTTCTGGTAGCTGTCAGGCGGTCGAGGCTGGGTCCCGTCATGATGGCCTTGAAGTCGATGATCTCCATGATCGCCATCGGGCCCACAGGCGGCGACGTCAACAGCTCCTCGATCGACTGCAGGCGGCTGTTGATGGCCGCGATGGCCGTTCCGGTTTCATCGGTGCCACTTTGTACCGGAAGCTGCAGAAAGAGCCCGAATTTCCCCCTAACCATGAAGTAGTGGAAATACACACTGAACATCCCATAGCCATCGATGCCGATCGCCACGTAGTCCTCGTTCACCCTGCCGCCGAGAAACTCCTCCATATAGAACCCGACCTGGTAGAGGGACGCTGGCAGATCACGCGTGCTGAACGTCATCTCGCCTTCTGGGCGGAGTCGTGGCGCCATCTCAGGGTCAATGGGGGGCGTGTTGATCCCACCCTCTCTGAGGCTCTCAAACACGGCCTGTATCTCCTCTTGGATATCGTCACTGCTTATCACGGTGTCATTGTGGGCCATTTGATACCTCATACGATTGACGACATGCTGGTGACCTTAAATTCATCATCGAATTCCGCATACATATCTTCATCTACGTAGTGTTTCGGATCTTCTTCATCTACTTTAAAAATTTCCTCGTCCGTCTGATCTATCTTCACGGGCTTCTTAAGTGGCTCTGGCACTGGGAAGAATTTGTGAGCAACGGATTGCTTCATCATTTTACCAGGCTCCATCCCAAAGTTCCTAGTTTCCTCGCTACTGTCGGAAAGACGTTGTTGCTGGTTCGGCTCTCCTGTCCGCTGACCTTTTCCGTTAAGAACGTAGCCCTTTTCATCAAGTCGACGACCCTCTGATGCCTGCTTATCAAAGTGGTCAATAAGTTTTTCGACACGAGAACGCAGTGCTGACATCTCAGTTTCGTTCGTTACTGGGTGTACGTTATCAGCTCCATTGGTAAGGTACCCTGAGAGTTGTTTGACGAGTTGATCGTCGAGCTTTCTACGCAGTTCGACGAGCCGATCATATTGCGCCTGTGTGTGAAAGGGCGGTGGGCCGGCATAGTGCCAGCGAGGCGCGAAGTAGTCGCCTTTATGATGCCGAAACTCCTGAATGCTGATCGTTGGGTCGGCCAGGAAGGCGCCGTCGAGGTCGAAGACGGCGGCTTTCACCTCGAGTTCTGCGATATCCTTATCGGACATGCCGACAAGGTCGCCCGGGTCGACCAGCTTGCCAGCGCTGCGGAACTCCATTTTCATGTTGTTAGAGTGACCATCCGGATTGCTGATAATGCACTGGAAGAGCTGCATTTCCTGGCAGGCATTTTGAAATCGTGGATTGGTGTGAAGCGCCTCAAAGATTCGCTCCTGCTCTGCAGCAGCGTCCATCTTCTGCGATGCATCCGTCGTCTTATCGTTGTGAGCGGTGACGGCATCCTCGATCTTTGTCTCGATCGCCTCCCCGTCGTAGCCGGGAATGAGGGGGGCCGCCATGTACAGCCTGTTCTCGTAGACGACGTAGCGCGGCGCCCCCGCAAGCTTGAGGCCGAGCTCCTCAGACAGGGTGTGGGCGGCGGACTGGCGGCCAAACACGCCAACCTGCTGGTGCGAATGGCCAATGTCGTAACCCCACCCGGGTGACTGAATACGGCTGTCGAGCGGCTTCAGCGCATAGCGCTTTTGCGAGCCGTCCTTCTCGTCGAGCGTTGCCAACAGGACTTTGTTGAACTGGCCGTTACCCAGCTCCCTCACGTCATGGATCGCGTTTTTATCGGTGATGGTCTCCAATAGGGCCGGCGACAGGGTCTCACCAGCCCGAATGGCTTGCAGAGCAACCTCAGCGGTAAGTCTGCCGTTGCCGAGGAGGTTTTTGAGAGCCTCTGAGCCAGCCGTCGCCTCAACGGTGTTGAGTTGTTCCTTCAGCTGCGACGCACGCCCGATGGCATCTCCCATCTGACCTGGAATCTCTGCGGGCTGCACGGTCTTGGCGCGCGGATCAACGACGGTCGCTTCGAGCAGAGCCTGCGCGACTGCTTTGTAAGTGTCCCCGAACTTTTTGATGCCTGCCATATTCTTCGTATTCAGGCCAAGTCGTTCTGCCTCAACCTTCACCCCTTCGATATCCTCCGAGGCCTTCTCAATGGCGAAGAAAGCGACCATCATTTTGTCGGTTGAGCTGCTGAGCGTCTTCTCGAGTTCGATCAGCTTGTCGAAAAACGCGTTCCGCTCTTTGGCGTCGGTCGGGATCGGCTTTACGCGCTCGGCATGCAGTGCTTTCAAGCCGTCCTTGACCTCGGTCACAGCCTCCGCCAACACCCGAAGCGCCTCCCCACGCTCCTTGATCGGGTCGTTGACGACAGCGAGCGCTTTCATCTTTTCTTCGGCCTGGAACTTGGCAAAGTCCGTTATCGCGTGGTCCCGATTATACTGCGCATCCTTGATCGCTATCTTCAGCGTGCGAAGTGGCAGGTTGTTGGCTTTGGCCGCCTCTCGAACGGCTTTTTGCAGCCCGTCGAGGGCCTCCTTGCTGAATTGCTTGATCGGTGTCTTGAACGCTGGGCCGTGCGCCATGAAGCGGGGTTTTGCCGGGTCCGATGGCGTGAGGTTCTTCTGCTCCGGTTTCGGCGGGGCGGGCTCAGGAGCCGCGCCCTGAAAGGCGCCCGTACTTACCGAGGAGATCGATGATGTACTCTTCTGAAAGCTAACGTCGGGGCCGCGGCCAATTAGTGTGAGTGGTGCATTGGGCTTGCCGATAGAGCCAGACATCTTCTTCTCCTTGCTTCTCCGCACGTAGGTGCGTGCGCAGGGAGAAAAGGTTCACTGAACTTTGGCGAAAATGTTACGCAACGGCACCCCCGCCAAGCGCTCGCAGCATCGCGCTCAGGCCCCGGATTCCGACTTCGCCTCTGGGCAAGGGTCGCCATCCGTCGCGTCCGCGAGAGCGGAATGCCCCGCTCAATTTAGTCACGGCGGCCTTGTGAGTAAAAATGCATGCAAAAACTCTCTATGGGCAACGCGCGAAGTATAAATGGTATCAAATTTGAATTAAATATGAATAGAATTTTTCAATTTTAAAAATAATATCGACTTTAACGTGCACTCATTACAATTTTCGATCAGAAATTTCGGAAGGCTTGGGCAATTTTACTGCTTTCTTTATATCTTATCGAAAGAAATTGACATGTTAATTTATCTTCTCATCAAGTTATACAGACCTATTGTCAGTTGAATGTTCGTGGCTGAAAGATCATTCCCTAGCGTCAAAGAAAGTGACGCTCTGCCCTGGAAGGCGCGAGATGCCGCCAGCGAATGGAGTGAGTCGCGGCCTGAAAACGCCGACAGGGCGTCTTCGAACTCCACGCCGTGGTAGCGGATCGCGCTGACCATGGTCGTATGGCCGAGGAGGAGTTGGCGTGCACGGAAGTCGCCTGTCCTTCGATAGATCTGCCCCACCTTCGCGCGCCTCATCGAACGCGCTCCATAGGCGCTTGGCTCGAGCTTGGTCGATGTCGCCAGTCACGGACGTTCACCGATCCACAGAGATCGTTCAAAGTCCGCGAAGCTCCCGCCCGCTCCTAAGCGATGCTGCGCCACTGATGCATGACAGCGCGCGGAAACCGCGGATACGAAGCACGCACACTTCGCAAACGTCCGTTTGGGCCGTAGTCGGGCGCATGCTCCGCGCGTTCAGGCTTCAGGCCACCGGGCGCTCTGTGTCCGGAAGAGCCGCGGCAGCACTAAGCACCTCTTGCAGCCAGTCATGCAGCGTTCCGGCGCCTGAGCTCGTCACTAGGTCTATCGTGATCGGGTCGAGCGAGATCGGAAGTGGGGCATGTTGCACGCCGAGGACTGGGCCGAGCCGCTGCACCGGACCAGCGGCAAGGATCGCGACGAGATCGGTCGCCGACACCACCTCCAGCGCTAGCCCATAGGTCTCGACCGCGAGCGCCACCCGCCGCGTGAGACCAAGGCCAGCCAACGCACGATCGACCGGACCGTCGGCCTCGCCTGTGGGCGCCACCGCGACCTGGGGATGGGCAACGAGGCACCGGGCCCCGGGCGGCGCGTCGAAGACGGGATGTCCGGCGCGGGCGGCGAGGACGAGCCGTTCGCGATAGAGTGTGGTGCGGCGCAGGCCGGCATCGACCGGGCCCGTCCACGCACCGGCGACCGCGTCGACCTGCCCGCGCGCCAGCATCTCCGGCGCCCGGCGGCGATCCACCGGAACGATCGCCACGTCGAGATCAGGCGCAGCGGCGCGCATCCGCACAACGGCGCCCGGCACCAGCGTGAGCGCCACGTTGCCGGTCATCCCCAGCCTGAGCCTCCGACCCAGGCGCGACGGATCGAAGCCTGTCCCCAGCGCACGCCGCGCATGGGCAAGCGCGCCGGCCACCTCCGGCCACATCGCTTCGGCGCACGGTGTTGGCCTGACGCCGGTGGGGCTTCGCTCGAAGAGCGGATCGCCGACGAGCCGGCGCAGCCGCGCGAGCGCATGGCTCGTCGCCGGTTGGCTGAGCGCCAAAGCCTGGCCGGCGCGCGCGATGTTGCGCTCCCGCCAGATCGCTTCGAACACGACGAGAAGGTTGAGATCCATGCGGGAAGGCGCAGGAGGTCTCTCGGCCATTCAATTCATCTCGTGCATTGGCAAGGCAAAAACAATGCATTTGATGGCTGCGCCGCTCCAGGGCATCACTGCGCCGATCACCAAGGAGGAGCTCCATGCGCTTCACCCGCCGCCAACTCGGACAGACCTCGCTCGCGCTAACGGCCAGTGCAGCATCGCCCGCCCTCGGTGCCGCCACGTTCGACAGCAGAGCGCCGAACGCCGATACCTACACGCTCCGCATCGGCGACATCCGGGTGACGGTGATCAGCGACGGCCAGATCGGTTTCCCGGCCTGGCCGACCTATGCGCCAGATGCGACTGAGGGGGAGGTGACCGGAGCGATGCGCCAGCACTTCCTCACCCCACCCGACTATCGTCTCGACGCCAACGCGCTGCTCGTCGAGACAGGCGGTCGCCGAGTGCTCATCGACACTGGCTGGGGCGCCTTCGCCCCGCAGGTGGGCCAATTGGCCGAGCGCCTCCAGGCTATCGGCGTGGCGCCCTCGAGCATCGATCTCGTCTTCATCTCCCACATCCACCCAGACCATGTCGGCGGTCTGACGGAGGACGGCGGCGCGCCCACCTACCCCGCAGCGGAGATCGCACTCGCCGAGACTGAGTTCGAGCAATGGCGCGGCGAAGCCGACTTCGGCGCGATGCGGATCGACGAGAGCTTTCGACCGCTGTTCGCCGCGGCCGCCGAGATGGTGATCGGCCTTGGCGACCGACTGCGCCTCGTGAAGGATGGCGACGACATCGCCCCCGGGCTCTCCACGGTCTCCCTTCCCGGCCACACCAGGGGGCATTGCGGCCTGCAAATCGAATCCGGCGCTGAAACCCTGCTCTATGTGGCCGACGCGTTCCACGATCAGGCCTTCGATCTCGACCATCCGGGCTGGGCGACCGTCTTCGACTCTGACCCGGCTGGGGCAGAGGCGACGCGGCGAGGGCTGCTCGATCGCGCCGCGGCCGACCGAGCGATGCTGATGGCCTACCACATGCCGTTCCCGGGCATTGGCCACGTCGCCGCGTCTGGCGGAGGCTTCAACTGGACCCCAGCTCGATGGGTCGTTGCCCCATAAGGCACGGCGAGCACCCAAAGCCGCACCAAAGTGTGGTCAGTCTGCTACTGACCTCTGAGCGCGACATCTCTCGGGGCAAGGTCCCTTGTCCACGCACCTCACTGACAAGAAGACACGGACGCATCGCAAATACCGGGCTTCCGCATCGCGCCGCGCAATGTGAACCGGGTGCTAAGGTTCGCTATCGGCCGAGTACCTTGGTGTGTTCAACTGGCGGGCTGAAGGCTGCGCTATCGCATGACCGATCTGGAGGACGTAGCGAGCAGTGCTTTGGCACCGCTTCAACTCCACCCGGAAGTGGAGGCATGCTAAGTGATCTCCAGGCGTTACGCTCGCGATGGGGCGATCTCCGATCCGCGGCTGAGGCTCTTAGAAGCTCTGATTGAGGGCGTCTTCTGCGGGGATCTCGCGCTCGCGGCGAGCGATGTAGTCGCGCAGCGCCTCGTCAGTCGCCGGATCCAGGCTGGGCTCCTCGTACTCGCTGAGCAGGGCCTTTGCTCGGGCAAGGGCACGGGCGGTGGTGTCCAGGGCCCCCTCGGCCTGCCACTGCTCAATGGCGTTGTTGTCGAGGAGCTTCGGCATGAAGAAGGCGTGCTGGAACTTCTCCAGCGTATGTGGGTGGCCCAGGTAATGCCCGCCGGGGCCCACGTCACGCACCGCCGACAGGGCCTCGTCGAAGTCTGCCCACTGGATCCCCTGGGCCATGCGATAACCCATGGCGCATTGCTCGGCGTCGACGATGAACTTCGCGACCGAGCAATGCATGCCGCCCTCGTTCCAGCCGGCGGAGTGCCAGATGTAGTTGGCACCCGCCATCAGCACGGCCATCAGGGTCGTCGCACTCTCGTAACCCGCCTGCGCATCCAGCGTCTTCGCCCCGCCGAGAGTGTTGGAGGTGCGCCAGGGCACCCCGTAATGGCGCGCCATCTGGCCGATGGTGAAGTTCATCAGGCTGATCTCCGGCGTCCCGGCCATCGGCGCGCCGGAGGCCATGGAGACGGTTGAGAGGTAGTGGCCGTAGATCGCCGGGCACCCCTTGCGCACCACCTGGGTATAGGCGAGGGCCGACAGCGCCTCGGCGTTCAATTGTGCCACCGTCGCGGCGGTCGAGGCCGGCGTGTTGGCCCCGCCCAGGACGAAGGGCGAGCAGAGCACGGGCTGGTTGCGGCGGTTGAAGGCCCGCATGGCCGAAAGCATCGTCTCGTCCCAGACGAGCGGAGAGTTGCCGTTGCAATTTCCGACGACAACCGTCTCGCGCTCCATCACGTCAGCGCCGAAGAGGATGGCGCACATGTCGAGCACGTCCTCGGCGTTCTTGCCCGAGGTCGTCATGCCCATGAACGTCTTGTCGCTGTGCTTCATCGACGAATAGGTGATGCGAAGGTGACGGTGGCTGACCGGATGGTCCATCGGCTCGACGATGTGGTGCGCGCTGGAGTGCAGCGCAGGCGACATGTGCGAGAGCTTATGGAACATCGCGAGATCGTCGAGGGTCGGCGCCCGGCGCACGTCCTCCAGATCGCGCAGGTAGGGCGCGCCGGTCATCGGCACGAAGATCGAGCGCGGCCCGCCCAGGGGCACCGATTTCGCGGGATCGCGCGCGCGGAGCGTGATCTCGGACGGGACCGTGGCGACAAGTTCACGCACCAGGGCGCGGTCGAGATGCACCCGCTCGCCGCGAACATCGGCACCGGCACGGCGCCAATCCTCGAGCGCGATCGGGTCGCGGAAGACGACGCCCACTTCCTCGAGGATGGCCATGGAGGCCGCGTCGATCCGGGAGACTTGTTCTGCGCTGAGCGGCTCCACGAGGGGAAGGCCGCGCGCCAGGGCCGGCAGCATCGCATGGTCCGGCGCCTGGCGCCGCTCGCGCCGCTGATCGCGCCCCCCGCGCCGTGCTGCCGTTCGCGCTCCCATGCTCGGTGTCTCCTTGATTGTGTACAAGACGTATACATCACTACGATGGCAACGCCAAGCCACTCCGACCGGCGCCGAAGCGGATCAGACCTCCTGGCCCGCTTTCCATTCGCGCCAGCGCATCGTCGCCACGGCGCCGATCGTTGCCAGCGGCTCGGGGGGCAGCAGGGTCGGACGATCCTCCGCCAGAAGATCGGCAACCAGCGGGTCGTTGCCCTGCGCGGCAAGGTCGGCGGCCAGTTTCCCGGCGATGGTCCCCTTCGTGGTGCCGAGACCGTTTTGAACGCAGGCGGAGAAGACGCCGTCCTCGATCTCACCGAACACGGGCGCGTCGTTCAGGCTGAGGCAGAGCCGGCCGCTCCAGCGGTAGTCCATCTCGATCCCGGCCAGCGCGGGAAAGCGGACGGCCAGGCTGAGATCGTGCCGCCTGCCGAAGCGCGTCGTTCGGTCGGCGGTGGTCTCAAGCTCGGGGTCATAGGTCATGCTGTTGCGCACGGCGATCCGGGCCCCGCCAGTGCCGTCGATCCGGCGCAGGGTGGTGCCAGCCGGATCGGCGGGGGTCAGGCCCCAGCGCCTCTGCCCCCCGATGTCTCGGACTTCCCGGTCGGTCAGGGCGCGGGTCATGGAGGCGTAGAGGTGGATATGGACCAGCCGCCGCGGCATGTGGCCGAAGCTCTCGAGATGGCCATTCACCGCCATGATGAGACGCGGGGCCGTCACCGATCCCTTGGGCGTTGCGACGCGCCATTCGCGGGCCCGTCGTGCGATCTCGATCGCCGGTGTCTGCTCGTAGATCGCCACGCGGGTGGCGAGCCCGGCAGCAACTTCGCGGATGTACTTCGCCGGCTGCACCAGAGCCGTGCCGGGGGTGTAAAGCCCGCCGCGGTAGTGCGACGACCCGGTCAGGTCGCGCATGGCGGCGGCATCCAGGCGTTCGTGCGGCTCGTCCAGGGCCGCTAGGTGCCGGGCATAGGCCTCGTTGTGCGCCATGCCCCGAGCGGTCGCGGCCGCGTTGACCTTGCCGGGGCGGGCGAAGGCTTCCTCGTCCAGGCCGTATTCCTCCGCCGCCTCCGCGGCGAAGTCGATGGCGGCACGGTTGAGGCGGGTCTGGCGACGGTCCGCATCCGCCTGGCCGGTATAGGTGCCCGACTGCAGCTTGTGCGGCAGGTCGATCATAAAGCCGGAGTTTCGCCCGGCCGGGCCCTCGCCGAGACGCCCTGCCTCCAGCACCACGATGCGGTCTTGGCCGACGAGCTGGCTGAGGCGCCGCGCGGCCGCCAACCCCGCCCAGCCTGCGCCGATCACCAGCCAGTCGGCGATGACGTCGTCCTCCAGCACCCGCGGCGCTGGTGGTGGGGGAAGTAGGGCGTTCCAGCCGCAGATGCCCACGTCCCGCGGCAGCCGGGAGGCGCGTCGGACGACGGTTCGCGCGCCACCGGGATCGACTGCCGGCGTGCCTCCCTCCGCCCGCGGCGCACTATCGGTTGGATCGATCGCGGTCATGCCCCGTCCCGGACCTCGCCCATGGCCCGGTCGGAGGCTCCATCGACAGAGTCCGCAGGGGAAGGGTCGGAGAGATCGATCCAGATGGTCTTGGTCTCGGTGTACTGATCGTGGGCGTCCAGCCCCTTGTCCCGCCCCCAAAAGCCCGACTGGCCGTAGCCGCCGAAGGGCGTGGTCGCGTCGCCCTCGCCGTAGCAGTTCACCGTGACGGTGCCTGCGCGGATCGCCCGCGCCGCCCGGATGCCGCGCTTGGCGTGGGCGGTGAAGATGCTGGCGGCCAAGCCGTAGGGCGTGTCGTTGGCGACGGCCACCGCCTCCTCCGCGCTCGCCACCGTGATGACGGAGAGGACGGGGCCGAAGATCTCCTCCCGCGCCAGCGGGTCGCTGGGCGCGACGCCGTCGAAGAGCGTGGGCTCGATGAAGGGACCCTTCGCCTCACCCCCCGCCAGCACCCTGGCGGTTTCACGCCCGCGCGCGATCCATCCGGTGACCTTGGTCAGGTGATCGGCATCGACCAGCGCGCCGAGGTGGTTGGCCGGGTCCAGCGGATCGCCGGTGCGCCAGTCGCGCAGCCGGGCGCTGATGCGCTCCAGCAGCGGCGCCTTTACCCCCTCCTGCACGATCAGGCGCGAGGTGGCCGAGCAGTTCTCGCCCATGTTCCAGAACGCGGCGTTCACGATGTGGCCGGCCACCACGTCCAGATCCTCGGCGTCCTCCAGGACGATCGCAGGGTTCTTGCCGCCACACTCAAGGCTGATCTTCTTGAGGTTGCTGTCGGCGGCGTAGCGCAGGAAGCGCCGCCCCGTCTCGGTCGAGCCGGTGAAGGACACCATGTCGACGTCCGGGTGCAGCCCCAGCGGCTGGCCGACCGACGGCCCGTCGCCTGGCAGGACGGAGAGCACGCCCCGGGGCAGCCCCGCTCGCTGCGCAAGCTCCGCCACCTTGAGCGCAGTCAGCGGGGTCTGCTCGGCCGGCTTCACGATGACCGAGCAGCCACAGGCAAGCGCGGGACCGAGTTTCCAGGCCAGCATGAGCAAGGGGAAGTTCCAAGGCAGCACCAGGCCGACGACGCCGATGGGCTCGCGCACCAGCATCGCCACGGCATCCTCGCCCACCGGCGCGGTACGGTCGTAGATCTTGTCCGCGGCTTCGGCGTGCCATTTGAGGCAGTTGATCGCCTCGGGCACGTCGATCTCGGCGCAGTCGCGGATCGGTTTGCCGCTGTCCAGGCTCTCCATCACCGCCAGTGTGTGGCGTTCGCGCTCCATCAGCTTTGCGAGGTAGATGAGCGTCCGCTTGCGGTCTGCTGGATGCATGCGCGACCACGACCCGCCGCCAAAGGCTTGGCGGGCGCTCGTGACGGCGAAGTCCACGTCCTGCTCCCCGCAGGCCGCCACCTCTGCGATGGTCGCACCGGTGGCGGGATTCAGCGTGGTCATGGTCGCGCCGGAGACCGCGGGCCTGAAGGCACCATCGATGAAGGCGGTGCGGGGAATGTCGAGCCCGTCGGCAAGGGCGGCGTATTCGTCGCGGGTCATCAGGTCAGTCATGCGCTGCGATCCTCTCAGTCAGGCGCGCTGGCGAAGCGGCGCGGCGGCCCTCGGCTGAGGACGGGGCGCGGCGGAGGGATCCTCCCCGCCCGCCTCGACGGCGGCGATGGCCCGGTCCATGACCTCGACGACCTCCTTCAAATCGCGCTTCTCGTCCTTGTCGAGATCGCGGAGGGGCCGTCGGACGGGGCCCACGGGCAGGCCGCGCAGCGCCATGCCGTAACGGATGCACTGGACGAACTTGCCGCCCTGCTCCAGCACCCGCATCAGCGGCAACATCGCGGACATGATGCGGCGGCCCTTGGCGAAATCACCCTCGACCACGCAGGCGCGCCAGAGCGCGATATGCGCCTCAGGCGCGAAGTTGGAGCCGGCGCAGACCCAGCCGCGGGCGCCCCAGGCGAAGAACTCGAGCGCCTGATCGTCCATACCGCACAGCAGCTGGATATGCGGGTAGTCGCGCGCCAGCAGATGCACCCGGTTGATGTCGCCGGAGCTTTCCTTGATCGCGCGGAAGTTCGGCGAGCGGCCGACGCGGTCGAGGAAATCCTCGTCCATCTCGGCGGCCATGCGGCCGGGGTAATTGTAGAGCATGACCGGCATGTTCACCGCCCGGTCGACCGCCAGCGCGTGGAGCGCGTTCTCGCGCCCCGTGGGCACGGCATAGGGCGGGGTGCCGATCAGGATCGCGTCTGCGCCCGCGGCCTTGGCCTCCACCGCGAGGGTCACGGCGTCCTCCGTCCGCATGGCGCCGGTGCCGACGACGACCGGCAGGCGGCCCGCCACCACGTTGACGGTATGGCGCATCAGCATGACGCGCTCATCGATGGTCTGGGCGTAGTACTCCCCGGTCGTGCCGGCCACGATGATGCCGTGTACGCCCCCCGCGATCAGGTGCTCTGCCACCCGCGTGAAGGTGTCGAAGTCGATGGCGCCATCGGGGCCATGGGGCGTGACGATGGGCGTGTAGATGCCGTCGAAGTCCAACGCCGCCTCCCCGGCCTTCCGCTTGTTGTATACACCATGTGCACAAAGCTTGCCATTGCGCAAGAGCGACCGCTGAGGCCCGCTACGAACCCATCGCCGTGTCTTCCGGGAGCGGGTCGGGGTGGACGTAACGCTCGATGTGGCTGCGCGACAGGTCCCAGTGCTCCCGCGTGAGCTGGACCGCCGCCTCCTCGTCATGGGCTTCGAAGGCGGCGATGAAGGCGTCGTGATGCGCGACCGCCGCGTCGATCCGGCCCAAATCCTCCCGCGGGCCGGCGCGCCAAAACGTCTGCCCGATCCGCGCATGGTCGATCAGAAGGCGCCGCAAGCTGGGGATCAGGTAGGGATTGTCCGCGATCTCCCCGATCACAAGATGGAACCGGTCGTTCCAGAACACCATGCCGTTTATGTCATGCGTGGTGACGGCCTCGCGGAACTTGGCCTGGACATCGCGCAGGGTCTTGAGGTCCGCCGGTCCGGCGTTGCGGGCGGCTAGGCGGGCGACGGCGCTATAGACCATGGGGGCCGCAAGATAGAAGTCCCGCATCGTCTTGTGGCCCATCGGAGAGACGATGGTACCGCGGTTCTCCCGGATCTCGATGTAGCCCTCGCCATCGAGCTGGCGGAACACGTCGCGTAACGGCGTGCGGGAGATGCCGTACTCCTCCGACAGCCGCGTCTCGTCCAGATGGGCGCCCGGCGGCAGATCGAGGGTCAGGATCCGCCGCTGAAGATCCTGGTAGAGCCTCTCCTTGCTGGTCAGCGCCATCCGCTCATTCCGTTCCGCGCTCTTCCTCTAGCACCCTCGTACCCGAGGTGCGCCGGTCCTGCCACCAGTGCCAAACGCCATCGAGAAAGGGCGTTGCTGCATTGTAGACATGCTGTATACATAAAGAGTACAGAATGTAGAGAACAGGCCCTTCTGATTGGACGCGCGTGTCGATCCGAAGGCCGGCAGGGAAGGAGGACGATCATGACTAAGATGATGCGCACCGGGCGCTCACTTCACCCGCTCGCCGCGCCGACGGCCGAGAGCTTTCGCCACGGGAGCCTGAGCCGGCGTGAGTACCTGGCCAGCATGGCCGCCCTTGGTGTCACCACCGCGGGCGCCTTTGCGCTGGGGGGTATCGCCCCCACGCCCGCCCTGGCCGAGACGCCTCAGAAAGGCGGCACGCTGCGCATCTCCATGCTCGTCAAGGCGTTCAAGGATCCGCGCGCCTTCGACTGGGCCGAGATCGCCAACGTCGCGCGACAGTGCAACGAGTACCTGGTCCGTTGGAACGCCGATTTCACCTTCGAGGGGCAGCTGCTGGAGAGCTGGGAGCTCTCGGACGACGCCAAGACCTACACGCTGAACGTTCGCAAGGGCGTGACCTGGTCGAACGGCGATGCCTTCACCGCGGACGACGTGATCTTCAACATCACCCGCTGGTGCGATGCCACCGCCCAGGGTAACTCGGTCGCCGCCCGCATGGGCAACCTCGTCGATCCGGAGACGAAGCAGCTCCGCGCCGGCGCCGTCGAGAAGGTCGACAACCACACGATCAAGCTCAACCTGACGCAGCCCGACATCTCGCTGATGGCCGGTGTGGCCGACTACCCGGCGCTGATCATGCACCCAAGCTACGACGGTACCGCCGACGCCATGGCGGCCCTTGCGATCGGGACGGGTCCCTTCGAGCTGGTCGAGTGGGAGACCGGCGTGCGGGCCGCAGTACGGCGGCGCGACAGCTGGTGGGGCGGCGACGCCTGGCTCGATGGCGTCGAGTGGTACGATCACGGCACCGATCCCACCACCGCCATCGCGGCGATGGAATCGGAGGAGGTGGACGTCACCCACGAGACCAAGCCCGACACGCTGGAGATCATGGAGTCGGTCGGCATCCCCTCTACCGGTATTGCCACCGCCTATACCGTGGTGATCCGCACCAACGTTCAGCAGGCACCCTACGATGACCTGCGGGTGCGCCAGGCGATGCAGTTGGCGGTCGACAACAAGGTTCTGCTGCAGCTCGGGATCAACGGCGCGGGGGACCTGGCCGCCAACCACCATGTCGGCCCGATGCACATCGACTTTGCCGACATCGGCCCGGCGGAGCGCGATGTTGAGAAGTCAAAGGCCCTGTTGGCCGAGGCAGGGCACAGCGACACCGAGTTCGAACTCATCTCCCTTGATGACGACTGGATGCGTGCCACCTGCGATGCCGCCGCCGCTCAGATGCGCGACGCGGGCATCAACGTGAAGCGCACGGTGATCCCCGGCTCGACCTTCTGGAACAGTTGGGACAAGTACCCGCATTCCGCGACGGAGTGGTATCCGCGCCCCCTCGGCATCCAGGTCATGGTGCTGGCCTATAAGTCCGGCGTGCCCTGGAACGAGACCGCCTATGAAAACGCCGAGTTCGATGCGCTTGTCGAACAGGCGCTCGGCACCCCGGATGTCGAGGCGCGCCGCGAGATCATGGCGAAGATCCAGACGAACCTGCGCGACAGCGGGATCATCATCCAGCCCTACTGGCGCAAGCTCTACCGCTCGCACCAGGCCCGGGTGAAGGGCTTCGGCGCGCACCAGGCCGCCGAACAGCACCTCGACCAGGTCTGGCTCGAGAGCTGACCGACCGGTGCGCCGTCGCCCCCCCCGGAGCGGCGGCGCCTCCTTTTCCGACAGCGTTTGAGTTGGGTCAGCACCGTGCGCAGTTACCTCTGCGAACGGTGAGTTCTGCTCAACACTACGGACAGGAGCCTTGAGAGCCGCACCACCCCTGCGCCAGAGGCTTTCTCATTGACGCGCGAGCACCGCGGGCGCCGCGAACCCTACGTCCGCGGCATTTCATCGACCGCGGGACCAGCCCGAAGACCGTTCGCCTGGCCGTCATGATGTACGTCCGCTCCCCGCTCTCGCTGCGAAACGTCGAGGACCTGTTCCACGAGCGTGGTATCGACGCCAGCCATGAGACGGTGCGGTTCTGGTGGAACAGGTTTGTCCCAATGTCTGCGGCCGTGATCCGGCGCAAACGTCTTGATCAGCTGCGCGCCCTCTCCACTTGGCGCAGCCATGTCGACGAACTCGTCGTGAAGATCAACGGCGAGCGCCGCTAGCTCTGGCGCGCTGCCACCTTCCCCGAGTGGCGTCAGCTCGGCGCTTCCTGAAGGCGCCCGCCCCCCCGCCAAACTGAAGCTCGTTAGCCTTTGTCTGACAGCACCCGCCCAGCTCCCGTGCCGAAACAGAAAGCCGTGCGCATCCTCAGAAAGCCAGCTTCACCAACCGACGCTCAGCCCAACTGCGATCCATTCACTCCTGCAGCGAGTGTCTCCCATCGCGTGCTGCGCCCAGGAACTCAGCCCACACGGTCGATGGTCGATACGGGTCAGAACTCGTGCGAGACCAGCTCTTACGCTGCCCGAACGACGCAGCCTGAGCGCAAAGCGGCGCCCACCGGGGCGGCGAGCGCCACGGGGTTGCCTGTTAACTCAGGTCCATCGGCTGGGCGAGGTAACGGAAGCCATCCCCCCTCTTCGCAAAATGCCCGACACCCGGCCAAGAGAAGTGGAAGGCGATCACAGGGATCCGATTGGCGGCCAACATATCCAGCATCCGCACGCGTGTCTCCGCCGACATCTTGGGATCGGTATCATAGGCAAACTCGAGCCGTGGGCGCTCCACCAGCAGTATCTGGTGGTGCGTCAGATCCCCGATGAAGCAGAGCGGCGTGTCGCCACCCGCTTCGATCATAAAGATCGTATGCCCCAGCGTATGCCCGGGCGCCGCCAAGGCGGTGATGCCTGGCACCACCTCCTGTTCATCGCGCACGAAGACGAGACGGTCCCGAACCGGCAGCAGGTTGTCCCGTGCCGCTTTGACGAAGGCGCCGAGACTGCCGCTTAGCTTCGCCTCATCCGTCCAATAGTCGAAGTCTGCTTCGCTGATGTAGACTTGGGCGTTCGGAAAAATCGGGCCGTCTGCAGCGGTGATGCCCCCGATGTGGTCGATGTGCCCGTGGGTGCAGATCACGGCGTCGATTGCCTCCGGCGCGATCCCGGCCTCAGCCATGCTGCGCAACAATCGCCCCGTCTTCTCGCCAAACATCTTGATCGCACCCATCCCGGTGTCGAACAGGACCAGCCGGCCGTTGATGTTCACGATTGGGCAGTTCTGCTCGAGCACGACATTGTCCGTGGGCAGGAAGTTGTCGTGCAGCATTTGGGTCACTTCGGCCTCCTCAGCGCCGAGGAAGTTACCCACGGGGCTACCCAGCGGCAGCGGCCCGTCCGAGACCATCGTCACCTGCGCTTCGCCGTGCATGAAGCGGTAGAAGTAAGGCGCCTGGTCCGTGGCAAGCGGCGTGGCAGCGCGCAACGGAGCTGCGGTAAGAGCTGTCGCGGCGGCCCCGAGTGCGGATGCAGTGAGGACTTTGCGACGGGTCGGCATCGTGGCGGTCATGGCGTCTCTCCCTGGTTGCGGCGTGCGGACCCGGAGGACTTTGCAGATGCGCTGACCGGTCCCTCCGGCGCCGCCGTACCTTCAGTCTACCATTCGGAATGTGCGTTTGCTGCCGCCTCCGCGCGTGAGAGCCGCCACGCGCGGGCCGCTGATTGGGACCAACGAACTGCAGGGACCGCAAGTGCCAAGGCGGTCTTGGCGTCATCCGAGAACGGCAGGGCTGGGCCGCCCGATGCCGTCTCCGGATCAGCCTGCTGTAGGACCGAAGACCTGGCGTCGCTCCTGAAGGCCGAGCGACGCCGGCAGTTTCAGTGCAGCAGAGAGAGGTCGTGGACGCCGCGTGGCATGGCGATGGTCTTGCCGGCCGGCGCGAGCGCAACGCTGTCGCCCTCCCGGCGGATCTCGAAGAACGCGACGCTGCCGCCCTCGCGATCGTCATGCTGGAAGGACGTAATCGCGAGATGGCTTGCGTCCGCGTCGAAGGTGATGCCCTGCGGCAGGATCACGCCGGGCAGACGCCGGCGCGCAATCTCCGAGAGCGCCCCGGTGTTCGCGTCGATCGCGAAGAGGGCGAGCTCGCTGAAGTCGGTCCGGCCCGGATGGTCGGCAGGCAGCCAGCTCGCGGCCATGTTCGCGGCGGCGAGGAAGCGGCCGTCCGGCGACAGCGCGAAGCTCTCGACGTAGCCCATGCCGCCGGGGACATGCGCCACGCGCGCATGCTGGATGCCAGGGCTTTCATAGGTCGTCTGCCTGTCGTCGGCGCGGCGAGGGAGCGTGTCCGGCTCCGCCGTCTCGTCGAACCGGAAGACCGCGAAAAGGCTCGCATTCTGCCCGTAGCCAAGCTGCGCCATATCGCCCGTCGCCGTGATTGTCGTGACAATGAAGTGCCGTCCGTCCGGCGTCCACCGACCCATACCCGGCAGTGGCGCGGTGCGCATCGGCGGCCCCCAGGGCGAGAGCGCGCCGTTCTGGTAGCGATAGAACAGGACCCGTTCGGCCCCGCCCAATGTCACGGCCGCGAAGCGACCATCAGGCCGCCATTTGAACTCCGGCACGAACGTGTTGGGGAGATCCGCGACGCCGAGGTCGAAGAGCGCCGGTTCGCCAAGGCGCCCGCCGCTTAACGGAAGAAGAGCGATCTGGCCGGCGAAGGGTAGCGTGACGGCCACGACATGGCCGTCCGGATGGACATCGACGCCCGCCGGTGTGTCGGGCATCTCGATCTGCTGAACGAGGGTCGGGCCCCCGATCGCCGCCAGGTCGATCACGCTCAAGAGGCGCCCGCGCTCGATGGCCTCGAAGGTCTCGGCCGCCTCCGCCGGTTGCGCGAAGGGCTCAGCGACGATCGCGTATCTTCCGTCGGGCGTCACAGCCATCGTGTTGGGCCATGTCGCGACCGAGTTAGAGACGGCCGTCTGTGTGACGACGCCGCCGCTGATCGGAACGAGCGTGACCAGGTCGGGACGCCGCGGCCCCAGTCTGCCGTCGATGTAGCCTGTGGCGAGCATCGCACCGTCGGCAAGGACGACGAGCGCGCGTCCGTCGAAGCCGTCGGGCATCTCGACCGTGGCCTCGGCGAGGACGAGCGCGGGCGACGCCGTGATGAGGAGGGCGGCGGCGATGGCTTTGGCGAATATCATCTGTCTCTCCCTGGATGGCTGAGCCTGGACCGGCTCCAACACGGGAGGTCGTCTGCCAGCTGATTATCGCCAATGAAGCTCACGGCGTCTGTGATAGTGTTCCTTTATGAGCATGCTCGATCTTCTCAGCCTGCGTGCGGTCGCCGTGTTGTCGGAAACCCTGAACTTCAGGGAGGCGGCGGCCAGGCTGAACATGACGCAGCCGGCTCTCACCGTCCGGCTGAAGCGGCTTGAGGATCTGCTTGGGGTCACCCTCTTCGACCGGTCCCGCCGCGGCGTCGCAATTTCCCCGGCGGGCCTCAGCCTGATGCCGGCCATCCAGCGCGTGCTGAGCGAGGCTTCGTGCCTCGAACACGAAGCGCAACGCGTGGCCGAGGGCACCAGGGGGCGCCTCAGGATCGGATACACGCCCATCTCCTTCATGGCTGCCGCGCCGCTCTGGATCCGCCGCTTTGCGGCGGCTTTTCCGGCCGTGGAGCTCAACCTTGTGGAACTGCTTTCCTCGGAGGTGGAAACCGCGCTTGTCAGCGGTGACGTCGATCTTGGGTTCCTGCATCCCCCTTTCGAGGAGCGGGGTCTCGAGGCCCTGGCCCTCCCGTCGGAACGCTACGTGATCGTGCTGCCGGCCGATGATCCGCTCAGCCAGGCGGCAAGCCTGCCCTTCAACGCCCTCGCCGACCGAGACCTCGTGCTGCCCGCGCGCAGTGTGGGCCCGCATCTCTTCGCGCGGATCCTCGCGCTCTGCGAGGCCAGTGGCTTCACGCCGCGAATCCGCCAGGAAGTGCCCACGTCCAATGCCGTCCTCGGACTCGTCGCCGCCGGCCATGGCGCCGGCATCGTGATCGGTGCCTGCGCCTCGCTGGCACGGACCGACCTAGGCTTCGTCCCGATCGAAGGGGCGGCGCCAGAGCTCCCATTCGCCCTCGCCTGGCGCAGTCGCCCGCTCTCACCGCTCGACGAGCGGTTCATCAATCACATCCGCGAAGAAATCCAATGAGGAGGTCGTGGAGGGGTGGCGTACTGCCACCAAGCGCCGTCGCGCTAGTGTCTGAAAAACGGTGCTACAATAGCGAACACTGCCCTGCGCGCGAATGTCTCCGATAGGCTGGGGAGTAGCGAAAAGCGTAGGGGCCTCCATCGAGACTTAGAGGATCTCGCTCTGGCGGGGCTCCATGGCATGCTACGGCGCCTTGGGAGGAGCGCTACGTGGCTTACCGGTTTCCATCGTTGAACGCGCTCAAGGCGTTCGAGGCCTCGGCCCGGCATCTGAGCTTCAAGGCCGCCGCCGGTGAACGCGGCGTGACGGCCGGGGCGGTCAGTCAGCAGGTCAAGCGACTGCAGGCATCGCTGGGGATTGCGCTCTTGCAGCGTCTGCCGCAGAGCCTGCGGCTGACGCGCGAAAGGACCGCATGTTTGCCTTCGATATCGGAAGCGGTCGATCGCCTCACCGAGCCCACGGAGGCAGTCGCCCCAACGCTTAACGGCCGGAAGCTGAGCGTTGGCGTGCCCGAGCCCGTCGTCGCCGACGCCTGGTGCTGGCAATCGACAACGCTCGACACTTATGTGAGTGGCACCTTTGTCAGCGACCACGTGGCGTCCATCAGGAGAGACGAGCTCGACGCCCCGCTCCTCGATCGCGCGGGCGATCATGAGGCTCTGGCTCGGCGCCCTGTCTCTATCGAGGCGATCGTCGGGCCTTAGACAGTCTACTTCGTCACTCGGCCAGGCCTTGCTGCGCGCCCGCGGTCCGGGGCGATCATCGAGAGTCTGCCCGGGGGGTGAGGTCCTCACCGCTGACCACGCCGCCCATAAGGCCTGCGTTTCAGCCTGCCACGACCCAGTCTTGAAAGGACGACCCCATGCCATTCAACAAGATCCATGTCCCGCAGGATCTCCCGGTCGCGACCTGCCGCGCGATCAACGACGCGCTGCACGATTGCCTGGTCGAGAGCTGCGGCTCGCATCCGGACGACTATTTCTGCCTCATCTGCCGGTATGCGCCGGAGGACATGATCCTGCACCCCACCTTTTTGGGCGAGCGCGATCCGACGGGCACGGTGATCATCGAGATCGCGCTTCTGGCCGGGCGGGACGACGTGCAGAAGGAAGCGCTTTTCCGGGATGTGCGCGCCCAACTGCGGGGGCTCGGCGTCGATCCCGCCAACTCGATCATGTTCCTCATCGAGAACCGGCCGATCGACTGGTCATTCAGCGAGGCGGGTTCGGTCAAGACCGTGCTCGGTCTCTGACCCCGGTCGCCCGGAGGGACCCTTGCTTAAGCTCGACCATCTCACCGTCATCGCTCCGACGATAGCCGAGGGTGCAGCGCATCTCAGCGCCTGTCTGGGCATCGACGTGCCCTTCGGCACGCGCCACGGCTACATGGGCACCCATAACCACCGCCTGCTGCTTGGCGCGCCGGTCTATCTGGAGGCGATCTCGGTCGACCCTAAGGGCGCGGCGCCCTCGCGGCCGCGATGGTTCGGGATGGACGACACTGCCCGCGCCCGTGCGGACTGGGACGCCGGTCGGCGTCTGAAGGGCTGGGTCGCGAGTACCGATAGGCTCGAGGCAATGCTGGCGGCGCACCCAGCGGTGTTCGGCGAGGCGGTGGAGCTTCCGTTCGACCATCCGGAGTTCGCCCTCACGATCCCGCCGGATGGCGCGCTGCCCCTCGACGGCGCCGCGCCTTCGCTCATCGATCACCGGGACCGTCCGACCTCGATGGCCGAGATCCCCGATCTCGGCGCGCGGCTCGTGTCGCTCACCTTGGAGCACCCGGAACCTGCTCGGATCGAGGACCTCTACGGCCAGCTCTCCATCGATCGCCCGCCGACCGTCGTACCGGGGCGGGAGATCCGATACCGTGCGCAAATCGAGACGCCTACTGGCATCAGAGAGCTGTTCTGACCGGCGATGTGCGCCGAGCACGGGAGATCCCATGAGCGCCGGACCCATCGAAGTCTACCACGCACGCCCTGTCTCGGACCTCGGCACTTGGTCAGCGGGTGCCGTCGACTGGAAGATCTACGGCCTCCTCGCGCGCGGGATGGAGATCACGCCCGAGATGATCGAGACCGCAAGGCGGTTCCTCGAAGGCGAAGTCCTCGACAGGGTCGCCTCGATGGGGGAGAGCAACGGCCTCGGCTTCCTGATCATCCATCCAGGCGACACCGGCTTGTCGATCGCCGCGCATTGGTGGGTTCAGGGCTCAATCCTCTGCCAGCACATTTACCGGAAGGCGTACGGCGACACCGCACCGATGGACACCGTGACGCGACCGGTCGTCGGCTGCGTCTGGGAGCTCGACCTTGTCGGCGCCGAACGCGAGGCATGGCAGGCGACGATGATGATCGAGCAGCCCGAGCCCGCCGCCTACCT
>JBCBMY010000014.1:0-165519 GCA_039822045.1 Pseudomonadota bacterium | reverse complement strand
GCCTTCGCCGAGAAACGCAAACCGATGTTCACCGGACGCTAACATGACCGACCTCACAGTCATCTCTGCCAAAGCCACGCCCGCTGACGCCCCCTTCGCGGCCCGCCACCTGATCGGCGGCCAGTGGGTGGACAGCGCCGACGGCGCCACGTTCGAGCGCCGCTCGCCCGCCCACGGCACCCTCGTGACCACCGCCGCCAAAGGGGGGCTCACGGACACCGACGCCGCCATCGCCGCCGCCCGCGCGGCCTTCGACAAGGGCGACTGGGCCTTCGCGTCTGGCAAGGAGCGCGCCACGATCCTCCTCAAGGTCGCCGACCTCATTGACCGCGATCGCGCCAAGCTCGCCCGCATCGAAACGCTCGAATCCGGCAAGCCGATCTCCCAGGCCGAGGCCGAGGTGGAGGGCGCCGCCGACCTCTGGCGCTACGCCGCAGCCCTCGCCCGCACGATGCACGGCGAGAGCCACAACTCGCTAGGGCAAGACATGCTGGGCGTGGTGCTGAAGGAGCCCATCGGCGTCGTCTCCGTCATCTGCCCGTGGAACTTCCCGCTGCTGATCGTCTCCCAGAAGCTCCCCTTCGCGCTCGCCGCCGGCTGTACGGCCGTGGTCAAACCGTCGGAGATGACGCCGTCGACCACCGTGCTCCTGGGCGAGCTTCTGATCGAGGCTGGCCTACCCGCCGGCGTCGTCAATATCGTGCTGGGCTACGGTGACCCCGTGGGTGCCGCCATGACCACCGACCCTCGCGTCGACATGGTAACGTTCACCGGCTCCACCGCCGTCGGCAAAGCCATCGTCAAGGCCGCGGGCGATACGCTCAAGAAGGTCTCGCTGGAGCTCGGCGGCAAGAATCCGCAAGTCCTCTTCCCGGATGCCGATCTCGACGAGGCGATCGACGCCATCGTCTTCGGCGTCTACTTCAACGCCGGCGAATGCTGCAATTCCGGCTCCCGCATCATCGTGCACGAAGACATCGCCGAAGAGGTGATCGCCCGCACCGTCGCGCTCTCCCAGAAAGTCCCCTTCGGCGACCCGCTGGACCCCGCCACCAAGGTCGGCGCCATTATCTCGCCCGAGCATCAGGCCAAGATCGATGGATATGTCAAAGCCGCCGCCCGTGAAGGCGCTACCGTGCGCCTCGGTGGAGCAGCCCTCGCGGTGCCCGGTCTCTCGGGTCAATTCTACCAGCCAACCGTTGTGGCAAACGTCCGCGACACTATGCCCATCGCCCATGAGGAGGTGTTTGGCCCTGTTCTTGCGGTTTTGACCTTCAAGACGATGGATGAAGCGGTAGCGCTAACAAATAGTGCATCTTACGGGTTGTCAGCGGGGGTCTGGAGTGACAGCGTACATACCTGCCTCGACTTCGCCCGCCGCGCCCAGGCCGGCACAGTTTGGACGAACACCTGGATGGACGGTTTCGCCGAATTGCCGTTTGGCGGGGTCAAGGAAAGCGGGCAGGGGAGGGAACTGGGCCGCTACGGATTGGAGGAATTTCTCGAGGCAAAAACCGTGACGATGCGGATCGGCCGCACGCGGGCGCCTTGGGTCAGCGCGTAACGGAGATACCGGCGCGCAAAAGACAAGCGACTACGCAGAATAACGGGAGGACATCCATGCGTAAGTTCACTGTAACCATGACCGCTGTTGCCGCTCTGGCGACCGCCGGAACCGCCGTGGCCGAGGACGTCGAAGTCCTGCACTGGTGGACCTCCGGCGGCGAGGCTGCCGCGCTCAACGTGCTCAAGCAGGACCTCGAGGGCCAAGGCATCGGCTGGCAGGACATGCCGGTCGCCGGTGGCGCCGGCGGCAACGCCATGACGGTCCTCCGGGCCCGCGTCACCGCTGGCGACGCGCCGACCGCGGTCCAAATGCTCGGCTTCGACATCCTCGACTGGGCCGGTGAAGGCGCCCTGGCCGACCTCAACGCCGTGGCGGCCGATCAGGGCTGGGACGACGTTGTGCCCGCCGCGCTCCAGGCCTTCGCCAAGCATGACGGCAAGTGGGTCTCCGCCCCGGTCAACGTGCACTCGGTCAACTGGGTCTGGGCCAACAAGGCGATCTTCGACGACAACGGCATCGCGATCCCGACCTCGTGGGACGAGCTTGTCGCGGCCATGGAAACGCTGCAGGCCGCGGGCATCACCCCGCTCGCCCAGGGCGGCCAGGCTTGGCAGGAAGCCACGATGTTTGACTCCATCGTCATGGCGACTGGCGGCATGGACTTCTATCGTCAGGCCTTCATCGACCTGGATCCCGAGGCGCTCGGCTCCGACACCATGATCGAGGCCTTCAACCGCCTTGGCGTGATGCGCGCCAATGTGGACGACAACTTCTCCGGCCGTGACTGGAACCTCGCCACCGCGATGGTCATGAACGGCGAAGCCGCCTTCCAGGTGATGGGGGATTGGGCCAAGGGCGAATTCCTCAACGCCGACAAGGTTCCGGGCGAGGACTTCCTCTGCTTCCGCTTCCCTGGCACGGGCGGCACGGTGATGTTCAACGCCGACCAGTTCGCCATGTTCGACCAAGACGGCACCGTGTCCGACGAGCAGGCTGCGCTGGCCTCGTCCATCCTGTCGCCCTCGTTCCAGTCCGCGTTCAACGTGGTCAAGGGCTCGGTTCCGGCACGCACGGATGTGCCTGACACCGACTTCGACGATTGCGGCAAACAGGGCATGGCCGACCTCGCCGACGCCGCCGCCAGCGACAACCTGGTTGGCTCCATGGCCCAGGGCCACGGCGCTCCGGCCGCGATCAAGAACGCCTATCTCGACGTGGTCACGGCCTTCTTCAATGGCGAATTCGACGCGGAAACCGCGGTTGAAGAGCTCGTCCTTGCCGTCGAGCTGAACCAATAAACGATCTTCCGGGGCGCTTCATTTGGGGCGCCCCGGCCCCTCCCTTCTGATCGACCGGGAGAAGCCCCATGGCCGCCACCGATACGGGAGGCGCAGAGCGCGGGTCGATGGACCGGCTGCGCGATGCCCTACCCAAGATCGTCCTGAGCCCGACCGTCGCGATCGTTGCGATCTTCGTCTACGGGTTCATCCTCTTCACGCTGTATCTGTCGTTTACCGACAGCCGGATGCTGCCCTCGTTCGGTTGGGTTGGCTGGGCGAACTACGAGCGATTGTTCCAGATCCGGACATGGGACATTGCCGTCAACAACCTCTTCGTCTTTGGGTCGCTCTACATCATCATCTGCTGCGCCCTGGGATTGATGCTCGCGATCCTGCTCGATCAGCGGATCCGCGCAGAGGGCTTTATTCGCACGATCTACCTCTATCCGATGGCGCTCAGCTTCATCGTGACCGGGGTCGCGTGGAAATGGATCCTCGATCCCGGCATCGGTGTCGAAGCGGTCGTCCAGGGCTGGGGGTGGGAGAGCTTCACCTTCAACTGGATCAAAGACCGCGAGATGGCGATCTACACCATCGTCATCGCGGCGGTCTGGCAGACATCCGGCTTTGTGATGGCGATGTTTCTTGCCGGGCTCCGCGGCATCGACAGCGAAATGATGAAGGCCGCCCAGATCGATGGCGCCTCGACCTTTTCGCTCTACCGACGGATCATCATTCCGCAGCTGCGGCCCGCCTTCATGTCGGCCTTCGTTGTCCTCGCGCACATGGCGATCAAGAGCTATGACCTTGTCATCGCCCTGACCGGCGGCGGCCCCGGCACGGCGACCGAGCTGCCCGCGACCTTCATGTATTCCTACACCTTCACCCGGAACCAGATGGGGATCGGCGCCGCGTCGGCCGTGATCATGCTGATGACGATCGCCGCGATCATCGTGCCGTATCTCTGGTCCGAACTGAGGGAGAAGAAGTGATGGCCACGACGACCGAAACCGCTCCCGTCGTGGCCGCCGAGGCCAAGCGGTCCTCGATCAACTGGGGCCGGTGGGCACTCTACGCGATCCTGATCGTTTTCTGCATCTACTACCTCCTGCCGCTCTACGTGATGCTGGTGAACTCCCTGAAACCGCTGGAGGAGATCACCGGCGGCGGCATGGTCGCCCTTCCCCAGCAATGGACGCTCGACCCCTGGCGGTCGGCTTGGTCCACCGCTCAGGTGGGCGTCGAAGCCACGGGCCTGCGCCCCTACTTCATGAACTCGATCATGATGGTGGTGCCCGCGGTGGCGATCTCAACCATCCTCGGCGCGCTCAACGGATACGTGCTCACCAAGTGGGAGTTTCCGGGCGCCACGCTCATCTTCGGGCTGATCCTCTTTGGCTGCTTCATCCCGTTCCAGATGGTCCTGATCCCGATGGCGCGGATCCTGGGCGGGCTGGGTCTCTCGGGCTCGGTGGGTGGCCTGATCTTCGTCCACCTCGTCTACGGGATCGGGTTCTCGACCCTTTACTTCCGCAACTACTACGCGGCCTTCCCGACGGAGCTCGTGCGAGCAGCCCAGATCGACGGGGCAGGGTTCTTCACGATCTTCTGGCGCATCCTTCTGCCGTCGTCCGGCCCAATCGCCGTGGTCTGCATCATCTGGCAGTTCACCAACATCTGGAACGACTTCCTCTTTGGCGCCTCGTTCGCCTCGGGCAATGCCGCACCCATGACCGTGGCGCTCAACAACCTCGTCAACAGCTCCACCGGCGTGAAGGAATACAACGTCCACTTCGCCGGCGCGATCATGGCCGCGTTGCCCACGCTCCTCGTCTACATCGTCGCGGGCCGGTACTTCGTGAGGGGCCTCATGGCAGGGAGTGTGAAGGGATGATCACGGTCCTGCAAAGCGATAAGGGCCTCGGCCGACCTCGGGAGGGCGTCTCGGGACGCCTGATCAACGCGGTTTATCCCAAAACCCCGAACGACGTCTCCGCAACGTACAACGTCGCCAAAGCGCCCTCCCTTGGGGGAAGTCGGGCGCGGCCCGTGCTGGTCGCACGCACCAGCGCAGAAACAAAGCGATGCACCCTCCACGCCAAGGGAGTGAACTGACCGATGGGATTTCTCGATATCAACAAGGCCACCAAGTCCTACGGCGCCGTGCAGGTTCTGCATGAGACCGAGATCCACGTGGAGGAGGGGGAGTTCCTCGTCCTCGTCGGCCCCTCGGGCTGTGGCAAGTCCACGCTTCTCAACATGATCGCCGGGCTCGAAGAGGTCACCACGGGCGACATCGCGATCAAGGGCCGGAGTATGAACGGGGTGAAGCCGGCCGACCGCAACATCGCGATGGTCTTCCAGTCCTACGCGCTCTACCCGAACATGACGGTCAAGGGGAACATCTCCTTTGGGATGGAGATGCATGGCTTGCCCAAGCCCGAGCGGGAAAAACGCATCGCCTCGGTCGCCGACCTTCTGCAGATCTCCCATCTGTTGGACCGCAAGCCGGGCCAGCTCTCGGGCGGCCAACGTCAGCGCGTTGCCATGGGCCGCGCTCTTGTGCGCGAACCAGACGTGTTCCTTTTCGACGAGCCGCTCTCGAACCTCGATGCCAAGCTCCGCGTCGACATGCGCACCGAGATCAAGAAGCTTCACCAGAAGCTCGGCACAACCATCGTCTACGTGACCCACGACCAGATCGAGGCGCTGACATTGTCCACCCGGATCGCCGTGATGTTCGGCGGGTATGTCCAGCAGCTCGGAACGCCCAAAGAGATCTACGACAACCCCGCCAACATGTTCGTCGCAGGCTTCATGGGCTCGCCCTCGATGAACCTCTTCCCGGCCAAGGTGACGTCTGCCAATGGCGCGCCCGCGGCGGAGGTGCGGCTGGCCGATGGCTCCGCGGCCACGATCCCCTTCGCCGGCGACCGGATGAGCGGGCAGGACGGGCGCGAGATCGTCCTTGGCATCCGCCCCGAGGCGATCACGGATCAGGACGGCGCCGACCGCAACTCCAACGCGGTCCATACGGTGGAGACGATGGTCGAAGTCACCGAGCCCGCCGGCTCCGACACCTTCGTCGTCAGTCAGATGGGCGGCAAGGACGTGACAGGCCGCTTCCGCGCGGACGTGAACGTGAAGGCTGGCGAGCGCTTCCCCTTCGCGTTCAACATGGAAAAGGCCGTCGCCTTCGACCCCAAGACCGAGATGCGGATCGTCTGACTTATGGGCAAGACGCGCATAACCCCTCTTGCCCCGGGCGACCAGCCCGGGCCGCGCCCGACCTCCCCCCAGGGAGGGCGCATTGGCGATGTCGTCTGCCATTCAGCCGTAGTCCGATGCTTTGGAGATAAACTGCCCAGATCAAGCCTGCCAAAGCGCCCTCCCGAGGTCGGGCGCGGCCCTCAGCGCTCAGTTACAGCCATGACCCACCCGTAACCCCATGAAAAACCAGCCACATAAGGCCCCCGACGTCGTGATCATCGGCAGCGGGATGGGCGGGGCGTCTCTGGCGGCAGGGCTCGCCCCCACCGGCGCGGAGATCGTGATCCTCGAGCGCGGGCAGCAGATTCCGTCCACGGCCCCCACACGCGATCCCTGGCGCATCTACACCAACTCCGCCTTCCGCGCCCCCGAGACGTGGGAAGACGCCGATGGACAGCCGTTCGAGCCCGGCAACTACTACAATGTCGGCGGCAACTCGAAACTCTACGGCGCGGTCCTCATCCGCTACCGAGCGGACGACTTCGACGAGATGGCGCATTGGGACGGGATCAGCCCCGCCTGGCCCTTTCCCTATGCCACGCTGGCCCCCTGGTACGACCGCGCCGAAACCCTCTATCGGGTGCGGGGAGACACAACGTCGGACCCCACCGAGCCCGCGCATCAGACGGCTTATCCTCATCCGCCGGTTCCAGACGAACCTGCCATCGCAAAGGCCCGTCAGCGTCTCGCCAAGGCGGGTGCGCAGCCCTTCACCTTGCCGCTCGGCGTCGATATCGACACCTGGCTCTCCCATGGCCAAGACGGGTGGGACGGCTACCCCGACACCCGCAGCGGCAAGATGGATGCCGAGACGTGCGGCCTCGCGGCAGCGCTTGCCCATGACAATGTGCGGCTCATCACCGGTGCCCGCGTCACGCGCGTGACTGTCGGCTCCGACAATCGCCGCATCGCCTCGGTCAGCTACCACGCCGATGGCGAAGAGGTCACGCTGACCCCCGCCATCGTCGCGGTCGCGGCGGGCGCCGTGCAGTCCTCCGCCCTGCTGCTGCGGTCTGGCGTCGCCAACAGCACCGATCAGGTCGGTCGTCACTTCATGAACCACAACGCGTCCGCCGTCATCGCCATCGACCCGCGGTTTCGCAACGACGCGACCTACCAGAAAACGTTTGGGATTAACGATTGGTACTTGTCCGATGGCAGCGGCGGGAAGCCCCTCGGCAATGTCCAACTCCTCGGCCGCGTGACCCCCGACATCCTCAAGATCCAGGTGCCCCAACTGCCGATGCCGGTCGCGCGCTGGATCTCGCACCACGCGCTGGACCTTTACCTGATCTCCGAGGACCTGCCCGACCCCGAGAGCCGGGTGACGCTAAAGGGCGACCGCATTCGCCTCGCCTGGCGCCGGTCCAACATGACAGCCCATCGCAAGCTCGTTTCCAAAACCAAATCCACGCTGCGCGCGGCCGGCTTCCCCGTCACCCTCTCCCGCCTCTTCGATGGGCGCGTTCCCTCGCACCAGTGCGGCACAGCACGGATCGGCGACGACCCCGCGACCTCGGTCTGTGATCCCGACAACCGATCGTGGGACCATCCCAACCTCTTCGTGGTCGATGCCGCGGCCTTGCCAACTTCCGCTGCGGTCAATCCGGCCCTCACCGTTGCCGCGCTCGCCCTCCGTGCCGCCGAGGCGATTGCAAAGGATCTCGCGGCATGAGCCCCGTTGCCCTCATCACCGGCGGTCAACGCGGTATCGGCCTCGGCATCGCCGAGGCGCTCATCAGCCACGGCTGGCGCGTCGCGATCACCTCTGAGGCGCCGGGCGATGCGCCCGACGTCGTCGCGGCGCTCGACCGTCTTGGCCCCACGGCCAGCTATCACAGACACGACCTCACCCGGATCGACGGCCACGGAGCGCTGCTTGACCAAGTGGAGGAAACGGCCGGGCCGGTCACTGCACTCGTCTCCAATGCAGGTGTCCCGGCCAAGGTGCGGGGCGACATGCTCGATCTCGCCCCCGAAAGCTTCGACTTCGTTCTGTCCGTGAACCTCCGCGGTGCGTTCTTCCTTGCCCAACAGGTCGCCCGTCGCATGCTGTCTCGCGACGATGAGGCCTATAGATCATTGGTGTTCGTCACCTCGGTAAGCGCCGAGATGGTCTCGATCGAGCGCGCCGAGTATTGCATCTCGAAGGCCGGCGCCTCGATGATGGCCAGCCTCTTTGCCACCCGCCTTGCCCCCCATGGCATCGGTGTCTTCGAGCTTCGACCCGGCATCATCGCCACGCCGATGACCGCCGCCGTCCGCGACCCCTACACCGCCCGCATCGAAGACGGTCTCGTTCCGGCGAAGCGCTGGGGCCAGCCTGCCGACATCGCCGCCACCGTCCTGCCGCTCGTGACAGGCCAGATGGCTTTCGCCACGGGCGCCGTGCTGCCTGTTGACGGCGGCCTCTCTATCCCACGGCTCTGAAGAGGGAGCATCATGGAAAAAGGATGCGACTACATCATCATAGGAGGCGGCAGCGCCGGCTCCGTACTGGCCGCGCGCCTTTCGGAAATGCGTGAGGCGAAGGTGCTCCTGCTCGAGGCGGGGGGCTCCGACCGGCACCCGTTCTATCATCTGCCCGCGGGCTTTGCGAAAATGACCAAGGGCATCGGGTCCTGGGGCTGGTCCACCGTGCCCCAGACGCACATGAAGGACCGGGTGTTCCGCTATACGCAGGCCAAGGTGATCGGCGGCGGGTCGGCCATCAACGCCCAGATCTATACCCGCGGCAACGCCATCGACTATGACGAATGGCGCCAGAAGGGCTGCATCGGCTGGGGCTATGACGACGTGCTGCCCTACTTTCGGAAAGCCGAGGACAATGACAGCTTTGCCGAGCCCTTCCACGGCAAAGGCGGCCCGCTGGGTGTCTCCCGCCCCATCGCGCCCCTGCCGATCTGCGAAGCCTATTTCGAGGCCGCAGCTGCCCTTGGCATCCCGCGCAACTACGACATGACCGGCGCCAGCCAGGATGGCGTGGGCTACTACCAACTGACCCAGCGCAATGCCCGCCGGTCGTCTGCGGCGATGGCCTACCTTGCCCCGATCCAGGGTCGGCGCCGCAATCTCGAGATCCGCACCGGCGCCCAGGTTCGCCACATCACGCTCAACCGGGGCCGGGCCACTGGGGTAGAGTTGATGGACGGTATGCGCCTGACCGCCACGACCGAAGTGATCCTGGCCGCTGGCGCCATTGGTTCCCCCCGGCTGTTGCAGCTGTCCGGCATCGGCCCGGCCGACCACCTGACGTCGCTCGGCATCCCGGTCCGCTTCGACCAGGCTGAGGTCGGCGCGAATCTGCAAGACCATCTCGATCTCTACTGCATCTGCGAGGTGAACGGCCCCCACACCTATGACCGCTACGCCAAGCTCCACCTCTCGGCCGTCGCGGCCGTGCAATACCTGCTCACGCGAAAGGGCCCAGTCGCCTCATCGCTCTTCGAGACAGGCGGCTTCTGGTACGCCGACCCCGACGCCCGCTCGCCGGACCTGCAGTTCCACCTGGGCCTTGGCACCGGCATCGAAAGCGGGGTCATGGCAATGCCGCAGGGCGGTGTCACCCTCAATTCGTGCTACCTCCGGCCCCGTTCCCGCGGCACGGTGCGCCTTCAAAGCGATGATCCGCTAAAGGCGCCGCTGATCGACCCGAACTACCTGCAGGACTCGCGCGACCGCGAGATGTCGATCCGCGGCCTTAAACTGACCCAGGAGATCCTCGGCGGTGAGGCCATGGGCCGTTTCATCAAGCGCGAGCGCCTGCCTGGTCCCGAGGTCCAGACAGATCAGGAGTATTTCGACTTCATCTGTGAGCACTCCAAGACGTCGCACCACGCCGCCGGCACCTGTCGGATGGGGGGAGATGACGCGGCGGTGCTGGACCCGCACCTCCGTTTGCGCGGGATCGAGGGGCTCCGCGTCGCGGACGCCTCGATCATGCCAGACATCATCTCGTCGAACACCAACGCCGCTGCAATCATGATCGGAGAGAAGTGCGCCGACATGATAAAGGCCGCACAAGGCATTGAGGTTGCTGCATGATCCGTCACATCGTCCTCATCAGATTCCGCGACGACGTCTCCGAGGCCAAGATCGCTGCCCTTTGGGATGAATTGACCGCGATCAAGCCCAAGATCGATGGTCTGCTCGATATCCACGCCGGCCGTTCCGAAAGTCCCGAAAAGATCGAACGCGGGTATCTCCATGGATTCACCGTGGATTTCTCGGATTGGGACGCGCTCGCCCGCTACCAGGAGCATCCCGACCACAAGGCGCTGGGGGCCGGGCTCGTTGCTCATGCCGAAGGGGGTCTTGATGGCATCCTCGTCTTCGATCTGCCGTCGGGCGCGTGACCCATGCTGACACTTCCGACATACAACAATGCGCTGGAACCCTTTGAACTGGAACGTGATCCGCTGGTTCCCCGTGCACCCACCGGTCCCTTCACCCGGACGGCGTTTGCTGCGGCCCATGTCGTGTCCGATCCGCTGGCCGAGCGCGATCCGTGGGTCGGCCGCCCGGCCGTGGACTGGGACAATACCCTACGCTTTCGGAATTGGCTTTGGGATCAGGGACTTGGCCTTGCCGAGGCGATGGACACCGCGCAGCGGGGGATGGGCGTCGACTGGCCCACGGCAAAGGAACTGATCGAACGCACGATGGTCGAGGCCAAGGCCCACCCGCTCAAACCCCGCGTGGCCTGCGGCGCAGGCACCGACCAGAGGACGCTGGCCGACCTGACATCCCTCGACGCGATCCGCGCCGCCTATCGCGAACAGATGGAAGCGATCGAAGCGGCGGGGGGAGAGGTGATCCTCATGGCCTCCCGGGCCCTCCCCGCGATTGAGGCCGATCAAGATGATTACATGAGCCTTTACAGTGGACTACTGGCGGAAGCTGAAGCGCCCGTAATCCTCCACTGGCTCGGTGACATGTTCGATCCGGCGCTACGCGGCTATTGGGGCTCGACTGATGTCGCGTCAGCTTCCGACATGGTGCTCACCCTGATCGAGGCCCACTCGGCCAAGGTCGATGGCATCAAGATTTCCCTGTTGGATCAAGCGCATGAGGAGGCGTTCCGCGCGCGTCTTCCCGCCGGCGTTCGCCTCTACACGGGTGACGACTTCAACTACGCCCCTCTGATCGAGGGCGATGGGACCCACCACTCCCACGCGCTCCTCGGCGCCTTCGCGGCCATTGCACCCGCCGCCGCGCAAGCCCTTGAAGCTCTTGCTCAAAATGACGGCGAGACCTACCACGCTCTGCTTGCCCCAACCGTGCCGCTGTCCCGCGAGATCTTCAAAGCGCCGACGCAGTTCTACAAAGCGGGCATCGCGTTTCTGGCGTGGCTCAACGGGGCGCAGAGCCATTTCGTGATGCCGGGCGGTTTCCAGTCCTCACGGGAAATCACCCATTATTCAGAGGTTTACCGCCTCGCCAGTGCGGCGAGGCTGCTGTCTCGCCCCGACCTCGCCGAGGAGCGGATGGGCCTGCTGCTGCGGCTCCACGGCGTGGACTAGTATGCCGAAGCGGGCGACCATTATCGATGTTGCGCGCCAGGCGGGCGTGTCGAAGTCGACGGTGTCGCTGGTGCTGCGCAACTCGCCCCTCGTGAAGGACAGCACGCGCGCGCAGGTCGAGGCGGCAATGTCCGAATTGGGCTATGTCTATAACCGCGCCGCGGCCGGGTTGAGGGGCGGGTCAAAGGGCCTCATAGGGTTAGTTATCAATGACTTGCGGAACCCTTTTTTCACAGAGTTCGCCGCCTCGGCACAGATGGCCTTTGCGCGAAAAGGCTATGCCACGGTCATCGCCAACACCGACGAGGACCCGGCGCTGCAGGGGCGGGTCATCGATACCATGATCGAGCACGGCGTTGCGGCCTTCGTGATTTCGCCGGCCTATGGCGGGCCGGACGATCACTTCGAGCAGATCCGGCGGGCCGGCTTGCCGGCCATGCAGGTCCTCCGGCAAGTCGATGAAAGAACGGAGCTTTTTCCCTTTGCATCCCTCGACTACAGCACCGGCGGCGCACTGGCGACGCGGCATCTGATCGAGATGGGGTGCCGTCGGATCGGGTTTTTTGGCGGTCTGGAGGATCGGCCGATCACCTTGGAGCGGATGTCCGGCTATGCCGATGTGATGACTGCCGAAGGAATGAAACCCGTTTGTTTTCAGGGGCGTCCGAGCCGAAGCTTTGGTCGCGACTTAGCTTTGACCCTGGACGACACCATCGATGGCGGCGTGTGCTTCTCCGACCTCGTTGCGCTGGGCATGCTGAGCGGGTTTGCCGAGCGTGGCGTGAGGGTTGGCACCGATTTCCGGCTTGTCGGCTTCGATGATATCGAGGAATGTTCCCTGTCTTTTCCGCGCCTTAGCTCGGTGCGCTGCAACACGGCCGAGTTTGGCGAAGGCGCCGCCGAGAGCCTGTTGCGGTGGATTGACGATGGGTCTGCGCCGCCTGCCGTGACACGCGCGCCGGTCGAGCTGGTGGTGCGGGAATCGAGCGCCGGACCGGATATGAATACCATATGACTCGAATATGAATACCATATGAGAACCATATTACTTCCATATGACTCATTATATGACTTGTTGCCAAATGGTTAAGCGTCGCGAAAGCTGAGCTGTCCCGATGGCGCGCCAACCTCGCGCGTCGGATGAGCCAGCGCATGGGCCAGCATCGGATGTGCGGCGAGGAACTGGGGACCGCCCGCGAGCCGCTCCGGACGCAGCCGCCCGGCATCGACCAGCGCCGTGCCACCGACCCACAACGTCGGGTCGAGGATGTTGAGGGAAATCTCTCCCGGCGGGTCAGCGCCGCAGGTGTGGAAGTGAAGAAGACGCGGATTGCCGAAGGCGCCGTTGCTCCAGCGGTCGAAATTCTGCGACGCCGGCCGGGTGTAGGCGCAGCCCGGATGAATGCCGCCGTGCCAGGAATGGGTGGCGTCGCGATCGAGGCCGAAGAGCTGCGCGACGTAGTCGTAATGTTCGCGCGCGGCCAACACGTCGAGGGCTGTCCCGTCGAAGCCCACGAGGCGGTCGCCCGCAATGGCGACGAAAAGCGTGTCGGCGATTTCGCAGGCCGGGGGCTCGTAAGCCTGGGAGCCGGTGGCGCAGAGAAAGCCCTTTTGCGCCACATGTCCGGTGACGCGGCTTGGCACGGGCGAGAAAACGGAGAGCGGGAAGCGCCGGGTGACCGTGTCGCCGCCGCCCACTGGAAAGGCGGCGCCTGGCGCGCGGAACTCGGTGCCGGCGGGGCACGTGACGCGGATCTCATCCGTCGTGGCCAGCGCGCCGTCGATGAGCGCCTTCAAGGCCACCATGGACGCGTGGGGGATACGCCCGAACGGGGAGGCGAGCATCTCGCGGTCGAGCGCGTAGGACATCACGCACGGCGTGGCCCCGGTCCTGTCGCGAAACCGCAGCTGATCGCCAAGACGGGCGAGAAAGAGGACGCGGTCGGCGGCATCGATCCGTGCGGCGAGGGCGGGCTCGGGGTCGCGCACGACGGGGTCGAAAGGGCGGTGGAGGATCTCGACCTCGGCGCCGATCCCTTCGGCCACGGCGGCGACGGCCGGGGCGAGGCCGGGGTCGTAGTAGGGCTGCGGGCCGCTTTCCGGGGGCTCGGCGATGATCAGGAGGGACATGCCGGGCGCGAGCTCGGCGCAGCCCTCCAGCATATTGCGGGCACCGTCCGCCAGCTCGGCCGCGGTGTAGCTCACTTGGCCGCTTTGCCTCCAAACGCCCTGCCGAAGCGCCAGGTGAGATAGTCGCCGCAGGTGATGGGGGGCGCTTTGGGCGTATGGCCAGCGCCGAGGATATCGCGCGCGTCGATCATCGTTTCCGGGTTGGGGTCGTAGGCCAGGACCAGCGAGAGGCGCTCGCGCCCCGAGCGGTTGATGACGCGATGGGGCGTGGAGCGGTAGATCCCGTCGGTCCAGCGGCCCAGGAGGTCGCCGACATTGACGACGAGGGTGCCGGGGATCGGGGGTGCCGCAATCCAGCGTCCGTCCGGCGTTTCGACCTCGAGGCCGCCGTTGCCGTCTTGGCAGAGGACGGTCAGAACTCCGAAATCGGTATGGGGGCCGACGCCGAACTGGCCGGCGCCCGCCTCCGCCGGCTGGGGCGGGTAGTAGACGAAGGAACAGCGCGAGATCGGTTGGTCGGCCGTCTTGAGGAATGCGTCCGGTGCCAGGCCGAGCCCGAGGGCGAAGCCCCGCATGAGGTGGAGTGCCACGTCGTTCGCGGCGGCGAAATAGGCGGTACAGACGGGCTCCATGGCGGGAGCGGCGGGCCATTTGTTGGCCCCGCTGAGCGGATGGTCGTCGGGCGTGTCGCCTGCCGCCGTCTGGTAGCCCCAGACGAAGCTTTCCTTGAGGTCGGGTTTGACATCGTCGGCCATGACGGCGCGGCCGGTTCCGAGCCAGCCGCGGTGATTGCCTGTGACCGCGACCTCTGCCTTGGCCGTATCGGGCTGTCGGAAGAAGGTCAGCGCCGTCTGGCGGGCCTCGTCGATCAGCGCCTCGTCGATCCCGTGGCCCGTGACATAGATGAAGCCGGGCCCGGTGGAGGCGGCATGGAGCGCCTTGGCGACGTCAGACGCGCCGGTGCCGTCGCGCAGGGGCGCGATATCGATCACGGGAATGTCGGTCATGGCGCGTCCTTGTAGTAGCCGACGGTGTCGCCCGCGGTGGTGACGCCGAGGCCGTTGAGGAGCCGATTCACATAGCAGAAGTAGCCGACGATCTGATTGGCCTCGAGGATCTCGCCGTCGGGGATGCCGAGGGCCTGAAGGCGTTTGACGTCGGCCTTTTCCATCGCGCCGGGATGCAGCGTCAGCTTTTCGGCATAGGCCAGGAGCGCCAAATGCGGCCCGTCGAACGCATCGGCGGGCGCCCGCGCCTGGAGCGCGGCTTCGATCGCGGCGGCGCGGGCGGGGTCGCCGATCAGGTGTGCGGCGTTCTTCCAGTGGTTGGCATAGGAATAGGGGCAGCCGTTCAGGATAGAGACATAGGAGGCGATGACCTCCTGAAACCATGTCGGCAGGGTGTTGCCGTCGTCATGCAGGCAGGCGCGATAGAGCGTGACGTGGCCGCGCATGGTGGCGGGGCGGAGCGAATGGACCCGCATGACGTTGTCGACGGTGCCATGGGGGGTGCGCGCGCGGTCGAGCTCGGCCCGCAGCGTGGCATCGGCGTCGGCGTCCGCGATCATCTTGATCCAGGCTGACATGGAGGCTCCCTTCGCGCGGCCTAGGCTATCGGCGGGTCTCGGATTTGTCTATATAATTGGCCGTGGAGGACGCAGACCCATGGCCCAGAAAGTGCCTGCCTATCAGCGGGTGAAGGACGCGCTGAGATCGCAGATCGACGAGGGCATTCTGGTGGCTGGCGCGCGTGTGGCGAGCGAGGAGGTGCTGGCGGGCGAGTTCGGCTGTTCGCGGCTAACGGTGCACCGCGCGCTGCGGGAGTTGGCCGACGAGGGGCTTTTGGTGCGTCGGCGGCGCGCCGGGACGTTGGTGGCCGAGCGCGACCCCAGCGGCGTGCTGATCCGGGTGCCGCGGATGCGGGCCGAGGTTGAGGCGCTGGGCTTTGCCTATCGCTATGAGCTGGTGCAGCGGCGGCATGCGGCGCCCCGGGCGGTGGTGGCCGATCTTCTGCGGGTCGAGCGGGGGGCGCGGATGCTGCGGGTCGTCGGGCGGCACTGGGCGGGGGCGCGGGTGTTCCAGCATGAGGATCGCTGGATCAACGTCGCACTGGCGCCCGCTGCGCTGGCAGCCGACTTCGCGGAGGTGAGCGCCAACGAATGGTTGCTGGAGCACGTGCCCTATTCCTGCGTCGACCATGAGATCACGGCGCGTGTGGCCTCCGCCCGCGAGGCAGAGGCGCTGGGCGTTTCGGAGGGGGCGGCGCTTTTGCGGGTGCGCCGGCTGACCCACTGGGCGGCACGGCGCGTCACCTATGCGGTGCTGACCCATCCGGGCGATCTGTTCGCGCTCCGCTCCGAAGCCGAGGGCTATTCGCTGTGAGGCCGGGCGCCTCCGGCGGGAGTATGTGGGTCAAGATGGTGGGGCGGTCGCGGTGGAGCTGATGCGGATGACCTGGCCCGAGGTCGGGGCCTATATCGCGGCGGGCGGGGGCGTGATCCTGCCCACCGGGTCGGTCGAGCAGCACGGGCCGATCGGGCTGATCGGGACCGACGCGATCTGTGCCGAGGCTGTGGCCGTCGAGGCGGCCCGGCGGATGGGTGTGGTGGTCGCGCCTCCGCTGGCCTATGCCCCGGCTCCGTTCAATACGGGGTTTCCTGGGACGGTGTCGCTGTCCGAGGGGCTCTTTGAGGCGATGGCGCACGAGGTGATCGGGGGGCTCGCGGCGCAGGGGTTCCGTCGGGTCTATGTGCTGAACGGGCACGGGGCCAATGTGGCACCCTTGCGGGCGGTGGCCGAAGAGGCGCCGTGCCCCGTGCGCGTGGAGAGCTGGTGGGGCTTGGGCCCCGTGGCGACATTGCGGGCGGAGCTCTATGGCCACTGGGAGGGGATGCACGCGACGCCGTCGGAGGTGGCGGTGACGCAGGCCGTGACCGGGATCGTTCACAGGGCGGCGGGTACGGCCGCCGAGGCGCCGCCTGACAAGCTGTCTCCGGACTTCATCGCCGCCCATGCAGGCGACAGGCACGGACCGCCCGACGCGCACCGGGCGGCGTTTCCGGATGGGCGGGTTGGATCGCATTCGGCCCTCGCATCTCCCGAGGATGGGCGTCGGCTTTTTGATTGTGCGGTGAATGCGCTCGTAGAGGATTACGGCGCGTTTGAAGGAGCGTGCTGAGCCGCGCCATCGCCGGGCCTTGGGGGCGGCAAGGAGATTCCGCGGCGGGCTTGCAGCCCTTGGGTCCGCGCGGAGGCTCCTTTGCTAGACCCGTTCGTCGGAGCCCATCTTACGCTCCAGCCAGCGGACGAAGAACGAGATGATGAGGACGAGAACGAGGTATTCCAGAACGAGAAGCGTATAGATTTCCAGCGGGCGGTACTCGGTCACGACGAGCTCGTTGGCGCGCCGCGTCAGTTCCTGCATGCCGATGACGCTCGCAAAGGCCGACATTTTCACGATGTAGATGAACTGGTTGGCCAGGGGCGGCAGGATCCGCCGGATCGCCTGGGGCAGCACGACATAGCGCATCGTCTGGGTGTATCTGAGCCCGATCGTCTGGGCGGCCTCGGTCTGACCGCGGGGGATCGACTGGATGCCGGCCCGATAGATCTCGGCCGTAAACGCGCTGTCGGAGATCGCGAGCGTGATGACCGCACCCCAGAACGGATCGAAGCTCACGGGATATCCCATCTGCCGCAGGATCACGGGCAGGCCGTAGAACACCCAGAAGAGCAGCGGCAGGAGCGGGATCGACCGGACGAATTCGATATAGATCCGGCTTGGCAGACGGACCGCCCAGTTGGACGAGAGCCCCGGCAGCGCCACCAGAAGCCCCAGGGCCATCGACAGAACCGCGGCCAAAACCGACAGCTGGATCGTCGCCCAGAACCCGCCAACGAGGAACCTCACGTTGGTGGCGCCGGCGGGCGTCGTCGGGTCGATCACGTACCAGCCCCAGGTGCCAGGCTCGCCGCCACAGCCCATGAGCAGGAGAAGGGGGGCGAGCAGCCAGAGCTTTTTCATGGGCGGTCCCTAATGGCGGAGGATCTGGTCGAGAAACCGTTGGCAGCGGGCGGAGCGGGGATTGTCGAAGAACGCGCCCGTCGGGCCCGTCTCGACGATCTCGCCGCCATCCATGAACACCATCCGGTCGGCCGCGCTGCGCGCAAACCCCATCTCGTGGGTGACGACGATCATGGTCATTCCGTCGGCGGCGAGATCTCGGATCACATCGAGCACCTCGGCGATCATCTCGGGGTCGAGCGCCGAGGTGGGCTCATCAAACAGCAGGATCCGCGCGTCCATGCAGAGCGAGCGCGCGATGGCCACGCGCTGTTGCTGGCCGCCCGAGAGCTGGGCCGGGCGCTTTTGCGCCTGCTCGGGGATGCGGACGCGCTCGAGGTAGTGCATCGCCCGCTCCTCGGCCGCCTTTCGCGTCAGCCCGCGGGTCTTCATCGGCCCGAGGGTGAGGTTCTGCAGGACGCTCAGATGCGGAAACAGGTTGAACTGCTGAAACACCATGCCGATCTCGGCGCGGATCTTTTCGGTGGCGGCACGGGAGCCGTCGATCTCGACCCCGCCCACGCGGATCGAGCCCTGCTGGTGCACCTCCAGCCGGTTGATGCAGCGCACAAGCGTGGATTTGCCCGAGCCCGAAGGCCCGCAAATCACAATCTTTTCGCCATAGTGCGAGGTCAGCGAGATGTCCTTCAGGACCTGGAATGTGCCGAACCATTTCGAGAGGCCCGAGATTTCGACGGCGATCTCCTCGGCCGATATCGCGTCGGTCATTCTGTCCCAGCCCCTGAAGTTCAGGCAATTTTATATATACATATCGGAGGCCGGCAATCAGGATGTTTCGCGGGTGCGGCATTGGGACCGTGCAAGATCCGACAATGGACGGGGAGAGACCTATGAAACAGTGGATGACGATTGCGGCGGCGATGGCCGTGTCGGCGGCAACTGCGGTACCGGCGATGGCGCAGTCGGCGCTGAACGAGATCCTCAACGACGGCGTCCTGAAGGTGGGCACGACGGGCGACTGGAACCCGATGTCGGTGCGAAATCCGGCCACGAACTCCTATGAGGGGTACGATATCGACGTGGTGACCGAGCTTGCCAAGGACCTCGACGTTGAGTTGGAGCTTGTGGCGACCGACTGGAAGACGCTGGTAAACGGCGTGGTCGCGGGCAATTACCACATGACGGGCTCGGCCTCGATCAGCCCGCCGCGGATGAAGGCCGCGGGCTTTTCCGAGAGCTACATCTCGGTGCAGATCTTCCCCTTCACCACCTCCGACAAGATCGACCGATTCACGGGCTGGGACTCGATCAATCAGGGAGAGGTGACCGTGGCGGCGACGCTTGGCACGACCTTCGAGAAGTACGTCAAGGAGTGGTTCCCCGAGGCCGAGATCTCGATCGTCGAGGCGCCGGTTCTGGGCCACCAGGAGGTGCTGGCCGGCCGTGCGGACGTGTTCATCACGTCGAACATCGAGGGCGCGACGCTGGTCGAGAAGTTCCCGCAGGTGCGCTCGATCCCGGTCGAGGGCCCCCGCGCGCCATCGCCCATCGCGATGCTGCTGCCACAGACGGACCAGGTGTGGATCAACTACGTGAACAACTGGATCAAGGTGAAACAGGCGCAGGGCTTCTTCGATGCCACGGCGGAGAAATGGGGCCTCTGAGCTTCGATGAAGCGATGTGCGGCGGCGGTCCCCCGGGGCCGCCGCTTTTCGTTTGGTCCATGCCCACAGTGTTGCGCAGCGGTCGGCATGCGGGTTTGGAGATTATTCCGCGACCCGTCCAGACACGATGTTGACTTGTCCAAAGGGGCTCAGCAACCCAAGCCGTTGAGAAAATGAGGGCTTCGGCCGTTGGCCACTATGTCCGCTTTGGGAACATGGGTTTTGGCACCGGGACTATGTCCGGGATGCGGACAAAGGGCACTTTAGTTTCAACTAGGTGAATTGCAGCTTTTGTCGCTTGAGGGTCATGTTGAAGGTTGTATATGTGCCTAATTCGCCCTCCGTGACTGACACATCCGTATAGTAGAGAGATGAATCGCAAGATCATTTCATTGCTGCCGTTTTTGCTGCTCCTGTTTTGCGGGACGATTTGCAGCGCCATGATCGTCCCTTACATGGCCTTCTTTCTGGTGGACGGGCTGGGACACGAACCCTGGATGATCAGCGTCTACTCGGCTTTGGCGGTGTGCCTCACGCTCACAGCAAATCGTCAATTTGCCCGACTCATCGACAACGGCGCGCGGGTTTTCCCATTAGTTGGAGCTGCAGCAATTGGCTATATGTTGGCGGCGCTATCGCTTTCGCTCGTGCCAAAGCTCTGGACCATACTCACATTGGGCGTGGTTGGTTTCGGCTTGAGTTCAAGTGCAGTGTCAACGATGTTCAGTCTTGGCGGCAGTCTGGCGGAGCGCCAGGAGATTGAGCGAAGCCGTTTCAATGCCTATATGCGCGCGACGACCTCCACCGCGTGGATGATTGGTCCTGCCGTTACATTCTTAATTGCCGATCAGGTCGGTGCGGAGGCGGTATTCTACGCAGCGCTGGGCCTCTCATTCGTCTGGGTTGGCCTTTGGTGGTTGGGTTTGCCACGTGACGTAGCGGCTCCTGCAAAGCCCAAAGCCGGTGCTGCGGCATTTACAACTAATGCATCAAAAGGATTGTGGCTCGCCGCTGCCTTTGTTTTTTGCCTCTCTCTGGCGCATTCGCTAACGTTTTCGTCCCTGCCGCTGTTTTATGTGCGGGAGGTCGGTCTGCCCGGCTTTGCTCCAGGCGTTGCCTTTAGCATCAAGACCTTTGTCGAGGTTATCGCAATTTTTTCGACACCAACGATCATTGCGCGATTTGGGATGCGTCCAGCTTTGATCGCAACGACACTTCTTGCTGTTATCACCATTCAGCTGCTGGCATCAGTTCAGTCCTTTTCGCAGATGCTGTTCGGCGCGGCGTTAGAGGGGCTTTACTATGGAATCTACGCAAGCCTTGGGATCAGCTATGTGCAATCATTCGCCGAAGATCGCCCCGCCCATGCCACGGCCATTTACTGGAACACCCTCATGGTCACCGGGTTGCTGGCCGGGCCTGCAGTAGGATTTATTGCACAGGCATATGACTTTCAGACCGTCGTTCAGGTTGCATCTGCCATTGCCTTCTGCGCAGCCGTGGTTTTAATGGCCAGCCGCACTTCGCCAACACGTGCATCACCACCACGAAATCCTCAGTACTGAAATCGGTCAAAAGTGCAGCAACAGGGACTCTGGGCTCTGTCCGGACCTCGTAGGCAGCACAGGATGTGACAAGGCTCGACCGTCTCGGTCACCGCCGAAAACGACCGCACTTATCCTAAGGGCAAGGGGCCGCGGGCGCGGTTGTCCGCCGCGATGCGTCTGGCGCAGACGGAACAGGTTTGGATCACCTACGTCGAGTCGTTGATCAAGGTAGAGCGGGCCCAGGGCTTCTTCGACGCCACGCGGGAGAGGTGGGCCTCCTTGTTCGCGTGTGCTCTTGACCTTTGGCGGGCCTGTAAGACGCGCGTTCGGTCAACGAGTCTGGTCGCTCTGCACTGCTATCGGGCCTTTTTCTGAGGTAATGGCACGGGGTGAGCGCTTGGCGGGTCGGCCAACGTGCTCCCGTGCGTGAGGGCAGAGGAGGTCGGTATGATTGCGTTGGAGCCGCCGTATCGGATGGCGCGGGCCGAGGATGGGCCACGGCTTGCGGAGCTGGTGAACTATGCCGGGCATGGGCTGCCGCTTTATGTCTGGCAGGGTCTGGCCAAGCCGGGTGAAGATCCTTGGGAAGTCGGCCGCCGGCGGCAGGTCGAGCGTGCGGCAACAGGCAAGGTGATCGTGGCGGACCGGGGGAAGGGGGCATTGGCGGCTCTTACGGGCTATGCCCTGTCCCCGGAGCCCGAGGAGATCGGGCCGGATATGCCCGAGGTCTTTCGTCCGCTCGTGGAGCTCGAGAACGAGGTTCGGGGCACGTGGTACGTCAACATCCTGGCAACGGTGCCCGAGGCGCGGGGGCAGGGCTTCGGCACGGCGCTGCTTGCGCTGGCCGAGCGGCTTGCAGCGGACGAGGGGCTGTCCCGGATGAGTGTGATCGTGGCCGGCGACAATGGAGGCGCGCGGCGGCTTTACGAGCGGTGCGGCTACCGGGAGACGGCGCGGCGCCCCTGTATTCACGGCGACTGGCAGAGCGAGACCGAGGACTGGGTGCTGCTGGTAAAGTAGGGCCTTCGGGTCCAGGCGACCCGAACGGGCCACCCGGACCAACGAAGCCGCGCTAGTTCAGCGATTGAAGCTGCAGGGCACCGTCATTCAGAAAGATCGCCTTGGAGAACGTGCCGGGCGGGATCGGGTTCGGCAGGCGCAGGTCGGTGAGGCCGGGGAGGGGCGCCGTGGCGGCCTCGAAGCGCCGGTCGATCTGGGAGATGAACACCAGGATCGTGCCCGTCTCCCGCGCGAAGGCCGTCAGACGGTCCATCTGGTCGTGCAGCGCTGGCTTCGTGCGCTGCTGGTCGAGGATCTGCAGGTAGTCGACGGCCGCCAGCGTTCCCGGCCTGGCGTCGGCGAGGTGGTCGGCGATGAACTCGCCCGAGATGGCGTCGTCGGTGACGATCTCGATCCGGTCCGCCAATCCCCGCGCGATGGCGCCGACCGTGTCAAGGCGCGCCCGCGTGCCCGCCTCGGTGTAGTCGAGCGTGAAGAACACTGCGCGGCGGCTTTGCGCTGCGGCCTCTGTCAGCAATTCGAGCGCCAGGAGCGTTTTGCCGTGGTCCGGGCGTGCCGCCAGCAGCACCACGTCGCCCGGGTCGAGCCGGGGCAGGAGCGCCGCCGCGGGGGCTGTGTCGCCCAAGCGGGCGGCGAGCAGGCTCCAGCGGGCAAAGCCCTCGTCCTGCGCGATACGGTCGAGAGCGGCGTTGAGCGGGATGCCGTCTTCCCGCGCAAGGGTCTTGGCGCGGCGTTTCAGCCGATAGATCGGAACGGACAATCTCATGTCAGACCTTTCCTCACGGGCATTGTCGCACCCCTCCCTCATGCGTCGGCCCGCCTGGATGGGTCGATGACTTATTGGCCCCACAGGTCTGCTGCTTCCCCGATGGGAGGAGGGCGGCGCGGGCCACGCCGTGGCGTGAGGCTAGCGACGGCGGGGTCAGCGATCAAGGACGCGAAGGCGTCAGGCGCGCAGGGAGGCGACGGCCCGGGCATAGCGGTGCAGGACGGCATCGCGGTGGATGTGGCGCCCGGCCCGCACCATATGGCGCCCGGCCGACCAAACCTCGGAGACCGGCGTATCGCCGGCTGCGAAAACGAGGGCGTCGAGCACGGCGTCCCCGCGCAAGCCCGCAAGGTCGGGATGCGCGATATCGACCGCGATCAGGTCGGCCCAGGAGCCTGGAGACAGCGCCCCGGAGGCCCGCCCTGCAGCGCGAGCTCCGCCATCGCAGACCGCCTCCCAGAGCCGGCGGCCGGTGCTCTGCCGGTCGGTCGCCAACGCGGCCCGGCTGTGATCGCGCAGGCGCTGGCTGTACTCGAACGTCCGAAGCTCTTCGGTCAGCCCGATGCGGACATTGCTGTCGGAGCCGATGGCGATGTGGCCGCCGGCCGCCAGGAACCGGACGCCGTCGAAGATCCCGTCGCCCAGATTGCTTTCGGTGATCGGGCAGAGAATTGCGGTTGCACCGCTCCGGGCAAGCCCGTCGGTCTCGGCTGGCGTCATCTGTGTGCAATGGACGAGGTTCCAGCGGGGGCTGAGCGGCAGGTTCTCCAGCGCCCACGCGACCGGGCGCGCGCCGAAATGCGCCTCGACCTCCTCCACCTCGGCCACCTGCTCCGCAATGTGCATGTGGATTGGGCCCTCGGTCATGGCCGGGACCTCGGACAGCGTTTCCCGGTCGATCGCGCGCAGGGAGTGGGGTGCGACGCCAAGCGCCCAGTCGGCTGGCCCGCCCGACAGGGCCGCGGCGGCCCTCTCCATGATGCGTGCGAAGCGGTCGGGGCCATTGCCGAAGCGGCGCTGACCTGAGCCAAGCGGCCGCCCGTCGCACCCGCCCCAGCGATAGAGCACGGGCAGGAGCGTCAAGCCGATGCCCGTTTGCCCAGCGGCCGCCGCGATGCGGGCCGACATTTCGGCAATGTCGTCATAGGGCGTGCCGTCGGGCTGATGGTGGAGATAGTGGAATTCCGCCACCGCCGCATAGCCGGCCTCCAGCATCTCCATCTGGACGAGGGCGGCGATGGCTTCGACCTGCTCCGGGGTCAGTTGGTCGAGGAAGCGGTACATAAGCTGGCGCCATGTCCAGAAGCTGTCCTGCCCGTCCGCATCGGGGCCACGCCCCTCCGTCAGGCCGGCCATGGCGCGCTGAAAGGCGTGGGAGTGGGCGTTGATCGGGGCCGGGAGGAGGAGCGCGACGTGCAAGGCTTCTCCCTCGGCTGATCCCGCGCCCGGCGCGACGGATGCGATGCGTCCGTCGGCGCCGATCTCGAGGCGGACGTCCGCGGCCCAGCCCTGGGGCAACAGAGCCCGGTCGGCCCGGATCACGGTCATAGCGCGGCTCCCGTTGACAGCTAATTGTATAGACATAATAGTGGATGCGTGGCCCTTGCGGCAACTCCCGAAAGAGGCACAGGCATGCGGCTTCTGACCAACGCCACGCTCGCGGCCATGGCGGCCGGCCCGGTGCCCTATGGGCTGGTGGAGCGGGGGGCCGTGTTGATCGACGGGGCGCGGATTGCGTGGGCCGGGCCGGCGGCGGAGCGTCCGGCCGAGGCGAGGGGAGCCGTGGCCGAGGACCTGGGCGGGCGGCTGGTGACGCCGGGCCTGATCGATTGCCATACCCATCTGGTCCATGGCGGCGACCGGGCGCGCGAGTTCGAGATGCGGCTTGAGGGCGCCAGCTATGAGGAGGTCGCGCGGGCGGGCGGCGGGATCGTCTCGACGGTGCGGGCCACGCGGGCGGCCTCGGCTGAAGCGCTGGTGGCTGCCGCGCTGCCCCGGCTTGATGCGATGATCGCCGAGGGGGTTACGACGGTCGAGGTGAAGTCGGGCTACGGCCTCGACATCGACACCGAGCTTCGGATGCTGCGCGCCGCCCGGGCCCTGGGCCGCGTCCGTGACATTGAGGTCGTGACATCCTTTCTTGGGGCCCACGCGGTGCCGGCCGAATACGAAGGGCGTTCGCGCGATTACCTGACCGAGGTCTGCCTGCCCGCGCTCGAGGCGGCGGCCGACGAGGGGCTGGTCGACGCGGTCGACGGGTTTTGTGAGGGGATCGCGTTCTCGGTGGAAGAGATCGAGATGGTGTTTGCGAGGGCAAAGGTGCTCGGGCTGCCGCTGAAGCTCCACGCCGAACAGTTGAGCCACCAGGGCGGCACGGCCTTGGCCGCGCGGATGGGGGCGCTCTCGGCAGACCACGTCGAGTATGCCTCCGAGGCGGACGCCGAGGCGCTGGCCGCAAACGGGTCGGTCGCCGTGCTGTTGCCCGGCGCGTTCTACACGCTGCGCGAGACGCAGGTGCCGCCCGTCGCAGCCTTTCGCGCCGCCGGCGTTCCCATGGCGCTGGCCACCGATTTCAACCCGGGCTCGTCGCCGATGGTCTCGCTGCTCTTGGCCATGAACATGGGCGCGACGCTCTTTCGGCTGACGCCCGAGGAGTGCCTGACCGGGGTGACACGCGAGGCGGCCCTGGCGCTCGGCATGGCGGACCGCGGAAGGATCGAGGCGGGGCTGAGGGCCGATCTCGCGATCTGGGACGCGGCGCATCCGGCCGAGCTGACCTACCGCATCGGCGTGAACGTTCTGAGTCGGCGGATCCGCGGGGGCGTTGGCTGACATGGGTGTCTTCTTTCCCAGCGCAGGGTTCGAGCACATCTCTCGGGCGCCAGACCAATCATGGAGAGCGCCGTGATCCTCTCTCCCGGTCATACCCAACTTTCGCAACTTGAAGCCCTTTGGCGGGGCGATGGGGCCGTAGGTCTCGATCCGGAACGGCGGGCCGGTATTGAGGCCTCGGCTGAGGCGGTTGCGGCTGCGGCACGGGGCGACCGGGCCGTTTATGGTGTGAACACCGGGTTCGGCAAGCTCGCCTCGGTGCGCATCCCAGCCGGGGACACGGCCCGGCTGCAGCGCAATCTCGTCCTCTCCCATGCCTGCGGAGTGGGCGCCGCTTTGGATGCGCCGACCACGCGACTGATGCTCGCGCTGAAGCTTCTGTCGCTCGGGCGCGGAGCGTCGGGCGTGCAGTGGGCGACGGTGGCTCTGATCGAGGGGATGCTGGGCAAAGGCGTTTTGCCCGTCATCCCGATGCAGGGCTCGGTCGGCGCCTCGGGCGATCTTGCGCCGCTGGCCCATCTGGCCGCGGTGATGATCGGTGAGGGCGAGGCCGCGGTTCGTGGCGAGCGGATGCCGGGCGGCGATGCCTTGGCCCGCGCGGGCCTCACTCCCGTCGCGCTCGGCCCGAAGGAGGGACTGGCCCTCATCAATGGGACGCAGTTCTCGACCGCCTGCGCGCTCGTCGGCCTGTTCCGGGCGGTGGGGCTCGTCGAGGCGGCGCTCGTCACCGGGGCCTTGTCGACCGACGCGATCATGGGCTCGACCGCGCCCCTCCAGCCGGCCATCCATGCGCTGCGCGGTCATCGCGGGCAGATCGCGGCGGCGGCGGCGCAGCGCGCCCTCATGGCGGGCTCCGAGATCCGGGAAAGCCACCGCGAGGGCGACACCCGCGTGCAGGATCCGTACTGCATCCGCTGCCAGCCGCAGGTGATGGGCGCGGTGCTCGACCTGCTTCGCGTCGTGGGCGAGACGCTTGAGATCGAGGCCAACGCGGTGACGGACAATCCGCTTGTGCTGGAGACCGGAGAGATCCTGTCCGGCGGCAATTTCCATGCCGAGCCCGTGGCGTTTGCCGCCGACCAGATAGCCCTGGCCCTGGCCGAGACCGGGGCGATCGCCCAGCGTCGGGTGGCGCTGATGGTCGATCCGGCCCTGTCGTTCGATCTGCCGCCCTTCCTGTCGCCGGCGCCGGGGCTGAACTCGGGCCTGATGATCGCCGAGGTCACGACGGCCGCCCTGATGAGCGAGAACAAGCATCTGGCGAACCCGTGCTCGACCGACTCGACCCCGACCTCGGCCAATCAAGAGGATCACGTGTCGATGGCCGCGCACGGCGCAGTGCGGCTGGCGAAAATGGCGGACAATCTCGAAGCCATCCTCGGGATCGAGGCGATGGCGGCGGCGCAGGGTGTAGAATTCCGCGCCCCACTCGCCACGAGCCCCAAGCTGCAGGCAGTGCTCGCCCGGATCCGCGCAGCAGTGCCCCGGGTCGACGAGGATCGCTACCTCGCGCCAGACATTGCCGCGGCCGCTGGCCTTGTGCGCTCGGGCGCGTTGGCCCGCGAGCTCGACCTGGAGGGATGGCGGTGAGGTCGGTCGAGGTGGTGCAGGGCGACGGCCCGGTGATCCTGGGCCTGCCGCACACCGGCACATGGCTGCCGGATGAGATCGGCGCCCGGCTCAATGCGCGGGGGCAGGAGTTGTCCGACACCGACTGGCATGTCGACCTGCTCTATGACGGGCTTCTTCCGGGTGCCACGACCGTCCGCGCCACGTTTCATCGCTATGTGGTCGATGCAAACCGCGATCCATCGGGGCAGTCGCTCTATCCCGGCCAGGCCACGACCGGCCTCGTCCCCCTCACTGATTTCGATGGCGCCGCGATCTGGCTCGACCCTCCGACCGACGAGGAGATTGCCGAACGCGTGGCCGCGTTCCATGCGCCCTATCACGCGGCGCTTGCCGCCGAGATGGAGCGCGTGTGTATGCGGCATGGCGTGGCTCTGCTCTATGACTGCCACTCGATCCGCTCGATCGTGCCCCGGCTCTTTGAGGGCGAGCTGCCGGATTTCAACATCGGCACCGATGGCGGGCGCACCTGTGACCCGCGCGTGGAGCGCAGCGTGGTCGAGATCTGCGCCGCGGCTCCCGGCTTTACAAGCGTCCTGAACGGCCGGTTCCGGGGCGGGTGGACCACACGGCACTATGGCCGGCCGGCCGAGGGGTGGCACGCGATCCAGATGGAGCTTGCCCAATCGACCCATCTGCAAAGCGAAACCGAGGGCTGGGCCTTTGACGAGAGCAAGGCCGCGGCGCTGAGGCCGCATCTGCAACGCATTCTTGAGAGGCTGGCCGCGCTGGCCCCAGAGCTGGGAGGCACAGGATGACCGATCCGCGCCACAACATCCGCGACATCTATCCGCCGACGGGGCCGGAGATCACGGCCAAGAGTTGGCTCACCGAAGCGCCCATGCGGATGCTGATGAACAACCTGCATCCCGACGTGGCAGAGAAACCGCATGAGTTGGTCGTCTATGGCGGGATCGGGCGCGCGGCGCGCACCTGGGAGGATTTCGATCGGATCGTGGCCGAGCTGAAAACGCTCGACGCCGACGAAACGCTGCTGGTGCAATCGGGCAAGCCCGTGGGCGTGTTCCGCACCCATGCCGATGCGCCCCGCGTTCTGATCGCCAACTCCAACCTCGTGCCGCACTGGGCGACCTGGGCGCATTTCAACGAGTTAGACCGCAAGGGGCTGGCCATGTACGGCCAGATGACGGCCGGGTCGTGGATCTATATCGGCACGCAGGGCATCGTGCAGGGCACGTATGAGACCTTCGCCGAGGCGGGGCGCCAGCACTATGGCGGCGATCTGAAGGGGCGGTGGATCCTGACCGGGGGCCTCGGCGGCATGGGCGGCGCCCAGCCCCTCGCCGCGGTGATGGCCGGCGCGTGCTGCCTTGCCGTGGAATGCGACGAGAGCCGCGTCGATTTCCGCCTGCGCACCCGGTACCTCGACGAGAAGGCGACAAACGTCGATGAGGCGTTGGCGATGATCGAGCGCTGGACCGCGGCCGGCGACGCGAAATCAGTCGGTCTGATCGGCAACGCGGCCGAGATGTTCCCCGAGCTTGTGGCCCGCGGCGTGAGGCCCGATCTGGTGACCGACCAGACCTCGGCCCATGACCCGGTCAACGGCTACTTGCCCGTGGGCTGGACCGTCGCGGAATGGCGCGCCAAGGCCGAGACCGACCCCGATGCGGTGGAGCGGGCCGCGCGCGCGTCGATGAAGGTTCATGTCGCGGCGATGGTGGATTTCTGGAATGCCGGGGTCCCGACGCTCGATTATGGCAACAACATTCGCCAGGTGGCGCTGGAGGAGGGGCTGGAAAACGCCTTCGCGTTCCCGGGGTTCGTCCCCGCCTATATCCGCCCGCTCTTTTGCCGGGGCGTCGGGCCGTTCCGGTGGTGCGCGCTGTCCGGCGATCCCGAAGACATCTACCGGACCGACGCCAAGGTGAAGGAACTGATCGACGATCCGCACCTGCATAACTGGCTCGACATGGCGCGCGCGCGGATCGCATTTCAGGGCCTGCCGGCGCGGATCTGCTGGGTCGGTTTGGGCCAGCGAGACAAGCTGGGGCTGGCGTTCAACGAGATGGTCCGGACAGGCGAGTTGACCGCGCCCGTGGTGATCGGGCGGGACCATCTCGATTCCGGATCGGTCGCCAGCCCCAACCGCGAGACCGAGGCGATGAAGGATGGCTCCGACGCCGTGTCGGACTGGCCGCTGCTGAACGCGCTTTTGAACTGTGCGTCGGGGGCGACCTGGGTGTCGCTCCATCACGGCGGCGGCGTCGGCATGGGCTTCTCGCAGCATTCGGGCATGGTGATCTGCTGCGACGGGACGGTCGAGGCCGATGCCCGGATTGCCCGCGTCCTGTGGAACGATCCGGCGACCGGCGTCATGCGGCACGCCGATGCGGGCTATGCGGACGCCGTCGACTGCGCCCGAGCCCACAAGCTGAACCTGCCCTCTCTGAGATAGCCTCTCAGGCGGGTGAGGCCGCCACCTCGTCGGCGCCGGTCGCCCGAAGCCACAGGGTGATGCCCAATGCACCGAGGCTCACGGCGAGCATGAGCGCAAGGAGCAGGGCGGGTGCCGGGTGCCACGACAGGAGCGCGCCCGCGATCGCCGTGAGAGCCGCGCCGGTCCCGACGTTCAACGCACCAAGAAGGCCCGCGGCGCTTCCGGCCAGATCGGGTCGGGCAGACAGCGCGCCGGAATTGCTCGACGGCATCGTCAGGCCGTTGCCGAAGCCGACGCATAAGGTTGCTCCGAACGTCGTGACTGGCGTGGCGTCCGCGATCAGCGCAAAGGTCAGCCCGAGCGTCAGCCCGGCGCAGGCGATGACGCGCCCGGCCAGCATCGGGGTGGTGAGGCGGTGTGTCCGGGCGAGGCGGCTCGAGACAAAGCTCCCGGCCATGAACCCTGCCGTGATGGAACCGATCACGGCGCCCAGCGGTGCGGCGCCGATCCCAAAGGCCGATTGCGCGACCGCAGGTGCGCCGGCGATGAAGACGAAGAAGGCCCCGGTGGACAGCGCAACCGTCCCGGCAAAGCCGAGGAAGCGCGCGTCGGCAAGGAGCGGCCAGGGCGATGGTCGCGGGGCGCCGGCCGACCGGGGTGGACGGGTTTCTCCGAGATCGACCCAGACGAGTGCGAGCAGCATGGCTCCGCCCCCGGCATAGATCCAAAAGTTCGACCGCCAGCCAAAGGCGGCGTCCAGCGCTCCACCCACCATCGGGCCGAGCATCGGCGCCAGGGCCATGGCCGTCGCAATGATGCCCAGGCGCGCGGCGGCCTCCTGCGGTGTCGCGGTATCGCGTACGATCGCCATCGACAGGCCGCCGCCCGCCGTCATCGCCGCCTGTGCCAGCCGGCAGGCAAGAAAGACCGCGGCACTCTGGGCCAAGGCCGCCCCAAGCGAGGCGGCGACGAACACCGCGAGCCCGACAAGCAGAACCGGCCTCCGCCCCACACGGTCGGACAGGGGACCCAGGATCAGCTGAAGGGGCGCCGTGACGGCCAGGTACCCTGCGATAGCTAGGCTCACCGTGGCATAGCTCGTACCGAGATCCTCGGCGATCGAGGGCAGGGAGGGTGCGATCATGTTGGTCGTCAGAACCGAAAGGCCGGTCAACAGGATCAGCGTGAGGGTCGAGGGCGGGGTGAGGGGCATGTCGGGTCTTTGGTTCGGGCAACAAAAAACCCCCGGCGGAGGGCCGGGGGCGCGAAGGCTCGGGCTGAACGGAGAGGTCCGTCAGCTCGGGCTGCGCCTGGGATCGGGTACGAGGGTTGAACGCATCGGTCTGGTCTCCTTGAGAGGACCCTAGTGCACGTCTGGTCGTCTGTCCCGCGGAAAACGCAGAGCAAGCACGGGATAGAGGAGCCTGGCCTAGACGCCGATATACTTGCCGCTGATATCCGGGGTCAGGTCGCCCATCGGGCCCGACCAGACCGTTTCCCCGCGTTCGAGGATCGTGGCGTGGTCGCACACCGCCGACAGCTCGCGCAGGGACTTGTCGATCACCAGGAGCGACAGGCCGGCTTCACGTTTGAGCCTGCCGATCGCGGCCCAGATTTCGGCGCGGATGATCGGGGCGAGCCCCTCGGTTGCCTCGTCGAGGATCAGAAGACGGGGGTTCGTCATCAGCGCCCGGCCGATGGCCAGCATCTGCTGCTCGCCGCCCGACAGGGTGGCCGCGCGCTGGCCCCCCCGTTCGCCGAGGCGCGGAAACAAGGCGGTGACCCTAGCATGGTCCCAGTGGCCGGGGCGCGCGGCGGCCCTCAGGTTCTCAACAACGGTCAGATCGCGGAAACAGCGGCGCCCCTCGGGCACCAGGCCAAGGCCCAGCCGTGCAGCACGGTGCGAGGGCAGGGCGTGCAGGTCGCTGCCGTCGAACGACAGCCCGCCTTCGGCCGGGATCATCCGGCAGATCGCCTTGACGGTCGTCGTCTTGCCCATGCCGTTGCGCCCCATGAGCGCCACGCATTCTCCTTCGGCCACGGTCAGGCTGACGCCAAAGAGCGCCTGCGTCGCGCCGTAGGTCGCCGTCAGCCGGTCGAGGGCCAAGAAGCTCATGCGTCCTCCCCCAGATAAGCGGCCTGCACGGCGCGGTCGGCGCGGATTTCGTCCACCGTGCCGGTGGCGATCACCTGGCCGTAGACCAGAACCGAGATCCGGTCGGCCAGGGCGAAGACGGCGTCCATGTCATGCTCGACCAGGAGAATCGGCGCTTCAGTGCGCAGGCCATCCAGAAACCCGGTCATTGCCTTCGAGCCCTCGGCGCCGAGCCCCGCCATCGGCTCGTCCATGACGAAGGCTTTTGGTGTCAGGGTCAGCGCAACGGCGACCTCCAATTGCCGACGCTTACCGTGGGACAGCTCGGCCACACGGGTCGCGCGGTGGTCAGCCAGGCCGACACGGTCGAGTGCGGCCTCGGCCCGGTCGCGCAACACGCGGTCGCCGAGCGCCGGTGCAAGAAAGCGCCATGGCCGCCCATCATGGCCGATGGTGCCGAGGACGGCGTTCTGGAGCACCGTGTCCTCCATCGCCAGCGCCGAGATCTGGAACGTGCGCCCGAGGCCCGCCCGCGCCCGTGCTGGCGTGCTGAGGGCGGTCACGTCTCGCCCCATCAGTCGGACGCTTCCGGCATCGGGGCGCAGGGAGCCCGAGATCTGGGCGATGAGCGTGGACTTGCCCGCGCCGTTGGGGCCGATGATGGCGTGGATCTCGCCGGCCTGCAGGTCGATCGAAACATCGTCGGTCGCCTTCAGCGCACCGAACGACTTCGAGAGGCCCTGCGTCTCCAGCACCGGCTCAGTCATGGGCCACCTCGCGCCCGGCCAGAATGCCGATCACACCGCCCCTGCCGAAGAGCACGATGGCGAGGAGCAGAAGGCCAAGGAAGACGTGCCAATAATCCGACAGCCCGCCGAGCCAGTGTTCCAGGAGCACGAATATGATGGCGCCGATCACGGGCCCAAAGAGCCGCCCGACGCCGCCGATGATGATGAACACGATCAGCTCGCCCGACATTTGCCAGCTGAACATCGTTGGCGAGACGAACCGGTTGAGATCGGCGAAGAGGGCGCCCGCGAGGCCGGTGATGGCGCCAGAGATGACGAAGGCGACCAGCTTTAGCCGGGTCGGGTCGAGCCCCACTGTGGCGACGCGGGCGGGCACCTGGCGGGCCGCGCCGAGCGCCAGGCCAAAGGGCGCGCGCGACAGGCGATGCGTGACGTAAAGGACGGCGAAGAGGATCGCCAGGCACAGCCCGTAGAACTGGATCGGCACCAGCGTGTTCAGGCCGGGAAAGCCATTTCGGACATAGATCGACAGCCCGTCCTCCCCGCCATAGGCCGACCAGGAGATTGAGAAGAAGAAGAACATCTGCCCGAAGGCCAGCGTGATCATGATGAAGTAGACGCCGGCCGTTCGCAGGCTGAGCGCGCCGATGACCAGGGCCGCGAGCGCCGACGTCAGAACGGCCACGAGCCAGATCACCGGCATCGACTTCGTCCCTTCCAGAAGGAAAGGCGCCTCCATCAGGGGCTGAAAGGTCTGGGCATGGTGGGCGAGGATCCCCATGGCGTAGCCGCCGATCCCGAAAAACGCGGCATGGCCGAGGCTGACGAGCCCGCCGAGCCCCAGCGCGATGTTGAGGCCCACCGCGGCAAGGGCAAAGATTGCGGCGCGCGTTGCCAGCGTCACCGTAAAGGGCTCGCCCGTCAGATGGGCCCAGAGCGGCACGGCGATGAGGCCCGCGACGACAGCCCAGTTGATCCAGGCCTCGCGGATCATGCCCGCGCTCCGAAGAGGCCGGTCGGCCGCCAGATCAGGATCGCCCCCATCAAGATGTAGATCGCCATCGAGGCGAGCGAGGCCCCGGCCGAGGTTGCGGCGGCCGGCTCCATGAAGAGCTTGAAGACCTCCGGCAGGAAGATGCCGCCCAGCGTGTCGGTCAGCCCCACAAGGATCGCGCCCAGAAGCGCGCCGCGGATCGAGCCGATGCCGCCGATCACGATGACGACGAAGGCGAGGATCAGCACGGGCTCGCCCATGCCGACCTGCACCGACTGGATCGCGCCGACGAGCGCGCCCGCCAGGCCCGCGAGCCCCGCGCCGAGGGCAAAGACCAGCGTATAGAGCCGCGAGATGTCGACACCGAGGGCCGCGATCATCTCGCGGTCATTCTCGCCCGCGCGGATCTGGATGCCGAGGCGGGTCCTGGAGATGAGAAGGCCGAGACCTGCAGCAATGGTCAGCCCGGCGAGGATCAAGACGAGGCGGTAGAGCGGATACTCGATGCCGCCGGGCAAGCTGACCGGTCCCGACAGAGCGTCGGGGATATCGAGGAACAGAGGGAACGATCCGAAAATGTACCGCGTGCCTTCCGAGAAAATCAGGATCAGAGCAAAGGTCGCGAGCACCTGGTCGAGATGGTCTTTGTCATAGAGGCGCCGGATGACGACCAACTCGATGATCGCCCCTGCGGCCGCGGCGGCGGCCAGGGCGGCGATGAGCGCGAGGCCGAAGGAGCCCGTCCACCCGGCCACGGCGGCCGCGGCAAAGGCGCCGATCATGTAGAGCGAGCCGTGTGCCAGATTGATCAGCCCCATCACGCCGAAGATCAGCGTGAGACCTGCCGCCATCAGAAACAGCATGATGCCGAACTGCAGCCCGTTCAGGATCTGCTCGGCAATCAGGACAGCGCTCATGCTTGCAGCGCCCGCGCCAATGGCGTTCGGTGCCGCGAAAAGGAGGCCCGCCCATGCCCGAAATTCTCACCCGTCCTGCAACCCGTGACGACCTCGGCGCCATGGCCGTGATCCTCAACCCGATCATTCGCGCGGGCGGGACGACTGCGTATGAAGAGGAGATGTCGGCCGAGGCGATCGGGAAGAAGGTCATCGACGATCCGACCCTGGTTTCGACCGTGGTCGCCCTCGACGCGGCCGGCGCGGTGGCGGCCTTCCAGTGGGTCGCACGCTATGATCCGCCCGAGACCCACGTGGGCGGCATCGCGAGTTTCGCCCGCCTCAATCCCAAGCTGCCCGGCGCCGGCCGAGCGATGTTTGCAGCCACCTGCGCGGCGTGTAGGGCGGCGGGCCTGACCGCAATCGATGCCCTGATCCGGGCCGACAATGTGCCAGGCCTGAGCTACTACGGCGCGATGGGGTTCCAAGATCATGCCCTTCATGAGGGCGTGCCGCTCAACGACGGCACGCCCGTGGACCGGGTGGTCAAACGCTTCATGCTCTAGGCGTTACATGCTGCAGTCGCCGCCATAGGCGTCGGCGTGATCCTCGAGCACGACCTCGATGATCTCGTTGGTCAGCACGTCGCCCTCCTGCACCACGCGGCGGGCGTAGATGTCCTGGATCGGGTGGTGGTTGTCGCCGAAGGCAAAGTCGCCGCGGGTCGAGGAGAAGTCGGCCGCCTTCAGCGCGGCGCGGAACGCATCGGCATCCGAGGGATCGGCGGCGTCGAGCGCCGACAGAAGCAGGTTGGCGGTGTCGAAGCCTTGGCTCGCATAGAGCGAGGGCAGGCGTCCATATTCGGCCGCGAAGCTTTCGACGAAGGCAGCGTTCGTTGCGTTATCGATGTCCTTGGACCATTGCGAGGTGTTCACGACGCCGAGCGCCGCGTCGCCCACGGCCTGCAGGATGCCCTGGTCGAACGAAAAGGCGGGGCCAACAAGCGGCAGGTCCACCCCGCTGTCGGCATATTGCTTGAGAAACGAGATCCCCATGCCGCCGGGCAGGAAGAAGAACACGCTGTCGGCGCCCGAGGCGCGGATCTGGGCGATCTCGGCGGCATAGTCGGTCTGGCCGAGTTCGGTATAGATCTCGCCGGCAAGGTCGCCGCCATAGGTGCGCTTGTAGCCCGTCAGCGCGTCCTTCCCGGCAGGGTAGTTCGGCGCCAGGATGAAGCTGTTGGCATAGCCCGTACCCTGGGCATAGGCACCCGCGGCCTCGTGCAGGTTGTCGTTCTGCCAGGCGACGTTGAAGTAGTTCTCGTGGCAGCCGCGCCCGGCGAGCGCCGAGGGGCCGGCATTGGGCGAGAGATAGAAGACCCCTTGCGCGGTGGCCGACGGCACCACGGCCATGGCGAGGTTCGACCAGATGATCCCGGTCATCACATCGACGTCTTCGGCCTGGATCATCTTGTCGGACAGCTGGACGGCCACATCGGGCTTGCGCTGGTCATCCTCGATCAGCACCTCGACATCGTCGCGGCCCGACTGGGCGATGGCGAGCATGAACCCGTCGCGCACATCGATGCCGAGGCCGGCGCCGCCGCCCGACAAGGTTGTGATCATGCCAATTTTGACCTCGGCCGCGAGTGGGCCTGCGGTGGCAAGCGCGGCCAGCGCAGCCGAAAGAAGAAGGGGTTTGGCGGTCATTCTGATCTCCCTGGTCTTTTGATTATTCGTCCGATGGCGCCATGGAACGGAAGGCGGCCGGGCGCGTCCATCCCTTTCTGTCGCGGCAGGGCACCTGCGGGGGCCGACGGGACGATTCCCTGCGTCATGCTGTCCTTTCGGCCTGAATAATTCAAGCTTGAAGTTTCCATTTGTCCTAGGCCGTCGGTTGCGATTGCGCCCACATCCTGGCCAATGCAGCGCCAAATTCGCCTTCGAAACGGTCGGCCGCCTGTCACAAGACTGTTTCAGCCTCGTCACGAAACCATTGCGACCCGGGGCTAGCCCGGTCGCGCGGGGGACGAAGGCTGCTGCCAGTGGCCACCCCCTGTGCGCCTTTTTCTGTGGGGGACTACAATGAGCCAGATCAACGAGTTTCAGCCCAACCCGCCGGGCCAAGATCCTGACATGCAGATGTTCGAACTGTTCGGCACGCCGAACGCGACGTTCGACGGCTGGATCATCACGATCGAGAGCGACGACGGAAACAGCCAGCTGGGTCTTGTTGATAGCGCCAACCTCGTTTCCGGCACCTTCGATGCCGACGGCCTGCTGACCGTCGAGATCCCCGGCTTCGAGAACCCGGGCTTCACCATTGCGCTCCTGGACGGCACGAACGGGTTCACCGGCACCGCCGGCGTGACCGACCTCGACACCGACAATGACGGCGTTGCCGACGATGTCTCGACCCTGGGCACCGTACTCGACGCGATTGGCGTGCCCGATTCGACCGCTGACGAAGCCACGCTCTATGGCGTGCAGCTCGGCGGCACCGATTTCAGCTTCACCGGCGCCGAGCCCGAGCTCATCTTCCGCGAGAGCACGCTGGGCGACCTCTATGCCGTGAACCTGCTTGACGTGAACGGCGGCGGCGACGTCTTCGACACGTCGGGCGTGGCCGTGCTGCCGGGCACCTTTGCGACCGACCCGTCGACCGGCACCACGTTCGGCGCGGCGAACCCGGGCATTGGCACCACAGCGCCGGCCAACTTCACGCTGGAGCTTCTGCACTTCACCGATCAGGAGGCCAACGCCTCGACGATCGACAATATCGACAACCTGTCGGCGGTATTGACAGCGCTGCGCGACCAGGATCTGGGCGATGACGGTGTGGCCGACAATACCCTGACCCTGTCCTCGGGTGACGTGATCATCCCCGGCCTCTTCTTCGACGCTTCCGAGGTCGTGTTCGGCGCCGCGGGCATTGCCGACATCCAGATCCAGAACGAACTGGGTCTGCAGGCGTCCGCGCTCGGCAACCACGAGTTCGACCTCGGCACCGCATTCCTGGCTGACCTGATCTCTGGCACGACCGCGGTGACCAACGACAACGGCACCCCGGACGACCCGTCGGACGACTTCGTGGAAGAGGTGCCGCTCGGCAATTTCGATGCGCTGACCGGCACCGCGCTCGACGGGCTGGACTTCACCGGCGCCGCTTTCCCGTATCTGTCGGCCAATCTCGGCTTCGACACCGATCCGAACCTCGCCCCGCTCGAAGTGGCCGGCGGCCAGGCGCCCCTGGGCAACGTTGTCACCTCTTCGACGGTGATCGAAGAAGGCGGCGAGCAGATCGGCGTCGTGGGCGCCACGGTGCCGACGATCGACTCGATCTCGAGCGCCGGCAGCGACATCGGGATCTTCCCCGAGGATTTCGACAGCAATCCGACAGACGCGCAGCTCGATGCTCTGGCGGCGATCCTGCAGGCCGAGGTCGACGCGCTTCTGGCGGCGAACCCCAACCTGAACAAGGTGATCGTGCTGTCTCACATGCAGCAGATATCGATTGAGGAGGGACTGGCCGAGCGGCTGGACGGCGTCGATATCATCGTGGCCGGTGGCTCGAACACCCGCCTTTTCGACGACAACGACCGCATTCGCGACGGCGACAGCGATCAGGGCCAGTACCCGACATTCATCACCAATCCCGGCGGCACGTTCACCGCCGTAATGAACACCGATGCGCAGTACAAGTATGTCGGCCGCCTGGTCATCGACTTCGACGCCAACGGCAACATCCTCCCCGCCAGCTACGACGAGACTGTCTCGGGCGCCTACGCGACCGACGATCTCGGCGTCGTCGAGCTGGGCTTCGAGACCTTCGATCCGTTTGAGATGTCGGAAGACCAGGAGGTTGGCACGACCCCGCCGGACACGGCGGCCACAGGGTCTGTCACGCTCGACGCGATCAACGGCACAACGGGCGAAGTGACGATCTCCGGCACCTTCTCGGGCCTGACGGACGCCAACGAGTCGAACGCGCTGTTCCCCGTCGGCGGCGTCGACAGCGCGGGCAACCCCGAAAGCGCCATCCATCTGCACAATGCTGCGGCCGGCGAGAACGGCCCCATCGTGCGGAACTTCACGGTCACCGACAATGGCGATGGCTCGGGCTCGTTCACGGGCACGTTCACGCTGACGGCGGGCGAGATGGCCTCGCTCGTGGCGGGTGAGACCTATGTCAACCTGCACACGACCGACTTCAACGGCGGCCAGTTGCGCGGCCAGGTCGACATCCCCGAGGCGGTTGAGATGAGTGGCCTCATCGACCCCGAGGTCGATGCGATCACCGATGCGATCCAGGCACAGATCGTGGCGACCGAAAGCAACGTGTTCGGTGTGTCGGACGTGTTCCTCAACGGCAACCGGTTTGGCGATATGGCCGATCCGACCGACCCCGACGGGGTGCGGACGCAGGAGACGAACCTCGGCAACCTCACCGCCGATGCGAACCTCGTCTACGCCAACCAGATGATTGAGGCGAACGATCTTGGCGACCCGGTGGTCGTGTCGATCAAGAACGGCGGTGGCATCCGGGCCAATATCGGCGAGATCGTAGTGCCCGGTGGCGGCACCGAGGCGGTGCGTCAGCCCAACAGCTCGGTGGTCGACGAAAACGGCGTCGTGGTGAAGCCCGAGGGCGGCATCAGCCAGAACGACATCGCGAGCACGCTTGCGTTCAACAACGGCCTGGCCCTTCTCGACATCACAAAGGCGGAGCTGGTCGCCGTGCTCGAGGAAGGCGTGGGTGCGCTGCCCAACATCTCGGGCGGCTTCCCGCAGGTGTCGGGCGTCAAGTTCTCCTTCGATCCCGACCTGCCCACGGGTGAGCGGATCGTTTCGGCCGGCATCTTCGACGAGAACGATGAACTGGTCGCCGAACTGGTCAGCAACGGCGAAATCGTCGGCGACCAGACGGAGGTCTTCCGCATCGTGACGCTGGACTTCCTGGCCGACGGCGGTGACCCGATCCTGTCGGCGCTCTCGAGCCCGAACCGCGTCGACCTGGAAGACATCGATGCCGACGGTATCGACGACGGCGCATCCACTGGTGCAGCGACCTTCTCGATCGACGGCACCGAGCAGGACGCACTGGCGGAATATCTCAACGACAATTTCAACCCCGACAATGGCGGCACGGCCTTCAACGAGGCGGACACCGGCCGCGACACCGACGGCCGGATCCAGAACCTTGCCTTCCGCGAAGACGATGTTCTGCCCGCGCCCACCAACCCCGAGGCGCCTGTGGCGACCGGCGATGTCGAGGTTGCGATCTACGCCGAGTTCGACAGCGGTGTCGGCGCTGACGGCGCCGAGGTCGTCGCCCATGAGGACGGCGTCCTTTATGTGACGAATGGCGAAACCGGGGCGATCGACGTGTTCGAGATCCCCGAGACCGCCGCGCCGGGCACCGCTGCGGCCCCGACATCGTCGATCGACCTTACGGGTCTTCCAGGCTTCGATGGCGTGCAGTCGGTCGCCGTAAAGAACGGGCTGATCGCGGTGGCGATCTCGCGCGCCACCGAGGCGGCGACGATCTTTGGCACCGAGGTCGAGCTGTCGCAAAACGGCTTCGTCGCCCTCTTCGACACCGAGACGCTGACGCTGCAGGCGAGGCTCGACGTGGGCGTTCTGCCCGATCAGCTGACGTTCAGCGCAGACGGCTCCCAGCTCTATGTCGCGGGCGAGGGCGAGAAGAACGACGACAGCGACAACGACGATAACCCGCTCGGGACCGTCGCGCTCATCGATCTCGACCTGCAGGGCGATCTCGCGGACTCGACGGTCAACCTGGTCGACTTCACGCAGTTCAACGGCTTTGAGGAGCTTGCTCGCGAGGCGGGCATCCGGGTGCAAGAGGGCGTCAGCATCGCCGAGGACCTCGAGCCCGAATATGTCGCGGTCAGCCCCGATGGCGAGACGATCTTCGTATCGCTGCAGGAGAACAACGCGATTGCCAAGATCGACGTGGCCACGGGCGAGGTCGAAGAGATCTTCTCGCTCGGCCTGCAGGACCACAGCCTGCCCGGCAACGAGATCGATCCGCTCGACAACGGCGTGCCCGAGATCCGGAACTTCGACAATCTGGTCAGCTTCCGGATGGCCGACGCCATCGCCTCATTCCAGATCGACGGTCAGACCTATGTGGCCACAGCCAACGAGGGCGACAGCCGCGGCTTCGATGAGGACCGTGTCGAGGATCTGGCGGAGGACGGCCTGCTCGATCCTGATCTGGAGGCGCAACTCAGGGCCGACGGACTGCTCGACGATGACGGCGACACTGATGTGGGCCTTGAGCGTCTGGAAGTGTCCACCATCGACGGCGACACCGACGGCGATGGTGACATCGACGTGATCCACTCGTTCTCGTCGCGCTCGTTCTCGATCTTCGATGAAGACGGCAACCTTGTCTTCGACTCGGGCAGCGAGTTCGAGGCGATCATCGCCGAGCTGGCGCCCGAGCGCTTCAACGACGATGACGGCGACGAGGGTGAGGACCGGTCCGACGCCAAGGGCCCCGAGCCCGAGGCCATTGCGATCGGCGAGGTCGGCGGACGCGATTATGCGTTCATCGGCCTGGAGCGCGACAGCGGGATCATGATCTACGACGTGTCCGATCCGGCAAACTCGTTCTTCGTCAACTACATCCCGCCGCTCTTCGTTAACGATGCCGGTGACGGCGAAATCGCCAAGCAAGGCCCTGAGATCATCACCGTGATCGACGCGGAGGAGAGCGCCACCGGCAACACGCAGATCGCAGTATCTTACGAGATCTCGGGCACCACGATCGTTTATGACCTGACGCCGACCAGCCCGCTTGTGGAGATCTACGACATCCAGGGTGCGGGCCACATCTCGCCGCTTGTCGGCCAGACGGTGTCGACCCAGGGCGTGGTTACGGCCGTCGACTTCAACGGCTACTACCTGCAGGACCCTGAGGGCGACGGCGACGACGCCACCTCTGACGGGATCTTCGTGTTCACCGGAAACGGCCAGGCCGGCGACATGAATGTGGGTGATCTGGTCGAGGTCAGCGGCACGGTCAGTGAGTTCATCCCCGGCGGCGCCGGCACCGGCAACCTGTCGAGCACGCAGATCAGCGAAGACAGCGTGAAGGTGGTCACGGCCGGCTTCGGCGTGCCCGACAGCACTCTGATCGGCGCCAACGGCCGCACGCCCCCGACCGAGGTGATTATCTCGGACAGCGAGCTGCCGGTGAACCTGCAGACCGATCCGGGCATCTTCAACCCCGAGACCGACGGGATCGATTTCTACGAGAGCCTCGAGGGGATGCTCGTTCAGATCGACAACCCGGTTGCCATCTCGGCCACCAACCGCTTTGACGAGACGTGGGTGGTGTCTGACGACGGCGCGTTCGTCACGTCGGGCTCCGACACGGGCGGCCTGAACAGCCGCGGGGCCCTCGAGATCAACGCCGATCCCGATGGTTACGGCGATCTGAACCCCGAGCGGATCCAGATCCAGTACGACGCGTTCTTCGACCTTCTGCCCGACGGCTTCACGCCGCCGGACATCACGGTGGGCGACGATCTGAGCGACGTGACGGGTGTCGTGGGCTACAGCTTTGGCAACTTCGAGGTGCTCGTCACCGAGGAGTTCACGATCGAGACCCCCAGCACGATTGAGGCTGAGGTTCAGGATCTGTCGCCGAACACCGAGGAGGAGGGTCTCACGGTCGCCACCTACAACGTGCTCAACGTCACGGCGAACACAGTTGGCACCGATGCGGATGAAGACGAGGTGGAGGACGATGACGACGCGGCGCAGATCGCGATCATCGCCCAGCAGATCGTCGAAAATCTGGGATCGCCCGACATCATCGGCCTGCAGGAGATCCAGGACGATTCGGGCGTGACCGACGACGGCACGCTCGATGCGACCGACACGCTGCAGGCGCTGGTGGACGCCATCGCTGCGGCCGGCGGGCCGACCTATGAGTTCGAGCAGGCCGAGCTCTTGAGCGACGGCGCCAATGGAGGCGCGCCGGGCTCCAACATCCGCAACGCGTTCCTCTACAATCCCGACCGGGTTGAGCCCGTGGGCTTTGAGACGCTCCTGCCGGAAGATCTGACGGCGCTGGGTGCCGACAACCCCGATGCCTTCTTTGAGAGCCGCGATCCGCATGTCGGCACCTTCACGTTCGGCAACGACGAGGTGGTGGTGGTCAACAACCACTTCAGCTCGCGCTTCGGCTCCGAGCCGATCTATGGCGGCCCGCAGCCCTTCAACCAGGGCGGCGAGCAGGCGCGGGAAGACCAGGCGAACGCCGTCAACCTCTATGTCGACACGCTGTTGACCGATGATCCCGACGCCAAGGTCGTGGTGATGGGGGACCTCAACACCTTTGAGTTCACCGACGAGATTGCCGAAGACCTCCAGGGCGTGGGCGACGAGCAGATCCTGACCAACCTGCACGATCTCAACACCGAGGATGACGGCTACACGTTCGTCTTCCAGGGGAACGCGCAGAACCTCGACCACATCCTCGTCACCGACAGCCTGCTGGAGGGCGTTGAGGTGGACATCGTCCACGTCAACACCGATTTCCCGGCCTTCGCCTCCGACCACGAACCCATCGTGGCGCGGCTGGCCTTGTCGCCCATCGCCGACGAGCTGATCGCCGGTGGCCCGGGCAACGACACGCTCGAAGGCGGTGCCGGCGACGACACGATCCTTGGCCGGGGGGGCGACGACGAGCTGTCCGGCAACGAGGGCAACGACTCGATCGTTGGCGGTCGCGGTGACGACGAGATCTCGGGCAACGACGGCGACGACTCGCTCTTCGGCGGTCGGAGCGACGACGACGTGTTCGGCAACGACGGTGACGACGTCATCTTCGGCGGTCGCGGCGACGATGATCTGGCCGGCAATGACGGCGACGACTCGATCTTCGGCGGTCGCGGCGACGACGACGTGCTCGGCAACGCGGGCAACGACTCGCTCTTCGGACGTCGGGGCGACGATGACATGTCCGGCAACGATGGCGACGACGCGCTCTTCGGGGGCGGCGGCGACGACGAGCTGTCCGGCAACGACGGCAACGACCTGGTCTTCGGCGGCAGCGGCGGGGACGATCTGTCGGGCAACGCGGGCAACGACACCCTGTCCGGCGATCGCGGCGATGACGTGATCAATGGCGGTGCCGGCGAAGATCTGATCGAAGGTGGGCGTGGCGACGACACGATGACGGGGGGCGCCGACGCCGACACGTTCGTCTTCCGGGGTCGTTTCGACATCGACACGATCAACGACTTCACCACCCAGGCGCAGGCGTCCGGCGATGCCGACATCCTGCGCTTCGTTGCAGGCTCGGGTGAGGCCGGGTCAGTTCAGGAGTTCCTCGACGCCACGACCCAGCTCGGCAACAACCTCGTCTACGATCTGGGAGACGACAACCGCAACGTGATCACGCTGGTGGATGTCGACCGTGACGATCTGGGCGACATGAACTTCGAGTTCATCTGATCCGATCGCCTGACGGGCCAGTTCCACAAGCTGAGACGGGCGCGCTGCACAGGCGCGCCCGTTTCCATTCCAGCAGGCGGGATTGACACAGGCGCGGTGTGGGTCAGAACGGGCGGGCGCCGCGACCGCCCATTCGGTCGGCGCAAACGCGGCGGACGGGAGGCGCAAATGGCGGAGAGACTGAACCCCGAGGCACTGCTACACGCGCTCTTCGACAAAGCCGTAGAAGTGGCCGACCCGATGCGGTCGCTCGCCGCGCATCTGCCCGACCGCCCGTCGGGGCGGCTCGTGGTGACCGGGGCGGGCAAGGCGTCGGCCCGGATGGCCGAAGCCGTCGAGGCCGCGTGGGGCCCCTGCGACGGGCTGGTGATAACGCGCTACGGCTATGGCCGCCCATGCGCAGGCGTCGAGATCGTCGAGGCCGCCCACCCGGTGCCCGATGCCGCGGGCGCCGAGGCGACGGCCCGCATGCTCGATCTGGTGGCCGGGCTCGGCGAGGGCGATACGGTGCTGGCCCTGATCTCGGGCGGTGCGTCGGCCCTTCTTGTGGCGCCCGTCGCAGGCGTGAGCCTCGCCGACAAGCAGGCCGTCAACGCGGCGCTTCTGGCCTCGGGCGCGCCCATCGGCCAGATGAACGTGGTGCGCAAGCATCTGAGCCGGGTCAAGGGCGGGCAGTTGGCCGCCGCCACCCATCCGGCCCGCCTTGTCTCGCTCCTGATCTCCGACGTGCCCGGCGACCGGCCCGAGGAGATCGGGTCGGGCCCGACCGTGGGCGACCCCTCGACGGCCGCCGACGCCCGGGCGATCCTCGAACGCTGGGGGGTCGCGGTGCCGCCCTCGGTCGACGCCGCGCTGGCGGCGGGCAGCGGCGTGGTCGCGCCAAACGATCCACGCCTCGCCCGGTCAGAGACCCGGGTCTATGCCGCGCCCGCGCAATCCCTTGCGGCGGCTGCGGACTTGGCCGGGTCGCACGGGATCAACGTGGAGAACCTGGGCGACGCGCTTGAGGGAGAGGCCCGCGATGTTGCCGCCGACCATGCCAAGCTCGCGCTTGAGGCGCAGGGCCGTTTAGCGGCGCCACACCTCCTCCTGTCCGGTGGCGAGCTTACGGTCACGCGGCGGGGCGACGGTGTCGGCGGCCCGAATGCGGAATACGCCCTGGCGCTGGCGCTGGCCCTTGACGGGGCACCGGGCGTCCACGCCATCGCCTGCGACACCGACGGGGTGGATGGAGCGGCCGAAGTGGCGGGCGCGGTGATCGGACCCGACACGCTGGCGCGCGCGCACGTCGCCGGTGTCGACGCCAAGACCGCGCTGGACCGCAACGACGCGCACGGGTTCTTCGGTGCGCTGGGCGACCAGGTCGTCCCCGGCCCGACCCTGACCAACGTCAACGATTTCAGGGCGATACTGGTGCTGCCCCACCCCTGACGTCTTCCAGCACGTCGGTCAATGCTGCCGGCTAGTGGCCGGCGCGGCGGCCGACGAGGCGCCCGACAAGGCGGGGTACAGCGGCAGGGCGCGCATAGCGCGCCAGGTCCGGGCGCGATGGCGGCGCCATCTGGTCGGGCAGGGGCGCAAAGCGGGTTGTCATCTCATGGGACGCGCCGCCGGGCCCAGCCGCCTGAATCGCATGGGTCAGTTCGGTGACGTGCAGCGTGAAGTCCGTCGGCGGAAAGTGCGGGCGATCCTCGGCCAGTGCGGCGGCCAGCTCGGCAAGACCGGCGGATTTGTCCTGCGCGCCCAGTTGGTTGGACCGCAGACGCGACAGCCACCGTTTGGGCGAGAGGCCGGGGCCGGGGGCGGGCTTTGGCGGATGCGCCGGCGGCGACAGCGGCACGCGACGGCCGCCGGAGCCGACGAGCGCGGCCACCCAGGGGTGGCGTCGCACGGCTCGGGCGCGTTGCGCCTTCAGCGACTGCGCGTCGAAGGGCCAGAGCCGGACGGGCGCGTCGTAGTTGCGATAAGTGTCGGCTTCGGCCATGCCGCGATTGCCGATGATCCGCATCCGATGGTCCGAGGGCGCCGCAATGGAGCAGGTGAGCCGCCCAATCACTCCGCTCTCGAACGTCAGGACCGCGACCGAGAAGTCCGGCGTATCGGGCGGGTCGAGCGGCAGGTCGGTTTTGTCGGGCAGGATGCGGCTGGCATGCGCCGTCAGACGCGACACGGGGCCGAAAAGCGCGCACATCCAGCTGAGGTGATAGCCCGCATGCTCCCAGGTGCACCCCATTTCGTATTCATGGAGATAGGGCCAGGGCGCCCCGGACCGCGAGCGCCAGGTCTCGGGCTCGAGCAGGTAGACCGGGTTGTCGTCGAACTCGGCATAGACCAGCCGCACGGCGCCAAGGTGACCGCCCGCGACGATCGCCCCGAGCGTGCGCACCGTGGCCGACAGCGCGTTCGACGGCGCGCAGGAGAGGCGCAGGCCCGTTTCGGCGGCCAGATCGGCGAGCGCTTCAGCCTCGGCCAGCGTCTTGGTCAGGGGTTTCTCGCTATAGACATGCTTGCCAGCCGTCAGCGCCGCACGGCTTACCTCGAAATGGGCGCCAATCGGTGTGAGGTTGACGACGCACTCGACCCGCGGGTCGGCCAGAAGCGTCTCGCGGTCCGGGTAGACATGCAGACCGTAGATGCGCGCAACAGCCTCGGCCCGGGCCGGATCGGTGTCGAAGATGCCGACGAGCTCGAGCGACAGGTGGTGGGGCATCGTCGTCATATACAGATCAAAGACATAGCCGCATCCGATGACGGCGATCTTCATGGGGCGGCTCCGGCGATCCGGGCACGCGCCTCGTCGATCACCGCCAGAACCTCGATGCTTTCGGCCAGCGGCATCTCGGCGGCCTCAGCCCGGCCGGCTGCGATCGCGGCGGCAGCGGCCTCGGCCTCATGGGTATAGCCGTTGCCGCGATAGGCGCCGCCGAGCCGTTGAGGGGGCGACAGCCGATCCCGCAGAGGCCTGAGCAGCCCGGCCGACAGGCGCTGGCCCATCGCGCTTTCCCGCAGCGCTTCGGTCCGTCCGCCCCCCGTGGCCATCGCTGGCGTCGGCCGGGTGCGGCGCAGCACGGCCGAGGCAGGGCGCCAGATCGGTGGTGCGATCTCGATCATCGCGCGTTCGCCCGAAAGCGTTGCCCCGTTGCGCCCGCCGGCCACGAGCGAGGCGCGCAACCGGCTCACCGCGCCGTTCTCGTGGGTCAGTAGCAGATGCGCCTCTTCATCCACGCCGGTCGTGCCGATCCGGCCGGCGGCCTCGATGCGGGCGACCGGGCCGAGAAAGGCGCGCGCCAGCGACACCGGATAGAGCCCGCGGTGGAGGAGGGCGCCGCCGCCCTTGGCCGGGTCGAAGAGCGGCGCCCCGGGCTGATGCTGCGTCGCGACGGCAAAGCAGGCCTCAAACGCTGTTGGCAGCCCGATCTCGGGGAGGTGGCTGACGACGGCGCGAATGACCGGCAGGTACCGCGTCCAGACCGCCTCGGCCGCGAACAGGTGCGACGCGCGGGCCGCCGCCACGAGGCGCTCGGCCGCGGCCGCGCTGTCGGCAAGTGGTTTTTCCACAAGAACGGGCAATCCCGCCGCCAGAGCCTCGGTCGCGTGGGCCTCATGGAGGTGGGCGGGAGACGCAATATAGAGGGCCTCGGCCCCGCTCTCGGCTGCCGCGCCGATCGATGTCACGGCGTGGGGCGCGCCAAAGCTCTCGGCAAAGGCAGCGGCCGTGGCCTCGGTCCGCGAAACCACCGCATGGAGCCGCGCCGGCGGGCGGCAGGCCCGGAGCCCATGGGCGAATTTGCGCGAGACGGGGCCGGTGCCAAGGATCGCCCAGCGGAAGGGTGGCCCGGCGACTTGGCCGTCCCGGGATGCGTCGGGGCGCGCGTCGGTCATGGGCGGCCGGCCTCCTGAGGTTTGGGGGTCGGTTAGCATGGCGGGGCGGCGCCGGGAAGCGTGCGACGCAAGGGGCGCACCATAGCCAAGGCAGCGTCCGCGCGCCGCGCCGCCGTGCGCGGCGATTGCGTCAGGACAGGGCGTCACGCAGCCGGTCGAAGGGCGTGCCCGGCGCCGGCAGGCCGAGGCGCAGCCAGCCGGGCGTGTGGTCGAACACACGGCTCCAGATGTTGGCGCGGGCAAGGCGGACCTGCGCGGCGTCCGCATCGCCCACCGCATAGGTTGCGAAGAGGGCGGTGCCGCCGACCTTCGCCCAGCCGGCGGCCTCGGCCAACCCGTCGAGCCGCGCCATGTCGGCCTTCAGCCGCGCGACCGTTGCGGCCAGCCATTCCGCATCGCCAAGCGCCAGCCGCCCGATTTCGACCGCCGGGCCGGAGACGGGCCACGGCCCGCATCGGGCGGCCAGCCGCTCGGCGATGTCGACACCCGAGATCGCAAAACCCAGGCGCATCCCGGCCAGGCCATAGATCTTGCCGAAACTCCGTTGCAGCACGATGCCCTCGGTTGCCGGGCCGATCAGCGGAGCGAGTGACAGTTCCGGATGGGGGTCGGCAAAGCTTTCATCCACCACCAAAAGCCGCACCTTTCCGGCGAGCTTCACCAAGCGCTCCGGCGCGATCTGCCGCCCCGTCGGGTTGTCGGGGTTGACCACAACGGCCAGATCGGCGCCCTCAAGCGCCTTCAGCTTGCCGACCTGCTTGACCCGCCATCCGGCGGCGGCGAGGGCCGCGGCGTGTTCGTTGTAGGTTGGTCCAAGAATCCGCGCCCGACCGGGCTTGCGCAGGAGCGGCGCCAGCGAAATCGCCTGGCTCGCTCCGGCAAGCGGCACGACGGGCGCGACGGTTCCATAGGCGCGCGCGGCCTCATGGGCCAGCTCGGCCAGCGCCGTTCGGGTGGGCAGGCGCGTCCACGCCTCGGGTGCCAGGTTGGGCACGGGGTAGGGGACGGGGTTGATCCCGGTCGACAGGTCGATCCACTGGTCCGCGTCTCCCCCATAGAGCGCGATCGCGGCATCCACGTTGCCGCCATGGGTCAGCATGGCTGGTCCATCTCGTTTCAATCCCCTCTCACACGAACGCCAGTGCGGCCAGCAGAGCCGCCATCAGCGCCATGGCACGCCGGTAATGCGACAGCCCGCGCGCCAGGTCCGGCGGCTCGGGGTCGGGCGCGCCCGCATTGAGCCACGGCTCGTCGGCGATCGTGTCGGCATAGATCCGCGGCCCGGACAGGCGAACGCCCAGGCCGCCGGCCATCGCCGCCTCTGGCCAGCCGGCGTTCGGAGACCGGTGGGCACGCGCGTCGCGCAGCGCGACTGCCGCAGCCCGGTACGGACGCGGTGCTGTCAGGGCCAACAGACCGGCCGTCAGGCGCGCGGGCGCCCAGTTCACAGCATCGTCGAGCCGCGCCGCGGCCCGGCCGAAATGGAGATGTCGCACGGTCCGATGCCCGATCATGGAGTCGAGCGTATTGATGGTTTTGTAGAGGGCAATGCCCGGCAGCCCCGCGATCACGCCCCAGAAGAGCGGCGCCACCACCCCGTCCGACGCGTTCTCCGCCAGGCTCTCGAGCGCGGCGCGCGCGATGCCCGACCGATCCAGCCGGGCCGGGTCGCGCCCGACGATCATCGACACGGCCTGGCGCGCGCCCGCCGTGTCGCCTGCCGCAAGGGGCCGCGCGACGGCTGAGACGTGGGCGTCGAGCGAGCGGGCTGCCACCAGGGGCCACGCGCACAGCCCTGCCAGGATCGCGCCCACTGGTCCGGAGGGCAGCAAGAGCGCGATCAAGAGCGCCAAGGCCAGCGTCACGCCGAGAGAGGCTGCGACGGTCAGGGTGCCGGCGCGTCGTGCCCGCTCGGCGTCCGTCCTGTGCAGGCGATCCTCAAGCCATTGAATAAGAGCGCCAATCCACGTGACCGGATGCCCGATCCGGCGGAACAGCGCGTCCGGCCAGCCGATCAGCGCGTCGATGCCGAGCGCCACGAGCATCGACAGCGCGTGCAGCGCGATCCAACTCACGCGCGCGGCCCGGTGAACCGCACGATGTCGCGGAACCCTGCGGCCAAGAGCGTCTCGGCCGCGCCATCGGGCACGCCGCCGGGCGCAAAGAGAAGAGCGCGCGCCGACCCCGTGTGGGCGCGCACATGACCAAGGGCGCCGAGGGATCGTGCCAGCTCCGCCGTCGGATCGCCCTTGGGCCCCCGCAGGGCCGTCGTCCGCTCGGCCGAGAGAGAGGCCAGGCGCGCCAGAGTTGCGCGATCTCGCTGTCCTGCCGCCGTCGCCCAAGCGCCCACCAGATCGCTGATGTCGGGAAAGTCCGTATCATTCGGGTCGGTCGCTTCCCCCGGCCCCCAGAAGCCGCCCAGAACGGCAAAGGGTGGCGGCACGGGCAATCGGCGCAGGACCGTAGCTCGGCGCGGCGCCCAAAGCACGGCGCCGGGGCGCGCCAGCATGACCGGGTCCACAGCGCCCTCCGCCGCCAGGCAGGCTTGCGCCAGCGCGTCCGGGCTGGCGTCACACCCTGCCGCACGCGCCAGCGCGACGAGCCCCGCCGTGGACGCGCCCGCCCCACCCCCGGGCGGCAGCGGCCCGGACACGCAGAAGCGGCCGCGCGGCACTGTGCCAAGCGCCTCAAAGAGCACGCGAGCGCGCGCGTCCGACACGGCGGAATGACCTGCCACCGACAACGCCCCCGGGGCAACGTGCGCCTGCATGGCGAGGGCCTGGCAGGGCAGGGTCACGAGCGCCACGTCGGCTCCGAAACGGCCCTGGAGGAACTCGCCGAAATGGCCAGCCACCCGGGCCGTCCGAGCGTTCGTCTCCTGCTGGGCGCGCGTGCCGTCCACGGGGTCTTCCCTTTCCTGTCGGGTTTTGCTCTGTCACGCCGCTATGGGAGTGTCGATACTTGTCACCGGCGGTGCCCGATCGGGCAAGAGCACGTTGGCCGAAGGGCTGGCGCTGCGACTGTCGCCGTGCCCGATCTATATCGCAACGGCCGAAGCGCTGGATGGCGAGATGGCCGCACGGATTGCCGCACACCGCGAAAGCCGGGGCGCCGCCTGGCAGACCCGCGAGGTGCCGCTCGACCTGTCGGACGCCCTTGCCGACACCGATGGCGGGCCGGCCCGCCTTGTCGATTGCCTGACGCTTTGGCTGTCGAACCTTCTCCATGCCGGACGCGACCCGGCCCGCGAGGGCCCGCGTCTGGCCGAGGCCGTAGCTGCGCAGTCCGCGCCTGTCGTCCTTGTCACCAATGAAGTGGGGGCCGGGATCGTCCCCGAAAACAAGCTCGCCCGCCGGTTCCGCGATGAGGCGGGCCGGCTGAACCAAACCGTCGCCGCCCGCTGCGACCGGGTTTATCTCTCCGTTGCGGGCCATCCTTTGCAGGTGAAACCCGGTGCCGACATCGATCTCTGACGCAACCCAGCTCGACGATATCGCGGCCGTTCTGGCCGCCCTGCCCACGGCCGATGACACGGCCCGAGCCGACGCCCGCGCCCGCCAAGATACCCTGACGAAGCCCCCGGGCGCCCTTGGCCAGCTCGAAGATGTCGCCGTCTGGTTGGCTGGTTGGCAGGGCACGCCAAGGCCCCGCGTTGAAAACGCCCTGATGCTCGTTTTCGCGGGCAACCACGGCGTCACGGCCCAGGGCGTCAGCCCGTTTCCGGCGGCGGTGACAGCGCAGATGGTGGCGAACTTCGCCGCGGGGGGTGCCGCGATCAACCAGCTCTGCAAATGGGCTGGCGCGGCGCTCGACGTGGTGCCGCTGGAGCTCGACCGCCCGACCGCCGACTTCACCGAAGGCCCTGCAATGGGTGCGGACGAAACCTTGGCGGCGATGCAGGCCGGCGCGGCGGCGATCCGCCCGGGCGCCGACCTGCTGGCCCTCGGCGAGATGGGCATCGGCAACACCACGGTGGCCTCGGCCCTCGCCTGCGCCCTCTTCGGTGGTCCTGCGACGGATTGGGTGGGCCCCGGCACCGGGTCGGACGCCGGCGGCATTGCCCGCAAGGCCGAGGTTGTGGCAAGGGCCACGGCCCGCCATGCCGGGCTTACACCACTCGCAATCCTTGCGGCCCTCGGCGGGCGCGAGCAGGCGGCGATCGCGGGTGCCGTGCTGGAGGCGCGGCTCCGCGGCATTCCCGTCGTCCTCGACGGGTTCATCTGCACCGCCGCGGCGGCACCGCTGGCCGCGGCCCAGCCCGACGCGCTCGACCACTGCATCGTCGGGCATATGAGTGCCGAGCCCGGCCATGCCCGCCTCCTCACCGCGCTCGGCAAGACGGGCCTTGTGGATCTGGGCCTCCGCCTTGGCGAAGGCTCAGGCGCGGCCCTGGCGCTCGGCCTCGTGCAAGCCGCCCTGGCGTGTCACAACGGGATGGCGACGTTCGCCGAGGCTGGGGTCGCCGACGGATGATCCGCCTCCGGCTGGCAGAACTGCGGCTCGCGGCACTGCTGCTGACGCGCGTGCCAGCGGGCCCGCCCCTTGCCGAGCCGGTGCCCCCGCTCTCCGCCGCCAGTTGGGCCTACCCGGTGGTCGGCGCCTGCTTGGGAGCCCTGGCGTGGGCGGTCGTGGCGGGAGCCATGGCGCTCGGCCTCCCACCCTGGCCCGCCGCACTCCTCGCCTTGGCAGCGGTCATGCTCGCCACCGGCGGCCTCCACGAAGACGGACTTGCGGACTATGCCGATGCTGCCGGGGCCGGCGGCCCGCCCGAGCGGCGGCTCCAAATCATGCGGGACAGCCGGATCGGCGCCCACGGCGCCCTCGCGCTCGTCACCGTCACCGGGCTCCGCTGGTCTGCCCTCGCGACGCTGGCCGCCCGCGCCGATGCGCCGCTCTTCTGGGCGATCATCGGCGCCCTTGCCCTCTCCCGCGCCGCGATGGCCATCCTCCAGCAGATCACACCTCCGGCCCGCGCCGACGGGCTTGGCCAATCCGCCTCGCGGCCCGGCCTTCCGCGCGCCGTCGTCGCGGCCCTTCTTGCGCTTGTTCCCATTGTGCCCCTCGGCTTCGCCCCGGCCCTGACCGCGGCAGCCCTCGCCGCCCTCGTCACCGGCCTCCTCGCCTGGCACGCCCGCGCGACGGTCGGCGGCCAAACAGGCGACGTCCTTGGCGCCACGGGACAACTCGTTGAGGCGGCTGTCCTTATGGGCCTCGCCGCCGCCCTTTCTGCCCCGCTCCATCATCTTGACTGAAATACTCTCGGGGCGGGCAGACAGCCCCCCTCCGAAACCGCTCACCCGCGCTGTCGGGTGAACACGAGACCCATCGAATCCTTCAGCGTGATCGGGCCGCCGAGATAGTCGCTGCCGATATCGGGGGTGCGCAGCGCCACCTGCCACCCCGCGCCTTCGATCCCCGGAACGGGCAGGGTGAGGGGGTCGAACTCGCTCGTCGCCTTGCCCTCCATGTGCATCACGGCAAATACCTGTTCGCCCTCCGGCCCGTTGCGCAGCGAGGTGAACACGGTCCGCCCCTCGAGCGGTCGCAGATAGTCAAAAAAGTCGCCCGCCCGGTGATTGTCCCGCAGCCACACCCGGTCGCGCCGGAAGGTTCTCAGCCGCAACATGAACCCCGCTTGATCCGGGTCGAGCGACGACAGCGAATGCGAAACGTTGCAGTATTCGTGCATGTCGTCCATCCAGGCCCGCGCGATCTCCTTGAGGTTCTGGACGGTGAACATCTCGGGCCCGGCAAGCTTTGGCTCGGGGCGGTTCAGGAGCCGGACGATCTGGTCGAGGTCGTAGCTCGTCACCTCCACAAGCCCCTCGAGGAACTCCAGGAACACCGCGAGCTGGTCGCGCGTCTCATAGCCCATCTCCTTCAGCCGCCGGAAATTGGCCGGGATGGAATAGGCATATTCGTCGACCTGCCATTTCAGGCTGATCGCCTCCTCGGCGACCACCTTCACGCCATAGCGGTCGTCTTGATTGCGGATAAAGCCCCACGAGGCGCGGGCGGCGGCGTTCAGAAAATCCATCGGCACACCCGGCAGCGCCGCGTAGGTCAGCATATGCACGACCGGGTTGTCGTAGGCCTTGTCGAGGATCTCCATCTTGGTCTCGCCAAGGCGGGTGTTGATGTTGAGCTTGGGGCTTACCTGCGTGCCGCGGCGCAATGTATCGTGGTTCGAGGTGCCCGAGATCCAGTTGGCACCGACCTCCAGCATCTCGCGGATCCGCCAGAACTTCGACAGCCAGAACGTGTAGAGAAACGGCGTGTTGTGGGCAAAGGTGAGCGGGCCCCACTGATACACATCGTCGTCGCGCTGGGCCTCGATCACGGCGCGATAGGTCGAGGACAGCTCCCAGTCCTCTTCAGGCCAGGGGCGCCCGTCCTCGAAGATGAACCACGGGCGATAGCGCGTGCCGGCCACCTCTTGCACGACGTCCGACATCGACTGCAGATACTCGTCGTCATGGCGCAGCTCCTGCGCGGCGCTGTCCCACCATTTGAAATCTTGTGCGCCGTCGACGCGCACGGCGTCGGCCCCGAAATTCACTTTGCGCCGCTGCATTTCCAGAAGGATCGCGCGCACGGCCGGGTTCTGAAAGTCGAGGTTCTGGCCGTACATGTTTGGCCCGGCAAAGAAATGCCGGTTCAGCGCATCGAGCCCCTGATTGTCGGAATGGCCATAGACGATGTCGAAGATCAGCCGCTTGGGTCGCGTGGGGAAGTTGTGCAGGACCGCGGCGAAATCGGCCAGCTCGTCGGGTCGGCCGGTTTCCAGAAGGACCGGGTTCACGGCGGCCATGCCGGCGATCACCACGTCATAGCCCCAGTTCGTCGTGTCGGGGCGATAAAGCGTGGCGGTTACGCCCTGCTCGTCGCCCGCATCCTCCTGCCAGAAGGCCGGGCCGGTCTCATAGACTGTTGTTGGCTCGACCGGCAGAAGCTGGACCGCATCGTAGCCCAAAAAGAGTTGGTCGGCGGGCTCAAGGGGCAGGCCCTGATCCACGCGTTCGGCCAGCCGTTCGTAGTGGCGGGTGAGCGAGGCGAGCGTGCCTCCCGCCGTGGCCGTCGGCACATGGATCTGCAGGATATTGGCGACCGGGCGGAACTTGTGAGGCGTGTCATCGGCGAGCGCTTCGAAATAGGCGCGGTCGCGCCGCGCGGCCTGCATCGCCTCCAGATCGTAGAGTTCCGCGGGCGCAAAGGCGCCAAAAGGCAGCGAGGCCGCCAGCGGGTCGAGGATCCGGTGCCACGCGCCCTCGGCATCGCGCCAGACGAGGGCATAAAAGTCGCCGCCCTGCGTCCGCGTTCCGGCAACCATTCCGCGCACCGCGGCAAATGTATGGGCCTCCTGCCGCACGACCGGCAGATAGGCCCGCTCGAACCGCACCACCTGACGCGCCCGGGTGAGGTCGAACCGGTCGGCCGGACGGAGAACCTCGAGGAACACGTCGCCCTGGGGCACCCGCGCATCCAAAAGCTCGGGCGTCCAGAAGCCGAACGTGGCCACCTCGCCATCGACCTGCCCGCCAAGCTTCCGCGCAATAGCCTGCTCGCCGGCAAAGGCGGTCTCGGCCGTTGTCCAGGTCTGGTGTGCGGCATGAGCCAAGGCGCGGGCGGCGTCCATATCCGCCGAGATCCGCTCCGACAAGGGGCGGGCTTCTGCGTCCTTCATCGGTTGGATCTCCCTAGCCGTCGTGCACGAGGAAAAGGGCCGAGAACGGGGGCAGATAGAGCTTGGCGCTTGCCACGAAGCCGTTTCTCGCGGGCCCTGACGCGTCGATGCCGCCCATATTTCCGCGATCGCCGCCGTCATAGATCGACGCATCGGTGTTCAGTGCTTCGCGCCAACGACCGCTAAGGGGCAGGGCGAGCGTGTAGTCGGAGCGTTCGACCGGCGTCATGTTCACGACCACCACGATCTCACGGTCCTGAGGCCCGCCGCGGCGGAGCCAGGCGAAGACCGAATTATCGGCATCGTCCGCCTCGATCCACTGAAAGCCGTGGGGCTCGGCATCCATCACGTGGAGTGCCGGCTCGGCCCGGTAGAGCGTGTTCAGATCGCGCACCAGACGCTGCACCCCCTTGTGACCGGGGTCATTCAGCTGGCCCCAGTCAACCTCGGTCTCATAGTTCCACTCGGCCTTCTGGCCGAATTCCTGACCCATAAAGAGAAGCTTCTTGCCGGGATGCCCCCACATGAAGCCGAAATACGCCCGCAAGTTCCCCAGCTTGTCGGCATGGCTGCCCGGCATCCGGTCGTAGAGCGAGCCTTTGCCGTGCACCACCTCGTCATGGCTGATCGGCAAGATGAAGTTTTCCGAGAAGGCATAGACCAGGCCGAAGGTCATCTGGTTGTGGTGATGCTTCCGGTAGGCCGGGTCCTTCTTCATGTATTCCAGAGTGTCGTTCATCCACCCCATGTTCCACTTGTAGCCGAACCCCAGGCCGCCGGCGTCCACGGGCTGAGACACGGCCGGAAAGCTCGTGCTCTCCTCCGCCGCCGTCATCACGCCCGGAACCTCGCCATAAACGGTGGTGTTCATCGAGCGCATCATGTCGATGGCCTCGTAGTTCTCGCGCCCGCCATCCTTGTTGGGGATCCACTCGCCCTCATCGCGGGAATAGTCGCGATAGAGCATCGAGGCGACGGCATCCACGCGCAGCCCGTCGACATGGTATTCCTCGAGCCAGTAGAGCGCGTTGGACATCAGGAAATTCCTGACCTCGGTGCGCCCGAAATTATAGATCAGCGTGTTCCAATCCTTGTGGAACCCCTCGCGCGGGTCGGCATGCTCATAGAGCGCGGTGCCGTCGAACTGGCCAAGCCCGTGGGGGTCGGTCGGGAAGTGGCCCGGCACCCAGTCGAGGATGATCCCGAGCCCCGCCTTGTGCGCGGCCTCCACCAGATCGCGGAACTCGTGCGGCGGCCCATGGCGGATGGTGGGGGCGAAGAGGCCGACCGGCTGATAGCCCCAGGAGCCGTCGAACGGGAACTCCGAGACGGGCAAAAGCTCAAGGTGGGTGAAGCCCATATCGGCGGCATAGCTCACCAGCTCGTCGGCCGCTTCCTTATAGCTGATCCGGCGACCATCCGCCTTGCGTCGCCACGAGCCCAGATGCACCTCATAGATCGAAATCGGCGCCGTGCGCGCATTGGCGCCGGCCCGCGTTTCCATCCATGTCCCGTCGTCCCAGCCATAGCCCGTGATGTCGCGCACGACCGACGCATTGGCCGGCGGATGCTCCGAGCCAAAGCCCACAGGGTCGGCCTTCAGCGGCAGGATGTCGCCCGAGGGCCCGACAATCTCATACTTATAGGCCTCGCCCTCGGCGATCCCGGGGAGGAAGATTTCCCACACGCCCGTCGATCCGCGCCGCCGCATGGGCGCGCGCCGCCCGTCCCAGGTGTTGAAACCGCCCACAACCGAGACCCGGCGCGCGTTCGGCGCCCAGACGGCGAAATGGGTGCCCGCGACGCCGCCGACCTCCATCACATGGGCGCCGAGCACCTGCCAGATCCGCCGGTGCGTGCCCTCGGACAAGAGGTACTCGTCCATCTCGCCGATCACCGAGCCAAAGCTGTAGGGATCTGCGAACTCGTGCGTGGCCCCACCCCAGTCGGCGGTGAGGGTATAGGCCGATTTGCCCGGCACGGGACCGGAGAAGAGGCCCGGATAGCGGTCGGATGCGGACAGGCGATGCGGCTTGCCCTCGACCACGGCCGCCACGCCCGATGCGCCGGGCAGGAAGGCCGTGACGTGGCGCGCGCCCTTCCGTTCGTGGGGGCCGAGCACGGCGAACGGGTCGTCGTGCTGGCCCGTGGCGAGGCGCTCCTTGTCCGCGTCGGGGATCAGGTCGAGCGGGTCGGGCGTATGTATCTCGGTCATGCAACTAGCCTAGACGGCCTTGGTCAGATCGCAAGTCGCCGCCCGGCTTTTGTGCAGGTCCACGGCGCCCGTGCCCCCGGTGCCCGAACTTTGGGCCGACGCAGAATTCGCGCTTTTCGTCCGATTGGACGCTTGCCCGGGCGGTCGCAGGGGGCTATGCGAAAACTACTCTGGCACAGTCTAGGGCCATTTGATTGCGCGCGGTACTTGCGTGCGGTCGCCCCGCCTGAGTGCTCTGCCTCCGCTGCTCCCGGTCTGCACACGCGCCTCGGGGGCGAGGATGGGCGCTACTGCGTGCACCGCCCCGTGGGTCGCGCCGAAACGCAGGAGCGACGTATCATGGCATCTCCCATGCTGACGACACGCCCCCTCCACCCGCGCTTCGGTGTCGAGGTTGAAGGCGTGGACCTCAACGAGGTCACATCCGACCATCTGTTTGATGAAGTCCGGGCCCTGTTCGAGGCCCATTCGGCGCTGCTTTTTCGCGGCCAGGCGATGACGCCCCAGACGCATCTGCGGCTCGCGCGCGCCTTTGGCCCCGTGGAAGACCGCACCGCCGACGAGCGCAAGCCCGGGGAAGCGATGGCGATCCCCGAAGTGTCGAATGTCGCGGCGGGCGGCGGCACCTATGATGAGGACGATCTCAAGACGCTGAACCTGCAGGCGAACTTTCTCTGGCACGCCGACAGCACGTTTCTGCCTGTGCCGGCGCTCGTGAACATCCTGACCGCGCACATCGTGCCGTCCGAGGGTGGCGCGACCGAGCTCGCGACGACCCGCGCGGCCTTTGCCGATATGGCGCCCGACCGACAGGCGCAGCTGCGGTCGATGCTTCTTCGCCACCGCTACAGCCATTCCCGCGCGCGCATCTCGCCCGAGTTGGCGGCGCTTCCGATGTTCAACAAATGGCCCGACACGGTCTGGCACGCCGTCTGGAAGAACCCGGCGAACGGTGCCGAGGCGGTTTATGTCGCCTCACACGCCTTCGCCGTTGTCGGGATGGACACGGAAGCAGGCCAGGCCGAGATCGATGCGCTGCTGGCCACCTGCACCGCGCCCGACTACGTCTATTCCCACAGCTGGACGCCAGGGGATGTTCTGATCTGGGATCAGCGCGCCGTGCTGCACCGCGGGCGCCCGTGGGACTACAGCCAGCCCCGGCGCCTGACGAGTCTTTGCGCCTCGGCCACCGCAGCCGACGGTCTCACCGAGATGCGCGCCGCGGCCGAGCGGGTGGCCCAGCGCGAGGAGGCGCCGGTATGACCGATATGGCCCTTCTCATCGCACAGGCCGTCGTGACGGGCTGCATGGCCGCCTGGATGGTGACCGGCGTTTTCGACAATTGGCGCCACCCGCACCTCAACCTGTCGGCCGTGGCCATGGTCACGCGGTTCGACCGGATGGCCGAGGATTTCCCGCAGGATTTCGAAGTGGTGAAGCATCGCCGCGTGAGCGATATGCGCGTGATCCGCGGGCTCTTCTACCTGCTCGTGGCGTGGGAGACGGTGGCCGCGATCACCCTGGTCGGAGGAACCGTCGCGCTGGTCATGGCGCTCGGCGGCGCGGTCGATGTCGAACTGGCCCGTCTTCTGGCCGTGCTCGGCGCGCTCGCTTTCACGGTCAACTGGGCCGGCTTCCTCGCAGGCGGCAACTACTTCTGCTACTGGTACTGCCATTTCGCCGGCCAGGCGACGCACTTCATGCTGCTCATCTGGGGCATCCTGGGCACGATCCTCTTGGTAATCCCGGGCTAGGCCCGCGGCGCCGGTGATGCTCGCGACCAGGCAGGCCTCGCCTGTTCGCGCAAGCATCGGTTCAATATTCGCTCCGCGCTATCCGCAGCACCGTTCCTGCGCGCGCGATGTCCGCTCGTGCCCGTCAGACAGGCCCTCGAGGGCCGGCGCGCCGCAGCACGCCGCCGTTGTCCCGCCGGCGATGCGGGCCTGCTCCGCTGGTTTGCAGACGGCGCGCGTGGGGTGGAGGGCCAGGGCCGCGAGGCCATCGCGCTCGACGGGCCGCCCTGCCTCCAAGAGGCTCAGGCCGCGGTTTCCGGGGGCGTATTCGACCAGCAGGGGCACGTCGGCAAGACCGGGAACGGCATCGATGCTCCGGCTCACGATGCTCACGAACTTGCCGACACTCATATGCTTCCCACCATGGCCATCCAGCAACTGCAGGCGCGCCTCCTCCCAGCGGTCGATCCTGCCGCCACAGTCGATGCCGGTCGATGCCGAGTGACGGAGTTCGGTCACGTGATACCCCGCGCCAATGTCCTGCCCCTCGACCTGGAAGATCAGGGCGGCGTTCGGGTCGATCTCGTTGAGGCTGGCAAGCAGGTCGGCGAGGGTCATCGCGTGCTCCATTTACATTTCAATGGCTCTTGAAATAAACATATTCCACACACAGCGCGTTAATTCAAGGATGTTTGAAATATGGGCGAAGACGAAGCAGCCCGGCTTTTCCACGCGCTCTCGAACGCCGATCGGCTCAGCATCATCCGGCGCCTCGTCGTGGCGGGGCCCCAGGGGCTGAGCGCCGGAGACATCGCGCAGGGCCTGGGCGCGAGCGCCTCTCGCGCCTCGTTTCACCTTGCGGCGCTTGCAGAGGCAGGCTTCATCCACCGGCAACGGCAGTCGCGCAGCCTGCGCTACACGGTGGACTATTCGAGCATTGCCGCGCTGGTGTCGTTCCTGACGCACGATTGTTGCAGAGACAGCCCGGAGCTCCGCGCCTGCCGCCTGTAGAGGTGCCGCTCACCGCCCCGACAGGGCCCGGCCCGTCCGGCGGCGCTCGGCGTCAAGGTCGGACTGGGCGTGGCGGGCGGTGCTGAGCGAGGTGTCGACGTCCAGCCCCTCGACGGCGCAGCGGGCAATCTCGCGCAGGGCATAGGTGTCGACGCGCGTCCGGCCCTTCAGGGCGGCGCGAGCCAGGCCATGGGCGGCCAGATAGCTCAGATGCCCACCGGCAAGCCGGGCGCCGGGCACAGGCTCGCCGCGGGCGTTGGCTTCGCAGGCGCTGGCATCCATCGAATGGAAGGCACGGCAGATTTCGGGCCGCGCGTCATAGGCGCGGCAGGTGCGCGCGCCCGGGTCGAGGGCGGGGCAGGCCGAGGGATGCCATTGGCGCCCGTCGGGCATGCCCGCCTTGGGAGATAAGGCGGCGTGGAGCGCGCGCGCCTCCGCTTCGGTGATCAACCCGCCATCGTCGCCACTCAGGATGCAGCAGAAGGCGCAGCCCGACGCGCAGGCGGCGCCCGCCGGCAAGGGCCGCCGCTCGGCCTTGGCCACCGCAAGGGCGGCGCGGCCGTCGGCCAGCCGCGCGACGACCTCGGCAAACGGCATCCCCGCCCCCGTGGCCTCGGCCAGATAGGCGCCAAGCGCCCGACGCGCCCGGTCGGCAAGGGCAGGCGGGGTGCCGGGCAGCTTGGCCGCCGCAACCCGCGCCGCCAGCCCCGCGACATCGCCCGCCGGGCCACCGCCCGCTTTCGACGCGGCGCGCCGACGGTCGGCCCGGCTCACGCCTCCCAATAGAGATCGGACACACGCAGCTCCTGCGCAGGGTGGATCTCGCCCCCCTTCAGGTCGCTCTTGGAGTGGTTGATCAGGCCCCGCCAATAGGGCTGAATGATCACCCCTTCCTGTTGCATGATCTCCTGCAGCCGCGCCATGATCGCGCGCCGTTTCTCAACATCGGGCTGCGCCAGCGCCTCGGTCACGAGCCCGTCGAACTCGGCATTCGCAAAGCCGCTTTCGTTCCAGGGCTCGCCGGTGCGATAGGCGATGGCAAGCGTCTGGATGCCGAGCGGCCGGTGGTTCCAGTTGGTCACCGAGAACGGGTACTTTGCCCAGTCGTTCCAGAAGGTCGAGGTTGGGAACACCTTGCGCCGCACGGGGATCCCGGCGTCCCGAATCTGGGCTGCGATGGCGTCGGCGGTGTCCTTCCAAAAGCCGGAATCGAGCGAGATCAGCTCGTGCTCGAACTCGGCCATGCCGGCCTCGGCCATCAGCGCCGCCGCGCCCGCAGGGTCATAGTCAGGCTCGGGCAGCTCGGCATAGTCGGGGTGAACCGGGCTCACGTGGTGGTTCTCGGCGATGCTGCCCTGGCCGGAATTGCCGAGCTCGAGCACCGTCGAACGGTCGACAGCCATCGCCAGCGCGCGGCGGACGCGGGCATCGGCATAGGGCGTGGCGCCCTCCACCTCGGCCACCTGCTGGGGCCGGGCGAGAATGGTGGCGCCGGTGACGGTCTCATGCCGGGTCCAGCCCTCGAACCCGTCGAAGATCGCAACGAAGTCGCCCATCGTGTCATAGACGATGTCGATCTCGTCGCTCTCGGCGGCCGCGACATAGGCCACGGGGTCGGAGCCGTAATCGATGATCTCGATCTCATCGAGCCATGCCCCATTGCCCGCATTCCACCAGGTATGATCGGTGTTGCGGACAAGCGTCGCGCCGACACCCACCTCGAACCGCGTCGGCAGGTAGGGGCCCGTGCCGATCGGGTTCGACATGATCGTCTCGGGCGTGAAGCTCTGGTGGACGATCGCGGCCGGATAGTCGGAAATGCCGGGGATGATCGAGATATCGGGCGTCAGAAGCGTGAGCTTGACCGTCGTTGCGTCGAGCACTTCGATGGCGCCCGCGCGGGCCGTGCCGGTGGCATCGTCGATCAGGCTGGCGAGCTTCGAGGCCATGGAATTGCCCTCGAAGTCGCGCTCGCAGAAGCGGGTGAGGTTCCAGGCGACGTCGTCGGCCGTGAACGGGTCGCCGTTGTTCCATGTCGCGCCTGGGCGGACGTTCAGCACATACTCGGTCGCGTCGTCATTCACCTCCCAGCTTTCCAGGAGAACCGGCGAGAACGTGCCGTCGCGGTTGTATTGGACGAGGTATTCCAGCCAGCCGCGGGTGAAGTTTGCCAGCGCGTTGAAGTCGAACGTGCGCGGGTCCTTGAGCGCGGGCAGTTCCGATTGCATCCGCACGCGGCCCCCGGTCTGGGGGGAGCCCTGGGCCTGCGCGGGTGCGGCAAGGCCGAGAAGACCGTAGGCCGTCGCCGTGGTGGCACCAAAGGCCGACGCGGTCGCAAGAAACTCGCGCCGGGAAACCGCGTCGCTGCGTTTGCGCAGCCGGGCGGCGCTGTCGATCAGGTGCCGCGGAAGCGGCGCACCGGTGAGGGTTTTGGGTGTCATTGGGCGTCCTCGCTGTTGGTGGCGCGCGGGTCTTTCGCCCGGCCGCCGTGGCGCACCGCGTGCCGGCCCGTGCGAGCCCGCGCGCAGGAGATGTCGGGCCCTATTTTTAAGCCTGTGCCAGAGGACGCCGAGAGTAAGGAGCGTCGCACCCCTGATCACAACCAAAATTGTTCGTGGATACAGGGGGTCGGCGGGGTCTGTGCCCCCGGATTGGGCATCTGCTTGGGCAAATGGCAGCGTCCGATGCGGCGCCGAATCCGTTTCCTCGCGTCCACGGCCATGTCAGGCTCGTGGGTGATGTGCCGTCATCGGCGACGGCGAAACCGCCGAGGGAGATCGAGATGCACCGTCTGATTCAATCCACAGCCATCATCCTTGCTCTGGCCGCGCCCGGTTCGGCACAGGAGGCGGCCGACGCCATTGCACCCGAGGGGGCGGCCGCCGGTGCCGTATTCGGTCCTTTGACCGAGGCCGCCGAGGCGGCGCTGGCGACCAAGGAAGAGGGCGGGGTGGTCACGGCCGAGACATGGATGGTCGCGGCCGCGAACCCCCTCGCCGTGGAGGCCGGCGCGCGGGTCCTGGACGCCGGCGGCAGCGCGGCCGACGCAATGGTTGCCGTTCAGGCGGTCCTGGGCCTTGTGGAGCCCCAGAGTTCGGGCCTTGGTGGCGGAGCGTTCCTGGTGTGGTACGACGCCGAGACGGGCGAGCTGACCACGCTCGACGGCCGGGAAACCGCCCCGCTGGCGGCGACGCCGACCTTGTTTCAGGAAGACGGCGAGCGGATGGGCTTCTTCGACGCGGTCGTGGGCGGGCGCTCGGTCGGCACGCCGGGGACGCCTGCACTGATGGAGGCGGCGCACCGCAATTGGGGCACCGCGCGCTGGCCGAGCCTGTTCGAGGACGCTATCCGACTGGCCGAAGAGGGCTTTACCGTCTCACCGCGGCTGGCAACGTTGGTCGAACGTGACGCCGAGCGCTTGTCGGTGTTCCCTGCCACGGCCGCCTATTTCCTGCCCGGGGGAGAGCCGCTGGACGCGGGCCAGACGCTCGTCAACCCGGCCTATGCCGAAACGCTTCGCGCGCTAGCGGCTGACGGGTCGGAGGCGTTCTACGCCGGCGACATTGCTGCCGGGATCGTGGGCACGGTGCGGGGCGCCGAGGGAAATCCCGGCCTTCTGTCGCTGACCGATCTGGCGCTTTATGAGGTCAAGGAACGCCCGGCCGTTTGTGCGGCCTACCGGATGTACGAGGTGTGCGGGATGGGGCCGCCCTCGTCTGGGGCGCTGACGGTCGGCCAGATTCTGGGCATGCTCGACAGCTATCCGCTGGGCGATATGGGGCGGGAAAGCGCCGAAGCGTGGCGTTTGATCGGCGATGCTTCGCGCCTGGCCTTCGCCGATCGGGGCCGCTACATGGCCGACAGCGACTTCGTGCCGATGCCGACGGCCGGCCTTGTCGACCCCGCCTATCTGTCTGAAAGAGCTGCTCTTTTGGAAGGCGAAACGGCGCTGGAAGAGGTGGAGCCCGGCGCGCCGGAATGGGACCACGCGCAGCTTTGGGGCGACGATACAAGCATCGAGTTTCCGTCGACCTCTCACATTTCCATTGTCGATGAGGACGGCAACGCCCTGTCAATGACCACGACGATCGAGAATGGCTTTGGCTCCCGGGTGATGGCGCCGGGCGGGTTTCTTCTGAACAACGAACTCACCGATTTCTCCTTCGCCACCCATGACGATGGCCGGCCGATCGCCAACCGTCTGGAGCCGGGCAAGCGCCCCCGCTCGTCGATGGCGCCGACCATCGTGATGTCGGGCGATGCGCCGGTGCTGGTGGTGGGGTCTCCGGGCGGAAGCCGCATCATCGGGTATGTCGCCAAGACGATCATCGCACATCTTGACTGGGGGATGCATGTTCAGGATGCCGTGGCGCTGCCGCATCTGGTCAACCGGTTCGGGACCTATGATGTCGAGGCGGGGACGGCGGCGGAGGACTTCGCCGATGCATTGATCGAGATGGGCTATGAGGTGAACGCGCGGGACCTGACATCGGGCCTCCACGCGATCTCGATTGGGCACATGCTCGAGGGCGGGGCCGATCCCCGGCGAGAGGGGATCGCCCTGGGAGACTGATTTCCCCTTGAAAGGAGCGCCTTAGCGCCTTCCTACTCCGCCGCGGCCTGTTCGGCGACCGTGGCGAAGATGGCGTCGAGCTCGCTGGCGGCGGCCTCGAGATCGGCGCCGGCCTCAGCCACGTAGGGGGCGAAGACGTAGCTTGGCGTCTTGTAGCTGAGCGTTGCGGTTTCGTCAGCGTTTTCAGTCACATACATGCGGATCGGCGCTTCGATCATGGCGTTCGTCGACAGCTCGAGGATCCGCACCGCATAGACATTGTTGAAGAGCCCGATCACACGGTTGCCGGGGATCTCGACCCCTCGCGATGCGGCCGCGCCGGTGGGGCCCGCCTCGGTGACGACGCCGAGCTTGTTCGGCCCGGCCGCCGCCTTCACGGCGTCCACAAGCTCTTGATATCCTTTGGAGGTTTCGATGACGACCCATCCCTCCATCTCGGTGGGTTGCGCGAAGGCGGGGGCGGCGAGGGCGAGGGCGGCGAGAAGAGCGAGGCGGCGCATGGGCAGGTTCCTTGGGATTTGTCCGTGGCGCACCCTAGGCCGCTCTGCGGGCCGGTGCGCTCACAAGGTTGCGAGATCGTGGACAATGAGCGGCGCCCAGCCCGCATATGAAAAGCATATGAATTCTATATGACTCGCATATGAGTCCCGTATGAATTCCGTATGAGCATCATATGACTCGGCGCCTTCGAGGATTGTTGCGCTGCTGGAAACGATGGGGGCCCCAGGCGGGAGTATCTGGATCAAGATGATGGGCAGAGGCCGCCGGCGCCGCCGCACATTGCCAGGCAAGGCGCGCGGTGGCACGGTGCCGGGGCAGGTCCGATCACGACGGGTGACGAGTGGAGGCGCCGCGGCAGCGGCAGGAACCTATTCGGGAGGCCGCGCCATGGCGACCGTGGCAGATTATGCAATTTTAAGAACTGACACCGTGAGCCTGGCGTCGACTGGCGCGCCCGGCACCTTGCAAGACCTTGAGGTACCCTGGTCGATCCCGTCGAATTTCGTGGCGGGGACAAACCTGGCGCGGCCGATGCTGACGCTGGATGTGGCCGTCACCGAAGGGACCCGGCTGGTGGTGAAGCTCAAGCGTGCAAGCGATGCAACGGGGCCGACCATCATGGACGGCGAGTTTGCGCAGGGGTTCTTTGGCCAGCACTTTCACCCGTTCGAGATGCCGACCTCGTTCAACGTCGATAGCGTTCTGAGGTTCGAGCCGAGCGGCGGGCCGCTGCGCCTGCGCTACGTGATCATGTGGCATCAGGTGACGGTGTCGGACTGAGGCAGGGCAAAGCGCCGGCGGGGACGCGCGCCGGGGCGTCAGATCGACAGGGCGAGGACGCGGCTGATCTCGGTGAGCGAGCGACCGGCCTCCGCGCGCCACGTGTTGAAGGCGGCTTGCACGGCGGCCATGGCCTTCTTCGAGGTCGCGGGCTTGTCGATCACGCCTTCGGCGATGAGCCGGGCATTCACGTCGTTCGACAGGATGAAGCTGTCGACGCCCATGATGCGCAGGGCGTATTGGCCGGAGGTGCCGCCGAGGCGCGCGGCGTCGGTCTTCAGAAGGGCGAGGAGGCCGATATAGTCCTCGGCCGGCCAGTCGGCGAAGACCTGCGACGCGCCGCCCTTGGGGCGGAGGCCCTGCAGGAAGACGGCGTTGTCGCGGACGGACTGGATCTTGGCGCCGTTGCGGACGATGCGTTCGTCCTTGAGGAGGGTGTCGAGCAGGTCGTCGTCCATCATGGCGAGGCGGTCGATGGCGAAGCCTTGGAAGGCGGCCTCGAACCCGTCCCATTTCTTGTCGATGACCTGCCAGTTGAAGCCGGCCTGGAAGACCGAGCGGGTGAATTGCGAGAGCCAGCGGTCTTCGGGGATGGCGGCGATCTCGTCGCGGGGCTTCGGCGCCTGCATGCGGGCGGCGACTCCGTCGGCACCGTGGCGGGATTCCGCGATCTCGAGGATGTCGGCGAAGCTGCGCATGGGGGCAGGGTAGCCCGTGCTGGCTGCGGGGTGAAGCCCGCGGAGCGGTGCATTGGTCAGACGCCCCGGCGCAAAATCGAGCCGGTTGAGTGGCACCCGGGCGCGGAATCAAGGCCGCTTGCGGCCGCCGCGCCATCGTCACGCCGAAGGCGTGCCTCCGGTACGACGCCGCCCCGTCGCACCAGAGGCGCGCCGCATAGACTCGGCTCGCCTTTGGCGAGACGGCCCGGCGATATGGTGAGGCTGGGTGGTCGGGCGGGCGGTGTGCGGGTGAGGCGGGACCGTGGCGCCAGTGGCGCCGCGTAAGCCCGCCGAACGAGACACTGTCAGTTGTCATGCAGCCGACCAGACGAGTGCATTGCATCTGTGATGGACCCGGTTGAGCGGCGCATCCGGGCGCGGAATCAAGGCCGCATGCCGCCGCGCCATCGACGGGCCGCCCCCACGGCCCGGCGATTTGGTGAGGCTGGGTGTTTCGGTCGGGCGGTGTGCGGGGTTGAGGGATAAAGCGCGCTGCTCAGATGCTCGGATCGCCGCGCCGCGGCCCGCCGATGGCGCTAGGGTGCCAGCTAAAAATCGTGCGTTTCTTCAATTTCGTCTGAGATAAGCGCAAACCGATTACTGCTGAACTCAAAGACCCGTGTTCGACCAACTTGATCAACCGAAATGGAAGAGACTTGGTATATTGACTTCTCGAGGTCGAACGAAGGGCCACCAGTCTTGACCGAAACCAGACTTCTACCGCCATGCTTGAGGTCGAAGACTTCAATTTCTGGGATTGATAGTTGAGGCTCGGCTATCGAGAACTTGACACTTTCTGCATCTGCTCCGTTGTTCTTGATCCAAATTGTCATTCGGAACTCGCCGTCTATTACTTGCGCTGTGTCGATCGAGAGTGAGATTTCGGAGGATGAATACCTCCTCTCAAGCTCGTGTTGCCGTTCTATCGAGGCCTCTTGAAGCTCAAGCTGCCTTTTGGCCGAAATGGACAGTTCACGCTGCTGCGCAACTGAAGCCCTTAGTTCCTCTGTCTGTATCCTAAGAGCTTCAACGCTATTCCTGAGTTCGGCACCTTGCTGAAAGAAACCGAGTACGACCCAAAAAATCGCGAGTGGTCCAAAAGCACCGGCTAGGAAATCGCCAAAGGTGTTGAGCGACAACTCAGAGAACGTTGATCCAAGCCCTAGATGCCAGATCACTGCGGCCAGGCTGCAAAGGTATAGCGTTGTAAAGGCAAGCCCAATTCGCCCAAGGTTGCGATTGCCATCTGGCTTCAAACGTCCAACTCCTCCACGAACCGCGCGTTCTCCGAGATATACTGGAACCGCAGTTCGGGCTTTTTGCCCATCAGGCGTTCCACCAGATCTCCCGTTTCGCCGGGGGCGTCTTCGTCGATGGTGACGCGGATGAGTTTGCGGGTGGCGGGGTCCATGGTGGTTTCTTTGAGGTCTTTGGCGTCCATCTCGCCGAGGCCTTTGAAGCGGCTGACGTCGATTTTGCCTTTGCCGCCGAGGCCTTTGGCCAGCCACGCGTCGCGTTCGGCTTCGTCGAGGCAGTAGACGCGTTTTGCGCCTTGGGTCAGGCGGTAGAGGGGCGGGCAGGCGAGGTAGAGGTGGCCGGCGTCGATCATCGGGCGCATCTGGCTGTAGAAGAAGGTCATCAGGAGCGCGGCGATGTGGGCGCCGTCGACGTCGGCGTCCGTCATGATGATGATCTTGTCGTAGCGCAGATCGTCGAGGCGGAAGCGCGTGCCGAGGCCGGTGCCGAGGGCTTGGGAGAGGTCGGAGATTTCGGCGTTGGACCCGAGCTTGGCGGACGCGGCGCCGAGGACGTTGAGGATCTTGCCGCGGAGGGGCAGGAGCGCCTGGGTCTTGCGGTCGCGCGCCATTTTGGCGGAGCCGCCGGCGCTGTCGCCCTCAACGATGAAGAGCTCGGTGCCGTCGCGGTTGGTGGCCGAGCAGTCGACGAGCTTGCCGGGGAGGCGGAGCTTTTTGGTGGCGGTTTTGCGGGCGGTTTCCTTTTCCTGGCGGCGGCGGATGCGCTCTTCGGCCCGCAGCACCAGGAAGTCGAGGATGGCGCCGGCGGCCTTGGGGTCGGCCGCGAGCCAGGTGTCGAAGCGGTCGCGCACGGCGCCTTCGACCATGCGGGCGGCCTCGGTGGTGGCGAGGCGGTCCTTGGTCTGGCCGACGAATTCGGGCTCGCGGATGAAGCAGGAGACGAGGGCGCAGCCCCCCGTGAGCAGGTCGTCGCGGGTGATCTGGGCGGCCTTCTTGTTGGAGGCGCGCTCGCCATAGGCTTTGACGCCTTTGAGGATGGCGGCCCAGAAGCCCTGCTCGTGGGTGCCGCCCTCGGGCGTGGGCACGGTGTTGCAGTAGGAGCCGAGGAAGCCGTCGCGGGCGGGCGTCCAGTTGATGGCCCACTCGACGGAGCCGGGCTGGGCGAACTTCTCCTCGAACGAGACTTTGCCGGCGAAAGGCGTGTCGGCGTAGGTGGTGGCGGTGCCGAGCGTCTCGCCGAGATAGTCCGCGAGGCCGCCGGGAAAGTGGAAGGTGGCCTCCATCGGCGTATCGCCGTCTTCGATGGCCGATTTCCAGCGGATCTCGACGCCGGAGAAGAGATAGGCCTTGGAGCGGACCATCTTGAAGAGGCGGGCGGGCTTGAAGCGGTGGGAGCCGAAGATCTCGGCGTCGGCGTGGAAGATCACCGTGGTGCCGCGGCGGTTGGGGGCGGGGCCGACCTTCCGGGCCGGGCCCTGGGGGAGGCCGCGGGAAAATTCCTGGGCCCAGAGCTCGCGGTTGCGGGCCACCTCGACGCGGAGATGGTCCGACAGGGCGTTGACGACGGACACGCCGACGCCATGGAGGCCGCCGGAGGTCTGGTACGCCTTGCCCGAGAACTTGCCGCCGGCGTGGAGGGTGCAGAGAATGACCTCGAGCGCGCTCTTGTCGGGGAATTTGGGGTGGGGGTCGACGGGGATGCCGCGGCCATTGTCGCGGATCGTGACGGTGTGGTCCGCGGCCAGTTCGACCTCGATGCGGGTGGCGTGGCCGGCGACGGCCTCATCCATGGAATTGTCGAGCACCTCGGCCACCAAGTGGTGCAGCGCGCGCTCGTCGGTGCCGCCGATATACATGCCGGGGCGCTTGCGGACGGGTTCGAGACCTTCCAGGACCTCGATGGCGGACGCGTCGTAGCTCTGGGCATCGTGCCCCGAGAGGAGATCTTCGGGCATGGGCAAAGGATCACTGCTCTTGTTGGTTCTCACCGAAGGTACCCCATATCTGGTGGTGCTGGGAAGAGGGAGCCGGCGCCCGCTAGTGGCGCATGGTGGCCGAAAGATAGAGGGCGCGGAGGCGGCGCGCGGCGTTGGCGCGGCCGTAAAGGGCGGTCATGCTGCGCCGGGCGGCCTGGCCCATCTCGGTGAGCTGGGCCGGTGTGGAGCCGCTGGCGAGGATGTCGCGGGCCAGGGCGTGGCCGAGATCTGCCTGGGTTTTGGCCCAGGCTTCGGCGCCCGCTTCGGTGGCCAGAAGCTGCCATCGCCGGTCGGGCCGAAGGGGCAGGGGCGCGATCCAGCCGTCTTCGCCGTGGCTGACAAGCTCGGGCAGCGCGAAGCTGTTGGAGACGGCCCGGGCCGCGCCGCAAAGGCCCGCCTCGACCGCCACCCAGCCGAGCGACTCGTCGATCGAGGGAAAGAACAGCAGGTGCGCGCGGTGGAGGAGGCGCAGCACCTCAGCATTGGGGAGCGCGGGGTAATGGGTGACCCAGGGCTCGGCAGCGAGGTCGGCGATGATCGCGTCGCCATCATGCTCCATCGGGGCGCAATAGGTGCGGCTCTGGCTGCGGCAGATGGCGGTGAGGCGCACATCCACGCCTGCGTCGCGCAGGGCCCGGGCGGCGTGGAGCGTCGCCTCGATCCCTTTGCGGATGCTGTTGCTGCCGACGAAGGCCGCGTGGATGGGACCGTGCGCCTTGTCGGGGTGCGGCACAGACAGGCTCTCGGGTACCGTGATCCCGCCGCGAAACACCTGCATCTTGTCGGCGATCCCTGTGACGCCGAGCGCCTCCATCCGAAGGCGGGCGGCATGGGCGGCGGCCTCGGACAGGGCCAGAACGGCCCGGCAGCGGCGCGCGGCGAGCAGGCGGAAGCCGAGCCGCAGCGTGGCGTCGGACGGATCGCCCAGAAAGCGCGGCAGCTCGGATTCGAAGCTGACGACGAAGGGCCGGTTCACGATGATGTGGTTGAAGGTGTGGACGAGGTCCTGCCTCGGGCCGATCAGCGCGCGGCAGACCCTGAGCGGCCCTTCGCCGCGGGCCAGGCGGTGGATCGGCAGGCTGGAGAGCTTGGTGTAGTGCACGCCCTCGGGTGCGAGGGCATAGCTGACCTTCTCAAGGCCGTAGGACGGCGCGTCGACCCCGATGCGAAGGGCGCCGGTGCGGGGTTTTTGCGCCCGAGTCCAGAGCGGTGGAGCGGCCACAACCGATTTGTCCATCGTGCGGTCTCCGCCCGGCCCCCTGTTATGCGTCGCTGGTCGACGGCGGAGATCCGCCGTGTTCTGCCCCGTGTGGCCAATGAAGCGGGTCTTGTGGGGGAAGGGCAAGAGCCCGCCGGGATTGATTGCAGCGCGCGGCGTGGCCCCTTATCTTGCGCCCATGACACTCATTGCCTCTTCTCGTGTCGGACTGCTGACGCTGTTGCCGCTTTTGGTGCCGGTGCAGGCGACCGCGCATCCCCACATCTTCGTCGATGCGGGGCTGACGCTGATCCACGATTCCAAGGGGCGGGTGACGGATATCGAGGTGCGGCTGCACTATGACGAGCTGTTCTCGTTGCTCTTGCTGGAAGACATGGGGCTCGACCCCGATTACGACGGTGTCCTGACGGCCGATGAGAACGAGACGATCGTGGGCTTCGATCTTTACTGGCCCGAAGGCTTTGAGGGCGATGTCTATATCGAGGCGGGCGGCGCCCCTGTGCCTCTTGGGCCGCCCGAGGCGGGTGACGCGCGGCTCGAGGAGAGCGGACAGCTTTATGGCGCGCACCGGCGTAAACTCGCCCGCCCTGTCGACCCGTCGGAAGGTGTGGTGATCAAGGTGTACGATCCGACCTTCTACACGGCCTATTCGATTGTGGTGGCGGACGTGCAGAGCACGGCGGGCTGCGGCGTGCCTGTGTTCACACCGGACCTGGATGAGGCCTATGGCCAGTTGGCCGAGGCCCTGGCGGAGTTGGGCGCAGAGGTGGGCGATCCGTGGGAGATGATCGACTTTCCGCCGGTGGGCGACCGGTTTGCCGAGGAAGTGCGCCTGGACTGCGGGAGCAGCGGGTGAGTCGGCCCGGCATGCTCCGCGGCGGGGCGGTTCTGGCGCTTGTCGTGGCTGCGGCCCTGGCGGTGTGGCTCTGGGGCTTTGACGGGATCGCCGATGTGAAGCGCTGGGCAGTCGAGGGGCAGCGGCGCTTTCAGCAGGCGATGGCGGGGGGCTTGCGCGCAATCAAGCGGGGGGATCCGGGCGCTGTGGCGACGCTGTTGGGCCTGTGCTTTGCCTATGGCTTTTTCCACGCGATTGGGCCGGGGCATGGCAAGGTGCTGATCGGGGGCTATGGGCTGGGGCGGCGGGTGCCGCTCGGCCGGTTGGTGTCGCTGGCCTTTGCGTCGTCGCTGGCGCAGACGGCCTCGGCGGTGGCGCTGGTCTATGCCGGCGTGCTGGTGCTCGGCTGGACGCGGCAACAGATGACCGGGCTTGCGGACAACGCATTGGCGCCGGTGAGCTATGCCGCGATCGGGGTGATCGGTCTGTGGCTGGTCTGGCGCGGCGTGCGGGGCCTCGGGCGGGCGCTCGGCACCGGGGGCGGAGCGGCGCTTGGGCTGGGTCATGGGGCTGTGCAGGCGGCCGGACTGGCGCCGGCGCACGGGCATGCCTTTGCCGCAGCACATGCGCACGGCCATGGGACGGCCCATACCCACGGACGCAGTCACGAGCACGGACATCGCCACGGGTATGAGCATGGGCATGCAGAGGGGCACGGCGAGGTCTGCGGCCACTGTGGCCATGCCCACGGGCCGACGCCGGAGCAGGCGGCCGAGGTCCGCTCGCTCCGCGACGCGCTGGTGCTGATCGCGGGCATCGCGGTGCGGCCCTGCACGGGCGCGCTCTTTGTGCTGATCCTGACCTGGAACATGGGGATCGCGTGGACGGGCATTGCCGGCGCAGTGGCGATGGGTCTCGGCACGGCGTCGGTGACGGCGGCTGTGGCGCTGGCGGCGGTGACCTTGCGCGAGAGCACGTTCACGGCCGTGACCGGTGGCCGCGCCGTGGCCCGTGTGGTGTCGGTGCTCGAGCTTGCGGCCGGGGTTCTGGTGGCGGTGGTGGCGACGCAGCTTTTGGTGGCCGCGCTCTGATCTGACCGGGTGGGCCGGGCTGATCTGGTCTGGCCTGGGCTGGGTTGGGCGGGGCGGCTAGTCTCTCACAAGCAGCCTTGCGGCATGCGCGCCGGCGTCCTGACAGCGCGTGGCAGCACCGTGGCGCCGGGGGCGAGACAGGTGCTTGCCGGGGGCTCGGGCCGGGCGTAGAGGAGCCCCATGTCCGGCATTTTCATCTCCGGTCCGTCGCGGTCTTCGCTGGGGCACGCGCGGGCGCTTCTTGTCCTTGGTCTGCCGCTGATCGGCGGGCACCTGGCGCAGTTTCTGATCGGCGCCACGGACACGATGATGCTCGGCTGGTACGGCGTGGAGGACCTCGCGGCGGGCGTGTTGGGCGCGTCGGTCTTCGCGACGCTCTGGATCACCGGGGCGGGCTTTGCCTTTGCCGTGATGCCGATGGTGGCGGCGGCGAGCGAGGGGCCAGATGCGGCGCGCCAGGTGCGGCGGATCACGCGTATGGGGCTCTGGCTGTCGGGGGCCTTCGCCGTTCTGGTGATGCCGTTTCTGGTCGATGCCGAGGGGATCCTTCTGGCGCTGGGCCAGGGGGCGGACACCGCGGCGCTTGCGGCCGATTATCTGGCGATTGCCGGCTGGGGCCTGATTCCGGCGCTGGGTGTGATGGTGCTGAAAGGGTATCTGGCGGCGCTGGAGCGGACGCAGGTGGTGCTGTGGGTGACGCTCGCGGCGGCGGCGGTGAATGCCTTCGTCAACTGGCTTTTGATCTTCGGGCGCTGGGGCCTGCCCGAGATGGGGGTGGAAGGCGCGGCCTGGGCGTCGCTCGCTGTCCATCTGGTCTCGCTGGCGGCGCTCGTCATGTACGCACGCGCGCAGTTTCCCGAGCACGCGCTTTTCCAGCGGATGTGGCGGCCCGACTGGGGCGCGCTGCGCGACGTGGCGCGCGTCGGCCTGCCGATCTCGGCCACCAATCTGGCCGAGGTGGGGCTCTTTGCCTCTTCGGCGATCCTGGTCGGCTGGCTCGGGGCGCTGCCGCTTGCCGCGCATGGCATCGCGCTGCAGATCGCCACGGCGACCTTCATGGTGCATCTGGGCCTGTCGAACGCGGCCACGGTGCGGGCGGGCAAAGCATTCGGGCGGCGCGATGCCGTGGACCTGGCGCAGGGCGGGCGTGTGGCGATCGCCCTGTCGCTGGCCTTCTCGGTCGTCACAATCGCGGTATTCCTGACGATCCCCGAGACGCTTCTGGGCCTCTTTCTGTCGCCCGACGAGCCGGAACGGGCAGCGATTCTGGCGCTTGGCAGCGTGCTCTTGATCTTTGCCGCCGCGTTCCAGGCAATGGACGGCGCACAGGTGCTGGTGCTGGGCCTGTTACGCGGGGTGCAGGATACGCGGGTGCCGATGGTCTATGCCGCGGTCAGCTATTGGGCCGTGGGGCTGCCGGCGAGCTATCTCGGCGGGTTCGTCTTCGGGTGGGGCGCCGCCGGAGTCTGGGCCGGCCTTGTCGTGGGGTTGGCCTGCGCCGCGCTGACACTGATGCTGCGGTTCTGGGGGCGGAGCCTGCCGGCGGCCGCGGCCCGGTTCAGCGCCCAGGCCGCGCCGGCCTGAGGGCGGGCCGCACGCGCTAGCCCGCCGGACCCGTGCCAGTGCCGCCGCCGGGCCCGCCGCCAGGGCCACCGCCGGGGCCGTTATCGGGGCGGCTGGTCGAGGCGACGAGCCGTTCGGCACGCTTGCGGACCAGAACGCTGCGCAGGTCGTGCATCGCCAGGAGCAGGGCGTCGGTCACCTCTTCGAGCTGGTCCGGCGTGGCGCGCGACTGGGCCCATTGCGCGGTCAGGTTCAGGTGATCGACGGCGCGCAGGATGTCATCGATATCGCGGGCGGCCAGCGTTGCGCGGCGCGCCGCGATCCAGGCGTCGATCTCGGCCCGGTCGGCATCGGAGATGGTGCGCCCGCCCTGTGGCTTTACCTCGCCGCTGCGCAGATTGACGGTGGCGATCTGCGTCATCTCGAGCCGGCGATTGCGGCTTTCGCTCTCAACGCGAAAAACGGCAGCCCCGTTCTCGCGAATCCGGAAATAGTAGGGGGGCAGATCTGTCATCGCCGTCTTTCACTCGTCGGTCGCGGGTGGCGGGCCGGTCAGGCCTGGCGGCGCCAGGTGGCGATCCACTGGGCCGAGACCTTGGCCCAGTGCGCCAGACGCACGCGTTCGAGAGTGGACCATATTCTGCCCGCGGGCGCCACGGCTGCCATGGTGGCAACCGGCGCGCCGTGCCCGTCATGCACCGGCGCGCCGAGATAGGCGCCAAAGCCTTCGGCCAGCATGAAGCCGCAGGGAGCGGCGCGGCGCTCGAGCCCGGGATGCGGCACGGCCAGCATCCGCCCGGTGCGACGGACCAGTTGGCAATAGCTGAATTGGGGGCCGCTGGAGGGCGCGCCGGCTTGGTCGGGCGTGGGCCGGCCGTCGGCGAACGAGATGGCCAGGAACATCGGACTGCCGGGCAGATCGTGGCGCGGCCACCGCAGGATATGGGCGGGCGCGTTGATGTCGGTGCCCACCGACGCGTTCAGGAAGGCGATCATCTCGCGTTTGCACCCGTCCAGTCGCACGGTCCGTGGCATCGCGTCGGGCCCCTTTGCCTGCCCAGGATCGCCTTGGACATAGCATCGGTGCGACCCGGGCGCTTTGACCTAGGGCAAGGTGCGGGAGGGGACGATGGCAGGACGCCGGTGGCGCCCCGGGGCGGCGGACCGGGCATATCGCGGGTCGCCTTCGGGCGCGCGTGCCGCCAGCCCCGGGGGCCGGCGGCTGGGTACGTTCAGCGGAGCTCTGTCCCTCAGGACAGGCCGGCGCAGAACCCTTGGATCCGCGTGCAGGCCTCCTTGAGCGCCTCGTCCGACGTGGCATAGCTCACGCGGAAGGCCGGCGAGAGGCCGAAGGCGGCGCCGAAAACGACCGCCACGCCCGTTTCCTCGAGGAGCGCAGTGGCGAAGGTCTCGTCGTCGGTGATCTTGGTGCCGCCGGCAGAGGTCTTGCCGATGCAGCCCGAGATCGTGGGATAGACGTAGAAGGCGCCTTCGGGCACCGGGCAGGACACACCTTCGGCGGCGTTCAGCATGTCGACCACCAGATCGCGGCGGCGTTTGAAGGTGGCGTTGTTGACCGGGATGAAGTCTTGCGTGCCGTTCAGCGCCTCGACCGCCGCCCATTGCGAGATCGAGCAGGGGTTAGAGGTTGACTGCGACTGGACCTTGCGCATGGCCTTGATAAGGGGCTCGGGGCCGGCGGCGTAGCCGATGCGCCAGCCGGTCATGGCATAGGCCTTGGAGACGCCGTTGACCGTGAGCGTGCGGCTGAAGAGGCCGGGCTCGACCTGGGCCGGCGTGCAGAACTCGAAATCGCCGTAGGTGAGATGCTCATACATGTCGTCGGTCATCACCCAGACCTGCGGGTGGCGCATCAGGACATCAGTCAGCGCCTTCAGCTCGTCGCGGGTATAGCCCGCGCCCGTGGGGTTCGAGGGCGAGTTGAAGATGAACCATTTGGTTTGGGGTGTGATCGCGGCCTCGAGCTGGTCGGGCGTGAGCTTGTAGCCGGTCTGCGACGAGGTCTCGGCAATAACCGGCTCACCGCCCGCCAAAAGCACCATGTCGGGATAGCTGACCCAGTAGGGGGCCGGAATGACCACCTCGTCGCCCGGGTTCAGCGTGGCCATCAGGGCGTTGTAGAGGATCTGCTTGCCGCCGGTTCCGACAGAGACCTGCGCGGGCGTGTAGGTGAGGCCGTTGTCGCGCTGGAACTTGGCGCAGATCGCCTGTTTCAGCTCGGGGATGCCGTCGGGCGCGGTGTATTTGGTCTTGCCCGCATCCATTGCGGCCTTGGCGGCGTCCTTGATGTTTTCGGGCGTATCGAAGTCGGGCTCGCCGGCGCCGAGGCCGATCACGTCGCGCCCGGCGGCGCGGAGTTCGGCGGCCTTTGTCGTCACGGCGATCGTTGGAGACGGTTTCACGCGGTCGAGCGTCGCGGAAAGGAAAGTCATGGCGGCCTCCGGTTGTATCTAGACCGTCGCACCCTTAGGCTCCGGCCCGGGTGCGTTCAAGACATATCCCGACGGGCGGGGGGCCGTCTGTTGGACGCGGCGGGAGCCGTCATGTCGCAGGGGCGCCGGCAGGCGCTGCAAGTCCGGCGCGCGTCCCCGCGGGCCCAAGGAGGACGGAATGGATACGGTTGTGGAGCACAACGGCGCTGCGAGCGACAGCGACTGGTACGGCGCGGAAGCCGCCACCTTTGGCGACCGGGTGGCGGGCGCGCGCGAGGCGGTCGGCATCGGCCAGCCGGAACTGGCCCGCCGCCTGGGCATCAAGGTCAAGACGCTGCGCGACTGGGAGAACGACGTCTCTGAGCCGCGGGCCAACAAGCTGCAGATGCTGGCGGGGGTTCTGGGCGTGTCGCTGACCTGGCTTCTGAGCGGCGAGGGTGACGGGGTGGATCCGCCCGTGGAGGGCGGCGAGGTGCAGGCCCGGGCGCGTGAGCTGCTTCTGGAGTTGCGTGCCGTCCATGCCGAGCTTGACCAGGCGACGGAGCGGCTGGCGCGGACCGAGAAGCGCCTGCGTGGGCTTCTGGCCGACATCACCCATGAGAACTGAGCACCCATGAGACCCGATCTGGGCGATCGGCCATGAGCGACCCGCTGCGCGAAGAGCCGCCGACCGGAGAGGATGCGGCCAACCGTCTGAAGCGGCTGAGGATGCGCAGCTGGCGGCGCGGGATTAAGGAGATGGACCTGATCCTGGGCCGCTATGCGGACGCGCATCTGGACGGCATGAGCGCGGACGAGCTCGACCTCTATGACACCCTGCTCAGCGAAAACGATCAGGAGCTTTATGCCTGGGTGAGCGGGATGGGATCGGCCCCGCTGGCGCTTGCGCCGCTCGTTGCACGGATCGCCGCCCATGCGCGCGGGGCCGGCTGAGCGGCGCGGCGCGTGCCCCTGCGACCAGCCCGATAAAATTGCTCTCTTTTTCGCTTGTTTCCGATTAACGCCATTTTTGCACTTGCCCGCCTAGGTTCTGCTCGAACGATATGAGGCGGAGAGACGCGGATGAGCATCCACGAACCGGTGGTTCCGGGGCAGAGCAAAGCCTACATCGCCAGCTATGAAGACATGCTCGCGCTGATCGAGCGACTGCACCGGCTGCTTCTTGACGTCATCAAGGATGAGTTCGAGCGGGTGGGCGTGCTGGAGATCAACGCGATCCAGGCGCTTCTGCTCTACAATATCGGCGATAACGAAGTGACGGCGGGCGAGCTGAAGACGCGCGGCTACTATCAGGGCTCGAACGTCTCGTACAATCTCAAGAAGCTCGTCGACATGGGCTATATGCACCACCAGCGCTGCGAGATCGACCGCCGCTCCGTTCGCGTCCGGCTGACCGAGAAGGGCCGGAACATCCGTGAGGTCGTCAACGAGCTGTTCGAGCGCCATGCCGGGTCGCTGCAGGAGCGCGAGATCGTGACGATGGCGGGCATGGAAGACGTGACGAGCTCGCTCCGCCGCGTCGAACGCTTCTGGTCGGATCAGATCCGCTATATCTACTGACGCCCGATCCCTTATGGGGCCAGGATCTGCCAGATAGGCTCGTTGGCCCTGACACTCTCCACGCTGGGCCCTGGCGCCCCGATCCTGCCCGCCGCGGAACCTCCCAGACACGGCCCATGCCGTGCTGCCCGACCAAGACAATGAGCCTGCCGGAGGGCGTCGTGTCGGCAAGGAGCCCTTGCCGCTGAAGTCGCGGGCGATACGCCGCCCTTGCGCCGGTGCCGTCGGGGGCGACCAGGACCCTCACGGTCTCGGCAACGTGGGATGCCGGTGAGGTCGCTCAAAGCTGCCGAACAACAAGCGCAGGACGGGATCCGTCAGGACATGCGCAACGGCGTGCCATCGGCCCGCGCGTGAACCGAGAAGGCTGAGTGAAACCGACTCCAGCCGAGGATTCTCGGGCTGGGGACGTCGATGAGCCCGCTGCCCCGTGGCGTTGTTGCGCAGGACGGTTCGACCATCCCCGGGCGTGATGGATCAGTCTCTGCTCACGGAACGCCGGTCGATCTCTGCATTCGTCATTCCCGTTCGGACAAAAGGCCCGGCGACGGCGTGTTCTTGCGACCGTCGCCTTTGGCGACTCTCTCACCCGGTTCCTACCGAATTCCAGGTCTCCGCAAAGCCGCCCCGTGTTGACGGTTCTGACGTGTCAGGACCCTTTGCCGCCCGAGCACGTCTCTCGGCTAGACGATGGCTGACAGCTTTGGCTTGGCCCCGTCGTCGCTGACTGCCCGTCAAATCAGGACACTGAGTTGGTTGGCGCGCCGAACATTGCGGCGAGCCGTTCAAGAACACGCGCATACACCGGCTTCGGACCGGGCCGCCCTGCACAAGCGGCCTGTTCCAAGGGGCGCGCGATGCCTGTATCGGCGCGCGCGGACGCGGGCGTGCAGCTTGGGGCGGAACGGCGCGCGCCCTCCCACAAATCGGCCAAAGCTCGACCCAAGCGCTGCGCGGCGACGGTCTGGTTTTCGCCGTGAAATGACCCCGCATCGGGGCGGATGTGCCGCGCCTTCGACGAATTGCCGTCCAGAAGGCATGGTTAACACCTCCTTAAGAACGAGTGCATGCGTCCGATGCCCCTCGCTGCGAGACGGCGCGCGGGACGCACGTTTGGGGCCCGTCCCCGGTCTAGGAGGTTGACATGGTTGAGACTGTCACTGGTGCCGCACCCAGCGGCCAGCTTGTGGTCGGTCCGAGCGGTGCTGCCACGCTCGTCGGCGGCCCGGGGAACGACACCTTGAACGGCGGCGGCGGCGACGACCTTTTGCTGGCTCTGGACGGGGCCGACATCCTGAATGGCGGCGACGGCGACGACACGCTGATCGGCGGCGAGGGGCCCGACACGTTCCGCTTCGACGATCGCGACAACAATAACAACAACGGCGAGACGCCCTGCGACGTGATCGTCGATTTCGAGTTCGGCGTGGACCGGGCGACCTTTCGCTATGATGGCCGGTTCTTCGAGGACAGCGGGATCACGACGATCAACGACAACCAGGCAAGCTTTTCCACCTACGAAGAGTTTCTGGCGTTTCTCAAGCAGGTGGAGCTGAAGGGCGGCACCGTCTCGCAGGTCAATTCGGGCGTTCTGGTTGAGGTATTCAACCCCGGCAACGGGCGCACGCTGGACTATCTTTATGCGGGTGTGACGGTCGAGGGTCTTGAGGTGGAGCCGGCATCGCCGGGCCTGTTCACGCCGCAGGACGATATCGTTGTTCTGCCGTCCGATTCGACCGAGCTCGATGCGCTCGACGGCAACGACATCGTCTGGCTTCCGAAAGGGGGCGCGTCGGGGACGTTCCGTGGCGATGGCGGCAACGACACGGTATTCGGGAACCGGTCCGCGGACGTGATCTTCGGCAACGAGGGCGCGGATCGCCTGTTCGGATCGCGCGGGGCGGACAGCCTCGAGGGCCATCGGGGCTTCGACTATCTCGACGGCGGCCGTCAGAGCGATGTTCTGAGCGGCGGCTGGGGCGACGACACGCTCCTCGGCGACCGCGGCAAGGACTATCTGACGGGCGGCAGCGGGGCGGATGAGCTTTCGGGCGGCAACGGTGCCGACACGTTGATCGGCGGCAGCGGCGCGGACCTGCTGCAGGGTGACCGCGGCAAGGACACGCTGGAGGGCGGCACCGAAGACGACACCCTGGAGGGCGGCAATGGCCGCGACTCGCTGATGGGGGACACCGGGGACGACGATCTCTCGGGCGGGCGGCACCAAGACACGCTTCGTGGCGGCGAGGGCGAGGATGTCCTGAACGGAGATCACGGGCGCGACACGCTCTATGGTGGCAAACAGAATGACGTTCTGGATGGCGGCGACGGGCGCGACCTGCTCGCCGGGCACAGCGGTGACGACGTCTTGGTCGGCGGCGCCGGGAGCGACACGCTTGAGGGCACGTCGGGGGCCGATACGCTTGAGGGCGGCGAGGGCAAGGATGTGCTGAGCGGCGGCAGCGGCGCGGATGTCTTCGTGTTCGACTTTGCGACGCTGGACGGGAAACGCGACACACTGGTCGACCTGCGCGCCGAGGATACGATCGAGCTGCGCAACTACGGCAGTGTGCTCACCGACGAGGAAGCGGATGCCCTGATCGCGGACGCGTTCCAGATGACGAGCGCCGGTCAGGGCGCGCTCCGGCTGGACACGCTGAATCTGCGCTTTGACAACCAGAACGCGCTGAGCGACGCGGATCTCGAGGCGCTGGTCATCGCAACGATCGACTTCGTCTGACCCAACCCTCACAATTGCCACGGAGCGGAAACAATCCTCCGCTGCGCACTGGAGTGACCCGGATCCGCCACGGTCCTGCCGCGATCGCGAGTCTAAGTTAACGCCATTCGCAAGGCGAGGGGCGATGCAGATTCGCTATGAAAGACCGATGCCGGAGCTGACCTTTTTGATCCGGGCACCGCTGCGTCTGAGCCTGGATGACGGGCAGGAGGCGGAGGTCGAAGCGTGGAGTCTGGAGGGCATCCAGCCGCCTGAGGAGCTGATGGGCGAGCGCGGCGAGGCGACGCTGAAAATTCCGTTCCATGGCTTCGAGATCGCGTTCAACGTGACCCTTGTGCGGGATCACGAGGCGGGTCTTCTGCGCTTTGTTGGGTTGAACGAGCGTGAAGAGCGCGTGCTGAAGCATTTCTACCGCGAGATCGTCACCGGGCGCGCCGTTTCGATGGACCGGATGATCACTGCGATGGACACGCCCGTCGAGAAGGTCCCGATGTCGGAGACGCCGGCAGAGGCGGCGGCGGGCCGCTCGAAGGGCACGCCCCGGGCCGTGCGGGCGGTCGCCGCGCTGGCCCTTTATGCCGGGCTCCTGACGTTCTTGCATGAGCCGGTGCTGGCGCCGGTGTGGCAGCAGGCGTCGGCGGCGATCAAGGGCGAGCCGGCCCGTGCCGAGGTCGAGGCGCCCGTCGATGTGAGCGGCGCGCATGGGACGTCAGCCAAGGTGGTCGCCAGCCCGCCGGACGCGTCCTGGCCGCTTTGAGGCTCGACCGATGACGCATGTACGCGATCCACGGCTGCCCGAGGATCTTGAGACGGACATCGCGGCGCGGCTTGACGCCATTTCGTCGCCGCGTCCGCGCGGGCTCAGGAAATGGAAGAGCCGGCAGCTGGTTTTGCTTGGGCTGTTGATCGTGACGCTCGGGCTTGGCCTCTACTTCCTGCCCAATCACCTGTTCGACCCGGAGGTCATCCAGATCACCTATGTGCTCGGGGCGATCGGGGTCTGGCGCTATGGGTGGTGGGCGAACCACGCGCTCCGATCGGAGATGTTCATGGCGAGTCGTTGGCCCCGGATGAGGGCCCGGCGAGACAGGGTGTGGGCAAAGGGCTGGCGGCCGTCGCATCTGCATATCCAGATGACGACCTACAAGGAGAACCCCGCGATCACCCGGCACGTGATGCGGGCTCTGTGCCACCAGATTCGCGACGCGCGGATCCCGGCGACGATCTGGATCGGCACTGGCGCGCTCGAGGACGAACTCGTCATCGAGGCGTTCGCGACAGAGGAGGCCGACGACCTCGATGCCGAGATCGTCTTTATCCGCCAGAACCAGCCGGGTAAGCGCATGGCCATCGGTTTGATCATGCGGGCGATCTGTCGGACGGCGCCTGATCCCGACGAGCTGATCGTGTTCATGGACGGCGACACGGTGTTCGGCGAGGGGGCTCTGGAAAAGTCGCTTGCGATGTTCGGCGCGGATCCGGAGCTGCAGGCGGTTACGACCGACGAGGAGGTCATCGCCTACGGCCCCGGGTGGATGCGCCGCTGGCTCGACCTGCGCTTCTCCCAGCGGCGCCTTGTGATGCAGAGCCATACGATGTCGGACAAGGTGCTGACGCTTACGGGCCGCATGAGCGTGTTTCGCGCCCTGCACATCTGCAACGAGCGCTTTATCCGGACGATCGAGGCGGACCATCTCGACCACTGGCTCTGGGGGCGGTTCCGGTTTCTGTCGGGCGACGACAAGTCGACCTGGTACTACCTGCTGACCCGCGGCGCGAAGATGGCCTATGTTCCGGACGCGACCGTTGCGACCATCGAGATCGTGGAGGGCAACGGCGTCGACCGGATGGTGCAGAACCTGCGTCGTTGGTCGGGCAATATGCTGCGCAACGGGTCGCGCGCGTTGGCGCTGGGCCCGGCCCGCGTGGGCCTTTTCATCTGGTGGTGTGTGCTGGACCAACGGCTGGCGATCTGGACGATGCTGATCAGCCCCGTCCTGGCGCTTCTGGCCGCGTTCATGGAGCCGGGCTACCTGATCGGGGTCGGCCTTTGGATCGTGATCTCTCGCCTCGTGCTGACGCTCTACCTTTTCCGCTATGCCCGCGCGGTGGACCTGGCCTGGCCGTTCCTCCTCTACGCCAATCAGCTCATCAATGCCTGCGTGAAGGTCTGGCTGCAATTCTTCCCCGCCAAGCAGCGGTGGGCCAACCGGGGCGGGCAGGTGGCCGGAGCCGGCGGGGCCGCTATTCGACTGCGCAACTCCGTCGCGTGGAGCCAAATGGCGATTTCGCTGATGACGTTCGTCTATCTCGTGGCCTGGCTCACGGGCCGCGCAGTGGCGCCGATCTCGTTCTGAGGCACGCTTTGCGCGGGCATTGGGCCCTGCGCGGCGCATGCTGCGTCCCTCTCCGGACAAAATGAAACCTCGCGCCATCCAATTCCCGCCCATTTCTCACCTGATTTCAGCGGCATGTCAGAGTTAACGAGTGTTAACCTTGTGAGGCTTAGACATGCTGGACAACGTCACACAGGCCTGTTTCGATCGGCAAACCGCGTTCGCCCCGGTTCCAATGACGGCCAAGCCGTCAATTGCAATAGTGGGGCTCGGCTATGTCGGTGCGGTCTCGGCGGCCTGTCTGGCAGGGTTCGGCCACCGGATCGTGGGCGTTGACCTGAACGAAACGCGCCGGCAGACGATTGCAGCGGGTCAAAGCCCGATCCACGAGGCCCAGCTTGGCGAACTCCTTGCCGATGCGGTGGCGCAGCGGCGGCTCGAGACGACCGACGATCTGGCATCGGCCGTGGCGGGGACCGACGTAACCTTTGTTTCGGTCGGCACGCCGACCGCGCCCGATGGCGGCTGTGACACCGGCCAGATCGAGGCTGTGGCGCGCGCAATCGGCACGGCGCTGGCGGAGAAAGACGCCTTCCACGTGGTGGTTTTGCGCTGTTCGGTGCCCCCGGGCACGACCCACGGTGTGATGGGTCGGATCATCGAGGACGCCTCCGGCAAGGCCGCCGGCATCGATTTCGGCCTGGCCTTCGTGCCCGAGTTCTTGCGGGAGGGCGTGGCGGTGGACGATTTCCACGCGCCGCCCAAGACGGTGATCGGCGCATCGGACCCGCTTTCGGCCGACATCGTGGCGCGCATCTTCGACCCCGTCGACGCCGCCCCGATCCTGTGTGAGATCGAGACGGCCGAGATGGTGAAGTATGTCGACAATGTCTGGCACGCCACGAAGGTGTGCTTTGCCAACGAGGTTGGCCGGCTGGCCCGCGCCCAGGGGATCGACGGACGCCGGGTGATGGAAGTGTTCTGCGAGGACCACAAGCTCAACCTCTCGGCCTATTACCTCAAGCCCGGGTTTGCCTATGGCGGCTCCTGCCTGCCCAAGGAGGTGCGCGCCACGGTCCATCTGGCCGAGAGCCATGACGTGGAGATGCCGCTTCTCGACAGTCTCGCGCGCTCCAACGAGGCCCAGATTGCCCATGCGCTTGAGCTGGTGCGCGCCACCGGTGCGCAGCGGGTTGCCGTGCTCGGCGTGGCGTTCAAGCCGGGTACCGATGACCTGCGGGAGAGCCCGGCGCTCGACGTGATCGCAAGCCTGGTGAACGAGGGGATCGAGGTGACCGCCCATGATCCGGCCGTCGGCCCGGAGACGGACGTTGCCGGGCAACTCTCATACGTCGCCCACGGCGCGCCCGGCCTGTCCCGGCTGGCGCAAGCGCTTCCGTCGATGCTGCGTCCGGGCGTCCATGACGCCCTGGAGGGTGCGCAAGCGGTGCTGGTGACCCAGAAGCGCGACGACTACCGTCAGGCGGTGGCCGGGCGCGATGTTCCGGTGATCGATGCGGCACAGCTTTTCGAGGCGAGCCGGTCCTGCGGAACATATTCCGGGGTTGGCTGGTAGACCGACCCCACGCACGGCCGCTGAGGGCTCGGAGAGTGAGCTCTGAGCGAAGAGGGCCCGACTGTGCTCTACGGCTCCGTGTCTGGGGGCCCTTGGTGCCCAGTTCTTCGTGACAGGTGCACGCGCTATCGTGCGCTCAGGATTGCGGGGTCGGCCTCGCGGATGAGTTTGCGGGCCATGGCGCGGGCGAAATCGTCGAATCCGAGGGCGACCTGCACGAAGGCGCCGGGGCCCCGCAGGACGTTCACGCGGAAATAGCTTGAGAGTTCCGAGATTTCGGCGGCACGGCGGTCGCCCGGGGAAGGGTCGTCGGCGCCCACGACGAGGGCGTTGACCGTGATCCCGTCGAGCCGCAGGGCACTGGGCGGGGGCCCCGAATTGCTCTGCCCGTCGCCCGAGATGTCGATCACCCTGCGCCAGCAATCCGGGCCGTCGCGCAAGAGCGCTTCGCCTGCCCGCATCGCGCTGCCGATCGCCGTGCGCTCGCTCATCCCGCTGCGCTCGGTCGCGCGCAGGCGGCCTGCCAGGTCTGCCAGCGTCTCGGGGCCCCGCAGCATCGTCCAGCCGAAGAGGGGCCGCGTCTCGCGCGGCCCGGACCATTCGAAGGCCGCAAGGGCGACGGGCGGGCCGGCCAGGAGGGTGCGAGCCACCTCGGGCCGCGTCAGGGCCTCGGCGAGCCCGTCGAGCTGAAGCCGGTATTCCGCGGCGTCGACCGATCCGGAGACGTCGAGCGCCAGCACCAGGGCGAGCCGGCACACCTCGCGCGCCGCGGCCGGCTCGGTCGTCAGAATCATGGCAAGCGCGGCCGCTGCTCGCGCCAGCGTCGCCCGTCGGGCCCGTCGCCGCGCCCGCGTGGCGCTCACCAGTGGCCTGTATTCCCCATCGAGGCCCAGGGCTCTTGCGGGGGCAGCGAATCGCCCATCTGCAGGAGCTCTACCGAGACATTGTCGGGCGAGCGAATGAAGGCCATGTGGCCATCGCGGGGGGGACGGTTGATCGTTATGCCCGCATCCATCAGCTGCTGGCACATGTCGTAGATGTTCTCGACCCGGTAGGCGAGATGGCCGAAATGGCGGCTGTCGGACGGCAGCCCCTCGTCGCCATCCCAGTTGTAGGTCAACTCGACATCGTGGGTGCCGTCGTCCTGCCCCGGCGGGCACATGAAGACGAGGGTGAATCGGCCCTTTTCGCTCTCGCTACGGCGGCGCTCGGTGAGGCCGATCATCTTGTAGAAGGCGATGGACTCATCGAGGTCCTTTACGCGCACCATGGTGTGGAGGAATTCGACTTTCATCGGGGGCTCCCTTGGTTGGTCGTCGGGAGGCACATAAGCCGATGGCGACGAAAGGGCCAGCCATGGCCGGTCGGCCGGCAAGAGATTTGTCGCGGCGCGGCGCGGTTGGGGGGTAGGGCGTCAGAACGCCGAGCGGAAGCCGACGGACACGCCCGTCGTCTCGCCCTCGTAGCGCGAGACGTTGGAGGTGGACTGCTCGCCTGTCACCGACACTTGCGGCACGAAGCCCATGACGCCCATGCGCTCGAATGTGAAGGTGAGGGCGGCGTCCCACACCTCGTCCTGCCGGCCGTCCCGGACATCGATGAAGCCGACGGAATAGACCGGGTAGTGGCGGTTGGTGAAGCCCAGATGCCCCGAGACCGAGACGCCCAGGATGGGCTCGCCGAGCGCGAGGCCGGCATCCAGGCCATAGGCGGTGTATTCCAGGTTCGGATCGAGGGAGGCGACATCTGTTCCGGTGAGCCCGAGCCGGAGGATGTTGCCCGAGGGCCGAAGATGGGCGACCGACAGGGTCAGCTCGTTGCCGAAGCGGTCGGCCGAGCCGCTGTCGGACAGGCGCCGCTCGGTCTTGCCGCCCACGCGGAGCGACCAGTCTTCGGACAGGTTGAACCGGCGGGCGAGGCCGATGCGGGCCACGCGGTCGCTTTCTTCGCCGCCATACCAGGTGCGGCCCCAGGCCAGCGTGTAGGTATCGGGCAGGGGCCCCGGGGGACCGGCGATGCGCCGGGTGATCGAAAAGTCGAGGACCTGGTAGTCGAAGTCGGACCCGTCGGCCTCGGGCGCGATGTCCTTGGCCTCTTCCGACAGGGTGTTGAAGCTGCGGTAGGCCTGGAGGCCGAGGGTCGTGCGGGCCGTGTCGGTCCGGGCAACGTCATAGCCGAACTGGCCCGTTACGCTCGTGCGGGTGCCCGAGAGCGCCCGTGCGGTGCCGGACAGGACGCCGATAAAGGGGCTGTCTTCGATGACCAGGAACTCCGACTCCGATCCGCCATTGATGTTGGAGGATGGCGCGACGTCGAAGGAGAAGCGGTAGTGGAAGGGCGAGGCGGCGCGGACCTGCCGGAAGGCGTTCTCGATCTGGTCGCGCTGGGCATCGGATTCGGCGGACTGGTAGGCGCGGCGCAGCCAGTATTGCGCGGCACTGTAGCTGCCTTCCGCCATCGCGGCGCTTGACGCAACGTAGGCGGCGTCGAAGCGCAGGGTCGGCGCTTCGGCGGCCCGGACGGCGCGGGCCGCGGTGCGGCGCCCGGAGCGCGTATCGCCCCGGCTGATGTCGGTCGCGGCCAGCAGGGTCAGGGCCTCGGCGTCGTTCTGGTCGATGGCGACGAGCTGTTCGGCGATGGCCCGGGCCAGCGCCATGTCACCTATAGCCCAGGCGTGGCGCGCAAGCGTGCGGGCGGCGCCGGGGGGCAGCGAGATCTGGCTGGAGCCGTCGGTCGCCTGCGCTTGCGCCGACGCACCTGCTTCTCGCTCTTGCGCCGCGGCCCCGCCTGCAAAGGCGAAGGCCCCGGCGGCGAGCGCCAGGGCCAATCGCAGTGTCGCTGCGATGGTGCGGTGCGGTTGTCCGCGGGCCATCGCCCGCCCCCTAGTCCAGATCGTCAAGGCCGCTGCAGGTTGCCGGTGTCGTCGCCCCCGATCCGCAGCGTGGCAGAACAAAGGTTCCGACCTCCTGGTCGAAGTTGCTGTCGCGCGGGTCGTCGGGCAGGAAGATGTTGTCGAGGAAGACGCCGCCGGCGGTGGACGAGGCGTCGGTTCCGCCGATGATCCCGCCATAGGTGCCCTGGCCGCCGAGATCGGGCCGGCCGTCGAATTCGGGCGTGCCGGTGAACTGGCCCTCGGCGTCAAGCTCGGCATTGATGAGCGCGAGATCGGGCAGGTCCTCGCCATCGGAGAACTGGCGGTTGCTGATCGATCCGTTCACCTGGTTGCTCGAGAAATCGACGTTGAGGAACACATCGCCGGTGGTCTGGCGCGGCTGGGTCGGTGCGGTGGAAGGATCGTCGCCCGGCTGGAGCGGGATCCGCACGTCGTTCTCCTGCGCCTCGAGGTTGGTGAGGCCGGCATAGGTGCCGGCATAGGACACCAGGCCCTCGGCGTCGGTTTCGGAGGGGCGGGTCAGGGGCGTGAGCCGCTCGTAGAAGACCCCGCGGAAGTAGCGGTTGAACTGGCCGCCATCGGCGACCGCCGTGCTGCGCACCGAGCCGTCTTCGGACGTGGCCGAGACGGCGACAAAGATCCGGTCAAGCCGGTCATCCTGTGTCGAGTAGGCCTCATAGCCCGGCTGATCGAGCACTGGCTGGCGGGTATAGACCGCTTCGGTCGGGCTGCCGTCGAGCGCAACCCCGACGACGGTGAGGGTGTCGTCGGACTGATCCGCCGTTCCCTGGTCGTCGAGCGACACCGAGCTGACGTCTTGCGCGAGATCCGCGGGGATGACGACCTCGGGGAGGTTGCCGGCACCACCGTCGTCGCCATCATCGGCATCTCCACGGCCGCCGTTCACGGGGTTTGGTTGGCTGCCGGTGCAGGCCGCGACCGCGACCAGCAGGGCGAGCATGGACGCCTGCTTAAGCATTGAATTGCCTGCCTCGTTTGTTCTCACTGCTCGGGTTAGCCCGATTTGGCGCCACGCTCGCGTTGGCCCCGGCGAAAGTCAACGAATCCCGCGCGCTAGGGGCGGCTCTTGAGGCGAGTGTGGGAGTTCTGCCGCACGGGGTATGTTGCGCGATTTGGCCGATATGGTGGTTGGCGTCGCGCCGGCTACCAGATAGAGTAGATCGGGAATCCGAGACAGGGAGCGGGCCATGGGCGTGAGTGCAGAGCAGCAGGCAGAGATTGAGGCGGCAAGGGCACAGTCGACCCCCACGCGGCGGGCCGTGGCGCCGGGGATGGAGGCGCATCTCTACACCGCCTATCCGGTGCTCGACCACGGCTTCGTCCGCGTCATCGATTATATGGGGGATGATGCGGCGATCGTGCAGGCGGCGCGCGTGTCCTATGGCGCGGGCACCAAGAAGGCGCGGGATGACAGCGGGCTGATCCGCTATCTGATGCGCCATTGGCATTCCACGCCGTTCGAGATGTGCGAGATTAAGCTGCACGTGAAGCTGCCGGTCTTCGTGGCGCGCCAGTGGATCCGCCACCGCACGGCCAACGTCAACGAATACTCCGCCCGCTATTCGGTGCTCGACCGCGAGTTCTATATCCCCGCGCCCGAGCACCTGGCCGCGCAATCCGCGGTCAACAATCAGGGGCGGGGCGATGTGCTGGAGGGGGCCGAGGCCGCGCGGGTGCTGGAGGTGCTGAAGGCGGATGCGGGCCGCGCCTATGACCATTACGAGGAGATGCTGTCGACCGAGGGGCAGGCGGGGCTGGCGCGCGAGCTCGCCCGCATGAACCTGCCTGCGAACGTCTATACGCAATGGTACTGGAAGGTGGACCTGCACAACCTGTTCCACTTCCTGCGGCTCCGCGCCGACGCCCACGCCCAATACGAAATCCGCGTCTACGCCGAAGAGATCTGCAAAATGGTCGCCGACTGGGTGCCAGCCGCCTATTCGGCGTTCGAAGATTACCGCATGGGCGGCGCCCAGTTATCAGCGCGTGGGGTGGAGTGTGTGCGGAGGATGCTAAAGGGCGAAGAGGTGACCCAGGAGACCTCGGGCATGTCTAAAGGGGAATGGCGGGAGTTTATGGGGGTTGTAGATGGCGAATGAAAGCAAACCGGTGCTTACACGTAGTGGAAATCAAGTTAGCTTTCAGGCAATACAGGATTTCTATCATGCTATCACGGGCAGGATAGAGCAGCTGGACGATTACTACTATGACTATCATTTGGCCGAGGTTGAAGACTTCGAGCAATTTCATAATGTTGTGTTGCAGACGGTAGAGGTCTATTCTGATAGAAGTCCGGAGCTTACTGTATCAGTGAAATATGTGGATGGTGCCTCTGAGCAGTTTAGCGGTATTGATAAGTTCAAGTCGCAAGCGGTAAACCGTCCTGTGGGGTGCGTATCGGTTGAATTGGATTATCGCTTCTTAGTTTACCTCCCCAAGTCGCAGGAGGCGAGGGAATACACAGTCTCTATGGGGTTGCGTTCCTCTGTTGGAACGTTAGCAAGCATGAAAAAGCGCAAAGCGACTGAGGCAGAATATAATCTATACTTTAGTATGCCGCCCGCAACTGCGAAACTGGAAATCACATACGTTGACCTTGCTATGGCGCGTGCCATCGAAGCTAACATCGCCAAGTGGTATGGTAGCCTTCGGTCCAACGGTTCAGACAGTGCCGTTAGTCCCAGATTTTTGGGTGAAGCGGTGCGTCTTACAGTTCGTCTAGCTGCCGTTGCCGCGGTGGCTTTCTCGGCGTATTCATCGATCGTTTCGCCTGATCTATCGCCCTCGGAAGAGCGCGGTCTTGTTGTGGTCGGAGTCGCAGCGTTGTTGTCAGTTGGTTACATTGCGCTTCCGGTCTCCTCTTGGGCCTATCAGAAGATTGTGCGGTTAGGTCCGCAGAGCCTGGTAGTGCTGTCAGAGGCAGATAGGAAGCTAGAGGCTCTGCATAGGAAAAGATCAATAGGTGCTTGGTTGCAGGCTGGGGTGTCAACTATCGGAGTGATACTTGTCGGCCTTGCTACTTGGTACATTGCTGGTCGTTTGGGCATGTGACCCCGCAATCAGTCGGCGCCGCAAGAGCGTCTGACAGGCGACGGATCTGTATCAATAAGGGCTAGCGGAGACTAGTGGCTTGCGAAAGAGCAAGAAGACGCGAAATCAAGGCCGTCAGGCCGCCGTGCCATCGCGTCGCCATTGTCACTCGGACCAATGGCGTTCCAATGGCGACCGCCCCCACGGACCGGCGATTTGGTTGGGCTGGGTGGTTCGCCCGGATGGCGTACTGAGCTTGAGGGATAAAGCGCGCTGAACTGCGATCGCATCGCCGATCCGCGGCCCGTCGGTGGCGGGGCTTTGCGCTTTGGGGCGGGAAGGGCGGCTAGCGGAATGCTTGGGCCGTCACTTCCGATCCTTCCACAGACGGACGATCTGTTGCAGCATTGCATGGAGGAAGATCGCTGCGAAGCCCACGTAGACGTACCAGGGCCACCTCACGTGCGCCGGATCTCGCGCCGCAAAGTAAAGCGCAAGCCCCGCTGATACCGCAAGAAACAGGATGAGGCCGATGCGTTCCCCTTTGCTCCTGCCTTTCATCCGCCGGTCCTCATTTGCGCCGGCCCCTCGGTATCCGACGGGAAGGCGTGGCGGAAGGCTCGTCCGGGCCGCCCCTGGCGGGTGGAGACGGTAGCGCGGTCGGCCAAGCGCCCCTTTTCACCGGCTAAGGTGCGGCTTGTTTTTGGGATGCGGGGGCGTATGTGGCGGGCATGGCTGATCTGACGCTTTATGGCATCCCGACCTGTGACACCTGCCGGAAGGCGCGCAAGGCGCTGGAGGGGGCGGGGCATGACGTTGTGCTGCGGGATGTGCGGGCGGATGGGCTTTCGGACGGCGAGGTGATGGAGTTCGTGGCGCGGTTTGGCGAGGCGGTCGTCAACCGGAAGTCGGCCACGTGGCGCGGGCTGTCGGAGGCGGAGCGGGCGGGGGATCCGGCGGCGCTGATCTCGGCGCATCCGACGCTTATGAAGCGGCCGGTGATCGGGGACGGCGCGACGCTGACCATCGGTTGGGACAAGGACGTGCAGGCCGGCTGGGGCGTGTCGGGCTGAGCGGCCTACACTTCGCGCGGCCGGGGCGATAGCGTCGGACCATGCATCTGTTTCCCGTCACCGTTTATTACGAAGACACCGACATGGGCGGGATCGTCTATCACGCCAACTACCTCAAATATATCGAGCGGGGGCGGTCGGACTGGGTGCGGGCCCTGGGCGTCGACCAGACTGCGCTGCGCGACGAGGGCATCGTGTTTGCGGTGCGCGGGATCGAGGCGGAGTTCCTGCGGCCGGCGCGGCTCGATGAGCGGCTGGAGGTGGCGACGGCGCTCGAAAGCCTGAAGGGCGCGCGGTTCGTGATGGCGCAGGACGTGCGGCGGGACGATGCTCTGCTGTTCCGGGCGCGCGTCACCATCGTGGCGATCACACTGGAGGGGAAGCCGGCGCGCCTGCCCGCGGCGCTGCGGGAGCGGCTGGCGGCCGGATAGGGCGGGCCAAGAGTGTCGAGGTCTGCCCTGGGCTCCGCGCGGGGACGAAACCAGGTCTGTGCCCGCTTTACCCCTGGGTTATCGGCAAGGCCTCGCCGACCCACACCAATTATGGCCAAGCCACGCAAAACCGGGTATGGGAGCGTTAACCCGCCGGCAGATGCGGGGCGAAGAGGTTGTGGGAGCGAGGGACGCCCCACGTGAGCAGAGAGTCAGGCCGATGGAATCCACCCTTGCCGCGGCGTCGGAGATCGATTTCTCCATGTGGGCGTTGTTTGCCCGCGCCACATTCACCGTCAAGATCGTCATGATCCTGTTGATTGCCGCCTCGATCTGGGGCTGGGCGATCATCGTGCAGAAGACGATCAACTATCGCGTCGCCCGGCGGGCGGCGACGCAGTTCGACCGCTCGTTCTGGTCGGGAGAGCCCTTGGACGAGCTCTATGAGCAGATTGCCGACACGCCCAAGGGCGCGGCCGAGCGGGTCTTTGCCGCCGGCATGACCGAGTGGCGCCGCAGCCACCGGGAGGACGGGCAGCTGATCCCGGGCGCCCAGGCGCGGATCGACCGGGCGATGGATGTGGCGATCCAGCGCGAGGCGGAGACGCTGAACGGGGGCCTGAGTTTTCTGGCCACGGTTGGGTCGACGGCGCCGTTCGTGGGGCTTTTCGGCACGGTCTGGGGCATCAAGCACAGCTTCGAGCAGATCGCGATTGCGCAGAACACGTCGCTCGTGGTCGTGGCGCCGGGGATCGCGGAGGCGCTTCTGGCCACGGCGCTGGGCCTTTTGGCGGCGATCCCGGCGGTGATCTTCTTCAACAAGCTGTCGGCGGACAGCGAGCGGATCGTTGGCGGCTACGAGGCCTTTGCCGACGAGTTCTCAACCATCTTGTCGCGCCAGCTGGACGCCTGAGCGATGGCTGCGAGTGTGATCAAGGCCGCAGCCTCGGGCGGCGGTGGGAGTGGCAGCCGGCGGCGGCGCCGGAGCCGCGCCCGGCCGATGAGCGAGATCAACGTCACGCCGTTTGTCGACGTGATGCTGGTGCTCTTGATTATCTTCATGGTGGCGGCGCCGTTGATGACCGTGGGCGTGCCGCTGGAGCTGCCGAAGACGGCGGCCGAGGCGCTGCCGACCGAGAGCGAGGAGCCGCTGACAGTGTCGCTCACGGCCGAGGGCGAGGTGGCCATCATGACGACGGTGATCGAGCCCGGCGATCTGGTGCCGCGGCTGCAGGCGGTGGCGGCGGAGCGGGCCGACGACAAGGTGTATCTGCGGGCAGACGGCACCATCCCTTATGAGCGCGTCATGCAGGTGATGGGGGCGCTGAACGCCGGCGGGTTTTCGAATATCGGGCTGGTCACCGACAGTGGCGGCCCGCGTCTGGACGGGCAGGACGGCTGAGGCCATGGAACTGCGCACGGCCCTCTGGATCTCGGGCACGGCCCACGGGGCGCTCGTGGTGTGGGCGCTCGCGGCGGGCTGGCTGTCGAGCGAGTTGCAGGATCCGTTCGAGGCGACGGAGGTGACGCTGATCACGGGTGCCGACTTTGCAGTGCTGGTGGAGCAGGCGGGTGGCGGCGTGCCGCAGGTTGGCGAGACGGTGGAGCCGGCCGAGGAGGCGCCGGAGCCTGAGGCGGCCGAGCCGGTGACGCCTGAGCCCGAGGAGCCTGCGCCCGCGCCCGAGGTGGCCGAGCCGGTGGAGGCGCCGGAGCCGGACGTGGCCGAGCCCGAAACAGCTGACCCAACGCCGCCCGCGGAGCCGGAAACCGACGTGGCCGAGACGCCGAGCCCCGAAGTGCCGGCCGAGAGCCCGGCGACGGAACTGGCCGAGGAGCCCGGCGATGTGCCCGATCCGGCGCCCGTGGTCGCGCCGCAGCCGGTGCAGCGGACGGAGGAGGACGTGGCTGAGGCGCCCGAGGTTGTGGAAGCGACAGAGCCGACGCAGACCGAAGAACAGCCGGTCGAGGCAGAGACCGAGGCGCCCGCAGCGCCCCGGGACAGCACGACCCGGATCGTGACGGAGGCGACCGAGACCGGAGGCGCCGAGCAGGTGGCGCTGGCGCCCGGCGCGTCGATCCGCCCGCGCGTGCGCCCGGCGCGGCCCGCGCCCGAGCCCGAGCCGCAGGAGGTGGCGGAAACGCCGGAGGCCCCAGCAGCATCGGATAGCGATAGCGGCGATCCGATAGACGCCGCGATTGCGGCGGCGGATGCGGCGGAGGCGGCGACGGGGGGCGGAGCGGATGCGGCCGACCCGGGGCCGCCGATGACCGCTGGTGAGCGCGATGCGCTGCGGGTGGCGATCCAGCAGTGCTGGGTGGTCGATGTGGGCTCGCAGGCCGCGAACGTGACCGTCTCGATCGGTGTTTCCATGACACCGGAGGGACGTGTTCGGGACAGCGAAGTGCGGATGCTCAGCGCGTCTGGCGGGGATGACAGTGCCGTGCGCGCGGCGTTCAATGCGGCGCGCCGGGCGGTGCTCCGCTGTCAAAGGGAAGGCTATGATCTGCCGGCCGAGAAATATGCCCAGTGGCAGGAGATTGAGATGGTCTTCAACCCAACAGACATGCGGGTGCGGTGATGGCTCACTTTGTTGCCTTCTTCAGTTTGGGCCTCCACCTTGGCGGCGGCCGTTGGGCAGGCCGCGCCGGTCGTCTGCCCGTTACACTTCTTCGCCATACCCGGTCTTCAGCGTGCGAACAGAAGGTGTCGCCATGATTTTCGTGAGGTTCTTCGTCTCGATACTAATGTCCAAGATCGGACTGTCGGGGGCGGTGATAGCCGGCCTCTTGGCGATTTGGCTCGCGACGCCGGCGCCGGCGCAGACGGGACCGCTTAGGCTTGAATTCAGGGAAGGCGTGATCGAGCCGGTGCCGCTCGCGTTTCCGATGTTCGTGGCCGAGAACGCGGCGGCAGAGGGGTTGGCGCGCGATATCACACGGGTGGTGGCGGCGGATCTGGTGGGGACGGGATTGTTCCGCGAGATCCCGCAGGACGCCCACATCGCCCGTGTCGCTGCGTTCGACACGCCCGTGGCCTTTTCGGACTGGAAGGCGATCAACGCGCAGGGCCTTGTGGTCGGCGCGGTCAACGTGGCGAGCGACGGGCGGGTGTCGGTGAAGTTCCGGCTCTACGATGTGTTCGCGGGAGCCGAGCTTGGCCAGGGCCTGCAGCTTGGGGGCACCACGACGGCCTGGCGGCGGATTGCGCACAAGGTGGCCGACCAGGTGTATTCGCGGATCACCGGCGAGGGCGGCTATTTCGACAGCCGCGTTGTCTTTGTGAGCGAGGAGGGGCCGAAGGACGCGCGGCTGAAGCGCCTTGCGATCATGGATTACGATGGCGCGAACATGCAGTTTCTGACCGATGCGAGCACCATCGTGCTGGCGCCGCGCTTTTCGCCCGCGGGCGACCGGGTGCTCTACACGAGCTATGCGACCGGGTTTCCGCAGATCTATGTGCTCGATGTCGGCTCGGCCCAGCGACAGGTGCTGGCCGACGAGCCCGGCACGATGACGTTCTCGCCGCGGTTCTCGCCGAACGGGCAGATGGTGGTCTATTCAGCATCGCGCGGCGGCAACACGGACCTCTTTGCGCGCGGTCTGGGCAGTGCGGAGGCGGTGCGGCTGACTGACAGCCCGGCGATCGAGACGGCGCCGTCATTCTCGCCCGATGGCAGCCAGATCGTGTTTGAGAGCGACCGGTCGGGCTCGCCGCAGCTGTACGTGATGCCGGTGGGCGGGGGCGAGGCGCGTCGGATCAGCTTTGGCCCCGGCCGCTATGGCACGCCGGTCTGGAGCCCGCGGGGCGACCTGATCGCGTTCACCAAACAGGCCTCGGGTCGGTTCCATATCGGGGTGATGCGCACCGACGGATCTGAGGAGCGGCTATTGACGGCCTCGTTCCTCGACGAGGGGCCGAGCTGGGCCCCGAACGGGCGGGTCATCATGTTCACGCGCCAGGGCGCGGGGGCGGCGGGGCAGCCGGCGCTTTACTCCGTCGACGTGTCGGGGCGAAATCTGAAGCCGGTGCCGACGCCCGGGCCCGCAAGCGACCCGGCCTGGTCGCCGCTGCTGCCCTGACGGCGCCGCGGCCGGATCCTTGAGCCAGAGCAAGGCGCGGTAGGGGCCTGGGTTCGTCCCATGCCCTTGGATCCGGGAGGCCGCCATGGCGGATATCGACACTCAGGCCTGGGCGATTGCCCTCGTCATTGTGCTCTTGGGCGCGCTGATCGGATCGTTTCTGTCGATCCTCATGCGGCGCGCGCTCGAACATCGCGACATGAGGCGCCTCCTCGGCGGACGCATGGCCAACGCAATTCCTGGAAGGGCGCGGACGCTGATGCCGTTTGGCAAAGGCCGACCCGGTCGCGACACGCGGCGCCGTGGCGCGATCCATGTGTCGGGTAGAATGTGGGCTGTGATCGTGGTCTCCGTTATGGCCCTGCTGGTTCTCGGCCTGCCGACATTCACTCCGCCCGGATATGTCTTGGGCAACGCCACGTTCTTTCGCGAGGCCAAAGATCATGTCGTTGTGGGACCGATCAACCATTACAGGGATGGCGACACATTCGAAGTGAACGGCATGGCCGTTCGCCTGGCTCGGCTGGATTGCCCGGAGATGGAAACGGGCGAGGGCGCACGTGCGAAATGGGCCGTCATGGAACTGACGCGGGGCGTTGACCTGACCTGCAGGTTCACCGGACGGCGATCCTACGACCGGTGGATCGGAACATGTCGCTTGCCCGACGGACGCACGGTGACCCGTGCCATGGTCGACGGCGGATATTGCAGCATCTTTGGACGCCCCAATTTCCGCTCGCCGAGCAAAGAACGCCTATTGGGCCACTAAATCGGCTGCGAAACGCAGAAAAGCGTCGATCAAACCTTTGCGGGACAGCGAGCGGGCCGTTTCCTTGGGCGCGCGCTTTTGTTAACAGGTAAGAAACGGTCGTGCGGCGGTGCGGCCGAAGCAAGAATGGCAGCGGTAGCGATCAGGACAGGCACAATGGGCATGAGCATCGGAACGATCATCGCGCGGGCAGGGCTGTTGACAGCGGCCCTGGCGCTGGGGGCGTGCACCAATCCCGGACGGTTCGGCGCGGGCGGCGGAGCGGGCGCGGGCGCGGGCGCCGGAGCAGGGGCGGCGGCGACGGCGGCCCCCAACTCGCCGCAATTCTTCCGCGAAACGGTGGGCGACCGGGTGCTGTTCGAGGTCGACCAGTCGACCCTGTCGGACGGCGGGCGCGCGACGCTGTCGGGCCAGGCGCAGTGGCTGGCCTCGAACCCCGACTTTTCGGCGATCATCGAAGGCCATGCCGACGAGCAGGGCACGCGGGAATACAACCTCGCCCTGGGCGCGCGGCGCGCCAACAGCGTGCAGGAATATCTGATCAGCCAGGGCGTGGCCGGGCAGCGCTTGCGCACCGTGTCCTACGGCAAGGAACGGCCGCTTGAGGTGTGCTCGGAAGAAGCCTGCTACCGCCAGAACCGGCGCGCGGTCACCGTGCTGCAGGCGGGCGCGGGCGCTGGGTTCTGAGATGCGCGCGGTCGGGGCAGGGCTGCTGACGAGGGCCGGGCGTCGGCGGGTTCTGGGAGCTGCTGTGGGGGCGGCGCTGACGCTCGCGGCCGGGGCCGGTGCGGCGCAGGACCGGACAGAGACGCTCGCAGATATCCGGCAGGACCTGACTGTGCTCTGGGTTGAGGTGCAAAAGCTCAACCGCGAACTGTCGACGACCGGAGGCGTGGGGGCGCAGTTGCAGGGCGCGTCGGTGCTGGAGCGGGTGGACCTTCTTGAGCGGGAGGTGCAGCGGCTGACGGCGCTGACCGAGGAGCTTGGCTTCCAGATCCAGGCAGTGGTGAAAGACGGCACGAACCGGGTGGGCGATCTGGAGTTTCGCCTGTGCGAGCTGGAGGCCGAGTGCGATCTCGGCGCGCTTGGGGACACCCCGTCGCTCGGCGGAGTCGAGGTGACGTCGGTGCCGCAGGTCGTGCCTGACGACGGCGTCGGGCCCCAGCTGGCGGTGGGCGAACAGGCGGATTTCGATGCCGCGATGGCCGCGCTCGACGCCGGCAACCATTCCGAGGCGGCGCGCCTTTTCGAGGCGCATGTCCAGACCTATCCCGGCGGGCCGCTGACGCAGGCGGCGCAGTTTCACCGGGCCGAGGCGCTGGATGCGCTGGGCGACACGGCCGAAGCGGCGCGCGGCTTCCTGGAGGCTTTCAGCCAGAACCCGGGGAGCGAGCAGGCGCCCGAGGCGCTGTTGCGGCTGGGCGAGAATCTGGGTGATCTCGGCCAGACCCAGGATGCGTGCGTGACGCTCGGCGAGGTGTCCGTCCGGTTCCCCGGCACGGCGGCGGCGGGCTCGGCCGATGCCGCGCGCCGCGGCCTTGGGTGCTCGTGAGCGGGGACGACCCGCTTCAGGAGATCTTTGATGCCGAGATGGCGCGGCTCATGCCGGAGCCCTGGCCCGCCGCGATCGGTGTTGCGGTGTCGGGCGGCTCGGATTCAACAACACTGATGCATCTTGCCGCCTGCTGGGGGCAGGCACATCGCGTGGCGGTGCATGTCGCGACGGTGGATCACAAGCTTCGTCCCGAATCGTCGGCCGAGGCCGAGGGTGTGGCGCGGTCGGCTGCGGCGCTTGGCCTGTCGCATGCGACTCTGCCCTGGGAGGGATGGGATCGGAACGGCAACCTTCAGAATGCGGCGCGTCAGGCCCGGCGCACCCTTCTGGCGGAGTGGGCGGTCGAGACCGGGGTGCCTGTCATTCTTCTTGGGCACACCTCCGACGATCAGTTGGAGACCTTGTTCATGAACCTTTCCCGCGGCTCCGGCCTGTCGGGTCTGACGGGCATTGCCCACCGCGCGCGGCTCCTAGAGGGACGGGATCCGTGGTTGAAGGACCTGTGGCTCTTGCGCCCGCTGATCAAGCAGCAGCGCAAGACCCTGCAGTCCTGGCTGACGGACAAGGGGATCGGCTGGCTGGACGATCCCTCGAACCAGGACCAACGGTTCAAGCGGAGTCACCTGCGCAAGGCGCTTGAACAGGACGCGGCCACACATTTCTGGCGCCGGATGACCGAGACGCGCGAGCGGCTTGCCCGGGCGCAGCGGGCGGTTGAAGCCTATGCCCAGGAGGTGGGCCGACGGATTGCGCAGGTTCATTTCGGAGATGTCTTGTTCGAGCGGGAGGGGCTGCTTGAGGCCGAGGACGAGATCCGGATGCACCTCTTCAGCCATGCGCTCTCGTGGATCACGGGCCTTGAGCATCGCCCGAGGGCGCTGGCCACAGAGCGCGCGTTCGCTGAGATGGAGGAGGGGAAAGGCGGCACGCTGCACGGGTGCATCTGGCGGATTGAGGGCGACCGGATCCGCGTCTTTCGCGAGGTGAAGGCGGTGGGCACCAAGCCCCATGGGTTCGACGGGCGGCGCCTCTGGGATCGCCGCTGGCTCATCGAGGGGCCGTCGGGGACGGACCTGCGCGCGCTCGGCCCTGACGGCTGGGCGCAGATGAAGGCGCAGCGCTACGGCACACCGCTGCAGGAAGATGCGCCGCCGCGGGAGAGCCTTTTGGCCTACCCGTCCCTGTGGCGGGGGCGCGAGCTTTTGACCCTGCCGCCGTTTCACGGTGCGGGGGCACGCGCGACGTTGCACCCGCGCTGCGGCGAGTTCTTCGAGTCGATCCGCCGCATCCGATGAGCGCGCGAGCCCGATGTCGTCGCGCCACGCCGGAAATGCGGCGCCCGACTTGGATTGAACCTGCGCGCCAACCCTCTATCTTTGTCCAAACGCCGGCGCGCCTTGCCCGGCCGGAGCCGACAAAGGAGTCCTCCCTTGGGTAATGCCCGCAATATCGCGTTCTGGGTCGTGCTGTTCCTGCTGATCCTGGCGCTCTTCAACCTCTTCAGCGGCAATCAGTCGACGATGTCGACCCGGAGCCTCAGCTATTCCGAATTTGTTGAGATGGTCGAGGATGGCGATGTCAGCCAGGTTACGATCGATGGCGAGCGGCTGAAGATCCGCTCTGCGGACGGCACGCAGTACACCTCGGTTCAGCCCGAGGGCGTGGACATCACCGACCGGCTGATCGCGCAGGATGTCGAGGTTGTGGCGGAGCCGCAGCAGCAGAGCGGGATCCTGGCTTATCTTGGGACGCTTCTGCCCTTTATCCTGCTGATCGGCATCTGGATTTTCCTGATGAACCGGATGCAGGGCGGCGGGCGCGGTGGGGCCATGGGCTTTGGCAAGTCGAAGGCGAAGCTTCTGACCGAGAAGCATGGCCGTGTGACGTTCGACGATGTGGCGGGCATCGACGAGGCCAAGGAAGAGCTGGAAGAGATCGTGGAGTTTCTGCGGAACCCGCAGAAGTTTTCGCGGCTCGGCGGCAAGATCCCCAAGGGTGCGCTGCTTGTCGGCCCGCCGGGCACCGGTAAGACGCTTCTGGCGCGCGCGATTGCGGGCGAGGCGGGCGTGCCGTTCTTCACTATCTCGGGCTCGGACTTCGTGGAGATGTTCGTGGGCGTCGGCGCGAGCCGGGTGCGCGACATGTTCGAGCAGGCCAAGAAGAACGCGCCCTGCATCGTGTTCATCGACGAGATTGACGCCGTTGGCCGCTCACGCGGCGTGGGCTATGGCGGCGGCAATGACGAGCGCGAGCAGACGCTGAACCAGCTGCTGGTCGAGATGGACGGGTTCGAGGCGAACGAAGGCATCATCATCGTCGCGGCGACGAACCGCCCCGATGTGCTCGACCCCGCGCTCCTGCGCCCGGGCCGCTTCGACCGCCAGGTCCAGGTGCCGAACCCGGATGTGAAGGGCCGCGAGAAGATCCTCGGCGTTCACGCCCGCAAGGTGCCGCTGGGGCCCGATGTCGACCTGCGCATCATCGCACGCGGCACGCCGGGCTTCTCGGGCGCCGATCTTGCCAACCTCGTCAACGAGGCCGCCCTGATGGCCGCCCGCGTCGGTCGTCGGTTCGTGACGATGGAGGATTTCGAGAACGCCAAGGACAAGGTGATGATGGGCGCCGAGCGCCGGTCGATGGTGATGACGGAGGAGGAGAAGAAGCTCACCGCCTATCACGAGGCCGGGCATGCGGTGGTGGGGCTTTACGTGCCGCAGCACGACCCGATCCACAAGGCCACGATCATTCCCCGCGGCCGGGCGCTGGGCCTGGTGATGTCGCTGCCCGAGCGCGATCAGCTGAGCGTGACCTACACCAAATACAAGTCGAAGATCGCCATGGCGATGGGCGGCAAGGTGGCCGAGGAGCTGATCTTCGGCAAAGAGAACATCACCTCGGGCGCGGCCTCGGACATCCAGCAGGTGTCGAAGATCGCGCGCGCCATGGTGACGCAGTTCGGCTTCTCGGATGCGCTCGGCAATGTCGACTATGCCAATGAGCAGCAGAGCTTCCTGGGCAATTACCAGGCCGGCGGCAACATCTCGCCCGAGACGCAGGAGCTGATCGATGCCGAGGTGCGCAAGATCGTCGACGAAGGCTATGAGGTGGCCAAGCGCATCCTGTCGGAGCATTCCGAGGAGCATCACAACCTGGCCGAGGCGCTCCTCGAATACGAAACGCTGACGGGCCCCGAGATCCAAAAGGCGATGAAGGGTGAGCCGATCAACCGCGGCGATGACGACGACGATCAGCCCGCGCCGGGCATTCCGTCGATCACCGCGATCCCCAAGACGAAGAAGGCCAAGGCCAAACCGGAGGGCGACCTCGCCGACGGAGGCCCCGAGCCAGACCCAGTCTAGGCCCGCACCCGCTGCCCGGGCAGGCGCGCGCCCGACGAAAGACGACGCCCCCGCAGAGCAACCTGCGGGGGCGGTCTTGTTAGTCCAGGTCCCATTATCTTGACGGAAATACTCCGGGGGACGCCGCAGGCCGGGGGACAGCGCCCCCTCTTGCCTCTCAGGCCGACCCGGCGGTCTCTACATGGAGCCGCTCCAGTTCGGCCTGGCGGGCGAGCGCGGCCGGTTCCAGGTCGGCGCCGGCCGGGATGTCGGTGTGGAAATGGCCGAAGCGGTCGGACCCGCGCACCAGCATCGCACTGTCCAGATCGTGCTTGGTCTGCCGGACATGGGGCGCGATGTACTGGATGTTGAGCCCGATCCGCCGGTCGGCCGACCGGTTCGGCATCGACCCGTGGAGCGTCCAGCCATGGTGGAACGACGCCTCGCCCGGCGCGAGCGGGCACATCACGGCGTTCTCCTCCGCCACCCCCTGCACGGTCTGGCCCTGGAGAAGCACGTTGGCGGCGTCCTCGGTCGTCTCGTGGGTAATCATGCCTCCGGTATGGCTGCCCGGGACCATGCGCATGCAGCCGCTTTCCGCCGTCGCGGGCGACAGCGCAAGCCACATCGACACCTGGGCATCGTCCGAAAGGCCCCAGTAGGTCAGATCCTGGTGCCACGAGACGTGGGCGGCGGTGTCGGGCTCCTTCACGATGTAGGTGACGTTGAAGAGCAGGATGTCGGGCCCGATCAGCGCCTCGATCACATCGAGCGCGGCGGGCAGCGTGGCAAGCTCCAGCGCCGAGGTCAGGATCGTATGCGCCTTGGACTTGTAATGGAGCGGGCCGATCTGCGCCTCCGCCGCCTCCATCCGGGCACGGTGCGACCGGGCCTCCTCCACTCTGATCAACCGGACGGGCGAAACGTAGCCGTCTCGCGCCCATGCTTCCGACCAGGCATTCATCGCTTGTGTGTTCATGCGGGCCTCCCTCCCACGCCGCGCGGCCGGAGAGGCCACGCCCGATGTGTCAGTCCAGGTTAGCGCGGCGGCTTACTTGGTCTGCTCTGCCCGCGACGGGGACATGGCGGTTTGAGCCGCCGGGTCGCGCGTGGGAGGGGACTTTCGCGCACAGAGTGCGATCTCCTAGCCGGGCGGATCGCCGTCTTCGGGTAGGGTGCGACGTAGGCCCCCCTTTCGGAGATAGGAGTATGGAAGATAGAGCAGCGGTCCCGTTGTCACAATCGCAACGAGGACAAAGAGCAACAACCCAACCAATAGGCTGACGACGCCAGGGAGTCCTCCACGCGCGATGCTTTCGACGACCCTCACCGGAAGCGTCTCGACAAAAAACACCCCAAACACCGCACTGTAGAACGGCATCAGCCAGAAGTTGGCAAAGAACGCTGTCAGGAATGACAAGGCAACATCGTCGCCGCAGGCGACGAAGATCACCAAAGCGTCTGTCCAATAGCAAGACGCCGCGTGGCTGAGGTTTGGATCGTCCCGAACTGAGAAAAACGAGGGCAGCGACTTTGAGAAAAGGAAACTAAGCACATGGGTGGCCACCACCACCCAACTCAACGTTCGTGCAAGTCTTCGTCGTCGCGTCCGTGTCACGTCGGCACTCCACACATTGGGCTTGGCATAGGTATGACCAAGTGCCCTTGTGGCGTCTGCGGTGCGGGCCCGCGTTTGCGTTGCGTATCCCGGCTGAGCGACCTATCCGAGGGGCACCGCCATTCGCGGCGGGGCTGGCGCACCCAGCATTTGTTGCCGAGAGGATGGCTATGCCTGCTTTGATCGCCACGGACCATGTTGCGACGGTCGCCTGGCTCGGCCGGGTGGAGGATATGAGCCGGGCCGAACTGATGGCGGAGACGGTCGGGGCGCTGGAGATCGGGTGGGAGGGGATGCCGGGGTCGGTCCATGCCGGGGTCAACCGGCCCTCGTGCTCGCGGGTGACCACGCAGCATCCGAAGGGCACCGAGATCCGGAACGTCCGGCAGCTCTCGATCGTGTCGGCCGAGGAGCTCGACGAGATCGCGGCGTCGCTCGGCGTGCCGGGCGTTGCGCCCGGGCGGCTCGGGGCCTCGATGGTCGTCAGGGGGATCGCCGATTTCACCCACCTGCCGCCCTCGTCGCGGCTGCAGGCGCCTTCGGGCCTGACGCTGGTGGTCGACATGCTGAACGAGCCCTGCCAGTTTCCCGCCCGCTCGCTGGCGGCTGAGCATGGCGAGGCGGCCAAGGGGTTTAAGCGGGCGGCGGAGGGCCGGCGGGGCATCACGGCCTGGGTCGAGCGGCCGGGGCCCGTGACCGTTGGCGACCCGCTGCGCCTGCATGTGCCGCGCCAGCGCGCCTGGGCGCCCTAACCCGTCGGCCGCCCAACGCGGTATTCCGGCGTATGCCGCGGGCAGGGCGTGATATGTCGAAAACGGGGCGCACGGGGCCAGCGCAACCCGCTAGGAGGGGCGGGACGATCACCCCCAAGCCAGAGGCGCCCGCAAGATGAGCCACAAGTCCGACATCGAAATCGCCCGGGAGGCCTCGAAGCGCCCGATCCAGGAGATCGGGGCCAAGCTCGGCATCCCGTCGGACGATTTGCTGCCCTACGGCCACGACAAGGCCAAGCTCGGACAGGGCTTTATCAACAGTCTGGCGGACCGGGCGGACGGCAAGCTGATCCTCGTGACGGCGATCAACCCGACGCCTGCGGGAGAGGGCAAGACGACGACGACGGTAGGCCTCGGTGACGGGCTGAACGCGATCGGCAAGAATGCCTGCATCTGCATCCGGGAGGCCTCGCTCGGCCCGAATTTCGGGATGAAGGGCGGCGCGGCGGGCGGCGGCTATGCCCAGGTCGTGCCGATGGAGGAGATGAACCTCCACTTCACGGGCGACTTCCACGCGATCACCTCGGCCCACAACCTGCTGTCCGCGATGATCGATAACTCGATCTATTGGGGCAACAAGCAGGATATCGACGTACGCCGCGTGTCGTGGCGGCGGGTCGTCGACATGAACGACCGGGCGCTGCGCGATACGGTGGTGTCGCTTGGGGGCGTGGCTAACGGGTTCCCGCGCCAGACGGGCTTTGACATCACCGTGGCGTCAGAGGTCATGGCGATCCTCTGCCTCGCGAAGGATCTGGAGGACTTGCAGAAGCGTCTGGGCGACATGATCGTGGCCTACCGCCGGGACCGAACGCCTGTGTACGCCCGCGACATCCAGGCCGACGGCGCGATGGCCGTTCTGCTCAAGGACGCGATCCAGCCGAACCTCGTGCAGACGCTGGAGAACAACCCCGCCTTCGTCCATGGCGGGCCGTTTGCCAACATCGCCCATGGCTGTAACTCGGTGATCGCAACCAAGGCGGCGCTGAAGCTTGCGGACTATGTGGTGACGGAAGCCGGCTTCGGGGCCGATCTCGGCGCCGAGAAGTTCCTCGACATCAAGTGCCGCAAGGCAGGCCTGGCGCCGTCGGCGATCGTCGTGGTGGCCACGGTGCGCGCGATGAAGATGAATGGCGGCGTGGCCAAGGCCGATCTCGGCACCGAAAATGTCGACGCCGTGAAGGCCGGTTGTGCGAACCTTGGCCGCCACATCGAGAACCTCAAGAGCTTTGGCGTGCCGGTCGTCGTGGCGATCAACCATTTCGTGACCGACACCGATGCCGAGGTCGCCGCCGTGCAGGAGTATGTGGCCGGGCAGGGCTCTGAGGCCGTGCTCTGCAAGCACTGGGCCAAGGGCTCGGCCGGGATCACCGATCTGGCCGAGAAGGTCGTGGCGCTGACCGAGCAGCCGTCCACCTTCGCCCCGATCTATCCCGACGAGATGCCGCTCTGGGACAAGATCGAGACGATTGCCACCAAGATCTACCGCGCCGAGAGCGTATCGGCGCCCGACAGCGTGAAGAAGCAGCTGAAGGCCTGGGAAGAGGCAGGCTATGGCAGCCTGCCGGTCTGCATGGCCAAGACGCAGTATTCGTTCACGACCGATCCGAACATGCGCGGGGCACCGACCGGCTTTGACATCCCAGTGCGTGAGGTGAGGCTGTCGGCGGGCGCGGGCTTTGTGGTTGCGATCTGCGGGGAGATCATGACGATGCCCGGGTTGCCCAAGGCGCCCGCGGCCGAGACCATCCGTCTGAATGCCGAGGGCCAGATCGAGGGGCTGTTCTGATGGATGGGGCGCAGGGAGGCGACATGTCCGCCAAGGTGATCGACGGGAAGGCCTTTGCCGCGAAGGTGCGGGGGCAAGTGGCCGAGCATGTCGCGCGGCTGACGGCCGATCACGGGATCACGCCGGGCCTCGCCGTCGTGCTGGTAGGCGAGGACCCGGCGAGCCAGGTCTACGTGCGCAACAAGGGCAAGCAGACGAAGGAGGCCGGCATGGCTTCGTTCGAGCACCGGCTGGAGGCAGACACGTCGGAGGCAAACTTGCTGGCCCTCGTGCAAAGCTTGAATAATGATCCGGAAGTGCATGGCATTCTTGTGCAATTGCCGCTGCCGGGGCATCTGAACTCCGACCTTGTGATCAACTCCATCGACCCGTCGAAGGACGTCGACGGCTTTCACATTTCCAATGTCGGCCTTCTGGGGACGGGCCAGAAGTCGATGGTGCCCTGCACGCCGCTGGGCTGCCTCATGATGCTCCGGGACCATCATGGGAGCCTGTCTGGCCTCGATGCGGTGGTGATTGGGCGATCGAACATCGTGGGCAAGCCGATGGCGCAGCTTCTGCTGGGCGACAGCTGCACAGTGACGATCGCCCATTCGCGAACAAAGGACATCGCGGACGTGGTGCGCCGGGCCGATATCGTGGTGGCGGCCGTGGGCCGGCCGGAGATGGTGCCGGGCGACTGGATCAAGCCGGAGGCGACCGTGATCGATGTGGGGATCAACCGGATCGACAATCCAGATGGCGGCAAGGCCAGGCTCGTGGGCGACGTGCAATATTCGAGCGCGGCGCAGGTGGCGGGCGCGATCACGCCGGTGCCCGGCGGGGTGGGGCCGATGACCATTGCCTGCCTGCTGGCCAACACGGTGACGGCGTGCTGCCGCGCCAACGGCTTGCCCGAACCCGAGGGGCTGACGGCCTGAGCGACGTCAGACGGGGATCATGGTTCCTTGCAGGATGGCAATGGTGCCGTTGGGGCCGGCCACTTCCGACCGGACGATCACGAGCCGTCGGCCGGCTTTGACGACCTCGCCGGTCGCCAAAAGCTCGGGGCCCGTGCCGGGGGCGATCAGGTTGATCTTCATCTCCGCGGTGAGGACCTCCTGATCTTCGTCCATCAGCGTAAGCGCGGCATAGCCCGCGGCGCTGTCGCCCAGGGCAAAGGTCAGCCCGGCATGGGCGTAGCCCTGTTGCTGGCTGACGGCCGGGCTCACGGGGGCGGCGAGCACAACGCGGCCCGGGGCGATCTCGCGGATCTCGGCGCCGAAGGTCGACATGATGCCCTGACGGGCGAAGCTGTCGCGCACCTTGGCGGCGTATCCGGCGAAGCGGGGGGTCACCTGAAGCCCCGGGTCCAGCCCGTGGGCGGGCCGGACCGGGGGCGCGCGCAGGCCGTCAGAGGCAGCGCCGCCATGGTCCGGCCCGTCAGGAGGGCGCGGGCGCCGGGGCCCATGAGGCCGGCAATCGCCGGGTCGCCCGCGTCGAGCCCGCCCGTGTAGGTGCCGAAGGCGGGCAGGATCAGGCGCTGGCCATCGGTGACAAAGGCCGGTCGCCGCAGGCCGCGCAGGCCTGCTTTGGGATGGTAGTGGCCCGAAATCTCTGGGGCGATTTCGGCGGCTTGGGCGATGTGGCGGAAGAGGAGCCCGCCGATGCGGACCTCGTCGCGATGGACGCCGCCCAGATCCACCGGGCCCGGATCGTGATTGCCCAGGATCCATGTCCAGCGCCGCCCGGCCATAAGGCGAGCGAGGCGCAATCGCACCGTGTCGGGCAGGGCGCGCGCCGCCTCGGCGTCGTCGAAACTGTCGCCGAGGCACAGGATGTGGGCAGGGGACAGGCGACCTGCGAGCTCCTCCAGCCGGTTGAGCGTCTCGTCGGCCTCGTAGGGCGGCAGCAGGCCACCGCGGCGGCGCGCATGGCGCTCGGCCTTGCCCAGGTGGAGATCCGATACGACGAGGAGGGATTGAGCCGGCCACCACAGGGCGCCTTCCGCCAGGGCACGCAGTTGGGCCGACCCAAGCCCGAGCTCGACGCCGCCGATATCAGCCCCAACGTTCATGCTTCGTTCGTGCCCGACCGCGCGCGCCGGTGCAAGACCTTGCAGACATCAGAGCTGTCGCACCCCCGTCGCCACGGGCAAATCTCTTGATCCAAGAGATTTGCAAGTTCCTTGGAACAAGGAACTTGCGTCGCGCTCAGAGGGTAAGGCCCGCGGCTTCCATGAGACGTTCGGCCTCGTCGGCGACGAGCCGTTCCCGGCCCTCGCCCGAGATCGGGATGCGGCCGGGCTCGAGAAAGAGGGGGGCGGCCAGCGGGGTGACGCGGTCCAGGACCACATGGTCGACCCGGCCCTGAACGCGCCCGATCATTTCTTCGATCCGGCCGAAATCGACGAGGCCGCGGAGCGCTTCCTCGCGAGTGATCTGCAGGAGCAGATGGTCGGGGTCGTACTTCACCAGCGTGTCGTAGAGGATGTCCGACGAGAAGGTCTGCTGCCGGCCAGACCGCTTGGCCGCCGCGCGGGGAATGTTACGCTCGATCAGCCCCGCGATGATGGCCGAGGCCTTGAAGGTGCGTTTCATGACGGCGTTGCCTTCCAGCCAGCGCTCGAAGCCCTCGCGCAGGATCTCGGCGTCGAAGACCGGCCGGGCATCCTCGAGTGGCTCAAGGCCCCAGACCAGGGTGGCATAGTCCGTCGCCACGAAGCCCAGCGGCGCCAGCCCCAGCGCCTCGAGCCGCTGGGTCATGATAAGGCCCAGGGTTTGCTGCGCATTGCGGCCTGCGAAGCCATAGGCGCAGACATGGTGGCGCCCGTCATGGGGGAAGCTCTCGACCAGCAGCCGATCGGAGCGGGGCATGCGGGAGACCCGGCGCTGCAGGGCCAGCCAGTCGGCCGTGTGGGCCGGCAGCTCGGGCCAGGCGTCTTGCGCCAGCATGTCGAGGATGCGGCCCGTGAGTTTCGTCGAGGTTGCGAACTTGGTGCCCATGAAGGTGGCGATGCGGGGCTCTTTGTCGGCGCGGCGCGTCACCTCCACCGTCATCTCGCGCAGCCCCTCATATCGGACGATCTGGCCACCGATGAGGAAGGTGTCTCCGGGGGTGAGCGTGGCGGCGAAGGCCTCCTCCACCTCGCCCAGAGGCCGACCGCCGCCGCGGTTCTTCAGGCGGACCTTCAGCGTGTCGGTGTCCTGGATGGTGCCGACATTCATGCGGATCGCCTGGGCGGCGCGCGGGTCGCGCAGGTGCCAGAGGCCGTCGGGGCGTTGCACCAGCCGTTGCCACTTGTCGTAGGCGCGGAGCGCGTAGCCGCCGGTGGCGCAGAACTCGAGGCAGGCGTCGAAGGCGGCGCGGGTGAGATCGGCATAGGCGCCCGCGGTCCGAACCTCGGTGAAGAGCGCATCGGCGTCGAAAGGGCCAGCGCAGGCGGTGATCAGGATCTGTTGGCAGAGGACGTCGCGGGGACCGCCACGACCTTCGTCGCCGTCAAGGGTGCCTTCGCGGACGGCTTGCAGCGCGGCGACGCACTCGACGATCTCGAAGCGGTTGGCCGGAACGAGCAGGGCCTTGGAGGGGGCGTTGTAGCGGTGGTTGGCGCGGCCGATCCGCTGGACCAGCCGCTTGACGTTCTTGGGCGCGCCGACCTGGATGACGAGATCGACATCGCCCCAATCGATCCCGAGGTCGAGCGATCCGGTGCACACAATGGCCTTGAGCGCGCCCGCGACCATCGCGGCCTCGACCTTTTCGCGCGCTTCGCGGGCGAGGCTGCCGTGGTGGATCCCGATCGGCAGGCCGGTGTCGTTGGCGAGCCAGAGGTGGTGGAAGAAGATCTCGGCCTGAGCGCGGGTGTTGTGGAAGATGAGCGTGGTCTTGTGGGCGGCGACCTCGCGCAGGACGGCGGGAATGGCGTAGCGCCCGCCGCCGCCGGCCCAGGGCGGAGCGGTTTCGGTTTCGAGCATGGCGATGTCGGGCGGCGGCCCAGGATCGGCGTGGACAATCTCGACCGGGTCGGGGTGGCGGGCCATGAGGCGGCCCATCTGGTCGGGGTTTTCGACCGTTGCGGACAGGCCGACGCGGCGCAGGCCGGGTTTGAGGTGCGACAGGCGCGCAAGCGCGAGCATGAGCTGATCGCCGCGCTTGGATTCGGCAAGCGCGTGGATCTCGTCGAGGATCACTCGTTCGAGCCCGGCGAAGATGCGCGGCGCCTCCTCGTAGCTCGTCAGAAGGGCGAGGCTTTCGGGCGTGGTCAGCAGAATGTGGGGCGGGTCGGCGCGTTGGCGGCGTTTCTGGGTGTAGGAGGTGTCGCCCGTCCGGTCTTCCACGCGAATGGGCAGGCCCATCTCGTCGATCGGCGTGCGCAGGTTGCGCCGGATGTCGGCGGCGAGCGCCTTGAGCGGGGACACGTAGAGGGTGTGGAGCCCCGTATGGGAGCCATCGGAAAGTTCGGCCAGGGTGGGCAGGAAGCCCGCGAGCGTCTTGCCGCCGCCGGTGGGCGCCACGAGCAGCAGCGCCGGCGCGGTCGCCTTGTCGAGCATGGCCTGCTGGTGGGGGTGGATCGCCCAGCCCCGGGCAGAGAACCAGTTCGCGAAGATGTCGGGGAGATCGCGCGCCATGGCCGAAGGATAGCCGACGGTGCGTTGGGGGCAACGGCGCGGCCCGGGCGGACCTTGGCGGCTTGCGCCGGACCCTGGTCGGAAAGCGGGCTCGTTGGGTGCGGACGCGCGGGCCGGGGGGCGTGCGCCCGATGATGCTGCCCGGCGCCGGCTACATCCAGCGGGCCGACGGCGCGGTTGTGGCGCCAGGACGGATTACGGCGCGGCCGGGGCGGCGCGGGCGCGGCTCGCTCAGGCGCGGCTCGAGGGCGCGCATGGCGTCGTGCACGGCCCGGGGGAGCTCGGTGGAGGCGCCGTCGGGCGCGGCGTCGAGCGCGGCAAGCACGTCTTTCGACAGCAATCCGATCGCATTGTCGGGCGCCCAGCCATCGCGCGCAAACTCGATATCGTCCCACCCCGAGGCGAGCCAGTTCTGGCCGCACGAGCTGTGGACGATTTCGAGGAGCGCGCGCTCGTCGAGGCCCGCGGCATCGGCCCAGTTGAGCGCAAGGCGGGTCATGGCGGTCGAGGAGGCGGCGAGCAGGTTGTCGAGCACCTTGGCCACCATCCCCGAGCCGAACGGGCCCATCCGGTGGAAATGATGCCCCATGGCGTTGAAGAGCGGGTGGAGGTGATCGAGATCGCCGAGGCTGCCGCCCAGCATGAACGTCATGGACTTCCGCTGCGCGGCGACCTGGCCCCCGGCCATGGGTGCGTCGACCAGGCGAATGCGGTCGGGCACGACGCCGCGCAGATTGCGGGTGTAGCGGGGCGACAGGGTGGAGGAGACGATGATCCAGCGCAGCTCGTGGCCATGGGCGACAAGGCTGCCCTCGCCGAAGAGCACATCTTCGGTCTGGGCCTCGTCGCGCACCACGGTGAAGGCGATGTCGAGACCGTCGGCGAACTCTTCGGGGTCGGTCGTGAAGGGGATTGGGCCGAGCTGATCACCGGCCTCGGGGCGCGTGTCGAAGCCGCGCACGTCAAAGCCCGCCTCCGAGAGCGCCTTGAGCATGGGCACGCCCATGCGCCCGCAGCCGACGATGCCGACCGGTCCGTACTTCATGTTGGGTCTCCGCCCGTTTTGCCTGCCTCAGGCCCATGATGGGCGCAGGCAGGGCGCTCTGTCTCGCCCGGCGTTGCCGAGGCACGGGGCCCGTGTCGATCCTGCCACGACCCCTCCGCCATCAGTGCGCGATGTCCTCGTCATCGACGAAGAGGTTGGCCCAGGAGCGATCGATGAGCTCCGGCGACATCTGGTAGGGGATGCCTTCGAAGTCGCAAATTGAGCGCATCTGATCGATCAGGAACACCGGCTGGTAGTTCGAATACACATTGTCGATCGTCGGATATTTGTTTTTCAACAAATGGATAAGTGCTTCCTGATCCAGCGGCATGCCCTTTTTCTTGGCGACCATGGCGAAGATCTTGAGGAAGTCTTCCTGATTCGGACCGTCGATTTTGATCTTGAAGAAGATCCGGCGGAGTGCGGCGTTGTCGAAGATCTTGTTGGGGTGGAAGTTGGTGGAGAAAACCACGAGCGTGTCGAACGGCACCTCGAACTTTTCGCCCGACTGCAGGGCGAGGATGTCGCGGCTTTCCTCGAGCGGAACGATCCAGCGGTTGACCAGCGCCTGGGGCGGCTCGGTCTGGCGGCCGAGGTCGTCGACGATAAAGATGCCGCCGGTCGACTTCATCTGAAGCGGCGCCTGATAGGTGCGCGCGGTGGGGTTGTAGACCAGATCGAGCATGTTGAGCGTCAGTTCACCGCCGGTGATCACGGTCGGACGCTCGCAGCGGACATAGCGGGTGTCGAACCGGTTGGCGGTGCGGCGGAGCTGGCTCGGATCGTCTTCCTGATCTTCGGCGGCGGTGTGAACGATCGGGTCGTAGACGGTGATGACCTGGCCGGCATACTCGATCGCGCGGGGCACGTAGATCCGGTCGCCCATCGCATCGCGGATGCCGTTGGAGATCGAGGATTTACCGTTGCCGGGGGGGCCGTACATCAGGATCGAGCGGCCGGCCGAGACGGCGGGGCCGAGCTGATCGAGGAGCATGTCGGGCAGGATCAGGTGGCCCATCGCGTCGATCAGCTGTTTGCGGGTGATCTGGATGTTGCGGATCGACTGGCGCTTGACCTGCTCGGCATAGACGACCAGCGGCACGGGCATGGCGCCGTAATATTCGGACTGCGACAGGGCATCGAGCGCGCGGGCCTTGCCGGCGTCGGTCAGCTGATAGCCCATCTCGCCGCCCGAGTTGGCATGCAGCGTGCCGGTGGCTTCGACCAGCTTCTGGGTGCGGGCAAGGTCGATCAGTTCCTGCGTCACCGGGACGGGCAGGCAGATGGCCCTGGCGAGGTCGGTCGCCATGTCCACGTTTTTCCGGAACATGGTCTTCAGCACGATGTCGCGCATCATCACGACGGGAAGGCGCATCTCCTCCAGCCGCTTGGGCGCGGGCGGGGCCATGACATTGCCGACATCCATATTCATACGGGTCACCTCGGAGCTGTCGCGACACGCTCAACTCCCCTTTTGGCGGCGGAGCGTAAGCAAGTGGTGAATTCGCGCTGCATTGTGGCGAAAAATGGGACAGAGGGGCGGATATGTTGGGGCAGCTCACCAATCGGGGTCTGGCAGGGCAGTCTGTTGACACGGGTGCGGCGCTTTGTGGCATCTGGGCGATCTGGCAGGCTGTGCTGTGGGTGCCGGGCAGAGGGCGGGCGGATCGGCGCGAGCGGGAGGGGCTGGAGCCGGCCGATCCGGTGCTGCGGATCGCGGGCCAGCCGGGGCCGCGCGGTGCCTGATCGACGCCGATGACGGACGCTCGGGGTCGCTGAGGCGCGAATGCTCGTCCTCGGCGAGACGGGGCCGGGGGGCCGTTGACGCCGCGGCTTGCATTAAGCGCACCATTGGCAAGTGGTGAGTTTGCACTGCATTGTCGTGCAAAACAGGACGATGGGGCAGACATGTTGGGGCAGTTGACCAATCCCGGGCCGGTGGCGCGGTCGGTGTATCTGGGTGCGGCGCTTTGTGGGATCTGGGCGGTCTGGTCGGCGGTGCTGATGGCACCCGGCGAGGTGCGGGTGGACCTGCATGAGGGGGACATGCTGCACCTGGCCGATCTGGTGCTGCGGATGGCGCAGGGTCTGTGGCCGCATATCGACTATATGACGCCCCTCGGCGTGGCGGGGATTGCGCCGATTGCGGCCTTCGTCTCGGGCGGGCTGGGCCTGGGGCAGGCGTTCCTGGCGGCTCAGGTTGCAGTGGCGGCATGTTTCGTGCCGGTGTTCTGGTGGGTAGGCGTGTCGCGGCTGCGGGCGGGCTGGCTGGCGCTGGGGCTCGGGGCGCTGGGGCTGACGATCATCCTGGCGATGGTGCATGGCGGCGAAGGCCGATCGCTTTCGGTGGCGATGCACTATAACCGCTGGGCCTGGGCCGCGGCCTATGGGGCGATGGCGCTGGCCTTGTTGCCGCCGGTGCGGGCGTTTCCGCTGGTCGACGGGGTGCTCTACGGGCTGCTGTTTTCGGTTCTGGCGCTGACCAAGATCCCCTATTTCGTGGCGTTTCTCCCGGGTGTGCTGGTGGCCCTGGCGGCCCGGGGCGAGGGGCGCACGGTGCTCGTCGCCCTGGGCACGGGCGCCGTGGCGCTGCTGGCGCTGACCTTGGTAGCGGGGCCGCGGCTCTGGCCGGCATATCTGGGCGATCTGCTGACGGTCATGGGCTCGACCTCGCGGGTGGAGCCGACGGCACCGCTTTTTGAGGTGGTGGCCGGTGCGGCGGCGCTGCCGGCGACGGCGCTGGCCTTTGTCGCGGCGGCGTTTCTGCGGCAGGGAGGGCAGAAGGAGGCCGGGCTGACCTTGCTTGTGCTGGTGCCGGGTTTCTTCCTGGTGACCTGGCAGAATTTCGGAAACGATCCGCAATGGCTGCCGTTTCTGGGGCTGATGCTCTTGGCGCTGCGCCCGGCAGAGGATCGGCGGCTTCTGATTGTCGGCGTGGCGGCGCTGGCGCTGGGTATGCCCTCGGCGGTCAACACCGCGATGAGTGCGTTCCGGCATCGCGATGCGAACCCGGCGCTTTATGTCGAGGTGATCCCGGGCCATCCGGACCTTACGGCGATCTCGCCCCTGATCGAAGACGTGAAGGGACGGGTGCCGGTGGCGGGGTTTGCCGGCGATCCGGCGCCGGTGGTGGCGGGCGAGGCCCTGCCGGTCTGCCACCTGTCGGCGGGCTCCTCTCGCATGCTCGGGGCGCTGGCGGAGTTCGCTGTGGCAGCGGGGCAGGGGGCGCGGCCGGCCTTTCTGGCCGATCTCTATGGTAATGCCTGGCTCTTTGGGGCGGGGCCGGTGCTGGAGGATGGCGCGCCGTGGCATTATGCCGGGCTGCCGGGGGGCGCGGCGGCGGAAGTGCTGCTGGTGCCCGACTGCCCGGTCAGCCCACGCGCGCGCGACGAGGTGCTGGCCGAGGCCGAGGCTGCGGGCTGGGTGCTGACGGAGATTGCGCGGGGGCCTGCCGGGCGGGTCTATGAGATCGGACGCGACTAGGGGGGACCGCAGGCGATCCGGCGCGGCCGTGTAAGGGGCTCAGCCGAAGGCGGCGAGCGCGAGGTAGATGACGAGCGCGGGGCCGAGGACGAGGCCCATGGGGAAGCGCGTGTCTTCCCAGCTTTTCCAGTCGGGCGCGAGGTCGCGGATCGCGGGCGTGGCACGGGCGATCCGGTGGGCCGCGAACGCCCCGAGGATGAGGCTTGCCAGTACAATGGCCATGGGCGCGATGTCGGCCACGGCGACATAGGGCGCGGCGGCGGCGGCGTATTTCGCGTCGCCCGCACCGATCATCCGCGCGGCATTCATGAAAAATCCGATGACGAGCACGACGAGAAGGTGTGTCCAGCGCCAGGCCCAGTCGGACAGCTCCAGCACGAACGGGCCCACCACAAGGAACACGGCCGCGAGTGCAAGCACGGCCGGGTTCGGGATTTTCATGCGGCTGAGATCGGCCCAGCACACGTATCCGCCGATCAACGCAGTGAAGGGCAGGAAGGCATAGGCCGCGCGGGCCGGTGTTTCGAGCTCCATGCCCTGGCTTATGCCTTTTCGAGGGCCCGCAGGCTACGGACAGCTTCCTCAAAATGTTGAGGATGGGTGTCGACGGCGTCTTGCAGGAGCGCCTTGCCGATGACCACGTCGCCCTGCTTGACGGCGGTCAGCGCCATCGTGTGCAGGAGCTGTGCGCGCTCGATCTGCGTCATCTGGACGATGGGCAGCTGATAGTTGCGCTGGGCGCCACGGGCCAGAACGAGGTTGTTCTTGGCGGTGTAAAGGCTCGGATCGTACTGCAGGGCCTCGCCGAAGAGACGCTCGGCCTCGCGGTAGTCGCCGCGGGTGAGCTTGGAGTAGCCCCAGTTGTTGAGCGTGCCCGACGGCTTGGTCGTCAGGCCGACGGCGATCTCGTAGAAATGGTCGGAGCGGCTCCACTCCTTGTTGCTGTCGGCGACCATCGCCTCGAGCCGGTAGCGCTTGAAGGTCTCGTGGGTGGGGGGAATGTCGTCGAGGACGCCCTCGGCGCGGTCCCACTTGCCGGCGCGGATCAGCGCGTCGGCATACTCGACGCTGTCGCCCGGTCCGGCCTCGTCCATCTGGGTCACGCGGGCCCAGGCGGCGGACGCTTCGGTGTTCTGGCGGGCGCGCACCAGCGACAGGGCGAGACCGCGCTGGAGGTCGATCCGGTTGGGCTGTTCGCCCGTGGCGCGCTTGAAATAGGCGACGCTCTCGTTCGGATCGGCCACCGTCAACATCAGGTCGGAGAGGTTGTTGTCGTCGATCGCGTTCACGGATTGAATGGCGCGGTCGACATCACCGCTATCCCCGGCCTCGCAGCCGGCCACAAGGGCCGCGCCGCCAAGGCACAGGGCGACAAGGATGGGGTGGCGCATTTTGGTGCGTCCTCTTGCTGCTCTGTCTGCCTCAGGATGCGTCTTCGATCCGGAAAGTACCGCCCGATCCACGCACCAGTTTGTACTGTTGTTGCTCTTGGCTGGCAGTGTAGGCGGGATTTTCGAGCCCGGCGAGCGCGGTGCGCAAGTTTTCCCGGATTTCGGCACTTTCGCCACTATCAAGGGCGAAAGCAGTGCGGAAGACGCGGGCCGCTTCGCCGACATTGCCCTGTTCCATCAGGACGACGCCGAGATTGTTCCAGGCCGCGGCGTAGGTCTCGTCGACCTCGACGGCGCGGCGCAGGATGCGCTCGGCCTGCCCGAGGCGGCCGAGGCGGAGATTGGCCGAGCCGAGCGACGAGAGCACCTCGGCTGTCAGCCCCTCTTCGCCGGCGGCGCGGAGATATTCCTGGAGGGCGAGTTCGTATTCGCCGGCTTCCATCAGACGGTGGCCGACAGTAAGCCCATCGACCCCGGTGCCCGACCGGTCCACCCCGCTGGGGGCATAGACGCCATCGTTGAGCGGGCGGAGCCGGTCATCGGTGCAGCCGCCCGCGACGAGCGCGAGGGGAAGAAGGGCGAGGGTGGAGGACAGCGCGCGCATGGGGATCCGGCTGACGTGAGTTTGGCCCGGAGTGTCGCGGAGCCGGGCCCGTTCGCCAAGGGGCGGCGTGCCCGGAGGGGCGGGCTGGGGCGCGGGTGTTGCGTCTCTGGCGCGGGCAGGGCGCGAAGTGAGGCGGGGGCGCGGGCGCCCGGGGAGCGCAGGCGGCGGCGCTGTTGACCGGGCGGCGCGCCCGGACGCGTCAGAACTCGCCGCCGCCCTGGCCCGAGAGCACGAGATAGATCTTATAGATCGACGGGCCGATCAGGATCACCAGGAGCGGCGGAACGGTGAAGAGCATCGTGCCGAGCGTCAGCTTGGTGGGCAGTTTGTTGGCCTTTTCCTCGGCCCGCATCACCCGCTTGTCGCGCATCTCGGCCGCGTAGACCCGCAGCGCGTCGGCGATCGAGGTGCCGAAGGTGGCCGACTGGATCATCACCGTCACGAAGCTTTGCACGTCGGGCACGCCGGAGCGCTCGGCCATGTCGCGCAGAACCTGGCTCTTGTCCTTACCGGCCTTCATCTCGGACGAGACGATTTCATATTCCTCGCCAAGGGCGGGGAAGCCGGTGCGAATTTCCCGGGACACACGCAGGATCGCCTGGTCCATCGACTGGCCGGCTTCGACGCAGACCAGCATCATATCGAGGCTGTCGGGGAAGCCGTCCTGGATTTCCTGTTGGCGCGACTCGATCCGGCGCTTGATCCAGTAGGAGGGCAGGTAGTAGCCCACCCCGCCCGGGATCAGGACCGACATCACCATCGCCTGGGCCGTAACGTCGCCCGTGGTCGACGAGATGATGGCGTAGAGCGAGCCGAGGATCAGCAGACCGATCGCGAGCAGGAACTGCACGAAGTGGAACGTGCGGACGGCGTTCTTGCCGCGGTAGCCGGCCCGCAGCATGCGCAGGCGGGCGTTCGACAGCTCTTCCTCGTTCTGCGGTTCGAGGAAGGAGGCGTATTTATCGAGCTTGCCGGTGCGACCGCTTTCGTAGCGCAGGCTCTTGCGGTCGTCCTTGGAGGTGTCCTTGCGCTGGCCCGACGCCTTGAGCTTCTCCAGCGGATCGACCTCGCGCTTGAGGAAGATCGGCAGGGTCAGCGCGACAAGCAGGACCCCGAGGATGCCCACCGCGGCAAGCGGCCCCATGTCACCGAAATTTTCGATGAGCCAGGCGTTGAGATCGGTCAGCAGTTCCACGGCGCGCCCCTTACACCTTAATGTTGACCATCATCTTCATGAAGATGACGTTCACGACCAGAAACACACCCACGCCGATACAGGCCGGGATGAAGAAGGCCGTATCTTTGACGTCGTCGTAGTAATCGGGCTGCAGCACCGAGATGCCGATCAGCGCGAGAATAGGGAAGACCGACAGGAACATGCCGGACCACTTCGCCTCGGCCGTGATCGCGCGGACGCGGCGGAAGAGCTTGAACCGGGCGCGGATCACCTGGCTGAGGCCGTGCAGGATTTCTGCGAGGTTGCCGCCGGCTTGCTGCTGGATCGTCACGGCGACGGCGAGGAAGCGCAGATCCTGCATGTCGATCCGCTCGGCCATCGCCTTGAGGCTTTCGGAGATCTCGCGGCCATAGGCGGTTTCGTCGGCGATCACGCCGAATTCGGAGCCAAGGGGATCGGGCACCTCCTTGGCGACGATGTTGACGGCCGAGGCGAACGGATGGCCGACGCGCAAGCTGCGCACCATCAGCTCGACCGCATCGGGCAATTGCTCCTCGATCATGCCGAGGCGCTTCTTGGCCTTGTTGTTTACCCAGACATAGACACCGCCGATCCCCATGCCGAGGGCGACCACGATGCGCACGGCGAGGCCGGCCTCGGTGCCCACGGTCAGGCCGACATAGGCGAAGCCCGACAGCACCATCATGATCAGCACGAGCTGCGGCGGCGAGAAGGCGATGTTGGCCTTCTGTGCCTTGTCGGCCAGGATGGAATAGAGCGGGATGCCCTGGCTGTTCATGTGCTGCGACATCTCCTTGCGGAGCTGTTCGAGCACTTCCTCGCGGCCGGCGCCCTTTTCGATCAGGTCGAGGCGGCGGTTGACGCGGTTGCTGAGCGAGATCGATTTGCCGAAGACGGTAAGGTAGATGCCTTCGACGATAATGATGACGGCCACAAAGATGAGGCCGTAGATGATCGGTTCGGCGGATATCTGCATGGGGCCCTACTCCGCGGCGATGGGATCGTAGATCGAGGCCGGCAAATCGTAGCCCCACTGCTTGAACCGGTCCGCGTAGAAGGAGCGCACGCCGGTGGCGTTGAAACGGCCGATGATCTTGCCATCGGGCCCGAGGCCGAGCCGCTCGTAGCGGAAGACCTCCTGCATCGAGATGACGTCGCCCTCCATGCCCGTCACCTCGGTGATCGAGACCATGCGGCGCGAGCCGTCCTGCAGGCGGCTGGCCTGCACGATGAGGTTCACGGCCGAGGCGATCTGGGCGCGGACGGCCTTGAGCGGCATTTCGATGCCGGCCATGGCGATCATGTTTTCCAGACGGCTGACGGCGTCGCGGGCGGAGTTGGCGTGGATCGTGGTCATCGACCCGTCGTGGCCGGTGTTCATGGCCTGGAGCATGTCGATGACTTCCTCGCCCCGTGTCTCACCCACGATGATGCGGTCGGGGCGCATCCGGAGGGCGTTTCGCAGACAGTCACGCTGGGTGACGGCGCCCTTGCCCTCGACGTTGGGCGGGCGGCTTTCCATCCGGCCCACATGGGTCTGCTGGAGCTGAAGTTCCGCGGTGTCCTCGATCGTGAGGATCCGCTCGGCATTGTCGATGAAGGACGACAGCGCGTTCAGCGTGGTCGTTTTACCGGAACCGGTACCGCCCGAGACGATGACGTTCAGCCGGCAGGCGACGGCGGCCTGCAGGTAGGCGGCCATCTCTTCGGTAAAGGCGCCGAAGCGGATGAGGTCATCGACGCCCAGCTTTTCCTTCTTGAACTTACGAATGGAGACGAGCGAGCCGTCGACGGCGACGGGCGGGACCATCGCGTTGAAGCGTGAGCCGTCCTGCAGACGGGCGTCAACGTAGGGGTTCGATTCGTCGACGCGGCGGCCCACGGCCGACACGATCTTGTCGATGATCCGCAGAAGGTGCCGTTCGTCCTTGAACGTGATGTCGGAGAGCTGCAGCTTGCCGGCCCGTTCGATGAAGATCTGCTGCGGGCCGTTGACGAGAATATCGTTGATCGTCTCGTCCTTGAGGAGCGGCTCGAGCGGGCCGAGGCCCGTGACCTCGTCATAGAGCTCCTGGTGGAGCGTGGCGCGCTCGTCTTTGTTCAGAACGACGGAGAGGTCTTCGAGGCTCTCGGCGGCGATGGCCGCGATTTCCTGCTTGAGCTCCTGCTCGGTGGCGGTTTCCAGCGCGGTCAGGTTGAGGTTGTCGAGAAGGCGCTTGTGCAGCTCGACCTTGATCTCGGAGAGCCGCTCCTTGCGCTTTTTCTCCTTGTCGGCCGGGCCGGCGCTGGCGGCAGCGGTCGCGGAGCTCTTGGCCATCGGCTTGCGCGCGGCGACGGGCTTGGGCGCGGCTTGCTCCGCCGCCTCGGGCGCGGCCTGAGGGCGGGGCACGGGGGCGGCCTTGGCCGGCGCGGCGCCGGTGGGCTTTTTGTAGCGCGAAAACATCTCGACTGTCCTCCTGCCGGGCGTTAGCCGGTGGCCGCGTCAGTGGCGACGAGCGCGTGCAGCGACGCCGCCAGCTTGGCGATCTCCTTGCGGAGGGGATTTTTGGCGGCGTTGATCGCGATGGGCAGCCCGTGATCGCCGGCCTGCGACACCTGCTTCTGCCCGTCGGGCAGTTGCAGTTCGATGTCGATATCGAGGCTTTCGGCCAGGCGCTTGACCCGGCCCTTGCCCTGCAGATCGGTGAATTTGGGCGCGCGGTTCATGCCGAAGCGGAGCTTTTCGACCGGCAGGTCTTCGCCCTTCAGAAGGCGCAGGAAGCGCAGGGCATTCTGGGCCGAGCGCATGTCGAGCTCCATCAGCGCGAAGTAGATGTGCGCAGCGTGCAGCACGGTCTCAGACCAGGCGACCAGCGTGCTGGGCATGTCGACCAGCACGAAGTCGAAGTTCTGGCGGGCGAGGCCCACCAGCTTCTCGATTTCCTCGGGCCCGACAATGTCGAGCGGGAGCATGTCGGAGGGAGCGGTCAGCACATGCAGCCGGTCTTCGTGAACTTGCATGGCCTGCATGAAGCTCTCGGTATCGACCGAGCCCAGATCGGACAGAAGCTCGTAGACCATGTCGCGGCGCGGCAGGTCGAGATAGGTGGCCGTCGAGCCCGTCTGGAAGTCGAGATCGAGGAGGCAGACGCGGGGCAGGGGCTTGTCCCGCTCCTTGCGGCTGCGCTCGGGGTTCGCCAGCTCCCATGCGAGGTTTACGGCAAAGGTCGTGGCGCCGACACCGCCCGCGAGGCCATGGACGGGCAGGATCACGCCGTCGCGGTTGGAGCCGCTGCCGCCCTGGCCCGGCGTGCCGCTATCGGGCCCGGGCGCGGCGAGCGCGGGCACCTTGGGCTGGCGCATCCGCTCGAGCGCCTCGTGCAGCGCGCCCTCGGGAAGCGGGTAGGGCAGGAAGTCGCCCGCGCCCTGGCGCAGGAGCTTATGGAGCGCGACGGGCGAGACGTCCTCGGCCACGAGGATGACCTTGATGCCCTTCTCCTCGGCGGCGCTGATGATCTCGGTGATGAGCGGCAGCTCGCCCTCATCCTCGGTGTCGAGCGCGAGCGCGACGAATTCGAGGTCGGCGGCGTCGGGCTGGGAGAAGAAGGGCACAGCGTCGTCAAACGACAGGTCCCCCCAGCTTTCGCCGAGCTCCGCTTCCATGTCTTCGATCAGCAGATCGAAGTTCTGGACATCACGGCAGATGGTGCAGGCCGTGATCGGGGCCGCTTCCGGTTGCAGGGCTGCGCTGCTACTCATTTGAACACACGTCCTTCTCGCAGAAGACGACGACGCATTTTAGGTCGGTGGGGATTAACAAACTCTGCCCCTTCGCCCCTTGCCGGCGCCGGCGTCACTCGCACGGACTTCTGCCGCACTACTCCGTTGGCTTTCGTTGTCTCGTTTGATCGGGGCGGAAATGGGGCGAGAAAACCGTAATTGTGCGGAATCGGGATCGTGTGGACACGCATGCGCTGTTTCTGTTTCCGAAACGTGGACGATGAGCCGGCACACGTTTTCCGGTGGCGAAACAGAAAACACCAAAAGAATACGGCGCGCCGGGTGGGGCGCGCCGCAAGTTGAGGGAAAACGCTCTCGGTTTGAGACGATTATGGATCGAGTTCGCGCGTGAACTGTGGCTGGGGCTGCGCGGAATCTACGTACTCTTCGTAGGTCCGCTGGCCGTACTTGCCGTCGAGCGTGCGTCCGGGACAGCCGCCAACCTTGGAGACGTACTTGCTCTGTGCGCTGCCCGGGCCCGCCTGACAGGTCTGGATCAGGTGGTTGTTCATCGTGGCGTTGCCGAAATCGCTGGTGGTGATGGCGTTGCCAGACGGGGCGTTCCAGGCGCGGCGGGCTTCCTGCCCGCAGGAGGCCACGAGGAGCGCGGCGCCGAGCGTGAGCGCCAGCGGCGCCACGCGGGTGAGGGTGGGGGTTTTCGCCGTCATTGTCCTTACTCCATCACGTAGCCATAGGAGCCGGTGAAATCCTGCCGGGCCACCTCGCCCGCGCCGCCAGAGACGGGCCGGGTTTCAAAGGCGGTGGTGCCGCGCAGGAACAGTTCGCGCTCCGAGGGCGGACGGATCCGGTCGGTGGGGAGCGCCAGCGCCTCGCCCCGTGTGGGCGTGACGAGATGGGCGGAGACGATGATCACGAGCTCCGACAGTTCGCGGTTATAGTCCGCCGAGCGGAACAGGGCGCCGAGGACCGGCACGTCGCCGAGCCAGGGGACCTGGGCGGCCATATCTTCGAAATCGTCCTCAAGCAGGCCGGCGATCGCAAAGCTCTCGCCATCGCGCAGTTCCACCGTGGTGGTGGAGCGGCGGGTCCGGAAGCCGTTGATCGAGAAGGCGGCGTTGGACACCACGATGGTGGGGTCGATGCCCGAGACCTCGGAGGTGAGGCGCAGGTTGATGTTTTCGCCCACGACCCGCGGGGTCATGTTGAGGAAGATGCCGAAGGGCTTGAACTCGACCGAGATGCCGCCGTCTTCGTCCTGCACGGGCACCGGATACTCGCCGCCGGCGAGGAATTCGGCCGCCTGTCCGGACAGGGCGGTGAGGTTCGGCTCGGCCAGGGTGCGGATGAAGCCCTTGGTTTCGAGCGCTTCGAGCAGGACGGCGAATTCGAGATTGTCGCTGCCCCAGCCGAACTGGATGGCGCCCTGGTTTTCGCCCGAGAGCGTGATGCCCGTGGCGGGGTCGCCGTCGAAGAGGTTGGCCAGGTTGTCGCCTAGAAGATAGGTGCCCGTGCCGCCCTGGGTGCCGAAGTCACCGGAATCGCTGATATAATCGGCGGCGACCGAGATGCCGAGCGCCTTGGAGACCGAGCGGGACATCTCGGCGAAACGCACCTTCATCATCACCTGCTGGGTGCCGCCGACCTCCATGAGGTTGGACACCCGCTCGGGCGCGTAGCGGTTGGCCAGATCGAGCGCGCGGTCGACCGCCTGGGCCGACGAGGCGATGCCCGAGAGCACGATGCCGTCGTTGGCGGGGCGGACCTCGATGGCCTCGCCCGGCAGCACCTCGCGCAGGCGCTCTTTCAGTTCGCCGACATCCGCCGTCACCTGCACCTCGACGTTGGTGATCAGCGTGCCGTCGGGGTTCAGAAGCGTGAGCGTCGTGCGCCCCGGCGCCTTGCCGAGCACATAGATCGAACGTTCCGACAGGGTCGAAATGTCAGCGATCGCGGGGTTGGCGATGGAGAGTTCCGCGAAGGGCACGTCGCTTTCAACGACGACAGCCCGGTTCATGGGCACCTTGAGGGCGCGCTGGATGGCCCCGCCTTGAACGCGGAGCGTCTCGGCAAAGCTGGCGGCCGGTACAACCGCAAGGGAAACGGCCAGGCCCATCAGACCCGCCCGGAGTAGCGTCTTCACTGTCATTGTGACCTGCCTCTTGTCACGGGTGTGGGACGGGTCTTTATACGCCCGCATTGCGCGCACTATCCCCGCCTTTCCGATTTCAATCAAGAATCAGAGGGTTGGCGCACGGTGCTTATGTAGTGGCGGGGCAACAGTCGTGCGGCGCCGACCAGACCTTGGGGCGCGGCCACGATAGGGCCCAGAATCTGCGCTCGCGAGCGTCTGGCATCGCCCGAATCCTCTGCGTGGATTGGCGCATTCACCAAGCGCCAGAGGTCGACGACGAGCCGGCGGCGACACAGCACTCCTTCAAGGAACCGGCATAGCTCGGGATCGGCGGGAGCAGAAAATTGTAGCGGGGCGCTGCGGCAGCAGGGGCCTGGAGCCTAGCTCGCATCGATGCGGCAATGTTTGATGAAGGCCTGCACCTTGGGGGACCGGTGCAGGTCGACATGCGTCACGATCCAGCCGGAGACCTGCCACGCCGGATCGGGCGGCATAAGCTCGACGAGCGACGGATATTCGGCGGCAACACTGATCGGGACAAACCCGATGCCGACGCCGGCGCGAATTGCATCCGTCACGACACCGCCCTTGTCGCCGACAAGTGCAATGCTGGGCTGCTCGATCAGCTCCTCCAACCACGTCTCGAGGCAATCGAATTCGGGGTTTACCTTGAGAAGGACAAACCGGTGTGCCGAGAGATTGCTCCGGTCAGGCCGCCCATGCTGCTCCAGATATTCCTGACTTGCGTAGAGGCCCACGCGAACGGGCTGATAGGGCAGGACCACATAATCGGGCTCCTCCGGTCGCGACCCAACCCGGAACGCGACGTGGGCCTCGCCGAACTCGAGACGAAAGAGGGAGTGCGACACACGGAAGGTGATCGTCACGTCATCATGGATCGCCGTGAACTCGGCGATCCGGGCCAGGATTGTGGGCGCCAAGGCTTCGGTCGAGGTGACGATCAGATTGCCGGAGAGCGCCTCTCCCTGGCTGAGGGCACGGCGGCGCAGCCCTTGCAGTTGGTCGCCCGTATCATCGGCGATCCGCAGGAGGTGGTGCCCGAGTTCGGTGGGCGTGTAGCCCTGTTTATGTCGCTGGAACAGCTTTCCGCCAATGCGGGCCTCCAGCGTGTCGATGCGCCGGTTGATGGTCGCGCGGTGCACGCCCAGGGCGTCGGCGGCCGCGCTGACCGTTCCACGCCGAACCACCTCTGCTGCCGCTTGCACTTCGTCCCACATAGTGACCCAACTTGCTCCACGCCCGCGCATCCTGTGCGCGCCCGTGCGTCTCCAGCTCCCGCCATGCGTATGTAAGGTAATCGGCAAGAAAAGCCATCGAAGTCATCGGGCTAGACGCTGGCGCGCAACGGGGCGCGCCCGGTCTGCGCCGTGTCGGCCCGGGGTGCGTGGCGCGGCCCGACCCTTCATTCGGGCGGTATTCCGAGGCTTTGTCGACTGTGTCGCACAGGGTCGCGCGCCCGGCTCCCGGCATGCGACCGCCCGATGAAAACCCCGTGATCCCCTGCGGTGCAGGGGCTTGACCGCGCCATCCGGCCCGAACGCAACCGCATATAGCTGCCTAGTCCGAGAGCTGCACAATGATCAGATCGACCCTTCTTGCGTCCCTCTTCCTGACCGCCGCCGGCGCGCTCGCCGACGGGGTGCGGGTGCCCGCCGATTATGAGCCCTATCCCCTGGCCGTTTTCACCGAGGAGATGCGCTATCCGGCGGCCGAACCGCCGCCCGGTGCCGTCAACGGCCATGGCGAGGTCGAGTATCTGGGCCACAACGTTTTTGGCCTTCACTGGTATGTCGAGGCGAATGACGCGGTCTGGCATTTCGTCACCGCGGGCGATCCCGACGATGAAGCGATCCTCTTCGTGCACGGCCACCCCGACACCTGGTGGTCGTGGGCCGAGGTGATGGCGCTCTTGGCCGATGACTTCTACGTCATCGCCGTCGATACGCTCGGCTATGGGCAGTCTGACAAGCGGCTGGAGCTGGAGCTGACCTATGCCGGGGTGGCCGCGGGGCTCGAGGCCCTGATGGATGCCATTGAGATCGAGACGTTCAATCTGGTCGGCCATGACCGCGGCGCGGTGATCGGCGACCATATGGTGGCGCTCGACAGCGTCACGCCGCGGATCCTGGCCTATCTGAGGATGCAGCAATCGGCCGATCAGCCCCACGGCTTGCCGCGCCCGCCCCACGAACAGATGGCGCGCGTGGAGTTCCACGCCGATGAGAGCATGATCTACCGCATCTTCGACAGCGACTACTTCTCGGTCGATCTGCCGCAATCGCACCGCGACAGGGCGCATTGGGAGTACTTCTTTCCCGGCACGGCCGAGGCGGCGGCCAAACTGTTTGAGAGCGCCGGCTTCGACAAGGAGCTGGAGTTCCGCCTCGCCGAGGTGTTCCCGCGCATGACGATGCCGGTTCTGTTCATGCAGGGCGCCCACGATCCCGGTCAGCGCCCCGAGGAATATTGGCGCACCGCCGACGTTGTGCCCAATGGCGACGTGCTGATCGTGGACACCAACCACTTCATTCAGGCCGAAGATCCCGAGCTCGTGGCCGACACCGCGCGCGACTTCTTCGACTGATCCCGTTGGGCAGGTGTCTGCCCCCTCCGGACCTGCCACCTGCCCAAACCCGCCGCCCTGGAGCCCTTCCTGACTCCAGGGCGGCATCCGATCCACGCCTACCCCCAGCCATGAGGACACCATGCTAAAAAAAACCACCCCCTTCGCCGCCACAGCGTCGGCGATGCTGACGGCCCTGACGCTCGGCGCCGCGGCGCAAGGCTCCGATCCCTTCGGGCCACCCAGCCGGGCCTGGGAGCAGGGGCCGATCTATCGCAACACCATCCCGACGGAGTTCGAGACCCACATCATCGCGCCCACCGAAGCCGACCGCGCCCGCGCGCAGCGCATTCTGGAGCTTTACGAGGTGCTGGCCGGTCAGCCGACGATCGAAGCCGTCAGCGCGTTTGTCTCAGACACCTATATCCAGCATAGCTCGATGCTGCCTAACGGGCGGGAGCCCCTTGCCATGCTCTTTGCGAGTTCGGCTGCGGAAAATCCGGCCGAGATCGACGTGCACAAGGTCATGGTTGTCGGCGACTGGGCGATGGCGCACGTGAACTTCCGCCAGTTGGACATCACCGCGGAAGAGGACATGGGGATGGCGGCCGTCGACATGTACCTCTTCGACGCCGACGGGCTGATCACCGAGCATTGGGACGTGATCCAGTTCGTGCCCAGCCATCAGCCGAACCCCAACGGCATGTTCCTCAAGCTTTACGAGGGGGAGTGAGCCGATGACGCTGCATGTGCTTCGCGCCAGTACCGCCCTCATCTCGACCGTGCTGCTCGCCCCGGTGGCCCAGGCGGAGGCGCCGCCACCACCCGCCGCGGATCTGGAGATGTCCTATTACGATCGCCACAAGATCGACGTCAGCAACCTTTATGACTTCTACGAAGGCGTGCTGATCGCCGATGCGATGATCCATGCCAACGCGCTCTTCGATGCGGAAACCAAGTGGCGGCTGACCCTGCGCCAGATGGTGGGCAACGGCAGCGGGCACCATCAGGCCCGCAGCGCCTATCAGCTGTCGCTCATGGGCGTGCCGCTGGACGAGATCCACGCGCTCTTTGCCCCCGACTATGTGGAGACCCTTGAGGACGCGCGGCTCAAGGCCGCCATGACGTATATCGACATCATGGGCAGCTACCCCATCACGTCGTCGTCCGATATCCACGCGCTCTTGCGGACGCATTACGTCGACCGGCAGATCTCGGAGTTGATGCAGCTTGGGGCGATCAACCACATCATGGCCACGCACGATGCCGCGCTGCCGATCGTCACCGATCAGGAAACAGTGGACTGGGCGATGGCGAACCTTTCGGCCGTGGGATGGGAGATCGGCCGAAACGCTGCCACCTCGCCCGAGGAACAGCGCGCCAACCCGTTTGTCGGGGAGGCGCTGGCGCAAGCCCAGGCGGAGATCGACACGAACTGGGCGCGCGACGATCTGGGCGCGCCGCGTCCGGTCTTCACCACCGATTGGGTCAACTACATCACGGGCTACGACGTGCCCGCGGTCACCTTCGATGGTGACCAGGACGGGATCGAGGAGGCCTTCGATGCGTTCCCGACGGAGTTTCTGAGATGGGAAGCGGACGGGCTGCGCGCGTCCAACCTGCCGCCCGACGGCACGCCGCCCTTTGACGTGGCCGCCTATGACTACCCTTACTACGACGGCCCGCTCGGCATGGACGGCACCGTGCCCTTTAGCGACCGCGCGCGGTTCGACACGCAATGGGACCGCGGCGCCGCCATCGGCACGCTGAACATGGACGAGTATATCCTGCAGGCCGAGCGAACGATGACGTTCCCCGAGATCTGGTCGATCTTCTTCGTCTATCAGCTGGCCAGCGGCTGTGTGCATTGCCAGGCCCACGGCGCCTACGGGATCTGGGACTATACCGAGGACGAGTATTTTCAGGACATCATGCCGCCCGAGGATGCCGCGCGCACGATCGCCTACATCCAGTCGCTGATGGATTTCGAACGCTCAGACCTGGTGGACCCGGATCTGTTGCCGGCGCTGCGCTTTGCCCGGGATATGGGACGCCTGCCGGCCCGGGCGACGGCGGCCCATATCGAAGAGTTGCGCCGCGCCTATACCGACCGGCAGATCCAGGAGATTCAGGCTGTGCTGCTGACCACGGGATGGCTCTCGGGCTCGATGCAGTCCATGGCCACCGTGACGGACCAGATCAGCATGTCGTTCTCGCTGAACGTGCTGGGGCCGAGCGGGTGGTCGCCGGGCGTGCATATCGGGCTGCCAAACGAGCAGCGGCCCTATCACATGAGCCAGCTCTTCGACCTGATCGTGGCCGAGATGAGCACCGGCAAGGTCACTGACGCGGCCACCGAGTTCACGGGCGTGCCGGTGCCCCTCGCGCTCGACGCCGATGGCGACCGGGTGGAGGACGCGTTCGATGGCTTCCCCGACGACCCGTCGCGTTGGGCCGACACCGATCTCGATGGCATCGAAGACGCCATGGATGACGACATCGACGGCGACGGGTTGGAGAATATGCAGGAAGTCAGCCTTGGCACGTTCCCCTATAAAGCCGACAGCGACGCCGATGGCATAGATGACGCGACCGAGCTGGACGCGGGCACCGACCCACTCGACCCGCGCGACATGTGAGCGCTGGGCCCGGGTGCCGTGCGACGCGGGCCCGGGTGCCGGGGCGGATCGGTGCTCGGCCGCGCCTCGTGCGCCCGTTCGGAGGAGGCCGCGACGCTGAGGGGTGGCGCTTCGGTGGGTGGGCAGTGGTTGGCAGGCCGGGGCAACAGCCCGATCGCTTTGCGGAGACCCCCGAGCCCGGTCGCAAAATGGCCAGAATCCTGTGGCGCGTTCGGCGTGTTTGCAGTGACGTGACGCTTGAAACCGGGGGATGTGCCAGTGTTGCGAGGACTTTTCGTGATGGCTTGCTTGGGGGTGGGCTGGCTGGGCCTGACGGTGATTCAGGGTGGCCTGAACCCGAACCTTACCACTTCGCTGGTTGCCTCCATCAGCAATCCGGGCGCGCAGCGGGTGGTCTTCGTTGGGCGGGCCTTTGATGCCAACCAGGGGGTTCTGTCTATTTTCGACCGGATGGGCGTGAAGGGATTGGACGCCTTTCCGCCGCCCTTGCAGGCCAACTTCATCGATGGCGACGTGGACGAAGACTATGTCGCGCGGACCTTGCGCCGCTACCGGCCTGACGTGGTGGTCCTGCAGGCGTTCCCGAGCCCCGATCAGGGGTTGGGCTGGCAGCTAACCATGGCCGAGACCATGGGGCGCGTGGCGGCGCTGGTGCGTGCGGCCGGAACCGCAGACATCGTGATCGTGGCGCATCCGCCGGCCAAGCCCTCGGGCTCTGTGGGGTTCCTGGCGGCGACCCGCAAGATCGAGGCGGTGGCGCAGACGGTCGCGGCGGACGTGGGCGCGCAGGTCGCGCGGGCGGGCGCATTCTATGCGGAGCTGCCCCATGAGGAGCGCATGGCGCTCTATTCCAGCCGGGGTTGGGTCTTTACCCAGGCCGGCGAGCTGGCAATCGCGCTCTCGGTGGCCGCGGTTTTGGGGGCGTCGCCCGATCAGCCGCTTGGGCCGGCCGTCGCGCGGGAGCCCGAGCCCGGCTTCTTTGACGGCTGGGCGGATCGCGCGCGGCGCCTGGCCGTTGGTCCGGCGTAGGTGCCATGTCGGTTGCCGGGCGGCTTGCGCTGCCTGTTGCTCAACCGCGAATAAAGAACGCCCGGCCAGATCGTTGGCCGGGCGTTTTCCTGTTCCTAGTGGCGAGTGAACGTCACGCGGGCTCGTTCAGGCCCTTTTCAGCGGCGAGTTCGACCATGCGCTTTTGCAGCTTTTCGAACGCGCGGACCTCGATCTGGCGGATGCGCTCGCGGCTGACATTGTAGACCGTCGAGAGATCCTCAAGCGTCACGGAGGGTTCGCTCAGGCGGCGCTGGGTGAGGATGTCCTTCTCGCGGTCGTTCAGGACGTCCATGGACGCGGCCAGAAGCTCGCGGCGGACCGAGAGCTCGTCGGCCTCGGCATAGGCCTCGGCCTGGTCGGCATCCTCGTCTTCCAGCCAGTCCTGCCACTGCGTGGTGGTGTCGCCGTCGGAGCCGACGGTGGCGTTGAGCGAGGCGTCGCCGCCCGACAGGCGCCGGTTCATCGAGATCACGTCGTCCTCGGTCACGCCGAGATCGGTGGCGATTTTCTCGACATGTTCGGGGCGCAGATCGCCCTCTTCCAACGCGCCGATGCGGCTCTTGGCCTTGCGCAGGTTGAAAAAGAGCTTCTTTTGCGCCGACGTCGTGCCGAGCTTCACCAGGCTCCACGAGCGCAGGATGTATTCCTGGATCGAGGCCCGGATCCACCACATGGCATAGGTGGCCAGACGGAAGCCCTTTTCGGGGTCGAACCGCTTGACGGCCTGCATCAGGCCCACATTGGCCTCAGAAATCACTTCGGCCTGTGGCAGCCCGTAGCCGCGATAGCCCATCGCGATCTTGGCGGCGAGTCGCAGGTGGGACGTGACCATCTGATGGGCGGCGTCGGTGTCCTGGTGATCGGCCCACCGCTTGGCCAGCATGTATTCCTGCTCGGGCTCGAGCATCGGAAACTTGCGGATTTCCTGCAGATAGCGGTTCAGACCCTGCTCGGGCGAGGGGGCGGGAAGATTGGCATAGGTGCTCATGGGGCATGCCCTCCGTTCCTGTTCAAGCCCGGGCGGAATGCCAGGGCGGACGGCTCTTCGTTGGACGCACCGCGCCCGTGGCCGTTTGCGATAACATATGGGAGGTGAACAGAACGGTTCAATCGGATTCGATGTTACATGGCTTCACATAACGGTGTGCGCCGGCGCACCGAAGCGGCGTAGACCCGCCATCGCGCGTGTACGCACTGCCCCATAGACGACAGGTTTGCGTCGCGGGGAGGCGCGCGGGCGGCACCGTCGTGGGGTAGGGGCAGGTTATGGCACATAGTCATGTCGCCCCCATGGAAGATGCGCGCGGTCTTTGGCTCGCCGCGGCGGGGGTTCTGTTTGCTTCGATGTGCTTTGGGCTCGTGCCGTTCTTCGCGCGGTCGCTGACGGAGGCGGGGCTGGCGCCGCATGCGGTGGCGTTCTGGCGATACGTGATGACGGGCCTCGTGCTTGCCGCGTTCCTGCGCGCGCCCTGGGGCGCTGTGGCCTGGGGGCTCGGCGCCGGCGTGGCGCTCGGCGTTGGCTGGGTCGGCTACGTCCGGGCGCTTGAGGTCGTGCCGGTGTCGACGGTCGGCGTGCTGTACATGACCTATCCGGTCTTCACGGTGATCTTTGCCTGGGCCTTGTTCTCTGACCGACCGAGCGTGCGGGCGGTCGTGGCGGCGGGCCTCATCGTGGCGGGGGCGGTGCTTGCGGGCTCGCCGGCGGCGGTGCCGGTTGAGATGCTGCCGCTTCTGCTGGTGGCGCTTGGGGCGCCGTTGGGCTTTGGCTTTGGGATCTCGGTGCTGGTGCATCGGCTGACGCCCCTGCCGCCCATGGCCCGCATGGCCGCCGTATCGCTCGGGGCAATGATTGGGCTCGGGCCACTGATGCTGGCGACACCGGGCGCGGAAGTCTTTCCGCAGGACGGGCGGGGCTGGGCGCTGGTGTTCGGGATCGCACTGGGCACGGCGCTGATCCCACAGCTGATCTACACAATCTGCGCGCCGCGCGTGGGCGCAAGCCGCGCGGCCGTTCTCGGGAGCATCGAATTGCCGACGATGATCGCGTTGGGGATCGTGATGTTCGGGGAGCGGCTCACGTTCGCGCAGGCGGCGGGTGCGGCACTGGTGCTGGCCGCGATCCTGCTGACGGGGAGCCGCAAGGTGCGCGGCGTGGCGACGACGGCGTCTACGCGGCGCTAACCCGACGGGCCCGCGCGGAGAAGGTCGAGGAGGCCCGCCATATCCTCGGGCAGGGGGCTTTCGAAGCGCAGGGCCTCGCCGGTGATCGGGTGGGTGATGCCGAGGATGGCGGCATGCAGGGCCTGGCGGGGAAAGGCGTCGAGCGCGGCCGCACCTTTGGCCCCGAGGGCCTTGGCCGAGGCCCGGCGTCGGCCGCCATAGGTTTGGTCGCCGACCAGCGCATGGCCGATATAGGACATGTGCACGCGGATCTGGTGCGTGCGCCCGGTCTCGAGCCGGCATTCGATCAGCGCGGCGGCGGTCGGCTGGCCGAAGGCTTCGCGCGGTTTGGCGCGGGTGACGGCGTGGCGCCCCCGGTCCCACGTGACGGCCTGACGCTGGCGGTCGGTGCGGTGGCGGTCGAGATGGGTCTGGATCTTGAGGATACCGCCCGACCACGAGACGCCGCGCAGCCCTTTCAGCCGGGGATCGGCCGCCGAGGGCGCGCCATGGCACACGGCCAGGTAGGCGCGTTCGGCGCTGTGGGCCTCGAATTGCGCCGCAAGGCCATGGTGCGCGGCGTCGGACTTCGCCGCCACGAGGAGGCCCGATGTGTCTTTGTCGATCCGGTGGACAATGCCGGGCCGCTTCTCTCCGCCGATGCCCGACAGCGTGTCGCCGCAATGGGCCAGGAGCGCGTTGACGAGGGTGCCCGACGGCGTGCCCGGCGCGGGATGAACCACCATGCCGGCGGGCTTGTCGACGACGATGAGATGGTCGTCTTCGTAGACGATGGTGAGGGGGATGGCTTCGGGCTGGGTGTCCACCTCGGCCGCCTCGGCCAGAGCGATGGTGAGCACGTCTCCCGTTGCGACCTTGGCCTTGGCGTCGAGGAGCGGTGCGCCGTCGCGCGAGACGGCGCCCTCGGCGATCAGACGCGCAAGGCGCGAGCGGCTCAGCGCCTCGGCCTCTGGCACGTCACGGGCCAATGCCCTATCGAGACGCGGCGGGGGCGCGTCCCCGATCGTGACATGGATGATGCGGTGTCCCATTCCCCAACTCCCGACGCCCCGGGGCCCGACCCGGCGGATCTGCGGGGCCTGCGGTTTCTGCGGGGGCTCGTGACGGTGCTGACGGCGGTGATGATCGTCGGCATCGTGACGGTGGTGGCGCTGATGGCGGCGCGCCTGAACCGCCCGGCCGCAGAGCTCCCGGCGCTGCCCGATACCCTGGAGCTGCCCCCCGGTGCAACCGTGCAGGCGGTGACGGCCGGGCCCGGCTGGTGGCTGGTGGTGACCGAGGGGGGCGAGGTGCTGGTGTTCGACGCGGCGGGCGTGCTGGCGGAGCGCGCGGTGCTGGATGCGCTGGCGGGGTCGCCGGGCGAGGGGGAGTGATGTCAGGCACCGGTCCCGGTATCACGCTGGACTTCGTGGACACGCTGCCGGAGCGCGAACCCTATCGCGCGATGATGATCGATTTCTACCGCGGCATCCGGGAGCTGCTGACGGCCGCGGGCGGACCGGATCTGGTGCCCGAGGAGGCGGCCGACGCGTCGCTTGCGCAGATGGACAAGCTGTTGCCGCCCGGCGGCCGGCTTGTGGTGGCGCGGGGCGGGGCAGGGCGGATCGTCGGCACGGGGGCCTTTCGCCTCGTGGGCGGCGACGCGGCCGAGTTCAAGCGGATGTATGTGCGGCCCGAGGCGCGGGGGGCGGGGCTCGGCCGGGCGCTCTTCGAGGCGCGGATCGCCGAGGCGCGGGCCCTTGGATGTCGCCGTCTGCTCGCCGACACTGTGAAGGGCAACACGCCGATGTTGACCCTCTACGGCCGCTATGGGTTTCGCCAGATCCCGCGCTTTCCGGAGAACTTCAATCCGCCCGAGCTGGAGCCGTTCCTGGTGTATTTGGAGTACTGCCTGCCCCAGGACGGCTAGCGCGAGCCGCGCCATGTGGGGCGGCATGCCTGCGCGGGGCGCCGATGTTGCCCGGGATCGCTTCGAGCGCCTCGGCCCGCCGGCGAGGCCGGGGGGCACGGGCCCACCGATTTGACGTGGAACGGGTCGGGCCGGCAGGTCGGGCCTGGTGTCATCGGCGCTTTGCAGAGCCGGCCCATGGTGATGCGGACGGGGGACTGATCGATCGGCGACCGAGACCACCCATGCAGACGAGGATCAGACGGAGCGACCCTATGGCGATCACCCCCCTCACCGACAGCCCCACCGTAGAGGAGATGTTGACGCCCTACCGGGACACGATCGGCGGGGATTATAAGGGCTATCGCGGCCACATCTATCGCGTGCTGAGCTATGCCCTCGGCCTCCTTGGGCCCGATCACCCGAAACGGCGGGATGTCGAGGCGGCCCTTGTGTTCCACGATATCGGCATGTGGACCGACGGAGAGCTGGCCTATCTGGACCCCTCGATTGCCGAGGCGCGGCGGGCGGATGCCGCACATGGCTATGGCCTCGATCTTGCGCTCGTTGAGGCCGCGATCCAGTGGCACCACAAGATCACGCCCTACAAGGGCCCGGGCGCTGAGGTGGTGAACGCGGTGCGCCGGGCCGACTGGGTTGACGCGACGCAGAGCAAGTTCCGGATGGGGTTCAGCAAGAGCGACGTTGCCGCCGTGGAGGGCGCGATCGCGAATGCCGGGTTTCACGATACGCTGCAGCGGCTCGCGGGCGACCTCAACGGCGGCAACAGAATTGGCGGGCTGATGCGGGTTCTGCGCCGGGTCTACAAGCTCTACGGCGCGCGCACCGCCCCCGCGTTCCCCCCGCACCGCCCCCACGGCCAGCTTCGGGCCGTGCTCGCTTGGGAAACGCCGGGCGACATGCAACTGTCGTCTTCGTGGGGCATCACTTGGATGCTGCGGACTGGGAAGGGGAGACCGGCGTGACCGATACCGAGCGCGATGACGCTTATAGCGACTGGCTGGCCGCCGAGCTGGAAGAGACGTGGGACGAGGCCTATGAGCTCGAGATGGAGGACGCGCTTCTCAGCCGAGAGATCCGCAAGATCTATAAGGAAAAGCACCCCGACGCGCTCGACAAAAATGTGTATTTCCGCAATCTGCTGCGCCTGCAGGCCGAGCTGATCAAGGTGCAGGACTGGGTGCAGGCGTCGGGCGCCAAGGTGTGCATCCTGTTCGAGGGGCGCGACAGTGCGGGCAAGGGCGGCGTGATCAAGCGGATCGCGCAGCGGCTCAACCCCCGCGTCGCCCGTGTCGTGGCGCTTGCGGCGCCGAACGAGCGAGAGAAGACGTCGTGGTACTTTCAGCGCTATGTTCCGCACCTGCCGGCCGGGGGCGAGATCGTGCTGTTCGACCGGTCGTGGTACAACCGCGCCGGCGTCGAGCGGGTGATGGGCTTTGCCACCGAAGAGCAGGTGGAGATGTTTTTCCGCGACGTGCCGGAGTTCGAGCGGATGCTCGTCCGCAACGGGATCATCCTGCTGAAATACTGGTTCTCGATTACCGACGAGGAGCAGCAGTTGCGGTTCCTCGTGCGCATCCACGATCCGCTGAAGCAGTGGAAGCTGTCGCCGATGGACCTGCAGAGCCGGGTCCGGTGGGAGCAGTATACCAAGGCCAAGGAAGAGATGTTCGCCCGCACCAACATCCCCGAGGCCAATTGGTATATCGTCGAGGGCAACGACAAGCGCCGCGAGCGGCTGAACTGCATCGAGCACATACTGTCGAAGATCCCCTACAAGGAGATGCCGAGCGAGAAGCCGGTTCTGCCCGAGCGGACCTTCGACCCCGAATATGAGCGCCAGACGCTGCCCGACGAGCTCTACGTCCCCAAGATCTACTGAGAGCCGGGGCGGGGCGCACCTCGTGCTGCGCACTGCGGCCCGCCCACCCCGGCATCCCGCTTGGTATCTCGTGATGGTGGCGGTTCGCGGGGTGAATTGGTATTTCCTGGTGCACACGCTGACACCGCGCCGGAGGGACAAACCATGCCACGCCCACGCCAGATCATCGCACGGCTGCTCGCTTGGCCATGCCTTTGGCTAGCGTCCCTCGCGATGGGCCTTGAGGCATCGCCAGACGCAGTCAAATACGACAGCCGTGCCTACAAGGACATGATGAACGGCCCCGTACAAAATCAGCCCACTGCGTATCACTGGCAGCAGGGGGTCTGGTTTGCATTCCCGGCGGGGTACCGCAATCCGTACCCTGGCGAAGCCGCGACGGAGATCATCACCGATCGCGAGCGAATGGAAGAAGCGCTGAAGCATGCACCGGAACGGACGGGTTTTGCGCAGGATGGCCGCTACGACAGAAGCCTGGTCGGTGGTACAGAGGCGGTGGGGGCCTTTGCGTTCCGGCTCGACAGCTTGTCCCCGGTGGGGCGCAACCTGCGCTTTGATGCGGACATGACAGGCGATCCAGATGACCCGGGCGACGAAGATGTTGTAAAGTTCCACGTCGTCTGGGCTGGCGGTAGCGCGCCGCCCGCCCCGCCCGATGTCACGAGGTTGTTTGACCGGTATCTCAGCGGTCGCGGTGCTCCGCCGGACCTGTATGAGGGGCATCTTACGACGTTGTCGCCTAACGGGTTGCCTCCGGCGGGATATCAGCCTCTGCGGCCTGAGCGCTTGGACAGAGACTACCGTATCTATGAGCGAGACCAGAGTCTGACAGCTACTCTGCGCTGCGAGGTGATCGATGGGACAGTGGGTCGGCGGCAAATTCAGCCGGTTTGCGATGGCGAGGTGCGCGACTCTGAGAGCGGCAGGATTCTGTATTTCCTCTTTCCCGAACACCTCATCTGGATGGAGCGCAGCTGGGTGGCCCCGGTTGCCGCCGCGCTTTCGCTCCTCGACGGCTGGCATCTTGCGGAATGATCCAGGGATGAGACCACGGCTTCAAACACCGAGGATCTTCGGACCTGAGCTCGCCGTGGGGCGGCTGAGGGGCTCGCAATCCGAGCCTATTCCGCGGCGCGGAGGTAGGGTTCGGGCGCGTCGTCCTCGGGCCCAGGGAGGCCGCGGGGGAAGAGATCGGCGAACTCGTCGCGGAGCATGGCGAGCTGAGAGGCCAAGACGCTTTCGTCGAGTTCCACCTCTTCGACCCAGCGGCGGAAATCGCGGCTGACGCGTCGAGCTTCCTCGATGCGGGCGCGGGTCGTCTCGACCTCGGACTGGCGCTCCTGCAGGAAGGTGCGGGCGCGGGCGACCTTGTCGTCGGAATAGATCTCGGCCAGGTCGCGCGCCTGGTAGCTCATCTGGGCCGCCAATTCGAGCACTTCGGGCTCCAGATGGCCCAGATCGGGGTGGTCGCGCAGGTGCATCAGCCGCTCCTTGACCGCGTCGAACTCCGAGCCGAGGCGGAAGGCGCGGCCGCGATCGGCGGCATGCGCGGCATGGTAGGCGCGGGCAACGTCCTCCATCGTGAGGTCGAAGGTGCGGTGGCTGCGCTCGAGCGCAAGGATACGCCGCTGGCCGGGGAGGAAGACGCAGAGCCCGACGCAGAAGAAGGTCAGCGCGATCTGAACGATCGGGCCGGCGCCGCTATAGACGACGCCGCCGAAGGTGATAGAGAGCTCGAGCCACCCCAGGAGCCCCGCAGCGGACAGCGCGGTCAGCGTGCCCGCGGCGAGTGCAAGGGCCACGATGGCCGACAACGTAATGGCGTGCATAAGGGCCTGCACGCGGCCGGAAAAATCAACAATCGTCATTCGTCCTTCCCCTCGAAGGGCGTACATCAAAACGACTGCTCGACCACCTGTCTCGGCATTAATCACAGCATTACTAAGGGGGAGGCCGATTGCGAGAAAAAAGTTGGGTTTGAGGCAGTTGGGCGCAGGTTTGGAGAGAATTTGGCGGAATTATGGCGGATTGTTCACAGACCTTTCCACAGTCCCTGCCTTTGCGTCGAGCGCGCATTGAGGGCTGCCGCAGGGCGTGGGACCGGTCGTGAGAGGGGCGTGCCAGGGATGTGGTACCGCCTCCCTGGCTTGAACAGGGGACCTCTGGATCCACAATCCAGCGCTCTAACCAACTGAGCTAAGGCGGCACGTGGTGGCGGTGTCTAGCGGGGGCGGTGCGGCATTGCAAGAGGGAGGGCGTTGCTCTGCGGGGCTGGCGGGGCGGCGGGGTTCTCGCCCGGGCGCGCAGCGCGTGCGGGGGGCTTGGGCTGGCGTCAGATCAGGGCGAGGGACCAGCTTTGCTCAACCAGATCCTGGCCGAAGTTGCGTACGGGGTCTGAGCGGGTGCAGGCGAAGCCCGTCCGTTCGTAGAGGCGGCAGGCAGCGACGTGGCTGGCGTGGGTGTCGAGGATGAGACGCGCGCAGCCGATGGCGCGCGCGTGGTCGGTACAGGTGGTCAGGAGCCGACGGGCGAGGCCTGTGCCGCGCGCCTCGGGCTCGACCAGGAAGAGGCGCAAGCGGGCGGTGTCGGGCGCTTCGCGCGAGCAGAAGATTGAGCCCAGGCGGCCCGAACGCCCCGCGGCGACCCATCCCCGGTGGGTATCGGGTGCCGCGAGAACCCGGGCGAGGATGTCTGCGACGACGATCTCGAACGTGGCGTCAAAGCCTGCCTCGACGCGGTAAAGCTCGGCATGGCGCATCAGCACCCAGCCGGCGTCGCCGGGGCGGAGGGGGCGGATATGCGGCTCGTCGTCGGAATGCGCCATGGCGCGGACCGAAGCGGGTGCGCCGCCGGGCGTCAAGCCGTGGCGCTTGTCAAGGCGCGGGGCCGGGGCTAGGGCAGGGCTCTGGCAGCGGGCGGAGGGCGCGATGGGGATCGACAAGGAGAGCGACGTTTCGGCAAACCTGCAGATCGGGCCGACGACGCTGGGCATGGTGCGGATCTACATTGAGGCGGACGGTGTGGACCTGCCGCTCGATTTCGAGCCCGACGAGGCCGAGGAGATTGCCGAGGAATTGCGGGCTGCAGCCAGCCAGGCGCGCAAGGCGGGCGGCGGCGGCAAGCGCCGCTAGGGGCGGAGCGAGGGTGGATTGCTGAGCGTCCGTCTCTGGCCGGGGCCGAGGCCTTAGCCGGCACCACCCCAGCCTACGGTTCCGTCGCTGTCCCAATCCGGGTCGCGCGCGGCCTGTTCGCGGCGGGCTGCGAGCCGGGCGAAGCGCAGGGTCAGCGCTTTGCGGCGCGCGCCGGCAAGCTTGGTTTCTGGCCCCATCCGCACGATTTCGGCACCGTAGCCATCGGCCAGGATCAGCCCCGTCTCGGCGGGCAGCAGATCGGTGGGGAAGTCGGGCCCCACGGCCCAGAAGAACCGGTCGGCCCAATCGAGGTAGCCCTGCCACTTTCCGTCGGACGTGAAGTCGGCGCGGCTCGACTTGCACTCGACCACCCAGATCTCGCCCCGCGGCCCGAGCGCCATGACGTCGACGCGGAGGCCGGTGGCGAGCGTCACCTCTTCGGCGCAGGCGAAATCGTGCGCCCCGGCCAGCGCACGGCTCACCCCGCGGGCCAAGAGCCGGCCAGGCGCGAGCGCCGGGGAGGGATGGAGGTCGTCATGCATGGAAAGAGCATGAACGAAAAGTGAACATTGCGCAAGCCCGACGGGGCGCGCCGTGCCTGTGCGGCACCTTTCAGGCTTCCCTCTTGCCCGGGCCGGGCGCGCTGCCTAGGTTCGGGTCTGGCGGATCTGTTCTTCGCGTGTTGGGGCCCTGTTCCGGTGGCCTATACCAACTCCGAGGGAGCTGGCTCTGTTCGGGTCCTGGCCCGGATACCTGGCGCCCACCTGCATTGTCAGGTCCTCGGGAATTGCTCGCCCTTACGGTCGCTACGGTCCCCGCCACTTCGCCCTCTCGTTCGCTTTGGCGACCGAGGGGGCGCCTCCCTGCACACGGGTGTCGACCGGGGCTCACAGGCCTGTGTGCCCGCTTGCGCAACGGGGTTTCTGGTGATCGTCTGTGCACCGGGCTAACGTGGCGCGAGCCGAGGGAGGGCCGCAATGGACGGGCGACGGATCAGCCGAGCCGAGGCGCAGGGCCTGCGCCACGCCAAGGAGCTTGAAGGGCACCTGACGGGGCTGGGGAGTTTTACGCCGACCGCACTCGGCGTGCTGGCGACGGCCTCGGGCATCTACACCTATCTCGGCGTCTCGTCGCTCCTCGACGATACCGGGGCACTGTCGTTTTTTGCCGCCATTGCCTATGCGGTGGCGGTTTCGGTCGGCATCTTCGTCTTCTGGTCGTACATGATGCGCCTTCTGCCGGCGGTGCGGACCGCGGCCGCGCGCATCGGGCTGATGCTGACAATGGCGCTGGGGTCAGTGGCCATCGTGGCGATGTCGTCGTGGTTGAATGCAGCGGCACTGGCCGGCGCGGCGGCGGTTGAGCAGCACCTCGCGGTGACCGTGCAGGACTACCAGGAAAGCCTGGAGCGGTCGCACGAGATCGCGGTGTCGTCGCAGGCGCTGCGGCAGGACGTGGCGCGCGTGCGGCAATCGTTTCAGGATCTGAGCGAGCAGGAAGCGACCGGAGATCTGTCGGGCGTTGCGGGCCGGGGCGCGGTGTTCCGGGTGCTGACGCAGAAGGCCGAGGAGCTTGCCGCCCTCGAGGCGCAGATCGAGGGGCAGGGGCCGCTGATCGACCGGGCCTTTGCCGAAGGCAACGCGATTCTGTCGCGAATGCGGGCCCTTACGGTGGAACGGGGACCGGTGGAAACACGCTCGGTGACGTTCTCGGAAGAGGCCGTGCGGCTGGCTGGCATCATCACGCAGCTCCGCCAGCTCTCGGTCGCGCCGCTCGTTGCCCGGGCTGCGGCCGACCTTGAGGAGTCGGTGGTTCTGCCTGAGCTGGATGGCCGGACCGACGAGGTGCGCGCGGGCCAAGCGGCGACCATTGGGTCGGTGCTGGGCGTGCTCGGTCAGCGGGCCGAGACGCTGGAGGCGGCCGCGCGGCAGGTGATGGCCATGCCGCCGCCCTCGGAGGTCGCCTATGTGCCGATCTCGGCCGCGGATGCTGTGATCCTCTATGCCGAAAACTTCGTTCCGAGCTGGGCCGGGGCGATCGCGATCGACCTGTTGCCCGCGGTTCTGGTCTTCGTGCTGATGGTCGTGCAGGCCGCGATCCGGGGCGGACGTGAGCCGGTGGACCCGTCCGAGGCCTTTACCTTGGCCGAGTTGCGTGCCGCGATGGCCGGCCTGCGCGAGGTTGAGGTGGCGCGGATCGACATCGAGAAAACCGTGTCTGAAGAAGAGATTGCGGCCGAAAGCTCAAGCTCGGTCGAAAGTGTGGACGATGCGGGCCGCGTGACGCCATTGGCGCCCGGTCGGAGCGGCTGAGATGGGATCGGCGGCGCGCGCGCTGAAGGGCATTTTCGTGCTGCAGATTGCGCTCGCGATGGGGTTGCTGGTGGCGGATCTGACGGCGAACCCGTCGGTCGAGGGCCTGCGATTGCCGTTGCCCGGGGTGCGCGCGCCGGGGCTCGACGCGCCGGTGGTGCCGGGTGACCAGCGGCGCCGCTTCGCCCCTCGGAACCTGCCCGATCTGCCCGCCGCCGGTGACATGCCGTCGCGCCTTCTCATTGAAACGGAAGGGGAAATCCTGACGCTTCGTGGCGCTATCGCAGCCGGCGATGCGGCGCGGCTGGCCGAATGGGCGGAGGAGCGCGGCGAGCTGCCGGACCGCGTGACGCTGCTGTCGCTCGGCGGGTCGGTGGGCGACGCGCTGGCCATCGGGCGGATGCTGCGCGCGGCGGGGTCGTCGGTGACCGTGCCGGCCGACGGGCTGTGCCTGTCGGCCTGCCCCTATATCCTGGCCGGAGGCGTGGCGCGCTATGTGGGGGAGGGCGCCGCCATTGGCGTGCACCAGCATTATCACGGCGAAAACAGCATCCTGCCGGCGTTTCTTGCAGTGGAGAGCATTCAACGCGGCCAAGCCGAAGTGATGTCGTACCTTGCCGGAATGGGGGTGGACCCGTTGATTATGGTGCCGGCCATGTCGACGCCGCCCAACGAGGTCTATGTGCTCTTGCCCGAGGAACTTCAGGACTATCGCCTGACGACCGAGCCATAGGGACGAGCGGCAGGCAGCGCTGAGTCGTGCCGCAGGATCACGCGCTTTGCACAGGAGGCATCCTGCGCCCGGATTGTTGACCGCTGGGAAACGCGGTGAGCGCGATCTTTCAGAACCGAGGGGCCGCTCGGCCGCGCGTCAGGCCTTGGGATGCGCCCGGTCGTACACCTCCATCAGACGCGCGGTGTCGACGGAGGTATAGCCCTCGGTCGTCGACAGGGATGCGTGCCCCAGAAGCTCTTGGATGGCGCGAAGATCGCCCCCGGCATCAAGGAGGTGCGTGGCGAAGCTGTGGCGCAGGGCATGGGGCGTGGCGGTTGCGGGCAGGCCGAGCTGCATCCGGGCCGACGCCATCGCCCCGGACACGATCCGCGGGTTGAGCACGCCCCCGCGGGCGCCGCGAAAGATCGGTGCTTCAGGTGTGACCGGGAACGGGCAGGCCGCGAGATAGGCCTCGACCGCGCGGCGGGCGGCCGGGATCAGTGGCACCACGCGCTCCTTGCCACCCTTGCCGCGGATGCGGAGGGATGTGCCAAGGGGCAGGGCGGCGCCGGTCAGGCCGAGCGCCTCAGAGATCCGCAGGCCGCAGCCATAGAGGAGCGTCAGGACGGCGGCGTCACGCGCGGCGATCCAGGGCTCGGCTGCGTTGAGCGGTGCGGTGTCGAGCATTGCGCGCGCGGCGTCTTCGGACAGCGGGCGCGGCAGCTTGCGCTGCACCCGAGGCGCGCGCGTGGCGAGGATGGCCGTGACCTCGACCGCATCGTGATCGGCAAGCCACCGGGCAAAGCTCTTGACCGCCGACAGGGCGCGGGCAAGCGAGCGGGCCGAGAGGCCCCGCGCCCGCTCGTGCGCCATCCATGCCCGCATGTCGGACTGTGCGATGCGCGCGAGGGCGGACGGGCCGGGGGCACCGCCCAGATGGAGGGTCAGGAATGCGAGGAAGCCCCGAAGGTCGGCGGCATAGCCCTGTGCGGTGTTCGCCGCGCGCCCCTCGACCCCTGTGAGATGAGCAAGCCAACGGGCCTGCGCGTCGCGAAGAGCGGGAGAGATATGGAGGGTGTCGGCCATACCGCGACTATCGGGGGACGCACTGCGAGCGGGCAAGGGGGCGCCAGATGGTCGAAAGGCGAGCGCGGAGGACGTGCAACAGAGACTGCAGCTGGACGGAGGACGCCTGCCGGCCGGAAGCCCGTGTTGCGCACTCCGGGCCTTGCAACGCAGCGCCCCCGAGGCCGCTGCTCCGATTGGGGTTCGGTTAAGGCGCGGCTTGGGGGCCTAACCGAGCCAGCGGCGCATCTGGCGCTCGAAGACGCCACCGAAGAAGGTCAGCAGGTCCGTGCCCTGGGCGGGGCGGAACTGATGGGGGTCTTCGGCGCCCATGGCAAGCATGCCGGCCTGGCAGCCCGGGCCGAAATCGAGGCGGATGAGCGCCTCGGACGCGATCCAGTCGGCTTCGATGCCGTAGGGGCTGTCGCGGCCCGGTGCGGCCTGGCGCAGCGTGACGATGCGCCCGGTGCCGGCCTCGCGCCCGCCATCCACATAGGCGTCGATGAAGCCCGGAAGGCGGACCGCGAGGACGTCGGGGAAGCGGGCCTCGACCGGGCTGGCATGGGCTGCGTCAGGGCTTTCGAGCACCAGGCGGATGGCGTCGACCCGCAGGATGGCGGCCACGTCGGTGCCGAGATTTTTCAGAAACTCCTCGAAGCCGGTCGGATCGAGCATCCGCAGGACGGCGCGGTGGATCTGATTGGTGCCGGCCAGATTCTCATAGGCCGCGGCAATGACAGATCGATGCGTGTCTTCCAGGCGGTCGAGACGGGCCTCGAGACGCTCCATCGCGATGCCGCGGAGATCGACAATCTTGCCCTCGGACGGGCTGCGCTCGGCGCCCACAAGGGCGGCCATCAACTCACGATCGTCGAGCACCAGCTCGGGCGTGTTCAGAATTCTATCTCTGAGCTCGGATTGATCCATCGCCGGCTCGCTCATCGGCGCCCCCTGTCTGTCATGGCGCCCCAAGCGCGCCCCGTCTATCCCATAGTGCGCGGACGAGCCGCGCTGCGGACGAGAGCCGGCTCCGGCCCCGCCGCATCAACTGCGCCGCGCAATCCCCTGCCGCGTCACAGGATTTTCTGACCTGTCTTTGCCCAATCGGCGAGGAAGGCGTCCAGCCCCTTATCGGTCAGAGGGTGTGTGCTGAGCTTTTTGATGACGTCGGGTGGCATGGTGGCCACATCGGCCCCGATCTTGGCGGCCTCGGTCACGTGGTTCACCGTGCGGATCGAGGCGGCCAGGATCTCGGTTTCGAACCCGTAATTGTCATAGATCTGGCGGATGTCGGCGATGAGCTCCATCCCGTCGAGATTGATGTCGTCGAGCCGACCGATGAAAGGAGAGATGAAGGTGGCGCCGGCCTTTGCGGCCAGAAGCGCTTGGTTTGGCGAGAAGCACAGCGTGACATTGACCATGCGGCCTTCGTCGGCGAGCGTCTTGCAGGCCTTCAGCCCGTCCCACGTCAGCGGGACCTTGATCGTGACGTTGGACGCGATCTTGGCCAGCTCGCGCCCCTCGGCGACCATGCCCTCGGAGTCCGTCGCGACGGTCTCTGCAGAGACCGGCCCGTCGACCATGGCGCAGATTTCGGCGGTTACTTCCTTGATATCGCGGCCAGCCTTCATGATGAGCGAGGGGTTGGTGGTGACGCCATCGAGCAAGCCCAGATCGGCGAGCTCGGAAATGGCACCGGTATCGGCGGTGTCGGCAAAGAATTTCATGGGCGCTCCCTCCGGCAAGCTGGCCTGAGCGGTGGCCTAGCGCAAAGGTGCTACGCGGGGAAGGGGCAGCACGCCGACCAAAGGGGACAAATTCCTTGAAACAAGGAATTTGCAAAAGTCTTTGGAAAGACTTTTGCGGCGCACCTGGCGACATCGAGCGTAGGGGCAGCGACGAAGGCGCCTGGCGATCTTGCCGCGGTCGGTCGGGTGCGACTACAGTCGGCGCTCCGCCGAGTCCTGTCAGCCGACGAGCGCCGTGCCCTCTGATCTGTTCGACATCGAGCCCCCTGGCGCGCCGTCACGCGACGCTGTCGCGGTGTTGACGGTCGAGCCGCTCGACCGGCTATTGGATTATGTGGCACCTCAGGGAGGGTGCGCGGAAGGGGATTTCGTCCAGGTGCCGCTGGGCCCGCGACAGGTCATCGGGGTGGTTTGGGGCGCGGGAACAGGGGAGTATGACCGCTCCAAACTGCGCCCCGTGACCCGCGTGCTGGACGCGCCTTCGATGACCTGTGCTATGCGGGAGTTCCTGACACGGGCCGCCGCCTACACGTTGACACCTCTCCCTGCGATGTTGCGGCTGGCGACCCGGGCGCCCGGCCTCGGTGAGGCACCGGGCACCCGCACGGTGTATGCCCGTGGTCATGGTGAGCCGGCACGGATGACCGAGGCACGGGCGCGGGTGCTCGAGGTTCTGGAGGAGGATCCGGGCGCGGTTCTTCTCGCCGGCGAACTGGCGCAGCGGGCCGGCGTCTCATCCGGGGTTGTGAAGGGCCTCGTCAAAGGTGGCTACGTCGCCGAGGTCGAGACGCCGCGCGACGCCCCATTCCCGCGGCTTGACCCGTCGTTTGGCGGCGTCGATCTCAGCGAGGGCCAGACAACGGCGGCGCGCGCCCTGCGGGCCGGTGTGGCCGAGGGGAGCTATGGCACGACGCTTCTGCGTGGCGTCACCGGGTCGGGCAAGACCGAGGTCTATCTGGAGGCGGTGGCCGAGGCGCTGGCGCGGGGGCGGCAGGCCCTTGTCCTGTTGCCCGAGATAGCGCTGACCGGGGAGTTTCTGGCGCGGGTCGAGGCCCGCTTCGGCGCGCGGCCGGCCGAGTGGCATTCCGGCGTGACCCAGACCGAACGGCGGCGGGCCTGGCGCATGGTGGCCGAGGGCGGCGCACAGCTTGTCGTCGGTGCGCGCTCGGCGCTGTTTCTGCCGTTTCGGGATCTCGGCCTGATCGTCGTCGATGAGGAGCACGACGGCTCGTACAAGCAGGAGGACGGCGTGCTCTACAATGCCCGCGACATGGCCGTTCTGCGCGCCTCGATCGAGGGCGCCCGGGTGGTGCTGGCCTCGGCCACGCCGTCGCTCGAGAGCTGGGCCAATGCCGAGGCCGGGAAGTATGTCCGGCTCGATCTTACGGCGCGGCATGGGGCGGCGGAACTGCCGGAGATGGCGGCAATCGACATGCGCGCCGAGGACCTCCCGGCGGGGCGTTGGATTTCTGAGACCCTGGCGGCGCGGGCGCAGGCGGCAATGGCGGACGGGGCGCAGGTGATGCTGTTCCTGAACCGGAGGGGCTATGCGCCGGTGACGCTCTGCCGCGCGTGCGGGCACCAGCTCGGGTGCGTTCATTGCGATGCGCGGCTTGTGGAGCACCGGTTCCTCAAGCGGCTGATGTGCCACCAGTGCGGCGAGACGGTGCCGATGCCCGAGGCGTGTCCGTCCTGCGGCGTGGTGGGCAAACTCGCGGCTCTCGGGCCCGGCGTGGAGCGGCTGGCCGAAGAGGTGGCCGAGCGCTTTCCCGAGGCGCGCGTTGCGGTGCTGAGCTCAGACCTGTTCGGCTCGGCCCGTGCGCTCAAGGCGCGGGTTGCGGAGATCGCCGAGGGCGGGGCCGATCTGATCGTGGGCACGCAGCTTGTGGCCAAAGGGCATAACTTTCCGCACCTTGCGCTGGTTGGTGTGATCGACGCCGACCTCGGTCTCCAGGGATCCGACCTGCGGGCGGCAGAAAAGACCTTTCAGCTTATGCGACAGGTCGCGGGCCGGGCGGGCCGGACGGGCGCACGGCGGGGCACGGCGCTTTTGCAGACTTATCAGCCCGAGCACCCGGTGATCCGCGCGATCCTGTCGGGCGAGGAAGAGGCGTTCTGGCGGGCAGAGGCGGCCGAGCGCGAGGCCGCGGGAATGCCGCCCTATGGCCGGATGGCCGGGATCGTGCTGTCGGGGCCCGAGCTTGGGCCGGTGATGGATCTGGGCCAGGCGCTGGCGCGCGCGCCGGGGCCGCTTCTGCGTGTGGGGGCCGAGGTTTATGGCCCTGCGCCGGCGCCGATCGCCCGGATCCGGGGGCGACACCGGGTGCGCCTGCTGGTCAAGGCGCCGAAGGGGGCCGGCTTTCAGGCGGCGGTCGCGGCGTGGTTGGGGCAGGTGCGGAGCCCAGCCGCGGTGCGCGTGGCCGTGGATATCGACCCCCAGAGCTTCTTCTAGGTCCGACACGATCTGGCGCGACTTGGCGCGGCGTTGGGCGCGCGGATCGCGCGCACGTGCGGGCGATATCTCGACCTGTTTCGTGATGCATTTCGGCACCTCTGACGCCGGACGACCAACACGAGTCGGTGAGGAAGAAAAGCGACGCCTGTGCGTCGTCCATGGGCGATCTGAGGGGCGTGATTCGTGGGACGTGCGACGTGCGCCGACCAGGAAAAAGGAGGGGGCAATGACCAGCGATGTGACCGCGTTCGACCACTACGATGCCACCTCCGACAGCGGGGACTGGGAGGACATGACTCTCGCCCCGGGCGAGATGGCCAACGCGCTCGAAGCGCCGGCCAACGTGCCGGTAGCGCCGGGCCATGGCTTTGCCGTAGATGTGGCCGAGCTGCCGCTCGAGCGGGACCCCGACACGGGCTTTGGCTCGTGCGGGTGGCGCACGCTCATCTGCGGCGATCGAACGCCGTCGTCGGGCATGGTGATGGGCGTGGCCGAGTTTGGCCCGGGCGAGACGCTGGAGCCGCATCGCCATGGTCCGGCCGAAGTGTATTTCGGGCTGACGGGCACGGGCGTGGTGACCATCGAAGGCGTCGCGCACGAGATCCGGCCCGGGGTTGCGGTGTACCTGCCGCCTGAGGCCGAGCACGGCACGGTGGCAGGTTCCACGGGCCTGACGTTTGCCTATTGCTTTCCAACAGGCCGGTTTGCCGACGTCGACTACCGCTTCTCGCCGCGGTAAACGCGCGCCCGTCCGAGATGGAATGAACCTTTCTCGGGTCGGCCCCGCCGCTTACCCAGGAGCAAAAGTCTTCGCGAAGACTTTTGCAAATTCCTTTGCAAAGGAATTTGCCGCGCGGACCCGGCCGCACACGTGCGCCGATGGCGGCGGGTCGGCGCAGCGTCCTGCGCTTTCCTTTCCGCTGCGAGAGGCGTAAGGGCGCATCATGCGCACGGTTCCGCTCTCTCAGGCCAGACGTCTGCCGTTCTGGCGGCAACCGGTGGCCCTGTTGTTTCTGATGGCCGCGGCGATGCCATTGGCCTTTTCCACATGGTCGGTGCTACTGAACAACTTCGTGCACGAAGTGGCGGGCTTCGACGGGGCCGATCTGGGATGGCTGCACACGGTGCGCGAGATCCCAGGGTTTTTGTCCATTGCGGTGATCGTCCTGCTGCTGGTCTTTCGCGAGCAGGTGCTGGCGCTGGTCTCGCTTGGTCTTCTCGGGGTGGCCACGGCGCTGACGGCCGCGTTTCCGCAGTTCGGCGGGCTTCTGGCGATCACACTGCTCTCGTCGATTGGCTTCCACTACTACGAAACAGTCAACCAGTCGCTTCAACTCCAGTGGATCGACAAGCGGCGGGCGCCCGAGGTGCTGGGCCGGATCATCGCGGTGGGGTCGGGCGCAACGCTCTTGGCCTATCTGCTCATCCGTCTGACCTGGGAGCCTCTGGGTCTGACCTACGGGATTGTCTACGCCGTGGCGGGCGGGGCGACCGTGGCGATCGCGGCCCTGGCCTTCTTCGTCTATCCCCAGTTCGAGAGTCCCGAGCCACAGCGCAAGGAGTTCGTGCTGCGGCGGCGCTATTGGCTCTATTATGCGTTGCAGTTCATGTCGGGCGCCCGGCGGCAGATCTTCGTGGTGTTTGCCGGGTGGATGATGGTGGAGCGCTTCGGCTATGAGGTGGACGAGATGGTCACGCTCGTGGCCTTGACGCTCGTCGCCAACATGGTTGCGGCCCCCCTGATCGGTCGCGCGGTGAACGCCTGGGGCGAACGGACGGCTTTGGTGATCGAGTATCTCGGGCTCGTCGCAATCTTCCTGGCCTATGGCGGGATCTACTGGTTCGGCTGGGGCATCGTGCTGGCAGCCTCGCTCTATGTGCTTGACCATATCTTCTTTGCCCTGGCGCTGGCCCTAAAGACCTACTTTCAGAAGATCGCCGATCCCAGGGACATTGCGCCGACGGCGGCCGTGGCCTTTACCATCAACCACATCGCCGCGGTCTTTCTGCCGTTTGCGCTGGGCTATCTGTGGCTGGCCTCGCCGGCCGCAGTGTTTCTGCTCGCGGCGGGCATGGCCGCGACGAGCCTGGCTCTGTCGCTGTTGATCCCCCGTCACCCCGAGCCGGGCAACGAGACGATTTTTGCCCGCATGCGGGCCCCTGCGCCGGCCGAGTGAGCGCCGCCGCGGCGCGTCAGCGACAATCGCGCCTGCGACAGCCCGCCCCGCTTCATTGGAAGTTGGAATGCGGCATCCCTATATCACCGCGCGAGACAAATTCCGCGGAGGGAGACTGGGGATGTTCAGCTTTCTGAAGAAATCGGCCGAGACCGTGTCGCCCGACGAGGCCCTGCCGGGCCGGTCGGCAGCGATCCCGACGGCGGAGACGCATTTCGTGTCGGGCCGTCCGCTGACACTCGACGTGCCGGAGGGCCACGAGGTGGCGGTCTTTGGCATGGGCTGCTTCTGGGGTGTCGAGCGGATGTTCTGGCAGCTCGACGGCGTGTGGCTGACGATGGCCGGATATGCCGGCGGCCATACGCCGAACCCGACCTATCGCGAAGTCTGCTCGGGGCAGACGGGGCACAACGAGGTGGTCCGCGTCGTGTACGACCCGGCGGTCGTGAGCTTTGGCAAGCTCCTGAAGACCTTCTGGGAAGGTCACGACCCGACCCAGGGCATGCGCCAGGGCAACGACGTGGGCACGCAGTATCGGTCGGGCATCTACTGGACGACCGAGGCCCAGCGGGAGGCGGCCGAGGCGAGCCGGGAGATGTTTGCCGAGGCGCTGACGCGCGCGGGCCGCGGCAAGATCACGACCGAGATCCTGCCGGCACCGGAGTTCTACTTTGCCGAGGATTACCACCAGCAGTATCTCGCCAAGACGCCGGGGGGCTATTGCGGCCTGGGCGGGACCGGCGTGACCTGCCCCATCGGGACCGGGGTCGACGCCACCGGTGCCGCGGCCAGCTGAGTCGCGATGGACGGCGCGCGCCCCCTTCAGCGTCATCGCGTCCACATCTTCGGGGCGTCCGGCGTCGGGACCTCGACGCTCGGGCGCGCCTTGGCGACGCGGCTGGGCAGCCAGGCGTTCGACACCGACGATTTCTACTGGCGTCCGACCGACCCGCCATTTCGCACAAAGCGCCCGCTGGACGAGCGACGGGCGCTGATGGAGGCTGTGTTCCTGCCGCGCGCGGACTGGGTTCTGTCGGGCTCGCTCGACAGTTGGGGCGCGGGCGTGGTCGAGCGGCTGACCTGCGCGGTGTTTCTGACGCTGCCGCCCGATGTGCGCCGCGCGCGGCTGGAGGTGCGCGAACGGCTGCGGCATGGCACGGCGATGGATCCGGGCGGCCCGGCTCATGAGGAGGTGCGGGCGTTCCTGGCCTGGGCCGACGGGTATGAGCGGGGGCAGCGGCCCGGTCGGTCGCTCGCGCGCCACGAGGCCTGGGCCGAGGCGTTGCCATGCCCGGTCTTCCAGCTCGAAGCATGGCAAGGGCCTGAGGATCTGGCGCAAATGGTGATCGAGCGGCTCGACACGGTGCTTGCCTGAGCCGCCGCGGCGGATGCACGGCGAGGGACCGTTCGCTGGGGTCATTGCAGCTTGGATGCCCAGGTGGCTCTTCGCGAATGCGGCGCCTTGCCCTTCGGCCGCCCGGGCCCTACGCGAGCGGGGGCGCGGCGTGGCACCGCGCCGGCAGGGAGACCGCGATGACGACATGGACCGCGCTGACGACGCTGGCCGGGCGGGAGCACGCCGAGGCGCTGGGCGCGGCGCTGGAGGATATGGATCCCGCGCCCACCGGTGTCGGCGTGTTCGAGCTGGAGGACGGCTCGGGCCTGTGGGAGGTCGGCGGCTATTTCGAGGCCGCGCCGGATCCGGCGGGTTTGGCACTGTTGGAGGTGGCATTCGGGGCGCGTGCCTTTGCCGTGTCGGAGCTGCCCGAGACCGATTGGGTGGCCAAGGTGCGGCGCGAACTGGCGCCGGTGCGGGGCGGACGCTTCTTCCTCTATGGCGCGCACGATGCCGACAAGGTGCCCGAGGGTGTGGAGCCCCTGCTGGTGGAGGCGGCGATGGCCTTTGGCACGGGCCATCACGGCACGACACTGGGCTGTCTGCGTGTCTTCGACCAGTGCCTGGAGGGCGGGCTTGCCCCCGGCGCGGTGGCCGATGTGGGCTGCGGCACGGCGGTTTTGGCGATGGCCGCAGCGCGGGTCTGGCCCGACGCGCCGGTGATTGCATCCGACATCGACCCGGTGGCGGTGGAGGTGGCGGCCGCCAATGTTGTGGCCAACGGATTGCGGGATCGCGTCAGGGTTGTAGAGGCAGCGGGGCTCGACCATCCCGAGCTGCGGGCGGCGTCGCCCTTCGGTCTGGTTTTTGCCAACATTCTGAAGGGTCCGCTGGTGGATCTGGCACCCGCAATCGGATCCGCGACGGCGCCCGGCGGCGTGGCGATCCTGTCGGGACTGCTTACATCACAGGCCTCTGACGTCGGATCGGCCTATGGCGCGCAGGGCTTCACTGTTGCCGACCGCGAGGAGATCGGCGAGTGGAGCACACTTTGTCTGCGAAAAGAGTGATTTAAAGTCAAAGGGTTCGCCACATTTCGGGCACAATTCAGGCCTATCATTATGTCGTGCCGAATGGGCTCTGGAGCGCGAACGTGAGAGATCCTCAGATCAAAGAATTCAACCAAAGATTGAAGCGTATTGACCGCATCCACCGAAGCGGTGGCGGATTCGAAGCGGCCGGGACGCTTGGCCAGAGCCATTATACGCGTATGCGCCGGCGCGCGGGGCGGCCTGTGCTGCGGCCGGCCCTGGCGATTTTGTTCGGGGTCGTGCTGTTCAAGGCGATTTCCAGCGCGTCGATGGGCAACGCCGATTACGTAGCCCAGGTCGAGACGATGCGCGCGGGCGGTGTCGGCGAGAAGGTCGCGGCGTTTGTGATGGCGCCCGACCCGATCAGCGCCACGCTTGCGGAGTGGATGGCGCCGCTCTTCAGCTAGGAACGACGGCTGACAGACCCCGGTGGGGGCATTTGGGCGCTGGTGGGGGCCGGCGCCCAACCTTTCGGCCGCCGCATGACACTCAGACACGGACCAGCGGACGATCTATCGTCCGGCACTGCTGGGGCAGTTCGGTTCTGCGATGGTGAATGCGGCGGCCGAGGACGATCCCGCACGGCGCCCCGCGAATGAACAGCCGCCGCGCGTGGCTTAGCCGGGCGCCATGTCCGCGGCGGCGCGGATCAGGCCGCCATAGAGCGTCAGCGGGATCATCGCGGCGACGGCCATCGTGGCGGTCGCGACGACCACGAGGAGGCCGTCGCGCGTCAAGAGCGCTGTCGCGAACAGGATCACCGCCAGCGCCAGGATCGACGACGAGAAGGGCACAAGCTCGAGCGTCGGCATGGCGAGCCCGCAGATGGCGCAGGCGGCCTTGGCAAATGTGTCAAGCGGCGGGGCGACGAGGGCGCGCAGGCGGACGCGCGCCGCCCTGTCGACCCGGTCGGCTAGGCGCGTCAAGCGTTGCAGACCCGCATGCAGAACCCGGCCCGAGATCTTGCGCCGCCGCACCACCCCCGGGAGCCAGAGCCGGCGCTTGCCCACAAGCATCTGCACCGCCGTGGTGAAAATCGCGAGGCCGAAGAAGGTCGGCAGCAGAAAGATGCCCGAGAGCGGCGAAACGACGATCAGGCCGAGCACGATCAGAACAGGCAGGAAGGCCGCCGCGCCAAACGCGTCGACGATGTCGCCCAGGTTCAGGGTCTCGCGGCCGGTGAGTGTGTCGAGGCGAGCCACAACCTGGTGCACGGGGCCGGCTGTGTCCGCCGCCCCTTCGCCTGCGGCCTCAGACGCTGGCGTGGATCGGATCGGGGCGTCGTTGGCGCGGTCGGGCTGTGGCGCGATCGATGCGGGTGAGGCCGGGCTGCCCGGGGCAGGGGAGCTCAGAAGTGCGGCGGCCGGGGCGGATCCTGTTTTGCTCTCTGCCCAGGCCTGGGCCTGGGACGGATGACCCGTTTGCGCCTGTGGTGCGTGTGCCGATGCGCCGGCCTGCCGATGTTTGTTCTGCGCGGAACGAACGGAGGCCGGGTCGCTGGCCGGCCCCGTGATCCTGCTGTGATCGGTCATCTTGTCTGCCCCTTCACCGGCCGACATGGCCCTTGCGGGGCGGTGGATCAAGCGGTGGGCTCCACATGGGCGGCTGGGCGCTTTCGGGCGGGGGCGCGCGGCGTCTGGTCGGCCGTCGCGTCAGGCGCGCAGGCGTGCGAGATGCGGGGCAGCGCCGCGCGACAGCAGAAACAGCACCGTGGCCGCGCAGACAATGGAGGGGCCGGCCGGGCTGTCGAAGGCGAGCGACGCCCCGAGGCCAATGCCGACCGACAGACAGCCCAGCGCGGCCGCGAGCACGGCCATGGCTTCGGGCGAGCGGATCAGGCCCCGCGCCGCGGCGGCCGGGATCACCAGAAGCGCCGCGATCAGGAGGACGCCCACGACCTTCAGCGCCACGCCGACAATGACCGAGAGCGCGAGGATCAGCGTCAGTTGCGCCCGGGCCGGGTCGATCCCCGAGGCGGTGGCAAGGTCGGGGGCGACCGTGGCCGTCAGGAGCGCAGACCATTGCCAGATCAGAAGCCCCAGCACCGCCGCGGCGCCGCCCCAGACCATCGCAAGATCGGTTCGCGAGACCGTCAGAATGTCGCCGAAGAGATAGGCCTCCAGGTCGATGGCGCGGCCGGGTACGAAGGCAACCGCGACGATCCCGACGGCCAGGGCGGAATGGCTGAGGACGCCGAGCGCGGTGTCGGAGGACAGCCCGCGCGAGGACAGCCGGTCGGTCGCGAGGCCCATGGCGAGCGCGAAGACCAGCACGCCGACATAGATCGAGATGTCGAGCGCCAGCGCGAGGGCGACGCCCAAGATGGCCGCATGGGCCGTTGCATCGCCGAAATAGGCCATGCGCCGCCAGACCACGAAGCAGCCCAGCGGGCCCGCGGCCAAGGCCGTGCCAAGCCCGGCAAGCGCGGCCCGCGTCAGGAAGTCGGACAGCATCAGGCGGGGTCGATCCTGTGGGAGGCCGGCGCGGGATCGGCCGCATGCGACGTCGCCGGCCGCGCATGTGCGTCGTCGCTGGACGGGTGCTCTGGCCCGCCGTCCTGCGTATGCGACGGATCGCGGCCGTTGAGGTGGTCGTGAGTATGGTCGTGCGCGTGGCGGTAAAGCGCGAGCGCGCCCTTGGTGCCGGTGCCGAAAAGAGCGCGATATTCGGGCGCCGAGGCAACGGCGGCGGGCGCGCCTTCGCAGCAGATATGGCCGTTGAGGCAGATCACCCGGTCGGAGGCCGCCATCACAACGTGCAACTCGTGCGAGACCATCAGGATGCCCGCCCCCGTGCGCCGGCGCACGGCTTCGATCTGGGTGTAGAAGGCGGCGGAGCCTGGCTGGTCGAGCCCCTGGGTGGGCTCGTCAAGGAGCACAAGATCGGGCTGGTCGATCAGGGCGCGCGCCAGCAGGACGCGCTGAAACTGCCCGCCCGACAGCTGGGTCATCGGCCGGTCGAGCAGGTCGGGCAGGCCGGCCTCCTCAAGGGCGACCGTGATGTCGGCCGCGCGGCGTCGATGCGGCAGCGAGAGAAAGCGCGCCACGCTGAGCGGCATCGTGGCGTCGAGCCGCAAGGTCTGTGGTACATAGCCAAGGCGCAGACCCGGGCGCCGGGTGATCTGCCCCGCGCTTGGGGTCAACGCCCCGATCAGGCAGCGCAGGAGCGTGGACTTGCCCGAGCCATTCGGCCCCACGAGGGTGACGATTTCACCGGGCGCGATCGAAATGTCGATGTTGTGCAGGACCGGGCGGTCTGCAACGACGACCGAGAGGCCCTTTGCCGAGATGAGGGGGGGGCTCGACGGGTTCGTTTCAATCGCGGCCGGGGACGCCGTCGGCATCCGGACCGTAGAGGACACCGTCATGCCTCCTCCGCGGCGCGGCAGATGCTGCAGATGCCATGCGCTTCGACTGTGCGCGCCTCGATCCGGAAACCGGCCGCTTGGGCCGCCGCATCGAGAAGGCTGTCGCCCTGAACCGACCCGACGCTGGTCACCGTCTCGACTACGCCGTCGCAAATCCGGCAATGGAGGAACGCGGGGACGTGGTGTTCGCCGGGATGGGTGCAGGCGACGAATGCATTGAGCGCCTCGATGCGGTGGGCAAAGCCATTGGTGGTCAGGAAATCGAGCACGCGATAGGCCGCGGGTGGCTGGGCGCCGAGCCCCTCGGCCTGCATCCGTTCCAGGACCTCGTAGGCGCGCATGGCCCGGTGAGACTCGAGCAGGATCTCGAGCACACGGCGGCGGACGGGCGTCAGCCGGAGACCCTCTGCGGCACAGCGCGCCTCGACCTCCGCCATCGCGTCGGCGACGCACAGGCCGTGGTCATGATTGCTGAAGCCAACGGGTGCGCCAGTGGGTCTGCGACCGTTGGTCTGGCCGGGCGTCGGATCGGAGCTCATGGACCCTCCTTGCGAGAGAAAATGTTATACTGTAACCCTGCGCCGAGTTGCAATAGCCCACCCAGAGTGGGCGCAAACAAGCGATGGGCGGAGGGTGAATCTCATGCGGGAGTTGGTGCGAACTACGGGGCGTTCGGCAGATTTGGCAGCAATGCAAAGCCCTCGGTCGGGCCGGGCCCGGCCGCGGCGCACGGCGGGCATCGGGGCGGTTCTGGCCGCCGGTCTGGCAGCCGCCGCGAGCAGCGCCGGTGCCGAGGTGCCGCGTGTGACCGTCGACATCTCGCCGATCCACGGGCTGGTGTCGCAGGTGATGGGCGATCTCGGCACGCCATCGCTGGTGGTTCGCCCGGGCGCCACGCCGCATGGCTATAACATGCGGCCGTCCGAGGCCCGCGCGGTCCAGGACGCCGACATCGTGTTCTGGGTGGGCGAGGCGCTGACGCCGTGGCTGGAAGAGCCGCTTGAGACGCTTGCCGAAGGGGCGCACGTGATCGAGCTGATCGAGGCGCCCGGTGTCGCGTTGCTCGAGGTGCGCGAGGGCGCGCTCTTCCCTGGGCATGACGATCATGGCCACGGCGACCATGGGCACGACGATCACGGGCATGATGATCATGCCGACGCGGAGCATGCCGCGCATGACGATCACGACCATGAAGAGCATGCCGACCATGATGACCATGCGCACGACGAGCATGAAGAGCATGCCTCGGGCGACGCCCACGATCACGACCATGACCATGACCACGAAGAGCATGCCGAACATGATGACCACGATCATGAAGAGCACGCCGAGCATGACGACCATGCGCACGAGGATCATGCCGGCGAGGAGCACGCCGAGCATGCAGACCATGACGATCACGACCACGAGGAGCATGCCGAGGCCGATGCGCACGGGCACGATGACCACGGGCATGAGGAGGCGGGCCACGACCATGCCCACAGCGGCACCGATCCGCACCTGTGGCTCGATCCGGCCAACGCGTCGATCTGGCTCGCGGTGATTGCCGACGAACTGGCCGAGGCCGATCCCGACAACGCCGAGATCTACAGCGCCAATGCCGAGGCCGCGCAGGCCGAGCTTGATGCGCTCGCTGCCGAGATCGAGACCCGTCTAGAGCCCGCGCGCGGCGTTCCGTTCGTGGTGTTCCACGATGCCTATCAGTATTTCGAGGAGGCCTTCGACCTGTCGGCGACCGGCGCGATCTCGATGAGCGACGCGCAGACGCCCTCGGCCGCGCGGCTGCGCGAGGTGCAGGGGCGGATCGCCGAGCTTGGGGCCGTGTGCGTCGGGGTCGAGCCGCAATTCGACCCAAGGGTGATCGACGCGGTGACCGAGGGCCAGCCCGTGGGCACCGCTCTGATGGACCCGCTTGGCGCGAACATCGAGCCCGGCGCGGGCCACTATGCGGCGACGCTTCTGGCGCTGGCCGATGCGCTGGCTGGGTGCGCGCCGGAAAGCTGATCGGCCCTTTGGCTGAGCATTGAGGGCGCGCCGTCGCGAGTGGCGCGTCCATTTTCATGTCAGTTGATCAGAAGCGGCCTGTGCGGCCTCAGTGCGTCGGGCCCGTCCATGTGGGGCCGGCGGGGTCGGTGGTGGCACGCACGCGGTAAAGCGCGGCGTCGCCCGACATGGAGGGGGCCAGGCTGTGCGCAAGGCCCGGGGGAACCGCCAGCGTGTCGCCCGGCGCGAGCGTCAGATTGTGGTTGCCCCAGCGCATCGCCCAATGGCCCTTGAGCACCATCAGCACCTCGTGCGCCGCGCTCTGCCGTTCGGCCTCGCCGCCCGAGGCGCGGGTCAAAAGCTCAATCTCGAAGCCCGGGCGGTCTTTCAGCACCGCGCCCGCACCGATGACCGAGGCGGGGGCGCCGGTGGAGGCGAGGGCCACCAGATCCCAGTAGCGGGCAACGTAGTTGGGGACGACATCGGCCGGCGTGGGCTCGGGGAAGTCGGCGAGCTCGGCATCGGTCAGAAGCGGCATGGGCGCGATGCCGTCGGGCAGGGACTGGCCGCGTTTGGTGTCGTAGAGCGCGCCGTTATCGCCCAGGACCAGCCCGTGGTCGCGCGCATCCTCGATGACCTGGGGCGCCCAGATCACGCCGCCGCCGGCATCGTCGCCCCCGAGCACGGCCATGATCATCCCGTAATCCGTGCCGATATTCTCGAACCCGCGGAAGATGCCGGTGGGGATGTTGAAGATGTCACCCTCTTCGAGGACCACCTCGCCGGCATCTCCCCATCGGCCCCAAAAGAAGCGCCAGCGCCCCTTGAGCACGAAGAACACCTCGGCCGTGCGGTGCGAATGCAGCGAGTTGCGGCATTTGGGCGGCTGACCCGCGGCGCCGATATTGAAGCCCGGCGTCTCCTTGATGTGGACATGCTGATCGGGGCTTTCCGAGACGCCCCCGCCGATGATCGTGAAGTTCTCCTTCTGGTCGGAGCCGGGCGTATGGGCATCGATGAAGGCGGTGCGGCAGGGGATCAGATCGCCATAGCGGACGAGCCGAGCCTGCATCTGGTCAGGGGTCATGGCATCCTCGCGGGGGTGATTGGGGCAAGGGTGCCAGAGTATGCATAGGTATTCAAGCGTGTGCGGACGGAGGGATAGAGGCGCGCGCCCGCCGGCGGGTATGAGCGGACGAGACGGGCCGAAGACGGGTCCGAAGACGGGTCCGAAGACGGGGCCGAAGACGGGGCCAAAGACGGGGCCGGAACGCAGGCCGGCCGGGGCCGCGGCGTGTCTCTTCGTCGGCTGCGGCGGCGCTGGGCCGCCGATGCCCTTCCCTGCCGCTTTCGCGGGCGGTGAGCAAATAAGGGGCAATTGCCGTTCGCAGAGGCATTGCATCTCTGGATGTCTGCGCGCTAGCCTCAGAAAAACCGCTAGGGGAGTGGCGCGTGGGGGCTGACACCGCGTTCGTGGAATTCGACCGGGTTCAGAAGAGTTACGACGGCGAGACGCTCGTTGTGAAGGATCTGAACCTTGACATGCCCAAGGGCGAATTTCTGACCATGCTGGGGCCGTCGGGCTCGGGCAAGACGACCTGCCTGATGATGCTCGCGGGGTTCGAGACGGCGACGCATGGCGATATCCGTCTGGGCGGGCGCCCGATCAATGACATCCCGCCCGACAAGCGCGGCATCGGAATGGTGTTTCAGAACTACGCGCTGTTTCCGCACATGACGGTGGCCGAGAACCTGGCCTTTCCGCTCGAAGTGCGCGGCATGGGCAAGGACGAGCGCGAGGCCAAGATCTCGCGCGCGCTCGATATGGTGCAGATGGGCGCGTTTGGCGCGCGCCGCCCCGCGCAGCTTTCCGGCGGGCAGCAGCAGCGGGTCGCGCTGGCACGCGCGCTGGTCTTCGATCCCGAACTGGTGCTGATGGACGAGCCCCTGGGCGCCCTCGACAAGCAGCTGCGCGAGCATATGCAGTTCGAGATCAAGCACTTGCACGAAAGCCTTGGCATCACGGTGGTGTACGTGACGCACGACCAGTCGGAAGCGCTCACGATGTCGGACCGGGTGGCGGTGTTCAACGATGGGGTGATCCAGCAGCTGGCCCCGCCAGACGAGCTTTATGAGCGGCCGCAGAACAGCTTCGTGGCGCAGTTCATAGGCGAAAACAACAAGTTGCCGGGCAAAGTTGAAGAGGTCGAGGGTGGCCGCGCCACCGTGCGCCTCGAGACGGGCGAGTTGATCGACGCGACGCCTGTGAATGTGGGCGGGCCGGGCAGCCGGACGCTGGTGTCGATCCGGCCCGAGCGGGTGGAGTTCAAGCCCGAGATGTTCGACCCGCAGGCGCACACGATCGAGGCCGAGATCCTTGAGTTCATCTATATGGGCGACGTCTTCCGCACGCGGTTGCGGGTGGCGGGCTCGGACGATTTCATCATGAAATCGCGGAATTCCCAGAGCCAGCAGCGCCTGGTTCCGGGCGAGAAGGTCCGCATCGGCTGGCATCCCGAGGATGCCCGTGCACTCGATCCGGCATGACGCGCCGCTTTGGTGTGTGTGACCGGCCCGGCGCGCGCATGTGCCGCGGCGAGGCGGCTGGCGTACGATGCCGCCCTCGTGCGGTGGTGGCGGGGCGCCCGGCCTTGGGCGGACATATTGATGGAAGACCCGGCTCAGCCGGGCAAAAGGTCAAACAGGGAGACCACGTATGAAGAAGACACTGATCCTGACGACAGCGCTTGCGGGCTTCGCCACGGTGGCGTCGGCAGAGCTGACGACGATGAGCTGGGGCGGCGCCTATGGCAAGAGCCAGGTTGAGGCCTACAACAAGCCCTTCGCCGAGATGAAGGGCGTCGACGTGAACATGGTCGACGCCGACAACCCCGCCACGCCGATCAAGGCGCAGGTGGAAGCCGGCAACGTGACCGTTGACGTGGCCGACGTGGAATATTCCGACGCGGTGCGCCTTTGCGACGAAGGGCTGATCGAAGAGATCGATCCGTCCATGCTGCCCGCCGGCGCCGATGGCACGCCAGCCGAGGAGGATTTCCTGATCCTCAGCGACTGCGCCGTCCCGTCGATCGTGTGGTCCACGGTGGTGGCGTTCAACGAAGAGGTCGTCCAGGGCGACCCCTCGACCCTTGCCTCCTTCTTCGATCTGGATGCGTTCCCCGGCAAGCGCGGCATGCGCAAGACGCCCAAGGCAAACCTCGAGATGGCCCTCATTGCCGATGGTGTGGCGGCCGAAGAGGTCTATGACCTGATGGAAACCGACGAGGGCATCGACCGCGCCTTCGCCAAGCTCGACACGATCAAGGATGAGATCGTCTGGTGGGAAGCCGGCGCTCAGCCGCCGCAGCTTCTGGCCGACGGCGAGGTCGTGATGTCGACCGCCTATAACGGCCGGATCTTCAACGCCGCCGTGGGCGAGGGCCAGCCGTTCGAGATCATCTGGGATGGCCAGATCCTCGACTTCGACCTGTTCGTCGTGCCCGTGGGTGCGCCCAACAAGGACCTGGCGATGGAGTATATCGCATTTGCGACCGACACCCAGCGCCTGGCCGACCAGGCCACGTGGATCAGCTATGGCCCGGCGCGCAGGTCCTCGGCCCCGCTCGTTGGCCTCTACCAGGATGGCGAGACCGAAATGGGCCCGCATATGCCTACCGCGCCCGACAATATGGCGACCGCGGTCATCAACAACTTCGAGTTCTGGGCCGACCGGGACGTGGAGTTGAGCGAGCGCTTCAACGCCTGGCTCGCCCAGTAAGGCTTGCAAGGATCGTGCGGGGGCCGATTGTTCGGCCCCCGCCGCCGCGTTCGGAGACGTCCGATGCCAAAGGGATACTGGATCGTTCACGTGACCGTTCGCGACCCCGAGGCCTATGCCGACTACGTCCAGCGCGACACACCGATCATCGAGGGCTATGGCGGGCGCTTCATCGTGCGCGGACCTGCGGCCGAAACGCCGGAAGACCCGCAGAAGGACCGCCATGTCGTGATCGAGTTTCCCGATCTGGCGACGGCCTCGGCCTGCTACCATTCCGATGGGTATCAGGAGGTCATGCAGATCCGCCGGGCCCATTCCGACAGCGATATCGTCATCGTCGAGGGCACGATCTGAGACCGCTCCTGCCCATAGCCCCCGCCCTTTGTCCCGAGGTTCCATGGCCGATCTGTCCCTGACGCAGACTGCGCCGCCGCCCCATGCGGCCGAGCGCCTGACAACCGCGGACGGCAAGCCGCTCAAGGCGGCGCTGGCGGCCGCGCAGGCCCGGGCCAAACGGCGTGCCTTCTACCTCGTCGCCCCGCTTCTGGCCTTTGTTCTGATCACCTTCATCGTGCCCATCGGGCAGATGCTGCACCAGTCGGTCTACAATGCCGGCTTCACAGTGCATATCGACCGGTCGACGGGCGAAACGACGCCGATCATGGTCAATCTCGGCGACTGGTTCGATGCGACCCCGCCCGGCACCCCGCCCGACGAGGCGGCCTATGAGGCGCTGGTGGCGGATCTGGTCCAATTGCGCGCGTTGCGCGGGCAGGGCGCTGTCGGGACACGCGTCAATTACGAGGTGCCGGGGACCCGGTCGCTCTTCACGTCCACTGCGCGGCGGGCCGAGCGGATGGAGGCGCCTTTCATGGAGGCCGTGCTCGATGCCGACGAGGATTGGGCCGATCCAAATCTCTGGCGCGCGATGCGCGATGCGTCCTCGCCCTACACCGCCAACTTCTATCTCGCAGCGCTCGACCGCACGAAGAACGCGGAGGGCGATGTCGTGCGGGTGGACGAGGATCAGCGTGTCCGACTGATGCTCTTCGGGCGCACGCTTCTTCTGTCGGTCCTGATCACCGTCCTGTGCTTTCTCCTGGGCTTTCCGGTGGCGCATCTGCTGGCGACGCTGCCGCTGCGCTACTCCAACCTTCTGATGATCTTCGTCCTGCTGCCCTTTTGGACCTCGCTTCTGGTGCGGACGACCTCGTGGATCGTGCTCTTGCAAAGTCAGGGCGTGCTGAACGATCTTCTGGTCTGGACCGGAGTGGTTGACGATGAAGGGCGGGTGCAGCTGATCTACAACCAGATCGGCACGGTCATTGCGATGACCCATATCCTGCTGCCTTTCATGATCCTGCCGCTCTATTCGGTGATGCGCACCATCAACCCGTCGTATGTGCGCGCGGCGCGCTCGCTTGGGGCAACGAGTTGGACCGCGTTTCGGCGGGTCTATATGCCACAAACGGTGCCGGGGATCGGTGCGGGCGGGCTTCTCGTGTTTATCCTGGCGGTCGGCTACTACATCACGCCGGCGCTCGTGGGCGGCGCGCGCGGCACCCTGATCTCCAACGAGATCGCCTTCCATATGCAATCGAGCCTGAACTGGTCGCTGGCCGCCGCTTTGGCGTCGCTGTTGCTGGCCGGTATCCTGCTTCTTTACTGGCTCTACGACCGCCTGATCGGCATCGACAACCTCAAATTGGGATAACCAAAGTGTGGGCCGCTCCGGTGCCCCCATCATCTTGACGGAATTACTCTCGGGGGGTCCGGGGGGCAGACAGCTCCCCGGCCCGGGCGACACAGGAGACGCACCATGGCCGTTCCGCGCTATGCCACGCCGCTGGAAAAGACCTGGTACTATACCTATCGGGTGATCTGCGCGCTGATCTTCCTGTTTCTGATTGCGCCGATCCTCATCGTGATCCCGCTCTCGTTCAACGCCGAACCCTATTTTACCTTCACCGAGAAGATGCTGAGCTTCGATCCCACGGGCTATTCCATGCGGTGGTACGAGACGCTGCTGACCTTCGGGATGCAGGCGCCCGACGCGGTGCGCGACAGCGCGTGGTGGTCGGATGTGTGGAACAATGCGGCCTGGGTGCGGGCGGCCAAGAACTCGTTCATCGTGGGCTTCTTCGCCACGATCCTGGCGACGGCCCTCGGGACGCTGGCGGCCCTGGGCCTTTCACGCCCCGAGATGCCCTATCGCCGGGCGATCATGGCGGTCCTGATCTCGCCGATGATCGTGCCGATCATCATCGTCGCGACGGGCCTTTTCTTTTTCTATTCCGCGACCGGACTGGCGAACTCCTATGTCGGCATTGTGCTGGCGCACGCGACGCTCGGCATTCCGTTCGTGATCATCACCGTGACGGCGACGCTTGTGGGGTTCGACCATTCGCTGACGCGGGCTGCGGCCTCGCTTGGCGCCTCGCCGTCGACGACGTTCTTCAAGATCACGCTGCCGCTCATCCTTCCGGGCGTGATCTCGGGCGCGCTTTTCGCCTTCGTGACCTCGTTCGACGAGGTGGTCGTGGTGCTCTTCATCGCCGCCTTCGATCAGCAGACCATCCCGCGGCAGATGTGGAACGGGATCCGGGAGCAGATCAGCCCGGCAATCCTGTCGGTGGCGACGATCCTGGTGATCGTGTCGATCGCGCTGTTGACGACCGTCGAGATGCTGCGCCGACGGTCGGAACGGATGCGGGGCATGTCGCCCGGCTAGGGGCGCTGCGATCCGTCGGCAAGGGACGGGACCGGCGCTCGGCCTGCGGCCATCGCCCCGCCCACCGTCCCCGGCCGCGGAGCGCTATGGCGTGTGTCGGGCGGGGGTCGGCGGCGTCTAGAGCGTTTCAGGTTTTGACGGAAGCGTATCCTGCGTTCTTGAAGTAGTTTGCACAGTCTTGTGCTGAGAAGCGATCGAGTATCGTTCCGACGGCCCGCCAGAGTGTTTCTCGTGTGCGGGCGCTGGTG
>JBCBMY010000013.1:0-180594 GCA_039822045.1 Pseudomonadota bacterium | reverse complement strand
TTACTCTCAGTTTCCCGAGGCTATTCCGTAGATCTGGGCATGTTCCCACGCGTTACTAACCCGTCCGCCGCTCACCCGAAGGTGCGCTCGACTTGCATGTGTTAGGCGTGCCGCCAGCGTTCGTTCTGAGCCAGGATCAAACTCTCAAGTTGAAACGCTGCTCACGCAACGTTCTTGACGTTCGAACCTCTGCACATCCATCGGCTCCGGCTAAGGAACCGATGAGTCATCTGTCTGATGTGTGCTTCAGTTTCCAAGGAAACCGAAACCTCACTCAAACAGTGAAGCTGACCTTCCATCATCGACGCCTCTTGCCGCTGCTGCCCAGAGGGCTGCTTCAGCGCGAGTTGCCTAGGAAGTCGATGTGTAGGAGATTGATCCGTCGAAAGGACCAAACCGCCCACAAATCTCTTCAGTCACCAGCAATTTCAAAGAGCGGAGAGACAAAACCGACGTGAGCGCCTATTTTTCCTTAGGCGCGCCCGCCTGCTCGATCTCTCGATGTTTGTTCCGCCTCGTTACCTTGGCAAGTGCCGCTGGCCCGTTTGGCGCCCCGTTAGCGCCTCAGCGCCGCCGGTGAGGGGGTATTTACGGATCGGGCCCGGGGGTCGCAAGAGCTTTTTTGGCGGAACATGACATTTTTTTTGCAGTGGGGGTAACCGTTTGTTTTCCAATCCATTTCCGAGCATATTCTGACCAAGTGATCAATCTTCTGCCCTGCCGCATCGTGATGCTGCACCTGCATATCCCCAGATTTGGCGGCTTATCCACAGACTCGCACAGAATCTGCCCCAAAGGCAGGCCGCTCGGAGGGGCCCGCAGACGCGCTGCCAACGAAAAAGGCCCCCTGCGCGAGTCGCAGAGGGCCTTTTCTGGTGCAGATCCGGCAGAACGCTACTGCCTCTCGCCGGCGACCTGCTGCGGCGTGAAGTGCCCCACATCCGGCGCGGCCGACCGCAAGCGCAGGTATCCCAGCACCCGATCGTCCCGTGTCGGATCGATCATCAGCATCTCGCCTTCATAGATGTTGAACGTGGTCAGCTCTTCGATGTTGGTGAAGTGGCTGATGATCAGGAGCGGGCCGTCACTGTCCTCGCCGGTCCAGCTGTCGATATGGCCACGGATGGGCTCGACATTCGGCGCCCCCTGCAAGGAGAGGAGCAGGTTCAGACCCGGATCGGTCTCGACATCGAGGTTCGTAACAGTACCCGGGCGGGCCTGTTCAAGGCCGCGCAGGAGGTTGGTGAGCGTCTCCTGATTTCGGCACCATTCGCTGACCACGATCTTGCCGGGCACCAGATCGTTGGCGCCCAGCAGCACACCCAGATCGAACATGCGCTCGTGGCCTTCGTCGCTGAGGACGCGCTGGTTCTCGCAATCCGTCGGCGCGACGTTGTCGATATCGCGCTTCGACCAATCGGTGGGACCGTGGCGCATCAGCAAGACATAGTCGTTGCGCGTGAAAAGGTCGTCGAGCATCTGATAGGGCTCAAAGCGCAAGCGGTCTTCCACCTCGACCGAGCCCATCCGGACCATCATCTCGCCGACATGGGGCGAGACCTGCTCGATTTCTCCTTCGACGGCCCAGAGAGGTTGGGCAAGCGCCAGCGCTAGCGCGCCACCGGCTATCAGGTTCTTCATGTGTGATCTCCTGTTCTTCAGGCCGTACGCTCGCGCGGCCTGACTTTCTTCTTTTTCTTGCGGAGCCGGAGAGCGACGAGGCCCAGCACAATCGCAAGATAGATCAAAGGCTCAAGTTGAAAGCCTTTGGACAACATTACAAAATGCACCGCCCCAAAAATCGCGACGATATAGGCGAGCCGGTGCAGCCGTTGCCAACCGGCGGCCCCCAACGTGCGGATCGACCAGTTGTTCGACGTGGCGGCGAGCGGGATCATCAGAATGAAGGCCGCCATCCCGATCGTAATATAGGGACGCTTCATGATGTCTTTCCACACCTGGCCCAGGATCTGAACGTCGAGGATCAGCCAGGTTAGAAGGTGGGCGAGCACATAGACGAAGGCCAGAAGGCCGATGGCGCGGCGGAACTTGATTGCCTTGATCTGGAAGTACTGCGCGATCGGCGACATCGCGAGACCGAGGATCAGCAGCCACAGCGCCCAAAGGCCCAGCTTGTGCTCGATCACCTCGACCGGTTCGACCCCCAGATGGCCCGTCGCGCCCCGGTAGTAGATCCAGATGATCGGAATGACGCCGATAACGTAGAGCGGCCAGTCCGGCAGCTTACGCAGGGTCTGGTTGATGCGATCGATCATCATAGGCCGAAGATGGCGCGTGCCATCGCAAGGTCAAAGATTTGCGAGGCCGATGTTTCCGGGCCTCGCTCCGTCGTGAACCGTCGCTACTCCGCGGCTGCGGCCGCGAACCCCAATCAGTAGAAAATCGACAGATCCATCCCCTCGTACATCGAGGCGACTTCGTCTTCATAGCCGTTGAACATCAATGTGGGCTGACGTTTGGCGAACAGTCCGCCGCCGATGACCTTCTCGGTTTCCTGGCTCCAGCGCGGATGATCTACCGTCGGGTTCACGTTGGAATAGAAGCCGTATTCTCGCGCGCTCATCTTGTTCCACGTGGTCGGCGGCTGCTCTTCCGTCAGCGTAATGCGGACGATCGACTTGATCGACTTGAAACCATACTTCCACGGCACGACCAGCCGAATGGGGGCGCCGTTTTGGTTGGGCATCGGCTTGTCGTAGATGCCTGTTGCCATGATCGTCAGCGGGTGCATCGCCTCGTCGAGGCGCAGCCCTTCGATATAGGGCCAGTCGAGCACGGGGAACTTGACGCCCGGCATCTCCTCCGGTCGCACGAGGGTCTCGAAGGCCACATATTTCGCCTCGGGCTTCACGCCGACCATGGTAAGGAGATCGGCCAGTTCGAACCCGTTCCAGGGAATGACCATCGACCAGGCCTCGACACAGCGGAACCGGTAGATCCGCTCTTCGATGGTCATCTCGGACATAATGTCTTTGAGGTCATACTCGCCGGGCTTGTCGACCAGGCCATCGAACGTAATCGACCAGGGCACCGTGGTGAGGGAGCCTGCGTACTTCGCGGGGTCGCTCTTACCCGTGCCGAACTCGTAGAAGTTGTTGTAGGTCGTAATCTCTTCCCAGGTATTTGGCTCGAGGTCCTTCGCAGCGTGGGCCGTACCGGCGGCGCCCGCAGCGGCGAAAGCGGCAAGACTGCCTCCGGCTGCAATGATCTGCCGCCGATTCATCCATGCCGCCCTGGGCGTCACGTCTGCATGGGTGAGATCGTTCGTCCAGCGATGGGCCATATGCGTCTCCTCAGTTCGGCGCGTCGGTCGGCACCCCCCATACCTACAGAATCACCGCGACGCTTTCGTTGATTTCCAGTCTCACGCGGATGTTTACCGCTCTTGATCGACTTGGGGTCGCCCAAACTCGCCCGCAAGCGCGACCAACTGGCCTCGATCAGTGGTCGATCTTCACATCTTCTGACGTGTCCGTGTTTTGAAATCTGCGTGTGCCGCAGCTTAGCCCAGGGCGCGCAAAGTCAAAGCGCGTGAGCGGTTTTCAGCACGGATCCAGACGCCCGGTTCGTGCGTCTTTCAAGCGTGGCCCACTGAAGCCGGGCCGCGACTTGACCATCAATGACAGGAAGGAAGACCAGATGATCCGTACTACTCTGGCCGCCCTGGCCACCGCCGCCGTCCTCTCGGGCCCCGCCCTCGCTGGCAGCGCCTCGAAGGATATCGTGGACACCGCGGTTGAGGCCGGGCAGTTCGAAACGCTTGTTGCCGCCGTTCAGGCCGCGGGCCTCGTCGACACGCTGAAGGGCGACGGCCCCTTCACCGTCTTCGCACCGACCGATGCCGCCTTTGCCGATCTGCCGGAGGGAACCGTCGAGGGCCTTCTGGAAGACACCGAGCAGCTCACCGCGATCCTCACCTACCACGTTGTGCCGGGTAAGGTGATGTCGACCGACCTGTCGGACGGTATGACGGCCGCCACGGTCGAGGGCTCGGAGATCACCATCGGCACCGAAGGTGGCGTCACGATCGACGGCGCCAACGTCGTGACCGCCGATATCGAAACGTCGAACGGTGTGATCCACGTGATCGATGCCGTGATCCTGCCCGAGCAGGACTAAGGTTCGGGCCCGGCCAGCCGGGCAAACGGACTTGAATTCGAGGGCCCCGCCATCGTGCGGGGCCTTTCTTATGTGTTGGGGTACGTATCTATGCGCGCATCGCGGCAGCGAGCCGGCATTGCGTCGGGGGCAGAGGCGTCATGCCACGCGCCATCAACCCATCGCGCGGCCGAGGCCCTCCCGCGCTCACATGATCTTTGCTAGAATTCATGGGATTTAGGGGACGCACCATGGGCCGATTTGGGCAGGTTGCCAATGATCGTCGTGTCCGAAGCGGGGCGGCCTGGATCGTTCTGCGGATCGTGGGGCTCGTGGCCGTCGTCGTGGCGGCAACATGGGGCTCGCACGAACTGCGCGACGCGTTGGACCTCGCGGCGATGCCCGACAACGCCGAGATGGTGCGCCGCGCGATCATGCTTGCATCTGCCGCCTACATTGCCCTGCTTGTCCTGCCCTTCGTGCCTGGCGCTGAGATCGGGCTGGCCATGCTCGCGGCGTTCGGCGCTTCGGTTGCCCCGGTTGTCTACGGCGCGACCGTGGCCGCGATGATGCTGTCCTTTTCCGTTGGCTGCATAGTGCCCATCGCGGCGCAAGCCCGGTTTCTCAACGCGCTGCACCTTCACAAAGCCGCGGACCTCGTGGCCCAGGCGGCGCCGCTGTCGCGCGATGAGCGGCTGGAACTGCTGCTGTCCGGCGCGCCGCCGAACCTGCTCGCCTTCGCCCTCCGCCATCGCTATGTCGCGCTGGCCATCATGGTGAACATTCCCGGCAACGTCGTTGTCGGCGGCGGCGGGATCTCGTTGATGGCAGGCTTGAGCGGGCTCTTCGCTCCGCTGCCCACCTTTCTGGCCCTCGCTATTGCCGTGTCGCCCGTTCCAATCGCCGTTATGCTCTTCGGCCGATGATTGAATGAGGGCTTAAGGGCCAGCCCAGCCGGCCCGATGCTGCTGCCACAGGGGCAAGTGTGATCAGACTTGCGGCAGCATGACCCCCTCAAAGAAGGCTGTGAGCTGCGCATGGCCATCGAGCGGCAGGACGTGGGCCACATACTGATCGGGGCGTACGACGACCAGGGCCCCTCGCTCGCGGTCGATGCCCCGCAGACCAAAGACGTCGCCCTGCCGCAGATCGGGGCAGAACATCTTCTCGCAATCCCGCAGGCCAAGCGCGCCTTTTGCAGGTTTCAGGATCTCGGGCATCGCACCGAGATCCAGATCGCGGTGATAGTGCTGGAATACAGCGCGAAGATCGAACACGGCGTCGCGCGCCGCGCCGGGCGGCGTGAACCGCCGCACGGGCGAGCCCTCGGCTTCGGCGAGGAACCGGCAGAGCGCACCCAAACCCGAGTTCGGGTCCGAAGGTATCCCGGCGCCGGCAAAGGCATAGAGCCGCCAGCGCCCGTCAGCCTCGCTCACATGGCCCAGATGCATGGGCTTGGCATCGACCAGCCGGATCACGGGCGCCGAGTGAAACCGCGCACCGATGTCGAACCCGCTGGCCAGGTGCTGCCAATCGGGCGTTCCAGTCAGCGCGGACGGCGCGTACCGAACGGAAAGGCCCGCGGTGAAGCGACCATGCTCGATGAAGTAACGCTGAAAGCGCGGGGTTTCTTCGGCCGACACGCCGTGTTCGGGCGGCGCGCCGATAATCCGCGACCATTCATGGTCGAAATCGATGAGGTCTTGCGCCACCTTCTGCCGCTCGGCGGAATAGGTGTGGAGTAGCTCGGGGCCAGAGCGGCCGAGCAGAACGGCGATCAGTTTCCAGCCCAGATTGAACGTGTCCCCCATCGACACGTTCATGCCCTGCCCGGCCTTGGCGCTATGCGTGTGACAGGCATCGCCCGCGATAAACACGCGCGGCGTACGCGCCGCCACGGCGTGGGCCGGCACGTCGTCGAACTTGTCGGTCAGGCTGTGCCCCACTTCGTAAATCGACCACCATGCGACCTCGCGCACATCTATGGCGTAGGGGCGAATGACGCGGTTGGTGGCGTCGATCAGCCGGTCGACCGTCATGTCGTTTGGCGAGACGCGTTGCCCCTCGGAGAGCTTGTCCATCTCGATATAGATGCGCACAAGGTGGCCGCCCTCACGCGGGATTATGATGATGTTGCCCTCGCCCGCCGACTTGATGAGGGTCTTGAGCCGGATGTCGGGGAAGTCGGTGACCGCGAGGACGTCCATCACGCCCCAGGCCTGGTTCGCCCGATCCCCGTGAAGGGCGCGGCCGATGGCGCTGCGCACGGCGCTGCGCGCCCCGTCGCAACCCACGACATAGCGGGCGCGGACGGTTTCGGTTTGGTCGCCCTGGGCGGCATTCTCCAGAGTAACCGTCACGGGGTACTCTGTGCCATCCTGCGCGACCTCGAGATCGACGAGCTTACGCCCATAGACGGGCTCAAGCCGTGTCGGCGCGTTGCGCATCACCTCGAGATAGCGGTCATGCACGCGTGCCTGATTCAGGATGACATGGGGCATCTCGGACAGCCCGTCTTCGACGTCCTGGATGCGTCCGGTGCGGTGGATCTCCTCGGGGCGTTCGGGGTTGGGATTCCAGAATGTCGTCTCGTTGACCCAATAGGCCTCGCGCTTGACCTTTTCGGCAAAGCCGAAGGTCTGAAACATCTCCATGGTGCGGCAGGAGATGCCATCGGCCTGGCCCTTTTCCATGGGTCCGCCTTTGCGCTCGACGATGCAGGTCTTGATCTCGGGAAAGCGGGCAAGTTGGGCGGCGAGCGTCAGGCCAGCCGGCCCGCAGCCCACGATCAGGACGTCGACCTCGGAGGGGAGACTGGCCGGGTTGTCGCCATAGCCCTCGGCCGGTGTGTGGATGTCCGGGTCGCCGGCGTGAAACCCATTCAGATGAAACTGCATCTCTGCCCTCGCTGCGCTTCTGCCCGTACCCTGGTGCCGGACGCCCTGCTCCGGTTCGTTTTGGTGCTTGGATCCGGCGCGGTTACCGCTTGATTGGCGGCGTCCCGTGGGTGTGGAACGTCTCGATGGTCTTGAGCCCCCAGGCCTGGCCCTTTTTGCGGTCGGTCTCGGTCCAGCAGACGGGCTGCCAGTTGGGGTCGAGGATCAGTCGGGCGCCAGAATTGGCGAGTTCCACCCGATTGCCCGCGGGCTCCCAGACATAGAGAAAGAAGGTGCCCTGGATGGCGTGCTTGTGCGGCCCGGTCTCGATATGGACGCCGTTTTCGAGGAGGATGTCGGCGGCGCGCAGAATGTCCTCGCGCTGGTCGGTGGCGTAGGTCACATGGTGCAGCCGGCCCATGCCGCCGCCATGTTCCTCGGTGCAGGCGAGGTCGTAAGTCTTGTTGTTGACGGTGAACCAACACCCGCCGATCCGGCCATTGTCGAGCTGGATATACTCGGTCACACGCGCGCCAAGACACGTGACCATGAAGCGACGGAACTCGGTCACGTCCTCGGACAGCAAGTTGACGTGATCCAGCCGACGGGGGCAGGCGCCAGTGGCATGAAACCGGCTCGCATTGTTCTTGAGCGCTGGGATCTCGGCGCCCTCGGCCACGTATTTCCGGGTGTCCCAGTAGAGTTCGAACACATGGCCAAACGGGTCGGCGAACCGAAAGGCGCGGCCGTGGCCCGCGTCGCCGTCCACCCAGCCGATCACCTCAAACCCGCTGGCCTCGATGGCCGCGATGCGCCGGTCGAGCGCTTCGGGCGAGGAGACGCGATAGGCGATATGGCCGACGCCCGTAGTGTCGGCTCGCGTCAGCTTGAGCGAGTGCATCTCGTAGTCGTCCCAGGCGCGCAGAAAGGCGCTCTCTCCCTCGCGGGCCGCGATCTTTAGACCGTAGACGCGCGTGAAGAAGTCGAGGCTGTCGTCGAACTTGTCGGTTAGCAGCTCAACATGGCCGAGATGGGCGACATCGAAGCATGGCTCGGTCATCGCGGGGCCTCCGGTCGATTGCGTGTCATTCGGCCAAGCTCTCGCGGAGGAACTCGATGACCATCAGCATCGGCTCAAGCTCGTTGAACGCGCCCGAACCGTGGCCGCTGTCGGGCAGCAGATGGTATTCGAGATTGGTGATCGTGGGGCGGTTCAAGAGCGCTGTGAACAGTCGGCCCGACTGGCCGCGGGCGATGTTTCGGTCATCGGCGCCGTGCAGGATTAGGAAGGCCGGCAGCGGAGTGTCGTCGGGAAGCGCATCGAGATAGGTCAGCGGGCTCGCGGCAGCCGCCAGGTCGGGGTTTTCGCCAACGGGGGCGCCGATCAACATGGATTCCGGCGACGAGGCACCGGACGTCTCGCCCGTGACAGGCACCATCCCGATCGATGCGGCATCCTCATCCATCTTGTCGAACAGGACGGGCGGAAAGAGCACCACGCTGGCGCGCAGCCGCGATGCGTCGTCGGCAGAAAGCACAATCCCAGCTATGGCCGAAAGATGTCCGCCAGCCGAGGCACCAAGCGACGCAATACGGCTTCCATCGTAGCTATAGTCCGGCCCGGCGTTCCTCAAGAACGCAAAGGCGTCGGACAGGTCGTCAAGCTGTCCCGGCCAGGTCGTGGTGTCGCTCAGGCGATAGTTGATCGAAGCCACGGCCATGCCGGCGCGCAGAAACATGTCGAGGCCGTCGGGATTGGACTTGTCGCCAAAGGCAAATCCGCCGCCATGGATCTGGACGACCAGCGGCGGGTTCTCGACGTGGCGGGGCACATAGATGTCGAGGAGATTGCGCACCGGATCACGGTCGGCATAGGCGACGTCGGCATACGTGGCGTGACCTCGCGGCATCAGAGCCTGGAGGGCTTCGCCGAGCTGAGCCGAGGCCGTGCCGGCCAGACCGGACAAAAGAAACGCAGAGCAGAAAGCGGCAATCCAAGCCTTCATGGCATGTCCTCCGGAGCTGTCGGGTCTGACGGGAACACGAGGCCATCCATCAGCTTGCGTGCCGTGCGGAGGATGGCGGCGCTCTCCATCGTGCCGTCGTCGGCCAGGCGCGCGACAACGATCATTCGGCCGCCGGGATGCTCGATCGACATCTGGCGGATCTTCCCCGTTCCATCTTGGGCCAGCGCATGCGCCGGCGACCCCTCAAGCAGACAGGCCGTTGCCACGCTGACCGCGCCGAGAACGCCGATTGTCTTGTGACAGCGATGGGGGATGAAGGTACGCGTCGAGATCGTCCCGCCGTACTGGGGCGCACTGACCATGGTCATCTTGGGCACCGATTTCTCGCGCACATCACCGAGGTTCATCAGCGGGCCACAGGCCAGGCGAAGCCGTTCCAGCCGTTCGGGCAGCCCGGCGTGCGCCTCCAGTGTCTCGGGCGCCTCGTCTCCCGAGATGCCCATGTCAGCGGCCCGCAGCACGACGCAGGGCATACCGTTGTCGATCATCGTCACCGCAACTCCGTCGACGAGATCGACGGGAGTCCCGGTCGGCAGCAGGGCGCCACAGGTCGATCCGGCCGTATCCATGAACTCGATCGGCACGGCAGCCGCCGTCCCAGGCACGCCGTCGATCCGGGCGCAGCCGCCGTACCTCACGGTGCAGCCCCGGGTTTGCACGCATGCGCGCGCGATCTGGCCACTGTTTTCCATGCAGATCGTCACGGGCGTCTCTGCGCCCGTCGCGGGCACCAGGCCGCGCTCGATGGCAAAGGGCGCGACCCCGGCCAGAATGTTCCCACAGTTCTGGGCACCGGTCACAACCGGCTGATCGACGAAGACTTGCAGGAACAGGTAGTCGACATCGACGCCTGGCCGATCGGAGGGTTTGACCACCGCAACCTTTGACGTGAGGGGATCGGCGCCTCCCATCCCGTCGATCTGGCGGGGATCGGGCGAGCCCATAATCCGCAGGAGGAGCGCGTCGCGCTCGGCCGGCGCCGACGGCAGGTCGGAGGCGAGAAAGTAGCCGCCCTTCGACGTGCCCCCGCGCATCCACATGCAGCGCACGCCCTCAGACATACTTCAGGCCCTTGTCCGCCAGCCGCGCGCGCATCTGATAAATGTCGAGCCCAAGTTCCCCGGCCGCCAGACGCTTGCGCTTGGCCTCTTCGGCGGCCTCGCGGGCGTGCGCCCTTGCCAGAACGTCCCGGGCCTCGTCGCGGCGCACCACGCACACGCCATCATCATCGGCCACGATCACATCGCCCGCATTGACGACCGCATTGGCACAAACGATCGGCACGTTCACCGAGCCCAGCGTCTCCTTCACTGTGCCTTGGGCAGAGATCGCCTTGGACCAGACAGGAAAGCCCATCTCGGTCAGTTCGCGAACGTCACGCACGCCGGCATCGATGATCAGTCCACGGCAGCCCCGTGCCATTGCCGAGGTGGCGAGCAGATCGCCGAAATAGCCGGCATCCGAGGGCGAGGTCGGCGCGAGGACAAGGATGTCGCCCTCGCGAACCTGTTCGATGGCGACATGGACCATCCAGTTGTCGGCCGGTGCCGCAGAGATCGTGACCGCCGAGCCGGCCACCCGGGCCCCGGCATAGATCGGCCGCATATGGGCAGCGAGCAGGCCGCGGCGCCCCTGCGCCTCATGTACCGTCGCCACACCGCATGCGGCGAGCGCATCGATTGTGGCGGGGTCGGCCCTTTCGACGGTCTGGACGACGACGTGTTGCATCAGAGTTCGTCCACCGTGCGCGGAAACACCGACTGAAACGCCTCGGCGTACTTCGCATGCCGCCCCCCGGCCTGCCCGCCGGAGTTGCGGCGAAAGTGGTTGGCCCGGTTCTCGGCGACGTTGGTGTAGAAGTCCCACAGATGGTGCTGGCCCTCCATGCATTCGATGGCGGCGCGCTTCTTCTCCCATACCGCCGTGATGTCGAGGAACGTATCGGGTTTCCACCCCATCTGCTCGGTCTGGTGCGGCTCGAAGAGATAGAGCTGCGGCGCGCCAAGCACGGTTTCTCCGGGATTGTGGCCCCAGGCCTGGGCGACCATACGGCACGTCAACACGAACTCCGTCGTGCGCATATGGTCGGTGTTGTAGGGGTCGTACTGCGAGTGGCTTAGCATGAAACGCGGCTGAACGGCTCGGATCAGGTCGACGACACGCGCCTGCGCGTCGGGCCCGAGAGTGAGCGGGTAGTCCCCGAGATCGAAAAACTGGATGTCGTGCGCATCGAGCGCAGCCGCGGCCTTTTCGGCTTCGGTGCGGCGGTTCGCCTTGATCTCATTGAGGGTCTTGCCCTCTTTCCAGAGCCGCGCGCTTTCCCCCCGCTCGCCATAGGACAGACACGCGATGGTGACCTCGTATCCCCGCTCTTGGTGGAGGGCGATGGCACCGCCGCAGCGCCACACAAAGTCCGCCGCGTGAGCCGAGATCACCAAGGCGGTTTGCGTCGTCGTCATGGGGCCTCCTCCCCTGTGCGTGCCCAGGTCATTTCATGACGTTGGCAATGTCGACAACTTGAAAGCCAGGCCGCCATCATAAGTTCTTGCTATGGCGGGGGAAGAGCCTGACGGTCAGACGGCAAGTCGAGCACGGTATCAGACGAAGGATGCGACCAATTCGGACCACGCTGAAATCCATGGCGGAACCGGAGGCCGAAGTGCGCTCGGGCCATCGGCTGTGACGGCGCGCAATCTGCGGCATCTCCGCCTTCTCGTGGCCGTGGCCAACACCGGATCGCTGACGCAGGCCGCGGAACAGTCGCACTTTTCGCAGCCCGCCGTCAGCCAGGCCATTGGCAAGCTCGAGCGGTACCATGGCGGCGCGCTCTTCGACCGTACGCGGCACGGTGTGTTCGCTACTGCTCGAGGTGAGGCGCTCACGGCCCGGGTACGCCGGGCATTCGATCTGTTGGACCCGGCTCTGGCCGATGTGTCGCCGCGCCTCACGCTCACGGCAACCACGGCACAGTTGCAGGCGCTGGTGGCCGCATTCGAGACCGAGAACTTCACGCTGGCAGCCCGGCGGCTGAACCTGGCGCAGCCGACTGTGCACCGCGCGATCTCGCAGCTGGAAAAGGAGGCCGGCCGCACCCTGTTTGAACGCACATCCTATGGGCTCGTGCCCGCGCGCCGCACCCGAGCTCTGGTGCAAGCGGTCATGCTGGCCTTCCGGGAATTCGATCAGGCGGAAGCAGATCTCGCCGAGATCGATGGCGGAAACGCCGGCCGGATCGTGGTCGGCTCGCTGCCGCTTTCGCGGTCCGTGCTTCTGCCGCAGGCGCTGGTGGCCTTCCACAGGCAGCGACCGCGCCAGACAGTGACTGTGATCGACGGCCGGTATGGCGAGTTGCTTAGCGGGCTTCGGCGGGGAGAGATCGACGTGATCGTTGGCGCCCTGCGCTATCCCGCTCCGATTGAGGACATCGTGCAGGAGCGGCTCTTCGACGATGGCCTGGCGATCCTCGCGGGGCGGCATCACCCGCTCGTGGGCCAACCCAGCGTGTCACGCGAGATGCTGCGCGCATGCAATTGGGTGGTGCCGCGGCCGGGAACGCCCGCGCGCGCACAGTTCGACGCATTCTTCGGCGAGGGCGGCGCGCCGCAGAGCATCATCGAGGCCGGTTCGATCCTTCTGATGCGCGAGATCCTCGGCAACAGCGATCACTTGGGCTGCATCTCGAGCGCCCAGGCCCAGGCTGAACTGCGCCAAGGCCTGGTGGAGGAAGTGACAGCGGACATGACATGGCGCGGGCGGCCCATCGGGCTGACCTATCGCGTGGGATGGGCGCCGACGGTGGCGCAGACCCTTTTGCTCGACCTCCTGCGCGAGACCGCGCGAGACCTCGTGCAATAGCCTGAGCTTATCTCTGCCCGCCGCCTTTGAATTGGTCGGGCCAGGGCCGCGCAGGTATCCATACCGCACGTGGCGGGCGCCGAGCGCCGGCCAGTGGCGGGAGGGACAACATGCGGTCGGCGACGCGCGCCCCTATGACATGGAGCGAACGGCTCGACCGCGTGACCCTGTATCTCGCCGCGATCGGCGGCATGTGCCTGCTTGCGATCCTTGCCATCGTCACCGCCGGCGTTGTGATGCGCTATGCCTTCTCCGCCCCTCTTCTGGGGGTCAACGAGATCGTGCAATTGACGGCGGTCGCCCTTGTGATGTGCTCCCTTCCTTACTGCACGGCGCAGAGTGGCCACGTGGCCGTCGACGTGCTCGAGGGGGCCCTCGGCCGGTGGGGGCGGTTTGCCGGTGACATCCTCTCGCGCGTGCTGTCGGGGTTCGTGCTGGCGATCCTGAGCCGCAGGGCACTTCTGAAGGCGCTCGACGCGTGGGAGTGGAGCGATGTCACCAACATGCTCCGCATCCCGATCTGGCCGTTCTACGCCATCCTCGCCGCAGGCACGGCCCTGTGCGTTTTGATCTTCGCGTTGCAGCTGGTGGTGCTGATGCAGCGGGGCCCAAGGTGATGGCGCCGGTCACAGCAGGCCTTGTGGGAATCGCCTGCCTCTTCGCCCTGCTTATCCTGCGGACCCCCGTTGCCTTTGCGATGATGAGCGTTGGGTTCTTCGGCTATTGGGCGCTGGAGGGCCTGCGCAGCGCGAGCGGCATGGTGCTCACCGAAAGCTACTCGGCTGTCTCGAACTACAACCTGATCGTGGTTCCGATGTTTGTGCTGCTCGGCAACATCGCGTCGGCCGCAGGCTTCAGCCGCGGACTCTATGACGCCGCGTTCGCCTGGGTCGGGCGGTTTCGCGGCGGGCTCGCTTCGGCATCGGTGCTGGGCTGCGCCGTCTTCGCCGCCGTGTCGGGCTCCTCCGTCGCCACGGCGGTGACGCTGGGTAAGGTGGCCCTGCCCGAGATGAAGCGGTTGGGCTATGCGCCGAGCCTTTCGACCGGCTCCATCGCGGCGGGCGGGACGCTGGGGTTCCTCATCCCGCCATCCACCGGGTTCGTGATCTATGCCATCCTGACCGAGCAATCGATCGGGCGGCTCTTCATGGCCGGGGTGCTGCCGGGCCTGCTTTTGACCGCGCTCTTCATCACGGCCATTTGGCTCATCTCGGTCCGCGACCCAACGGCCGGCCCGCGCGGGGCCCCGGTGGCGCTGGCCGAGCGGGTAAGGGTGCTGGCGGATGCAGGGCCGCTCATTCTGGTGATCTTTCTGTCCATCGGGGGGATCTATGGCGGGGTCTTCACCCCGGTGGAAGCGTCGGGCATCGGAGCGGCGCTGGTGCTGATCCTGGCTATCGCCCGGCGGAGGCTGAGCCGAGAGGGCTTTCGCACGGCCATTCTCAGCACACTCGCCACGTCGGCCATGCTCTATGCGATTGTGATCGGCGCCAACGTCCTGAACCCGTTCTTCGCCATCACGCGAATACCGGCGACGCTGGGCGAAGGTCTGGGGGCGCTCGGCCTTGGCGCCTATGGCACGCTGAGCATCATCATCCTGGCCTATTTGCTGCTGGGGATGTTCATGGACGGGCTGTCGATGCTCGTCATTACCATTCCCGTTGTCTTTCCAGTGATTACCGGCCTGGGGTTTGATCCGATCTGGTTCGGTGTTGTTGCGGTGATCGTGATCGAGATGGGGATGATCACGCCGCCGGTGGGCCTGAACGTGTTCGTCGTGCGCGGGGTGGCCGGCGATGTGCCGCTATCCACCATCTTTGTCGGCGTCTTTCCGTTCCTGATCGCCATGGTCATCGGGCTGCTGATGATCATTGCAGTGCCCGGCATCGCCCTGCTCCTGCCAAACTCGATGTTCGGATGACCGCGATGATTGCGCGAGACGTCCGCCCGCCCGCTATGCCGCCTGGCCCGCCCGGCGGCCCATGCCGGCCCTGCCCCACACCATCCGATAGAGGAGGACACCCGGATGACACTCAGAGCCCTGACGGCCGCCCTTGCCACTGCCCTTGTGCTTGCGGCGCCGCTGGCCAATGCCAGCGAACTGAAGCTGGCCGATTTCCAGCCGCCCACGCATTTCGTGATCGAGGCAGCCTACAAGCCCTTCGCCGAGACCATCGCCGAGAAGACGGGCGGCGAGGTGACCGTGACGATGTATATGGGGGGCGAACTTGGGCCCGGGCCGCTTGAGCAGTATAACCGCGTGGTCGATGGCGTGGCCGATATCGCGTTTGGTCTGCCGGGCTACACCGCTTCTACCTTTCCCAAGACGCTGCTGACCGAGCTGCCGGGCGTGATCACCCCCGAGACCGGCACCGCCAGCATGCTCGCCAATCTCGACATGCTCGCCGACGAGTATCGCCGCGTCGTGCTGGTGGGGCTGTGGAACAACGCGCCGAACCTTCTTCTGATGGCCGAAACGCCGGTTGCGACACTCGACGATCTGCAGGGCCTGAAGGTACGGGTGCCGTCGCGCAACGCGGGCCTCGTGGTCGAGGCCTGGGGCGCCACGCCCGTGTCGATGCCGGCGCCCGAGATCTACAATGCCATGCAGACCGGCGTGATCGATGGCGCGATGATCGACGCCACGACGCTGGGCGCGTTCAAGCTCGCCGAGGTCACCAGCCACATCACGATGGGAATGGAGACGACGATCTCGGAGTTCTTCCTGATCATGAACCGCGACAGCTTCGACGAACTGTCGGAAGCGCATCAGGAGATCGTGCTGGAGGCGGGTCGCGAGGCGTCGGTCAACGCCAACGCAGCCTGGCTCGCTGTCGCCGACAAGGCGCTGGCGGCCTTTGCCGAGACCGAGGGCAAGCAGGTCATAGCCCTGTCCGAAGAGGAGGCGGCGAGGTTCGATGCGGCCATTGCGCCGGTGGTCGACCAGATCATCGCCGATGCCGACGCAAGCGGGATCGAGGCCAGCGCGTTCGTCGAGGCGTTGCAGGCCGATTAGGGACCGTTCGCCGGGGACGGCTGCAGACGAGCCGTGCTTGGGCATTCAAAGGAAACGCCCCGCCGCGAAACCGGCGGGGCGTTTCGTTAACCTGGACGACCCACGAGCGGATCAGTGCACAACGGCGTCGTCTGGTTTGGGCGCGTTCGTGCTGGCCACCCGATCGCCGATGATCAGGCCTTCGGCGCCGGCACTAATCGTGACGGTATCCCCATCCATCACATCGCCGGCCAGGATCATCTCGGCGAGCGAGTCCTGGAGGCTGCGCTGGATGACGCGCTTCAGCGGACGGGCGCCAAACACCGGATCATAGCCCTCATTGGCCAGCCACGCTTTGGCGCCGTCATCGAGCTCCAGGGAAATCCCGCGGGTCGCCAGCCGCTTGCGCAGGAGGCCAAGCTGGATCTCGACGATGCCGGACATGTCGTCGCGGCCGAGCCGGTCGAAGATGATCGTCTCGTCGAGACGGTTGAGGAATTCCGGCCGGAAATGGGCCCGGACCGCATCCATCACGTCGCGCTTGGCGGCACTGGAATCGGCGCCCTCTGGCAACTGGCTAAGCGCCTGCGCGCCGAGGTTCGACGTGAGCACGATCAGCGTTTGCTTGAAGTCCACTTTGCGGCCTTGCCCGTCCGTCAGAACGCCATCGTCGAGCACCTGCAGGAGCACGTTGAAGACGTCCGGATGGGCCTTTTCGACCTCGTCGAACAGGACAACCTGGTACGGCCGGCGCCGCACCGCCTCGGTCAGCACACCGCCCTCGTCGTAGCCCACATAGCCCGGAGGCGCACCGATCAGACGGGCAACCGCGTGCTTTTCCATGAACTCCGACATGTCGATCCGAACCATCGCCTGGTCGTCATCGAACAGAAACTCCGCGAGCGCCTTTGTGAGCTCGGTCTTGCCGACGCCGGTCGGCCCGAGGAACAGGAACGAGCCCAGCGGCCGGTTCTCGTCATTCAGCCCGGCGCGCGCACGGCGCACGGCGTTCGACACGGCGGTCACCGCGCGGCGCTGGCCGATGACCCGGCGGCCGATCTCGTCTTCCATGCGCAGGAGCTTTTCGCGCTCGCCCTCAAGCATCTTGGAGGTCGGGATGCCCGTCCAGCGCTCGACGACCTCTGCAATCTGCTCCGGCCGGACAGCCTCTTCGACCATCACGTCGCTTTCGCCAGCCTCGGCCTCGGCCAGCTCTTTCTCCAGCCCCGGGATGATGCCGTAGGACAGCTCACCCGCCTTGGCCAGATCGCCCTGGCGCTTGGCAATGTCGAGCTCGGCGCGCGCATGGTCAAGCTGCTCCTTGATCTCGCGCGCCCGGTCGAGCTTGTCGCGCTCGGACTGCCATTGCGCTGTCATCTCGGCCGAACTCTGCTGCAGGTTCGACAGCTCCTCCTCCAGCTTGTCGAGACGGGCCTTTGAGGCGTCGTCGTCTTCTTTCTTCAGCGCTTCCGCCTCGATCTGAAGCTGCAGGATCTGGCGGTCCAGCGCGTCAAGCTCTTCGGGCTTGCTGTCGACCTCCATGCGCAGACGGCTCGCCGCCTCGTCCATCAGGTCGATGGCCTTGTCGGGCAGGAAACGGTCGGTGATGTAGCGGTTCGACAACTGTGCCGCCGCCACCAGCGCGGAGTCCGAGATCCGCACGCCGTGGTGCAGCTCGTACTTCTCCTTGATGCCGCGGAGGATCGAGATCGTGTCTTCGACCGACGGCTCATCGACGAAGAGCGGCTGGAACCGGCGGGCGAGTGCCGCGTCTTTCTCGACATGCTTTTGGTATTCGTCGAGCGTGGTTGCACCGACGCAGTGCAATTCGCCTCGCGCAAGTGCGGGCTTCAGCAGGTTCGACGCATCCATGGCCCCATCGGCTTTTCCTGCGCCGACCAGTGTGTGCATCTCATCGATGAAGAGGATGATCTCGCCCGCGGCGGTCGTCACTTCGCTCAAAACGGCCTTCAGCCGCTCCTCGAACTCGCCGCGATACTTCGCACCGGCGATCAGTGCGCCCATGTCGAGCGCCATCAGTTTCTTGTCACGCAGGCTTTCGGGGACGTCGCCGTTGACGATGCGCAGGGCAAGGCCCTCGGCGATGGCGGTCTTACCCGTGCCGGGCTCGCCGATCAGGACAGGGTTGTTCTTAGTGCGGCGGCTCAGGACCTGCATCGCGCGGCGGATCTCTTCGTCGCGGCCGATGATCGGGTCGATCTTGCCCTCGCGCGCCGCCTCGGTCAGATCGCGGGCGTACTTCTTGAGTGCGTCATAGCTCTCTTCGGCAGAGGCGCTATCGGCGGTGCGGCCCTTGCGGATGTCGTTGATCGCCGCGTTGAGACCCTGGGCCGACACCGCGCCGGCCTCCAGCGCCTCTTTCGCGCCGGAGCGCACGACGGCGAGAGCCGTTAGAATCCGCTCGACGGGCACAAAGCTGTCGCCGGCCTTGCTCGCGATCTTCTCGGCCTCGTCGAGCACCTTGGCGGTGGTGGTGTCGACGTAGATCTGTCCCGCGCCGTTGCCCTGCACCTTTGGTTGACGCGCAATCGCGGTGTCGACCGCCTCCCGCACCCGCTCGGGGGCGCCGCCGGATCGTTTGATCAGGTTGGCTGCCATCCCCTGCTCATCATCGAGCAGCGCCTTCAGCAGATGTTCAGGAACCAGTCGCTGATGGTCTTCTCGTAGTGCAATCGTCTGGGCCGCCTGCAGAAATCCGCGCGACCGCTCCGTGAACTTCTCAAGGTCCATCGGTCTCTCCTTTTCCAAAGCACCCGGCGTGTGGCACCCCCGGCAAAGCGGCAGGCGCCCGATGCGGGCCTTACGGGAGGGAGATGGGGAACGGCCGGCGCCGGCTCAAGCCCGGTTGCGGCAATAAGGGCGCGCCGCGTGGCCGCAGTCGCACGGCGGGGGCACGTGCTTGACCGGTGTGCGCTTGACCTGCCGCGCACCGCCCTTCATCAGGGGCGCAACCACCCGAAGGGAGCGCGCCGATGCAAAGCCGCGCAGGGCACCAAGAGCAGACCGGCGCCGCCGACGGGGACGCCCGGCTGATTGTGGCACTTGACGTGGCCGATGCTCATTCCGGCCTGGTGCTCGCCGAGCGGATCGGGCCCGCCGTGTCGTTCTACAAGATCGGACTGGGCATGCTCACCGGGGGCGGGCTGGCCCTGGCCAACGAGCTCAAGGGCTCCCATGGCAAGCGCATCTTCCTCGACATGAAGCTCTTTGACATCGGCGCGACGGTTGAGGCGGCGGTGCGCGGGCTTTGCCAGTTCGACCTCGACTTCTTGACCGTCCATGGCGACCCCCACGTGGTGCGTGCGGCGATGGAAGGCCGCGGCGGGCAAGCGACGCGCATTCTGGCCGTGACCGTTCTGACCTCGCTCGACCGCGCGGACCTTGACGACGGCATGATCGTGGCCGGCGACATTCAGAATATCGTGGTCGAGCGCGCGGCCCGGGCCCTGGCTGCGGGCGCCGACGGGGTGATCGCCTCGCCCAACGAGGCCGCCGCAATTCGCGCTCTGCCCGAGGCGCGGGACAAACTGATCGTCACCCCCGGTGTACGCCCCACCGGGGCTGCGGCCGGCGACCAAAAGCGCGTCGCCACCCCCACGGGTGCGCTCGAGGCGGGCGCCGACCATATCGTTGTGGGCCGTCCGGTCTGGCAGTCCTCAGACCCGGCTGCGGCGGCCCGCGCCATCCTCTCCCAGCTTCCGGTTTAGCAGGCGCGGTGCGACACTTGTCGATGGTCGCTCTAGGGACTAGACGAGGCACTTAAAGGAGAGGCCCATGGACAAGTTCACCACGCTGACCGGCATCGCCGCGCCCCTGCCCCTGATCAATGTCGACACCGACATGATCATCCCCAAGCAGTTCCTGAAGACGATCAAGCGCTCCGGCCTCGGCGTGAACCTCTTCGACGAGATGCGCTACGACGATGACGGCAACGAGATCCCCGATTTCGTGCTGAACCAGCCGGCCTACCGGTCGGCCGAGATCCTGGTCGCGGGCGAAAACTTCGGAACGGGCTCGTCGCGCGAGCATGCGCCCTGGGCGATCAAGGACTTCGGCATCCGCTGCGTGATCGCGCCGAGCTTCGCCGACATCTTCTTCAACAACTGCTTCAAGAACGGCATCCTTCCGGTCGTTCTGCCCCAGGAGCAGGTCGACGCGTTGATGCAAGACGCCGAGAAGGGTGCGAATGCCCGCATGACCGTGGATCTCGAGGCGCAGACGATCACGGCCTCGGACGGCACGGTCTTCGCCTTCGAAGTCGAACCGTTCCGCAAGCGCTGTCTCCTTGAGGGGCTCGACGATATCGGTCTGTCGCTGGAGAAAGTGGCGGCGATCGACAGTTTCGAGGCCGCTGCCGCTCAGTCCCGCCCCTGGATCTAGGCCCAGACGGTCTCACATTTCTGACACAATTCGGCCACTGCGCCACGGCATGTCCATAGTGTGGTCTGCCGCAGATCGCGCCGTGCTTGTGTGCAAAGGTGCAAACTCAGCGATATGTTGCGGGGCAACGCAAGCCTGCCACATTTAGCACACGCATTTGATGCAAAGCCGCACCAGTTTCCCCCCAAAACCGCCAAATTGAATTCGTTAACCTTAACAGACGGTTGGCGCTCGTGGGGAAAGAAGGCAAAAGTTGGGCAAGAATGAGGCAGGCCGCCGTCATCGGCGGAAAACCGAAGAGCCGGGCCTTCGCACCAACGCGTCGGGGTCCGCTATGGACGGGGATAGATAGGCAAGATGATGCGCGTGGCGAACGCCACTCTGCGCGGTTTGCTCGCGGCACTCCTGATCGCGGCGCCGTCTCTGCTGCTGCCGTCCATCGGCGACGACACGTCCCAGGTCGTGGCGCTCCTGGGCCTCGCCCTATGCCTGCTTGTCACTGTTGAATACGCCACGATCTATCCCAGCCTGATTGAATTTCGCGATGCGCCCCCCTTCAACCGCATCCGGTTTCTGGCGCTCTTTCTGACCGTGTTCCTTCTGTCGCTGATGGCGCGGGGGGTCTCCGAGCAGAGCGGCTTGACGATCTTTGTCTCGGCCATCGGGCTGTTTGCCGGTGACGCGCTCGACTTTACGATGAGCCCGGTGCGGCTCTTGCTCAACATCGTGCCGGAGGGGGCGCCCCCCGGACAGGTCGCGCTGGTGCGGGCCGCGGCGGGGCTGGCCTTCCTCAGCGCCTTCTCCGCGCTCATGGCGTTCTGGCTGGTCGTGAAACTGTCGGACTGGCCGCGCAGCATGGGGGCCTTCAACGTCTGGATCAACCTGCCCACCTTCGACCCCACGACCGGCGGCGACGTGGTCAAGCGGTTGCGGCGGGACGGGCGGCTCAACCTTGTGATCGCGATGATCTTGCCGTTTGTTATCCCTCAGGTTGCCGTCATGGCTGGCGTGCTGTTCGGCACGGGCACAATCGGCGAAGCGCAATCGATGATCTGGACGGTAGCGGCATGGGCCTTCCTTCCCCTTTCGCTGTTCATGCGCGGGATCGCGATGATCCGCGTGTCCAACATGATCGCCGAAAAGCGCCGGCGCAGCACGGAAACGCCCGCCGCACGGCCTGCTATGGCCTGAGCCTTGCACTGACGGCGGCACTCGGTGCTGTGCCGGCATTTGCAGACACTCTTCGCCTCGCCACATGGCATGCCGAGCTCACGCGCGACGGGCCGGGATTGCTGCTGCGCGACATCCGGTCTGGCGACGACCCGCAGATCGCCGCCGCGATTGCCGTGATCGGGCGCACGGCGCCGGACGTCCTCCTCCTCACCGGGTTCGACCACGATCCGGGTGGCGCCACGCTCGCGGCCTTTGCGGAGGCGCTGGCCGACGCGGGCGCGCCTTATCCGCACCGCTTCGCCCTGCCCTCGAACGCCGGACTTCCGACCGACCTCGACCTCGATGGTGACGGGCGGCGCGGCACGGCGCGCGATGCCCAGGGCTATGGACGATTTCGCGGGCACGGCGCGATGGTGCTGCTCAGCCGCCTTCCTATCGCCGAAGACGACGCGCGCAATTTCTCGGACCTCCTTTGGCGAGAGGCGCCCTGGGCCGAGCGGCCCGTTGACGACGATGGCGCGGCCTTCCCGTCGATGGAGGCCGATGCGGTTCAGCGCCTGTCTTCGACCGGGCACTGGGTCGTGCCGCTCGCCCTCGCGGAGGGTCAGGCCCTGGATGTACTTGCCTTTGCCGCAACGCCGCCCGTGTTCGATGGGCCGGAAGATCGCAACGGGCTGCGCAATGCAGGTGAAATCGGGCTGTGGCAGGCACTCCTCGACGGTGAGATCGGTCCGACGCCTGAACCGCCCTTTGTGATCCTCGGCCGTGCCAATCTGGATCCTGCGGATGGGGAAGGCCTGCGCGACGCAATCACCGCATTGCTTGATGACCCACGTCTGCAGGACCCACGCCCGTCAAGCGCGGGCGGTAGAGACGCCGCGGAGGCGGGCCATAGCGGCGATCCGGCACTCGACACCGCGGAATGGGGCGGGCGTGCGGGAAACCTCCGCGTCGACTATGTGCTGCCCTCGGCAGACCTGACCGTGGAGGGTGCGGGCGTGGACTGGCCAGCGGGCCCAGCCGAGATCGCGCGTGCCGCTTCGCGATCGCGCCTCGTCTGGGTCGACGTCACTCTGCCCTGAAGCCCCAAGCCCGCCCGTCGCTTGACCCGCCTTTCCCCCCGGGCTAGGCGCGCGCGGAACGCCATTGACGGAGCTTGCCCATGTCGACCCCATCCATTCTGATCCTGCCCGGCGACGGCATTGGTCCCGAGGTGATGGCCGAGGTCCGCAAGGTGATCGACTGGTTTGGCACCCGGGGCCTGAGCTTCGACGTGAGCGAGGATCTGGTGGGGGGCGCGGCCTATGACGTGCACGGCGTGCCCCTGTCCGACGGGACGATGGAGAGGGCGCAGGAGGTCGATGCCGTTCTCCTCGGCGCCGTTGGCGGGCCGAAATACGACGATCTGGATTTTTCGCTGAAGCCCGAGCGGGGCCTCCTGCGGTTGCGCAAGGAAATGGACCTGTATGCCAACCTGCGTCCCGCGCAGTGCTTCGACGCGCTCGCCGATTTCTCTTCGCTGAAGAAGGAGGTCGTGGCCGGCCTCGATATCGTCATCGTGCGCGAGTTGACGTCAGGGGTCTATTTCGGAGAGCCACGCGGGATCACGACCGAAGGCAACGAGCGCGTTGGCGTCAACACCCAGCGCTACACAGAAAGCGAGATCGCCCGCGTGGCGCGCTCGGCCTTCGAGCTCGCCAAGCGTCGCAACAACAAGGTCTGCTCGATGGAGAAGGCCAACGTGATGGAATCGGGGGTGCTGTGGCGCGATGTGGTCACCGAGGTGCACGACCGCGAGTATCCCGAGGTCGAGCTCAGCCACATGTATGCCGACGCCGGCGCGATGCAGCTCTGCCGCTGGCCCAAACAGTTCGACGTTATCGTCACAGACAACCTGTTCGGCGATCTCTTGTCCGATGCCGCGGCCATGCTCACCGGCTCGCTCGGCATGCTGCCCTCGGCCTCGCTCGGCGCGCCGATGGCCAATGGGCGACCGAAGGCGCTCTATGAGCCTGTCCACGGCTCGGCGCCCGATATTGCGGGCCAGGGCAAGGCTAACCCCATCGCCTGCATCCTGAGCTTCGCGATGGCGTTGCGCTATTCCTTCGATGCGGGCGACGAGGCGACCCGGCTCGAAAGCGCCGTGGAGGGGGTGCTGGCCGACGGGCTGCGGACCGCCGACCTGATCGGCGAAGAAGGGCGCGCGCCGGTCTCCACATCCGAGATGGGCGACGCCGTCGTGGCAAAGCTGTCGGCGTCCTAGGCTCGAGGCCGGTGGGGCGAGGTCACTCGTCCCGCGTCTCGCCCGGGTTCGGGGCCAGGCCATAGGGCGCGGCGAGCGCCCAGACATGCGCAGGCACCAGGGTCTTGAGCCGGCGCGGCGCAGCGTGGCGCAAGTGCAGGATCGTCTCGGCCGCCTTCATCTCAACCCGCGCACGCGCGAATTCCAGGCCGCGGGGCCCGACACGCGGCATCAGCCACCCGACCAGCGTTCGCATGAACCCAGGCATGCGGCGGAGGGGTAGGCCGCCGGCCGCGCGGCGCGTGTTCTCGACAAAGCCGCGCACCGCACCCTCGCGCTTGCCCTTCGAACCGGGCGCGGACAGGGCGACCTCATCGCCCAGCGCATCGAGCATCTCTTGGCCCCGTGCATTGCGCACAAGCACCCATTGCGCGCCCTCCCCGCCCATATAGCCCACGGTGATATCGGCCAGCACGTTAGTGTAGTCGGTGCAAGTGCGGCAGGTGAGCGGGAAGAAGTCGGCCGGAAGGTCTTCCAACGGCAGCTTCAGAAAAGGGATCTCACGGCGTCGCCCGTCATCGAAGCGCAGCTCGACGTGGTAATCCGCCCGAAACTCCAGATAGCTGATCGTCTCCGGCCGATCCGAGAGCCGCGCAAGGAAGGTGTGGAAGTTCTCAGTCGTGGTGTTGTCAGAGCAGGGCGTTCCGATGACGTAGAGCCGCTCGAGCCCAAGCCGCGCCTCGATCGCGCGCAGGGCGTGGACCTGGCAGGGTATGCCGATGACAGCCAACCGGCGATGCCCGGCCGCGGCGGCCGGTTCCAAAAGCGCCAGGAGCGGGGCATAGCCCATCCGCATCCCGCGCGCATGTGTCATGCCCTCGGCCGACGTGACCAGGATAGGCACGGGCCGCCAGCGATCCTCGGGATCGGGGCCAACGGTCAGCACGGCGTCGACCGCGCCAGCTTCCAACAATCGCTGCGCTAGCCGCGTGGTCAGACCCGTCCACTGCGCGCCCGGCGCGGGCTGACGCAGCGCGGCGCGGTACATTGCCTGAAAGGGTCCGAAATGCAGCTCGTCATGGCGGTCGGCGTCGCGCGCCCGGCCGTGGGCCTGCTGCTCGAGCCGGTCCATGTCGGGGCGCAGGAACTGGCACGCGGCGCCGCAGGCCGGAGCAAGCCCTGTTCGCGACAGACCGCAATCGGTGCACATCTTGCGGGGGACGGCCGGCTTCAGCTCTGGGGCGATCACGCCGCGCGCGGCGACCTGCGCGCTGTCCTGCCCCGATGCATCGAGCATATCCCACCTCGCCGTTACGCCTTGGTGTAAACTAAACTAGACACAGAGTATCGCCAAGCCCCTCCTCACGCCCGACGGGGTTGCCGCCCGCACGGCCTTCGCGCTACGCCCTCGTTGAAAGGAGCCCGTCATGCTCGGCACCGCTGGCCCGCGCCTGTCCCCCAACGTCCAAGCGGCGATCACGGCGCTTCTCGCCTTCGGCCTGTTCTCGGCGCACGACGCTTTGGTGAAGATGCTCGGGGCGACCTATGCCTCGTTCCAGATCGTCTTCTTCTCGGTGCTTCTCGGCCTGCCCTTCGCCGTGGTGATGCTTGTGCGCGACCCGGTGGAGGGCAATTTGCGTCCGGTCCATCCCTGGTGGTCGGCCCTGCGGACCGTCGCGGTTGTGCTGACGGGAATGGGCGGGTTCTATGCCTTCTCGACCCTGCCCTTGGCCCAGGTCTATGCCATCCTCTTTGCAACGCCGCTCTTGATCACCGTCCTTGCGATCCCGGTTCTGGGCGAACGGGTCGGGCCCCGACGCTGGGGCGCAGTCGTCGTCGGTCTTGGCGGCGTGATCCTTGTCCTCCGGCCCGGGAACCAACCCTTTGAATTGGGTCATATGGCGGCCCTGTTGGCGGCCGTAGGCGCGGCCACGGCCTCGATCACCGTGCGTCGGATCGGCAAGGACGAGCGACCGATGGTGCTGATGCTCTACCCGATGCTCGCCAACGTGGTGGTGATGGGGGCGACCCTGCCTTTCGTCTACATCCCGATGGCCGGCACGGATTTCGCCGCGCAGGCCCTGATCGCCCTTCTGGCCTTTGCGGCGACACTCCTGATGATCGTGTCCTACACGCGGGGCGAGGCGGCCATCGTCGCGCCGATGCAATACTCGCAGATCCTGTGGGCCACACTCTATGGCGCGCTGTTCTTCGGCGAGCCCCCGGATCTGTGGACGGGCGTGGGGGCGGCGGTCGTGATTGCGAGTGGGCTTTACATCCTCGTACGCGAGGGCAGCGGCCAGCGTTCCGCCAACCGCCCGGTCCTGCAGACACGCTCGCGCCCAGAGACCGGGACGTATCTGCGTATCGGCCCGCTTCTGTCACGCGCTGCCAAATCGGACGACGACGACGCCTGACCCCTTGCCAAGCCCGCCCCCCTTTTGTAGGTGGCCCGGCACGGTCGGAGTGTAGCTCAGCCTGGTAGAGCACTGTCTTCGGGAGGCAGGGGTCGTGAGTTCGAATCTCGCCACTCCGACCAATTCTGTACATTGTGTGGTACCGAAGAACCCCACTCGGTGAGCTTGTCGTGCCGGTGGAGACCCCTCTGCGACACGCCTAGACCGTACCTTTCGCAAGCGGCGACTGGCCGCAGCCCTCAGTCTTCATGAAGGCTGCGAAGGCTTCGGCGTGGTCGGGGTGCCAGCGGCTGAGGGCCGGGCGGTTCTCGATCAGGTCCCCCGCCGCCCAGGCGATCCGCTTTTCGTCCATCGCGCGCGACACGTCGTTGTCGGGGCATAGGATATAGAAGTCGCCGCGGTTCAGACTGTCGATGAAGAAATCGGCAGTCTGGTCGGCGGTCCAGGCGGACGGGGGCTTCTCGGCCGCACCGATGATCCCGGTATGGACAAAGCCGGGCACCAGAAGATGCGCCGTCAGTTTGGCGCCCTCGGTGTTGCGCACTTCATGGGCAAGTGCCTCGGTGTAGGCTTTGAGCGCGGCCTTCGAGACATTGTAGGCTGGGTTGCCGGGGGGTGTCGTGATGCCCTGCTTCGAACCCGTATTGATGACCGCGCCCGGCCGGCCCCGGGCGATCATGCCGGGCACGAAGGCCTGGGTCCCGTTGATCGGGCCCCACATGTTCACGCCGAGCATATTGTCCCACGCGTCCCGCGGCCCGAGGCATGACGACCGCCCTCCGACACCGGCATTGTTCATCAGGATGTCGGTGCCGCCAAACCGGTCGGCCACCGCTTGCGCGAGGGCCACGACCTGGCTCAGATCCGCTACATCGGTTGAGGCGGTCATGACGTCGGGCGCCCCCGCCGCACGGAGGGTCTCGGCCGCCGACCCCAGCTTGTCTTCGGCGCGGTCGACAACGACGATCCGCATCCCCATTCCGGCGAACCGGGCCGCCGAGGCCAGCCCGATGCCCGAGGCCCCGCCCGTAACGACGGCCACTGAGTCGGAAGTGAGTGCGGGATGTGACATGGCGTTTCCTTGCTTTCATCGGTTCCGGCGACGCGCGCCGTGCGGCTGACCGGTCCGGCGACCGGTCAGCCGGTCACACTAGGCCGCCTCTGTATCGGAGGTGTTCAGCTTCAGCATGCCCTCCATTCCGAAGGCCGTGAAGATCCCTTCGGTGACGCGCGCATGCTCCGCGTTATAGCCTTTAATCGCGTCGCCCATGCCGACCTTGTCGACTTCGGTGCGGAAGGGGCGGGTGCCGGGGGCCTGTCGGATCACATCGACGACCGCATCCGCGACGAGTTGCGGTGATTGCTGCGGGTTGGCTGCAAGGAACTCCGCAAATCCGTCAAACGACGCTTTCGGCGCGTCGGCCATCTCGCCATACCCGGCGTCCCGGTCGGGCGAGGACGGGTGGATGAGGTTTCCGAAGAAGCTGGTCGGAAAGCCACCGGGCTCAATGATCGCCACATCGACGCCGAACGGGCTGAGTTCCACGCGGTAGTTCTCGGTCAGGGCCTCAACGGCCCATTTGCTGGCGTTGTACGGGCCATAGAATGGCAGCACGATCCGGCCGAGCAGGCTCGAGATGTTGAGGATCAGCCCGGACCGACGCTCCCGCATCGCCGGCAGCACCGCGCGGATCATCCGCTGAACACCGAAGACGTTGATGTCGAAGACCCGCTGGAAGTCGTCGGCCGAAAAGTTCTCCTGCAGGCCGTGCACCCCCACGCCGGCATTGTTGATCAAAACATCGATGTGGCCGAGTTTTGCTTGGGCCGCATCGACACCGGACAGGACCGACGCCTCGTCGGTCACGTCGATCTCCACCACTTCGGCTCCAATGCCCGCCAGGCGTGCGGCCGCCTCGGCATTTCGCCCCTCGGGGTCGCGCACAGAGCCGGCAACGCGGTGGCCGGCTTTGACCAGATCGGCGACAATCAGGGCGCCAAATCCGCTACTCGCTCCAGTGATTAGTACGTTCATGTCTAAGCTCCAGGTTCTGCCCCGCGCATCGGGGCTCCGTCGTGCGGCTCAGATACGGCTTGCTCAATTCCTGGAACAGAGGGATAGAATTGAACCCATGGTTCAAGAAATCAGAACGCTCGGGCTGCCCGCTCTCTTGAGCTTTCACACCGTGGCGCGGCAGGGCGGCATCAGCGCGGCCGCGCTGCACCTGAACATGGCGAAGTCCGGGGTCAGCCGTCACATCGCACAGCTCGAAGCGCATTTCGGCGTTCGGCTTCTGGAGCGGGGAGGCCGGTCGGTCCGGCTTACGGCGGTCGGGCAAAGGCTCGATCAGCGCATCCGATCGATCCTCGCCGAGATCGATCTTCTAGGCGACATCGCGCGCGAAGAAAGCATCGGCGTGTCGGGACAGGTTGCCGTGGCCGGAACGCCCGAATTCGGCGGGCTGGTGGCGACCCGCCTGTTTCCGGTCATTCGCGCGCGGCATCCAGGCCTGAAGCTGACGATGCGTCCGGCCTATGAGTTTGAGGATATGCAGGACCCGGGCACCGACATCGCGTTCCGCGTCGGCTCGTTCAAAGACGACCGGCTCGTCGCGCGTCAGTTGGGGGTCTTTCACTGCTGGGTCGTAGCCTCGCCTGAGGTGGCAAAGCGGACCTCTCCGACCGAACCAGCCGACCTGATGGACGCGCCCTGCCTTGTGTTTCGGGGCGACCGAACGCACGCCGAGTGGAAGCTCTTCGGTCCCGACGCGGCAATCACGGTCGACGTGACGGGCCCCTTTGGCGTTCGCAGCTTTACGATCCTCTACGAGCTTGCGCTCGCGGGCCACGGCTTTGCCTTCCTGCCCGACTTCATGCTCGGGGAGGCCATTGAGAGCGGGCGGCTCACCCGCGTTCTGCCTCAGCATGTGTCGCGCCCATTCCCGGTGTATCTGACGTACCGGCCGGGGGCGCGACGGATCGCGCGTCTCAACGCAGCCATCGCCGTGGCCGAAGAGATTGTGCCGGGCCTGTTGTCGGGCTGACCAACGCGCCGAGGACCGGATCAGTCTTGGGCGAGGATCGTCTCGCTCAGGCGGTCGGCGGCGGCCCGGAGCACGCCGACACGCGCAACGATGCCCTCCAAGGCAAGTCGCTGGGTCGGGCCGTGGAACGCAAGCGCTGCCACGAACCGACCGGCCGGGTCCAGTATGGGCACGGCGATGGCCACCATGCCCTCAAGAAACTCCTCGCGGTCGAGCGCATAGCCGAGGCGCGCGGTCTCGGCCAAATCCTCCAGCAACGCGCCGGCGTCGGTGTGGGTGGCAGATGTCAGCGGATCAAGGCGCAGCGCCGCCACGAACCGGCGCCGCGCCTTCGGTGCAAGGCTCGCAATGAAACATTTGCCGCTGGCGGTGCAGTGAAACGGGACACTGGTGCCGATTGGAAGCTGGATCCTGAAGGCCCAATCCGTTTCCACCCGGTCGAGATAGCTCATCCCGTCGTCGCCCGGCACAACGAAGTTCACGGTCTCCCGCACCTCACGCGCCACATCCGACAGGATCTGACGGCGCGCAATGTGATGCCGCGAACTGTGCAAGAGGCCCGAGCCGATATCTCGCAATCGCCGTGCCGGGTAGAGGCGCTTCGACGTCGTCTCGCGCATGAGAAACCCGTTTCTCTCGAGCGTCGTGCAGAGCCGATGGATCGTCTGCTTGGGCAATCCCAACTGCTCATTGATTTCCGTGGCGGTCATGGCGCGATCGCTTTTGCCAAGGATTTCAAGAATAAGGAGGGTTCTGAGGTTGGTGGGGATACGGTCGCTGCCAGTCATGGGACGAATTCGACGTTGCCTTGTCTGCGAATCGCTGTAGCCTGATCTATGCAGAAAAAGAGACAAAAAGTCTCATTTTTGCGCAAGGGAGGACGACACGATCGACTTTGACTTTGTCATCGTCGGCGCCGGCTCGGCTGGCTGTGCGCTTGCAGGCCGATTGTCGGAAGACGGCCGGCATTCGGTTGCGCTGCTCGAAGCCGGCCCCCCGGATCGCAACCCATGGATCCATGTGCCCGTCGGATACTTCCGCACGATGGGGCATCCCAAGACCGACTGGCGCTATCGCACCGAGCCCGATCAGGGGATCGCCGGGCGCTCCATCGCCTGGCCGCGCGGGCGCGTTCTGGGCGGGTCGAGTTCGATCAACGGGCTGCTCTATGTGCGCGGCCAGCCGCAGGATTTCGACGGTTGGGCGCAAATGGGCTGCGCCGGCTGGTCGTGGGACGATGTGCTGCCGTTCTTCAAACGCTCCGAGACGTGGAAAGGGCCCGACGGGACGCCGTGGCGCGGAACCGAGGGGCCGTTGTCGGTGCAGCCCTCGCGCCTGAGGCGGAAGATCGTCGATCATTGGGTCGATGCGGCCGTGGCCGCGGGCTACAAGCGAGCCGACGACTATAACGGCGAAGATCAGGAAGGGGTCGGGCACTTCCAACTCACCATGAAGGGGGGGCGGCGCTGTTCGTCGGCCGTGGCCTACCTGAAGCCCGCGCGCGGGCGAAGAAACCTCCACATCCTGACCCACGCCCACACTGACCGCGTGATCATGGACGGCGGCCGGGCCGTGGGCGTTCGGGCGCGCATCCACGGCCGCATGACCGACATTCGCGCCCGATGCGAGGTGATCCTGAGCGCCGGCGCGCTGGGCTCGCCGCAGATCCTGATGCTGTCGGGCATCGGCGACCCGGACGAGCTGCGCCCCCACGGCATCGCGGTCGTCGCCGAGCTGCCCGGCGTGGGAAAGAACCTTCAGGACCATCTTCAGGCGCGCCCCGTCTTCAAGACCGACCTGAGCACGATCAACGTCGAGGTCGACAACCTGTTCAAACAAGCGCTGATCGCGATCCGCTACGCGCTGACCCAGTCGGGACCGATGACGATGGCCGCGAGCCTGGGCACCGGATTCCTAAAGACCGAGCCACATCTGGCAACGCCCGACATCCAGTTTCACATCCAGCCGTTCAGCGCCGACAGTCCCGGCGAGGGCACGCACCCCTTTTCCGCCTTCACAGCTTCGGTGCTGCAGCTTCGCCCCGAGAGCGCGGGCCACCTGACCCTGCGCTCGGCCAGCATGGACGATCACCCGCTGATCCACCCTAACTACCTGGCGACCGACACCGACTGCCGGACCATCGTCAAGGGCATCCAGGTCGCCCGCCGGATCGCTCAGTTCGAACCGCTGAAATCTCACGTCAGCGAGGAGCACGCGCCGGGGGACGAGATTGCCATCGACGATGACGAGGGGACGCTCGATTGGGCGCGGAAGACCTCGGTCACGATCTATCATCCGACAGGCACCTGCAAGATGGGGATCGATGCGATGGCCGTCGTCGATCCGCGCCTCAGGGTGCGCGGCGTTCAGGGGCTGAGGGTGGCCGACGCCTCGATCATGCCCCGGATCGTGAGCGGCAACACCAACGCCCCGGCCATCATGATCGGGGAGAAAGCCAGCACCATGATCCTGGAGGACGCGCGTGCGTGATTAGAGTTGCAAGCTCGGCTCGATGAACACCCCACGGCGGGTGCATGCTGAACCGACGCGGCAAATGGTGCAGGGGGCCCGTGCCTTCATCCCCCGGCACCCGGAACACCCTAGAGGGCGACTGACATCGGGAGGAACAGGATGTTCAATTTCAAGAGCTTGGCTGCGGGGGCAACCGCCGTCGCGCTGATGGCCTCGGGCGCGATAGCCGAGACCGTGATCCGCGTGCAGTCGGTTATTCCGGCGGCGGCTGACGAAGTGTTCATGTTACAGGAGTTTGCCAACGACGTTGAGGCGCTGACCGGCGGCTCGGTGAAATTCGAGATCCTGCCGGCCGGCGCAGTCGTCGGCGTGCGCGAGACGCTCGATGCCGTCGACAGCGGCCTGATAGAGGGCGGCTTTGCCTGGACACACTATTGGTCGGGCAAGCACCCAGCAGCGATGCTCTTTGGCTCGCCCGTGGCGGGCGCCGGCGTCGGGATCGACAACATCGCGTTCCTGTCTTGGTTCCAGTATGCCGGCGGACGAGAGCTCTACGACCAGCTCTGGGATGAGATGGGTGTAAACGTCAAAGGCTTCATGCTGCAGCCGGTCGGCCCCGAGGCCCTTGGCTGGTTCAAGGAGCCCATCACCTCGATGGAGGACTTCCGCCAGTACCGCTTCCGCACGCCGCCGGGCATTCCCGGCCAAACCTACCAAGACATTGGCGTGGCCTCGGTCGCGATGGGCGGCGGTGACATTCTGCCGGCACTCGAGAACGGTACGATCGATGCGGCCGAGTGGTGCTGCCCCAAGCCCGACTCGGTCTTCGGTTTCCAGAAAGTCCTCAAGCACTACTACCTGCAGGGCCTGCACCAGGTGGTTGTGAACGCTGACCTCTACATCAACGGCGACGTCTACGAGGGTCTGACCGAAGCGGAGAAGAAGGCGATCGAAGTGGCGGCCAATGCGTCGCTGTCGAAGGCCATGTCCTACCGGATCTATGAGAACGGCAAGGCGCTGCAGGATCTGACGCAAAACCATGGCGTGATCCTGCACGACACGCCGGAGGACTACTTCTCGCAATACATGGAGGCGGCCAAAGCCTCTCTGGAGAAGAACGCCGCCGAGAACGAGTTCTTCAACACCGTTTGGCAGAGCCAGCGCGAGTTCGCTGAGGTGGCGGTGCCGTTCTGGGCCGGGGCGCAAACCTCAAACGCGAATCTGGGTCGGGCCTTTGCCGACAGCCTAGAGTAAAGCCCGTAGACGCAGTCACCAAGGGCGCCCCGGCCTCAGGACCGGGGCGCTCCACTACACCTTGCATGACGCATGGGGGAGGTGTCATGGCCGCCGACGAACCAGCCCAAAATCTTGAAATCACTGACGAGCTGATCGCGGAGCGGAGGGCTGGCGCGCCGGGCGAGACCCCCGACGACATGATGCCGTGGATGCGCCCGGTCGTCGCGACGATCGATGTCGTAAACCTCTGGGTCGGACGGATCTGTTGCCTGCTGACGGTGCCGCTGATCGTGATCATCGTCTACGAGGTATTGAGCCGGAACCTCTTCGCGATGTTCGCTGCGTTTGGCGCCGGCGACTACGCCCGCAGCATCGGGCTCGGGCCTACGCAGTGGGTTCTCGACTACTCGGCGATGATCGCGGGCGCCATGTTCATGCTCGGGGCAGGCTATGCGCTGATGCGCGGCGTGCATATCCGCGCGGACTTTCTCTATCGCAGCTGGCCCATTGAGCGGCAGATGACCGTCGACTGCGTGCTGTACATGTTGTTCTACTTCCCGGCGATGCTGTTTTTCCTGTGGGTGTCCTATGAGTACACCTACAAGGCGTGGGACACGTGGGAACGGGCATTTTCGGGTGCAATGGCGCCCCTTGCCCCGGCCCGAACAGCCATGCCCGTGTGCGCTGCGCTGCTTCTGTTGCAAGGCATGTCGGAGTTCCTGAAGTCGCTCTACGAGATGTCGGAGGAACGGCGCCGCTTCTTCCTTCGGCTGCTGCTGCCCTATGCCGTGGTGTTGGCGGCGATCCTGGTGGCAACGATGTATCCAAACACCCTCCCGATGGGAGATCTGTGGCGGGCATCCATCGGGTGGACTGGCCTTCTGAACCTAGCACCCGAGGCAATCGGCATCCTGATGATCGCGGTGATGCTGTTTGCGATCTTCGTTGGCTTTCCGATCAGCTTCACCCTGATCTTCTTGGCGTTCGCATTTGGCGCATGGGGCTTTGGCGCAAAGCTGACCTTCCATCTGCAGACGTTCCAGTTCAACGCGACCATGCTCGACGGGCAACTTGTGGCGGTGCCGCTCTTTGTCTTCATGGGGATCGTGATGGAGAAGGCGGGGCTGATGGAACGGCTCTTCCTCGCCATACAGATGATGTTCTCGCAAACCCGCGGGGCGCTCTTCGTAGCGGTTCTCTTCGTGTCGATGATCTTTGCTGCTGCGACCGGGATCGTGGGCGCCTCGGTGACCATTCTGGGGATCATGGCGGCACGGACGATGAACAAGTCGGGCTATGACGTTCAGCTCGCGGCGGGATCGATCACCGCGGGTGGGACGCTCGGGATTCTGATTCCACCCTCAATCATGCTGGTCGTGATGGGCCCGGTGCTGGAGATCCCGGTCACCGAGCTCTTCCAGGCGGCGATCCTGCCCGGTGTGATGCTTGCCGTGCTCTACATGGCCTATGCGCTGATCCGCTGCTGGATCAATCCCGATCTCGGGCCGGTCCTTCCGGAAGAAGACCGGGTCGACGACACGGGCTTTATCGTGAAGGAGCTGTTTCTGGGCCTGGTGCCGCCGACGGCCCTGATTGCCTTTGCCCTTGGGTCGATCCTCGCGGGCTGGGCGACGCCATCGGAAGCTGCAGCTTGCGGCGCGTTCGGCGCGGTCCTTCTATCGCTCGCCTACGGCAAATTCACGTGGTCGGGTTCCTATGACGCCCTGGTGAAGACGCTCGAGATCACCGTCCTCATCATGTTCCTTGTTGCGGCGTCGAACTTCTTTGGCGCGGTGTTCTCCAGGCTCGGGACGCCGACGATGCTGACGGAGCTCCTGCTGCTTTGGGACATGTCGCCAACGATGATCGTGATCATCATCCTCGCGCTGGTGTTCCTGCTTGGCTGGCCGTTGGAGTGGGTGCCAATCGTGCTGATCATCGTACCGATCCTCGTGCCGACCCTGATTGCGCTCGAGATAAACCTGACGTGGTTTGCGATTCTCGTAGCGGTCTGTTTGCAGACAGCGTGGCTCAGTCCTCCGGTGGCCTTGTCCGCCTACTTCCTTAAGGGCGTCGTACCGGAATGGGACCTGAGGGACATCTATCTGGGCATGATGCAGTTCATGGTGATCCAGATCGTGGGCCTCGTCGTGGTGTTTGCGTTTCCAGAGATTGCGCTATGGCTGCCAGGAGTAATCTATGGCGAGTGACAGTGCGGGCGTGGCGCCTCGACGGTCGACCCTATCCTATCTCAAATGGCCATTGATCGTCACAGTTGTCGGGCTGTGCCTGTCGGGTTGGCTCGGGTGGGAAACCGAGGGCACGGTGGGCGCGATCCTGTCGTTCCTGCTGATCGGCTCGGTCCTGGCGGCGCTGGAGATCTCGCTGTCCTTCGACAACGCCATCGTCAACGCCAACAAGCTGGTGGAGATGAGCCCGGTCTGGCAGCAGCGCTTCCTGACTTGGGGCATCCTGATCGCGGTTTTTGGCATGCGAATCATCTTTCCGCTCGCGATCGTCGCGATCTTTGCCTGGATCAACCCGATCGAGGCGATGCGTCTGGCGCTCGCCGAGCCCGACACATACTCCGACATCATCTCGCATGCCCATGGTCCCATCGCGGCCTTCGGCGGGACTTTTCTGATGATGGTCGCGCTCAAGTTCTTCGTCGACGAGGACAAGTCGATCCACTGGATCGAAGGGCTCGAACACCGGCTCCGGAAGTGCGGTTCGATCCGCGGGTTCGAGATCGCGTTCGTCCTCCTCATAGTCGTTTCAATCTCTCAGGCCCTGCTTGAGGAGCACCGATCCTCGTTTCTGTTTTCAGCGATCATGGGCCTGTTGCTGTTCATGCTGCTGGACGGCCTCGGCACCTACCTCGACCAATCCTCGCAAGCCATGGCGCATCTGGGGGCAAAGGGCGGGCTGGGCGCGTTTCTCTATCTTGAGGTCCTCGACGCCAGCTTTTCCTTTGATGGCGTGATCGGGGCCTTCGCGCTGACGACGAACATCCTGCTTATCGCCATCGGGCTTGGCATCGGCGCGATGTATGTCCGGTCGATGACGATCATGCTGGTCGAGAAGGGATCGCTGCAGGAGTTCCGCTATCTCGAGCACGGCGCGTTCTATTCGATCTTTGCCCTCGCGCTGATCATGTTCATGCAATCGCTGATGCATGTGCCCGAGCTGCTGACGGGCCTGATCGGGGTCACGCTGATCGGATACGCGCTCTATTCGTCGGTGTCGCACAATCGGCGCGAAGCGGAGAAGTAAGCGGCCGCTGCCGGCACGGGGCTGAGCGGCAAGGACGGACGAGTCGAAACGGAACGGAGCAGGACGGTGTACGCAAGAATCCTCGTGGCCATGGCCCTCGACCACCAAGTCTCTGACAAGACGCTGGAATTCGCACGTTTCGCCTGCGCCCCCGGCGGCAAGATCATCGCGCTGCACGTGTTGGAAGAGCCAACCGGCACCGCGAACGCGCGGCTTAGGGAAGACCTGCAGGCCGAGGGGACCAAACGGGCCCAGGAGCTCTTTCGCGAGAAGCTGTCGGCCTTCCCCGAGGTCGAGCCAAAGCTCGTTCAGGGGCATGTGTCGCGCACGATCCTCGAATATGCGGCGCAGAACGATGTCGAGTGCATCGTGATGGGCTCGCACAAGCCCGGGCTCGTCGACCACCTGATCGGGTCGACCGCGGCGCGTGTGGTGCGGCACGCCACCTGCTCGGTGCATGTCTATCGGGGTGAGTGACGTGTCTCGTCAGGCTCCCTGGTCCTTGGCGTCCAGCCAGGAGCGAATGATCTCGCGGTGCCGTTCGCCGGAATAGCTCGGAAAGTGGCCGCCATGGACCACGCGCACGGGCAGGTCGTAGAGGCGCACCATCGAGCGATGATAGTCATCAGCATTGGCGTGGTACGTGTCTTCGACCAGCGGCCCGTCATAGACGATATCGCCTGAGATCAGGACGCTCGTCGCGGCTTCCCAAAGAGCGATGCCCCCAGGGGAATGACCCGGCGTGTGGATCACCTCGAACCGTCGGTCGCCGAGGTCGATCATGTCGCCATCCTCCACCAGCCCCGTCGCTGGCGCCGACGGCACGTGGTAACGCGCCGAGCTGTAAGGTTCGGGCGGCAGCGCGTCGAAGATGTCGTCGGTGACATAGGGGTCGGCCAGCGTAGCCGCATTGGTGGGATCGGCCAGAATGTCGGCCTCGGCGGGGTGAACCAGCCGCGTGCTGAACTCGTGGTGCGCACCGATATGGTCGAAATGCGTGTGCGAGGCGACGGCGATCAAATCGCGCTCGGCCACAAGCGGCACCCATTTGCCAAGCGGCACCACGCCCATGCCACTGTCGACCAGCATGTCTCGGTCGCGCCCTCGCACATGCCAACAGTTGCACCGGTAGAACGGCTTGATGAAGGGCTCGTCGATCAGCGTGATGCCGTCTCCGACAGGCTCGACCCGATACCAGTCCTCTGCTCGCACGCGCTCCATGTCACGGCTCCCGATAGATGTTGAGGTCAGACATGTCCGCACCCAGATCCATCTCCGCCCCTTCTGTCGGCACGGGCCCCGGCGGCAGATGAGCGACAAGGATCAGGCCCGGCGCAGCGCGCGGCTCCAGATGCGCCCGAATATAGGTGCCGAAGAACGCCGCGTCGCGCACCTTGGCCGGCCCTATCTGCAGCCCGGTGCGCCCCGGACCAACGGCCTCGGGCCGAAGGCACAGAACGTGGCGCCCTGCCCCGTCGGCCGGCACAACGCCAAACGCGGTTTCGAGCTTGCCGCCCTGCGCCTCGCCAGGAATGCGGTTCATCTCGCCCATGAAACCCGCAGCAAACAAGGTGGCAGGCTTGCGGTAGACGCGCTCCGGCGGCCCATCGTCCTCGATCTGGCCCGCATTCATCACGACGATCCGGTCGGCAATCGCCATCGCCTCTTCCTGATCGTGGGTGACGTGCACGAAGGTTGTACCCAACTGACGGTGGATGGTCTTCAACTCGTCCTGCATTGCGCGGCGAAGCTTGAGGTCCAGCGCGCCAAGCGGCTCGTCAAGGAGCAGCACAGCGGGTTGCACCGCCAGAGCGCGTGCCAAGGCCACGCGCTGCCGCTGCCCCCCCGACAGCATGTGCGGGCGGTTTGCACCAAGGCCCCCAAGACCGACGAGCGCAAGCATCTCCTCGGCCCGTGCGCGCCGAGCACCGCGACCCATTCCAGCCATGCGCAGGCCGAAAGCCACGTTTTCCGCAAGCGTCATATGGGGGAAGAGCGCGTAGTCTTGAAAGACGGTCGCCGTTGGGCGCCGCGCCGCAGGGCGGTCGGTCACGTCCTCGGCGCCGATCCGCACGGACCCTGCATCAGGCCGCAGGAAGCCGCCCAAAACATTCAGGAGCGTCGTTTTCCCACATCCCGACGGCCCCAGCAGCGTGACGTATTCACCTGCTGCGATGCCAAGGTCGACGCCCGTCAGCGCTGTCGCCCCCCCGAACCGGTGAGCAATCCCCGTGAGCGCCACGGCACCCGGCGCGCTCATGCCCGTCGCCTCCGCAGAAGCAGCGCTTCGACCAGCAGAACCGCAGCGACCGAGACAAGAAACACGACCGAGCCGATGGCGTTCAGGCGCGGCGACAAGCCCGAGCGGAGGAGCGACCAGATCTCGACCGGCAAAGTCACGTCAAATCGGCTGAGCAGGAATGCGATGATGAATTCGTCCCAAGACAACGTGACCGACAGGAAGAAGGCCGCAAGGAGCGCCGGCGCCAGCATTGGTAAGGTCACCAACACTATCACCTGCGCCTCGCCTGCCCCCAGATCGCGCGCGGCCTGTTCGGCACGCTCCTGCTCGGCCCCCATCGCCGCATAGAGGATCGCGAAGGCAAGCGGCAGGTTGATCACCACATGCCCAACACCTACGGCCCAGAGAGAGGGGCCAAGGCCCAGCCGCTGAAACAGGATCAACAGGCCGAGCCCGACGATCAGGTAGCTCACGGTGAGCGGCGCGATCAGGAGGGCGCGCACGGCAAGAGCGCCGGGCAGGACGTGCCGCGCGAGGCCCAGGGCCGCGCCGAACCCCAAGGCGACGGCCAGCGCCGCTGAGCCTGCCGCGACGGCCACCGAGCGCCAAAGCGCGCCGACGAGATCCTCGTCCGACAGGACTTCGGCATACCATTGGCCCGATGGCCCGTCGAACGGCGGAACGGGCAGCGCACCGCCTTGAAAGGAAAACAGAACCAGCACGGCGACCGGCAGATAGATGAAGGCAAGTGCCAACGCGAGATAGGCCCAAGGCAGCACTCGCAGCATCACGACGCTCCGGTTCTCATACCCGGTCGAGCCTCAGCCAGCGCGCCGAGGCGAGGTAGGCCAGCGTCACAATCGCCATGAGGACAAGCGCCAGCGCCGAGGCCAACGGGAAGTCGGCCCGTCGCCCGAGCTGCACCATGATCACCTGCGGCACGGTCAACTCAGTGTTTCCGCCGAGGATCTGCGGCGTGACGTAATCGCCGATGCAGAGGACGAAGGTCAGGAACGCGCCGGTCACGACCCCCGGCAGCGTCAACGGCAGGATCACGTGCCGGAACGTCGCCACCGGTCCCGCTCCCAGGTCCGCCGCCGCCCTTGCGTAGTTCGGCGACAGGCGCACAAGGTTGGCGTAGATCGTCAACGTCAGCAGCATCACAAAGAAATGGACGAAGCCCGTCACGGTGGCCAGCCGAGTATTGGCGAGCGTCACGGGTTCCGAGATCAGCCCCAGGCCCATCAGCGTCTGGTTCACCACGCCCTCGCGCGCCAGAACCAAGAGCCACGCATAGGAGCGCACGACGTAGGAGGTCCAAAACGGCAGGATCGCAAGCACGAGCGCCAGACGCTGCCAGCGCGGCGGGATATGAAACGCGACGACCCAGGCGAGCGGATAGGCCAGCAGCACCGAAATGACCGTGACCGTCAGCGTGATCTCCAACGACACCTGGATCGCACGGGCCAGATACGCCTTCTCGGCCAGCTCGCCATAGTTGGCGAACGACAGCTCCCAAACGAGCTCGCGCCCTTCCAATGTCGCCAGGCTCATCGCCGCCATGACGAGGAAGGGCACAACGAAGAACGCCACCGTCCATACAAGCGCCGGGCCCGTGAGGGCCCAGCCGCGGCGTCTATCCTGGTCCACTGCCGTTCCCTATTTCGACAGTGTCTCCAGCCAGAGGTCCTGCATCTCAATGTCCAGATCGGTGTCGGGCGCCGGGTAGAGCTGCGTGCGGGCCAGATAGTCGGGCTGGCTGTCCCAGCGCAGCACCTCCTTCTGCTCTGCGCTCAGCACATCGCCCGCCTTGGCATTGGCCGGCATGCCCCAGAAGCAGGCGGAGGTCGCAAGGCGCGCCTGCCCTTCCGGGCTGACGATGTACTTGATGAATTCCAGGGCCATCTCCTGGTTCTCGCTGTCGGCCAGAATGCCGATGGACTGCGTCCACCTCACCGCGCCGGCATCGGGGATCGTCCAGGTCAGCTCAGGCTGTTCGGCCGAGAGGGCGCCCGTCAGCCACTCCCCGCCGCCCACGACAATGTCGACCTCTCCCGTCGCAAGCGCCGTTTGCGCTGCCACCACACCGCCGACCGACGCCGCGCGCGACCGCATCGCGCCGAGCGTTCCGCCGATGGCCTCAAGGTTGCCGGCGCCGATCTCGGCGGTTGGAATGCCCTCGGCAATCGCCGCCAGGCCCATGACTGGCAGGTAGTAATCGTAGATCGAGATCCGGCCGTCATACTTCTCCGACCAGACGGTCGCGAGGTCCTGCATGTCGGCCTCGTCGACGTTCTCGGAATTGTAGGAGATCGTGTTGTAGCCGAACTTCTCTGTCACGGCGTAGGTCACGCCATCGGCGCTGTTGTTTTCGGCCATGACGACCTCGGGGAAGAAGTCGGCGATCGGCAGGTCGTCTTCCGGCAGGGGCGCCAGAAGCCCCGCCTCGACCGCGCGGAATACGTCGATCCCGTCGATCACAAGCACGTCCCAGTCCCCCGGGCGCGACTGCTCAAGAAGCGCCAGCGCCGCGCCCGTACCCTCATATTCCCGCAGATTGACGGTGACGCCGTGGGCCTCTTCGAACGGCTCGATCAGCGCGTCGTCGGTGTGATCGCACCAGACAAGCGCGTTCAGTTCGTCCTGTGCCGTGGCCGTGCCGGCGCCCAGCGCACCGGCCAAGAGCGTGGTGCCAAGCAAAACATCATTACGGGTCATGGGCCTCTCCTGTCGTCCGCGCCGCGAGTCCCCGTCGCGGCATTTTCTCTAAGCCCCTCAGCATCTAGGCTGCGCCCGACTATTGGCGACAGGAGCATGGCATGGCCAGCTACAACCAACCTCTCGGCGGCAACGAGATGCCGCGCTTCGGCGGACCCGTCTCGTTCATGCGGTTGCCGTCGCAGCAGACGGCCGCAGGGCTCGATGCCTGTTTCGTGGGCATCCCGATGGATATCGGAACCTCGAACCGCCCGGGCACCCGCCTTGGCCCCCGCCAGATCCGCGACGAAAGCCGCATGCTGCGGCCCTACAATATGGCAACCCGCGCCGCACCGTTCGACCGGATGCAGGTTGCCGATATCGGCGACGTGCCGATCAATACGTTCGACCTGAAGAAGTCGATCGACATCATCGCCGAGCACTATCGCGGCATTCTCACTGAGGTTGCAGTACCACTCACGCTCGGCGGCGACCACACGCTCACCTGGCCGATCCTGCGGGCGATGGCCGAGCGGCATGGGCCCGTCGGCCTGATCCACATCGATGCGCATTCCGACATCAACGAGGCGATGTTCGGCGAGCCCGCGGCCCACGGCTGCCCGTTCCGCCGCGCCTGGGAGGAGGGATGCCTCGACAATGCGCGCGTTGTCCAAATCGGGCTACGCGGCACCGGATACACGGCCGAGGATTTCGACTGGGCACGGCAACAGGGCTGGCGCGTGGTCCAGGCCGAAGAATGCTGGTGGCGTTCGCTGACGCCCCTGATGGAAGAGGTGCGCGCGCAGATGGGGGGCGGCCCGGTCTACCTGTCCTTCGACATCGACAGTCTGGATTCCGCCTTTGCACCCGGCACGGGTACGGTCGAGCCCGGCGGTCTGAACACCTGGCAGGCGCTCGAAATCGTCCGAGGCTGCGCAGGACTCCACCTTGTGGGCTGCGATCTCGTCGAGGTCTCGCCGCCCTATGATCCGACCGGCAACACCGCTCTCATCGCGGCGAACTTGCTCTATGAGATGCTCTGCGTCCTGCCCTGAGGCGCCAGTGAAGACGCAAGCGCTCTCGACGGGCCCGCACGCGAGAGTAAGATCGCCCCCATGGCGCACCATACCATCGAGGCGGTCGGAATCCGCGCAACGCTCGACCTGTCATTCGGGCAGCTGGCGGCCTTCGAGGTCGTGCGCGACGGGCGGACCGTTGCGCCGCTTGCCCGTGTGCCCTGGGCCGACGGGCCGGACAATCCGGACCGCTTCCCGCCCGACATGCCGCCGCATCTGCGCGCCATGTCAGGGGATTTCTTCTGCGCGCCCTTCGGCGCCGACGATGTTGAGGATGCCCCGCCCCATGGCTGGACAGCCAATGCTCCTTGGGAATTGGTCGATGATCTGGCGAGCGCCGACGGGCGGCTTGCGCGGTTTCGCCTAACGCGTGCGGTGGCAGGGGCCCAAGTCGAGAAGCTCTGGCGCCTGGTCGACAATCACCCGTTTCTCTACCAGCGGCACATCTTTCACGGCGGCTCGGGTGCCCTGCCGGTCGCCCACCACGCGATGGTGGATCTGCGATCCGGTGGCCTGCTTGCGTTCTCGCCCAAGGCACGAGCCGAAACGCCCGACATGCCGCTCGAGACTGACCCGGCACAGGGGCATAGCCATCTTGCCTACCCCGCAGCCAGCGACGACCTGACCCGCTTTCCCACGTTCGAGGGCAGCCAGGCAGACCTGACCCGGTTTCCTCTGGCCGAGCGGCACACCGATTTCGTCATGCTGCCCGAGAGAGCATCCATGGGGTACGGCTGGGCAACCGCCCTGCGTCCGGTCGAGGGCGACGTGACCCTCCTGATCCGCGACGTCGCCCAGCTTCCGGCAACCCTCTTGTGGTGGTCCCATGGCGGACGGTTCTACCCGCCCTGGAATGGAGAGCATCGCGGCGTGTTGGGCATAGAAGACGGCCGCAGCTGGGGCGGCGCCGGCCGATCCCGTTCCGCCGCGTCCAATCCCTGGTCCGACGCGGGCGTGCCCACGGCGCTCGCGCTTGAGCCCAGCGGCTCCGTCGCCGTTTCTCATGCGCTCGGAGCTTTGCCGACGGGCGCCAGGGCGCCCGTCACACTCGACATCGAGTTTGGCCAGGTGCGCTTGAGCGACGGCACCACATGCCCGCTCGACACAGGCTTTCTTTCTCTGTCCTAGATGCATGCGCCGGGCCGCGCGGATCATCCGCGAGGCTCGGCGCAGCTATGACACGACGTTCAGGCGACCGCCTTTTTCAGCGCGTCCACAAGGTCGGTCTTCTCCCAGGAGAAGCCGCCATCGGCGTCGGGCTGGCGCCCGAAATGGCCATAGGCCGCGGTGCGCTCATAGATCGGCTTGTTGAGCTGCAGATGCTCGCGGATGCCGCGCGGCGTGAGGTCCATGACTTCCATCAGCGCGCGCTCGATCGCGGCCTCTTCCACCACGCCGGTGCCCTCGGTGTTGGCATAGATCGACAGGGGCTTGGCCACGCCGATCGCGTAGGACACCTGGATCGTGCAGCGCTTGGCAAGACCGGCGGCGACCACGTTCTTGGCCAGATAGCGCGCGGCATAGGCGGCCGACCGGTCAACCTTGGTCGGGTCTTTGCCGGAAAACGCGCCGCCGCCATGGGGTGCGGCACCGCCGTAGGTATCCACGATGATCTTGCGCCCGGTCAGCCCGGCATCGCCGTCGGGTCCGCCAATCACGAAGGTGCCGGTGGGGTTCACCCACCATTCGGTCTTGTCGGTCAGCCAGGCCGCCGGCACCACTTCGCGGATATAGGGCTCGACAATTGCGCGGATGTCGTCGGAACTCTGCTCTTCGCTTTCGTGCTGGGTCGACAGCACGATCGACGTCACCTCGACGGGCTTGCCGCCCTCATAGCGAATCGACAGCTGCGACTTTGCGTCGGGCCGCAGCGTCGGCTCCTCCCCCGATTTCCGGACGTCCGCCAGCCGGCGGAGGATGGCCTGCGCGTATTGGATCGGCGCCGGCATGAGATCGGGCGTCTCGTCGGTGGCATAGCCGAACATGATGCCCTGGTCGCCCGCCCCGTCCTGGCTGACGCCCTGCCAAATATGGGCCGACTGCTCATGCAGGAAGTTCAGCACGTGGCAGGTGTTCCAGTGGAACTTCTCCTGCTCGTATCCGATATCCTTGATGCAGTCGCGGGCGATCTGACCCACGCGGCCCATGTAATCCTTAAGCCGCTCGGGGTTCGACAGGCCCACCTCGCCGCCGATCACAACCATACCGGAGGTCGCAAAGGTTTCACAGGCGACCCGTGCCTGGGCTTCTTCGCGGAGGAAGGCGTCGAGCACGGCGTCGGAGATTCGGTCACAGACCTTGTCGGGGTGGCCCTCTGAGACGGACTCAGAGGTGAACGTGTAATCGAGACGGGACATGGAAAAGGTGCTCCGTTGATGCCTCGCCACCACGCCAGGAAGCCGTTGTGGTGGTCAAGACGTGCCCCTTACGCGCGGTTACGGGAGCCCGCAAGCCCTCTCGTCACTCCAAGGGCCGTTGCCCAAGTTACGAGGAAACAAAGCGCAACGAGCACGGGCAACGTTCCCCAGCGCGCAAACATTGTGGGTGGCAGAGCGCTCGGCAGTGGGCTGTCGATGATCCCGGCCTCGCCCAGCGGAAGGGCCTGAAGGATGCGGCCATAGGGGTCGATCACCGCCGACACGCCGGTGTTGGCCGAGCGCAATACCGGAAGGCCGGTTTCGACCGCGCGCAACTGGGACTGCGCAAGGTGCTGATACGGGCCGGAAATCTGGCCGAACCAGGCATCGTTGGTGACATTCATCAGCCAATCGGGCCGCGCCGGCGCCCGCGCGATGTCACGCGAGAAGATCGCCTCGTAGCAGATCAGCGGAAGCGCGAGCCCCGCCTGCCCCAGCGCGACCAGCCGCGGCCCCGGCCCACGCGCATAGCCACCGGTGTCGTTCGCTGCGAGGCCAAAGATCCCAAGCCGCGCAAAGAGGCCGGCGAACGGCATGAACTCTCCGAACGGGACGAGGTGATGCTTGTCGTACACCTCCGTGACTTCTCCCGCGGGGGACAGGACAGCGAGCGAGTTGTACCAGCGCCCCGCATCGTCGCGTCGCTGAATGCCAAGGGCAACCATGGCCTCGCCTGCAGACGCGCTGATCTGCTGGAACGGACCTTGGGCGTTTTGCAGCAGGTAAGGCACCGCCGTTTCGGGCCAGATCACCACATCGGGCGCCCCAAGCTCCCCTTCGGCCGCAGTCTGGTCCAGCATACGCTGCCAAAACACGTCGATCATATCCGGGCGCCATTTCAGATGCTGCGCGGCGTTGGGCTGGATGATCCGCACAATCTGCGCTGGCTCGGCCAAGGCGGGCGGTCCCCCAGGCACCCGCAACGCGGTGTAGAGACCCGGCAGAGCCGCGAGCGCGGCGCCCGCGATCCCGCCCAGCACCATGCGGCGCGCACCAAAGAGCGTCGGCAATGCCGCGGCCGTCAGCGTCACCAGCGTCAGCCCGTCCGCACCGAAGAGCGCCGCGCCCTGCATCTGCGGCCAGTCGACCCAAATCTGCCCAATCAGCGCCCAGGGAAACCCGGTGAAGAGGATCGAGCGAAGCATCTCGGCCCCGGTCAACAGCGCCACCATCCAGATCGCCCGCGCCTTCTGCCCGCCGCCAACCCATCTGCCGAGTGCGGCCGCCAATCCAAATGCAAGCGCCCAGTAGAGGGCCATGCCGGCTGACAGAAAGAGGAGCGCGAACGGTGCCATCCAGCCGTGGCGCAGCGGGTCCACAAAGAACGGCTCGACGATCCAGAACCATGACACCGCGAAGAAGCCGGTGCCCATGGCCAGCCCACGCCACGCGGCACGCCACCATCCGATCTCCATCGTGAAGAGGCCGATGGCGAGTGCGAAGGCCAGCATCGCAAGCCACGGCCACGAGACCGGGACATGCCCAAGCGCCGCGATCGCCCCAAGCAAAAACGCAAGGCCGGGCCCTTTCCACGGGTGCTCCACGAAACGCAGCACCGGCGTGAAATCCGGCCCCGCCGGTGGCGGGGGGCGCTTTGGCTGCTTTGCCGGCCGGATCCCGGGCGCGTCGCCTTGCGCCTCGTCCGTCGCCGCGCCCGCCTCGGTCGCGTCGTCTCGCATGGAGCGGGGTCCCCTGTCGTGGCCTACGCGTGCGTTGGCGCCGGGCCTATTCCGCCGCAGTCGCCGGTCGTTGTGCCTGACTAGACAGGACCGGAGCGCCGGGCAAGCGCACGCGCAGACGTTTGATCCGACGCGGGTCGGCGTCGATCACCTCGAACTGCGCGCCCGAGCCGTGCGAGATCACCTCCCCCCGTGCCGGAACACGCCCTGCCGCCATAAAGACCAGACCGCCGAGCGTGTCGATCTCTTCCTCTTCGTCTTCGGCGACAAGCGCGAGGCCTATCGCCTCCTGGAAGTCGGCGATGGGTGCGCGCGCGGCGGCCGCGAAGCATCCGGGCTTTTCCTCTGTCCAAAGCGCCTCTTCGTCGACGTCGTGCTCGTCCTCAATCTCGCCGATCACCTGTTCGATCAGGTCTTCGATAGTGACGATGCCATCGACGCCGCCATACTCGTCGATGACAAGCGCCATGTGACTGCGGTCTGTCTGCATCTTGGTCAGCAGCACGCCGATGGGCATCGACGGCGGCGCGTAGAGGAGCGGACGCAGGAGGCCGGGAAGGTCGAAGTCTTCGTGGCTGTGGCCGTTGAAGCCGTGCTTCAGCGCAAAATCCTTGAGGTGGATCATGCCCAGCGGGTTGTCGAGCGTCCCCTCATAAACCGGGAGCCGCGTGTTGCCGCTCTCCCGAAACACCTCGACGAGTGCATCAAAGCTGATGTCGACCGAGACGGACGTGATCTCGACCCGCGGGATGGCCACGTCTTCCACGCGCATCCGTCGCAGGTTTCCCATCCCGAGCGGGGCCTCACCCAGAAGCGCCGGCGGCGGTCCTGCATCGGCTGCCGTCACATCGGCCGCGCCGAAGAACGATGAAATTCTTGAAAAAAGCCCCCCCTCTTGGGGAGTGGCGGTGTGGTCCATCTGCGCGCTGTGCGCAGCGCTAGAGGACCCGTCGGTGGTGTCGCCCATCGATCCTTTCCACATGCGACGCGCAAATCGCGCCGGCTCAAGACCCAGCTTCTGCAGCGTGCCCGGAATAAGGGTCGGCTACATCAAGCTGACAAAGTATCTCCGTCTCTAGCCCTTCCATCAAGACGGCATCCTCGTCGGATGTGTGATCGTACCCCAGAAGATGCAAGATCGCGTGAACAATCAGGTGCGTTGCGTGTTCGCTGAGCGGTTTGCCGCCAGCATCGGCCTCGGCGGCGCATGTCTCGAAGGCCAGCGCAATGTCGCCGAGAAACAATTCCCCCGTCGCATCGGCTTTTGGCAAGGATGGCGCAATGCCGGGCGCTTCCGGCGCCAGATCGGACGCGGGCCAGGACAACACATTGGTCGGCTGCGGCTTGCCGCGGAAATCGGCATTGAGCCGGGCGACCGCGGCGTCCGACGTCGCCAGCAGCGAGATCTCGGCCGCGTCGTCGATCCGAAGCCGCTCGAACACGGCATTGGCCGCGGCGTGCGCAAGTTCCGCGAGGGCCAGACCCTCCCAGCCCGCATCCTCCACAAGGACCTCAACGTCGGCCACGTGGCTCAGCCCCGCTCCGCGTCCGCGTCATAGGCGTGGATGATCTCCGCCACGAGCCGGTGGCGCACCACGTCCTTTGCGGTGAAGTAGCTGAACGAGATCCCGTCGATCCCCTTCAGCAGGCGCTCGGCTTCGGCCAGACCACTTGTGACGCCGCGCGGCAGGTCCACCTGTGTCCGGTCGCCCGTGATGCACATGCGGCTGCCTTCGCCGAGACGGGTAAGAAACATCTTCATCTGCATGCCCGTGGCGTTCTGCGCCTCGTCGAGCACCACGGCCGCGTTCGACAGGGTCCGACCGCGCATGAAGGCCAGCGGCGCGATCTCGATCGTCTTCTCCTCGATCAGCTTCGTTACCTGCTTGCCCGGCAGGAAATCGTTCAGCGCGTCGTAAAGCGGCTGCATGTAGGGGTCGACCTTGTCCTTCATGTCGCCGGGCAGAAAGCCCAGCCGCTCGCCGGCCTCCACCGCCGGCCGGCTAAGCAGGATCCGGTCGACCTTGCCCGTGATGAACAGGTTCACCGCGACCGCGACGGCGAGATAGGTCTTGCCGGTGCCCGCGGGCCCAATGCCAAAGCTCAGCTCGTTGGAGAATAACGCCCTGACATAGGCGCGCTGGGCCTCAGTCCGCGGCTCGATGATTTTCTTGCGGGTCTTGATCTCGACATGCCCGCCCTGGAACATCTCGAGTTGGTCGCCAGGGGGCGTATCGGCCTCGGTCTCGCCAAAGCGCAGCGCCGCATCGATATCGGCGGCAGTCACTTCCCGGCCTGCCTCCAGCCGCTCGTAGAGCGATTGCAGCAGGTCCGCGCCTCTCGCGCGCGCCGCGCTCTCGCCCACCAGCGCCAAGTGATTCCCCCGGCGCAGGATCTGCAGGCCTAGACCGTGCTCAATCTGGGCAAGATTTCTGTCAAACTCTCCGCAAAGCTCGACGAGAAGGCGGTTGTCGGGGAACTCAATTGCGGTCTCGACGATGTCGTCAGACACCGCTTGGGTCAGGGCATCTATTGCCAATAAGGCTGCTCCGCTCGAAGAACCATTCGGGGTGATGCTGCACTGGCATACCGCTCGCTGGCAAGGACCCCAGCCCTAAAATTCACCGCACTGACACACAAATCCGCCGACGCACCACAAAATCGGCTTTCAGCACGCCCGATCTCAACCAAATGATGTGGTCCAGCTGGCTGGCCCAGTCGACCCGTCGCTATGCGTCGGAGGATCTTGGTGCGCCACAGAATCGACATGTTTGCGGCCCGGCCGCGGGTTGCGTGGAGGGCGTAGACCAAAGGCATGAACAATCCTGCCGTCACAGCGGGATTGTCTCCGGCAATGCGGCAGAATTGCGTCCGACCTTCACAGGCGGCCGCTGTCCGGTATGGTGCCACGCGAGGGGTATGCGTTCCGGCGAGTTTTGCTGGCACGCGCGGGATCCGTTTCCGCGGCCCCATGTTTGTGCGCGAGCGGAAGAGGACTACCGATGATCAAGTTTATTCCTGCGACAGCGCTGGCCGTTGGCCTTGTCGCGCTTACTGTAACTGGGGCCGCCGCGCAGGAGCTGCCGTCTCCCGTCGACAACGACGTCAACAAGATCACGATCAGTTGCTATCGTGGGTGGATCCGTACCATCGCTTGGGACCGGCCGAACGCCGTGTTCGTGAACGACCTCGTTCAGCTCGGGTATACCTACGAGCGGGCCCACGCCATCGGCATGCGGGTCTGCCGCGATGAGTACGGCCTCGGCGAGAGCAACTTTGGGTATCAGCGCGATACGCTGCTCAGCATTCTGCGCACCAGCCCGCCGAGCTGACCCAAGACTAGGCTGGCCCGATCCTCCGAATGGCCGGGATCAGATAAGGCGCCCTGCCAGGGAGTGGGGTGCCGTGTCGTCAATATGCACACGCCGGATCTCGCCGACCTGCACATCGGGCGCGTCAGCATAGACCGCGTGCAGATGTTCGGATTTGCCGACCATCTGGCCGGGCATCCGACCTGGCTTTTCGAAGAGCACGGTCGTTTCGCGGCCCACCATGGCGTCTTGGCGCGCGCGCTGCTGCTCGTTCAGAAGGGCCTGCAGCCGCTGAAGCCGGGCATCGGCTACCTCAGCCGGAACCTCGATCCTCTCGGCCGCAGGCGTGCCGGGGCGCGCCGAATACTTGAACGAGTAGGCCTGCCCGTAGCCCACCTGGCGGACCAAATCGAGCGTCGCCTCGAAGTCCGCGTCGGTCTCCTCGGGAAAGCCGACAATGAAGTCGCCAGACAACAACAGATCGGGTCGCGCCGCACGCAAACGCTCGATGATCGCAAGATAGGACGCCGCCGTGTGCCGCCGGTTCATACGCTTCAGAATGCGGTCGGAGCCGGATTGCACGGGCAAATGCAGGTAGGGCATCAGCTTTTCGCACGTGCCGTGGGCGTCGATCAGGTCCTGCGTCATGTCATTGGGGTGCGAGGTGGTGTAGCGGATGCGCTCCAGCCCATCGACCTTGGCCAACCGCCGGATCAGCCACGCCAGGCTCCGAGCCTCGCTGCCATCCGCCCCGTGATAGGCATTCACATTCTGGCCGAGCAGCGTGATCTCTGCCACGCCCTCGTCGACCATCTGCTCCACCTCGGCCAGCACCCGCGCCACCGGGCGCGAGACTTCGGCTCCGCGCGTGTAGGGAACCACACAGAAAGCGCAGAACTTGTCGCATCCTTCCTGCACGGTCAGGAAGGCTGACGGCGCGCGCTTGCGTCTGCGGGTTGGCAGCGCGGCGAACTTGTCCTCGTCGAACTCGGTGTGGAGCGCCCGCTCGCCACGGCGCGCCTTGCGCTCAAGCTCGGGCAGACGGTGATAGCTCTGCGGCCCCACGACCAGATCGACCGTCGGGGCGCGCGCCATGATCTCGGCCCCCTCCGCCTGTGCCACACAGCCCGCCACGCCAATCTTGAGATCGGGCTTGCCGCTCTTCAGCGCCTTCAGCCGGCCGATCTCGGAATAGACCTTCTCGGCCGCCTTCTCGCGGATATGGCAGGTGTTCAGCAGGATCAGGTCGGCCTCGTCCGCACGCTCGGTCGGCTCATAGGTTTCGCCCAGCGCCTCGGCCATGCGCTCGCTGTCATACACATTCATCTGACAGCCGTAGGTCTTGATGAAGAGCTTCTTCGGCGCGCCGCTCATGGCCTGACCTCGTTCGTGCGGAAGCGGCCTGATAGCCGAGAACGCCCCGCGAGGCAACGTGCCTGCACCGTGCAACGGTGCGCGCCCGGCTCCCCTACTTTGTCGCGGCGACAACAACGGGTGGCCCTCGGAGTCCGGCCGGGTTGGAGGCGCTTTCCGCGCCCGACGCCACGGGCTAGAACGCCCCCATGGCCCGCACGTTTTCCGATCTCGAGAGCTTTCGCCGCAGCGGCCGCGCGGCGCTTGGCAAGGGGCCTGCGGCGCTTCTGGTCGTCGAGGACGACGTGGAACTCGTCTCGACCCTCGACCACCTCCAGGGTCGCGGGTTCACGGCCATTGTCGCCTTCGCGCCGTCCGACATCGCCCTGCCCGAGCACCCGTCGGAGCCCCTACGCATCACTGCGGACACCCGTCGCGCCGGCGCTTTTGCCGATGCTGTCAACGCCGCGCTCGACGTCGCGGCGCCCGGCACCTGGCTCCACTACTGCTACAACGCCGAGTACCTGTTCTATCCCTTTGCCGAGAGCCGGTCGGTCGGCGAACTCCTCGCGTTCCATTCCGAGGAACGCCGCTCTGCGATGCTGACTTACGTCATCGATCTCTACGCCGACGGTGAGACGGGCGTGGATCTTGGCGCGACGCAGCTCGACACCACCGGTTACTATGCCCTAGCCCGCAATGACCCGAAGGTTGCCAACGGCCCGGCCGAGCGACAGCTCGACTTTTTCGGGGGCCTGCGCTGGCGGTTCGAGGAGCATGTCGAGCCGTCCCGCCGTCGGATCGACCGGATTGGCCTGTTCCGCGCTGCACCCGGCCTGCGCCTGCGGCCAGATCACACGTTCAGCGAGCCGGAATACAACACCTATGCCTGCCCCTGGCACAACAACCTTACAGCCGCGATCTGTTCGTTCCGGGCGGCCAAGGCGCTGCGCGCCAACCCGATCTCGCGTGACGAGGTGGGCAGTTTCACCTGGTCGGGTTCTGCGCCCTTCGACTGGTCGAGCCGGCAACTCCTGGATCTGGGTCTGATCGAGCCAGGGCAATGGGTCTGAGGGCGCCTCAGACCGTCTCTGCCAGCTGCCCGACCCAGCCCGGAACGTCGCGCGGCGACACCTCAGCCTCGCGCACCAGCCCGTCGAAATGCTGGGTCAGCGCGCGCACCCGGTCGCGCGAGCGAAAGGCCAGGTAGAACCGACCGATATAGATCACGCCCAGCCGAGGCCCGAACACGGTGACGGGTGCGGAATAGATCCTCCGCGATTCGAACAGGAAGAGCCTGAGTGACGGGTAATGCCGGTAGGCCACTTCGGCGATGGTCTGTAGCTGCGCCCGCCGCAGACCCGCATCGAGGCCGCGGTAATACCCCTCGCCTGCCGCAAAGGCGCGCAGCTCCCCCAACGACACGGCGATCTCATAGTCCGACAGCGCCTCTCCCATCCAGGCATAGCGGTCCTGGGTGGCCCCGATCGCCTGCTCGGCCGTCTTTGCCAGCGCGTGGTCGTATTCCCACTGCAGGACCTCTTCGGTCTTCAGCGCATCGGGAAGCGTCGCGGGGACATGGCGGATCTTGTAGCCCGCTGCCTCGCGGTGCCACTCCAGAAGCTGTTGGTCGGCCGAGGACCGCGCCGCCTCGGTCACGGCCATCGCCGCCGCCAGGATGTCGCCCGGGCGTTCGGGGCTGTCGGACAGCCCGAGCAACCAGTCGGCGGAGACACCCAGCGCCGCGGCGCATTCCGCAGCCAGATGCGCGTTGGGCAGTCGGGCCGCGTCGCCCGACAACACTTGTGCGATCGTCGAGCGGTCTACGCCGCACGCTCGCGCCAGGGCCGAACGGTTGAGGCCCGTGCTCTGCATCTGCTGGGCAAGCCGAGTGCGGAAGATGTCGGCCCGATCACGCTTGTCGATCTGTGTCATGGTTGGTGATTTTACTCTACAAATCGGGGAAAACAATGAAAAGGTGCATAATGGCCACCCCGTCCGGTGTTTGTTAGAGATGGGGACAGCCTTCACCCACACCGGACCGCAGAGATGGACAGCCCCGCCCGAACGATCGCGAAGACGCTGACCTGGCAAACCAGCGGCTTTCTGTCGATGGTGGCGATCACGTGGATTGTCACGGGATCGGTCGCGAGCGGCGGAGCCGTGGCGGGGGTGGCGACCCTAATCGGAACTGTCTCGTATCTAGTCCACGAACGAATTTGGGCGTGCATCCGTTGGGGCCGCGTCGCATCGCACTGAGCCTCGGGCCTTGCCCGCGTCAGCCTCGGCGGATGGCGTTGGGGGATTGCCAAGGGGCAAAGCAGCCTCGACAAGCCTGCGAGCCCGTGAGCAAAGCCCGCACATGCCCGATCCCGGATACCGCGCCTACGTCATTTGCACCGCGCCGCGCAGCGGCAGCACGCTGCTTTGCCGCCTGCTGGCCGACACCGGCGTGGCGGGCCAGCCCGGCTCGCATTTCCACCATCCCGCGCTGGAGAAGTGGCTCGACGCGTATCGCCTCGACCGGTCACAGTTCGCCACGGACCGCGACGCGGTGTGCGCCGTGTTCGACGCGGCCCGCGCCCGCGGAACCGGCCCAAACGGCATCTTCGCCCTCCGGCTCCAACGCGGCAGCTTCACGTTCTTCATGGAGCAGGCCCGCCAGCTCTTCCCGGGCCGCCCCTCCGATGTGGCACGCTTCGAGGCTGCATTCGGACCAACGCTGTTTGTCCACCTGTCGCGCCGCAACAAGCTCGCCCAAGCGATCTCGCTGGTGCGGGCCCAGCAAACCGGCCTGTGGCACCGACACGCGAACGGCGAAGAGCTCGAGCGCACGGCCCCGCCCGAGCCTCCGCATTACGACCGTGCGGCAATAGCCGCCCAGCTGGAAGAGTTTGCCGCGTTCGACACCGCCTGGGCCGACTGGTTTGCAGGGGAGGGCGTCGCACCCCTGCGCATCGACTACGATGCCCTGATCGAGGCCCCGCGCGATGTGGTGGCGAGCATTCTCGAGGCGCTTTCCCTGGATCCGTCGCCAGCCGACCATGTCGCCGTGTCGACGGCCAAGCTTGCCGATGGCGTAAGCGCCGAGTGGTATGCGGAGTTCGTTCGAGACGCGCGCGACTGATGTAGACGCCAAAGCGGCCCCTGGAAAGTCACCCCGAGCGGGCATCTTCAGCCCGAGCCCAAGGCGCCTCCGGAGCGCCTCCGCCCAGGGGTGCACGCCAAATGCAGCCCCCGCCGGCCGGCTGATCGCGCGCCACTTTGATCGCCGCTCCCGCGAGATGGCACCAAAGGAGCGTACCGACAGCGCCATGGCCCACGAGGAGGAGGTCGCGGCGAGGGTCGTGTCCTGCCACCACCTCGGCCGCGGCTTTCGCCACCCGGACTTGCGCCGCCTCGGCCGTCTCCCAACCGCGGTAGCGGACTGACGGTGCGGCGAAGAACGCCTGACGTGCCGTTTCGAACTCGGAGGGCGGAAGAAAGCCGGTCGCCGACCGGTCATTCTCGCCCAGGTCTTCGCGCGCGTCCGGCTCGATCCCGAGCGCCTGGGCGATGGGCGCGGCTGTCTCTCGCGCCTTCCGCTCGGCGCTTGAGACGATCCGCCCAACGCCCGCGAAGGTGCCGCGCGCGATCCAATCCTGCACGCGTCGCCTGCCGATTTCGTTCAGCCCCCAGTCCGGCACCGGCACCTCGGGATCAACCACAACCTCTGGGTGGCTGAGATACCAAAGCCAGGCCATCCTCACGCGCGGCCTAGACCGCGTCGAGCGCGTGACGCAGATCCGCAAGCAGGTCTGCGGGATCCTCCAGCCCTACGGACAGGCGAACAAGCCCCGGGGTGATGCCGAGCGCAGCACGCTGCTCTTCAGTCAGGCGTTGGTGCGTCGTGGTTGTGGGATGGGTGACGATGCTTTTGGCGTCGCCAAGGTTGTTCGAGATCGTCACGATCTCGAGCGCGTTGAGGAACCGGAACGCCGCCGCCTGCCCGCCGGGCAGTTCCAGGGCGACGACCGTTCCGCCCTCCTCGAGCATCGACGCGGCCACGGCGCGCTGCGGATGGCTGTCGAGACCGGGATAAATCACGCGCGACAGCCTCGGATCATCCAACAGCGCCGTCGCGAGCGCCAAAGCCCCGGCCGCCTGCGCCCGCACGCGCAGCTCCATCGTCTCGAGCCCCTTGAGCATGATCCACGCGGTGAACGGGCTCATGGCCGCCCCGGTATGCTTCAGATAGGGCTCGACCGTTTTGCGGATGAAGTCGCGCGTGCCGAGGATCACGCCGCCGAGCGCCCGCCCCTGTCCGTCGACATGCTTGGTCGCGGAGTAGATCACGACGTCGGCGCCGTGATCGAGCGCCCGGGTGAAGACGGGCGTTGCGAACACATTGTCGACGATGACCAAAGCATCCTGCGCATGTGCAAGCTCAGCCACTGCCCCAAGGTCGATCACTTCGAGCGTCGGGTTCGAGACGGTTTCAAGAAACACCGCCTTCGTCTCGGGCCGGATCGCCGCGCGCCACTGATCCAGGTCGGTGCCGTCGACGAACGTCACCTCGACGCCGTACCGCGTAAGCACCTCTTCCAGGATGTAAAGACACGAACCGAAGAGGGCCCGCGCGCTGACCACGTGATCGCCCGCCCGCAGCATCGACACCAGCGCCCCGTTGACCGCCGCCATACCGGATGCCGTGGCAAAGGCATCCTCGGCGCCCTCCAGCGCCGCCATGCGCTCCTCAAACATCGCGACGGTCGGGTTGCCGTAGCGGGCATAGATGAACTCGTCCGGCCCAGCCTGGGCGAAGCGGGCCTCGGCCTGCTCGGCGCTGCCATAGACAAAGCCCTGCGTCAGAAAGATCGCCTCGGACACCTCATTGTAGCCCGACCGGCGGATCCCAGCATGGACGGCCCGCGTGCGCGCACTCATCGCATCGAGACGCGGTTTCTCGTGCTTATTGTCCTTCATGGGTGTTGGCCCTCCTTTGGCCCCATCCGATCAACATGCGATCAGGGAGCCTCGCCCGGCGCCTGACCTCTTTAGCGGCGTGTTTTACGTGGCCCGCAATCCGGTGAACAAATCGCCACGGTCCCAATCGCATACGCCCAGTGTGGCGCATGGTCAACAGTTACCCTTTCGTTACGGACCCGTCACGGTTGTGTAACCCAGCTGTCACCCCAGCGAAGCAATGCTCGCCTATGGGCGCCACAATATGTTGTGGAGGCGGGCAATGCCGCTCGTACGATTGAACATCAGCGGATCGACCCTGGCGGCGCGCGGTGCCGCGCGGAAGAGGCTTGCCCGGGCTGTCGATGCGCTGCCCGACGGCGCCCCGGTGATCGTGCTGATCCACGGCTACAAGTTCTCGCCCCGCCTCGATGAGCACGATCCCCATACCCACATCCTGTCGCTCGATCCGCGGTCCTGCTGGAAGGCGGTCAGTTGGCCGCGCCAGCTTGGCCTCGGCGCGGGACGCGGCCCAGAGCCCCTGTGCGTGGCCCTTGGATGGGAGGCGCGCGGCTCGCTTTGGCAGGCCTACACCTCGGCCGCCGCGGCGGGGGCGGGCCTCGCCGAGCTCATCAATCTCGTCCGCATCAGGCGACCCGGCCGACCCGTGCATGTGCTCGCGCACTCGCTCGGCGCACGCGTCGCCCTCACGGCGCTGCCCCACCTCAGGCCGGGCGCGATGGGGCGCGTCGTCCTGTTGGCCGCGGCCGAGATGCGCAGCCGTGCGGCCAGCCTGCTTGATACACCCGCGGGCCGCGCCCTTGAGGTCCTCAACGTCACGAGCCGCGAGAACGACCTTTTCGATTACATGCTCGAATGGCTCGTCGCGCCGCATCGTTGGGGGGACAGAGCCCTCGGCCAGGGCCTCGGACAGGCTAGTGCCCCCACCCCGCGCTGGCTGGATCTTCCCATCGACCATGACGGCACGCGCGGTGCGCTCGCGGCCCTCGGCCTGCCGATCCCGCCCGCCGACCGCCGGATCTGCCACTGGTCGGTCTATCTGCGCCCTGGCGTGTTCGACATCTATCGCGCCGTCTTGGCCGACGGGATGCCTTTCGACCGCCTGCGCGCGGTCTTGCCCGCTAAGCCCGCACCGCGCTGGTCACGTCTGGTCCAACCGCCAGCGCTGCCCTTGCCCTTTCCCAGGGGAGAGACATCCTAAGGCTCACGCAACGCGAAGGAGCCTCCGATGTCCGCCACCCCCATTGACCTTTATTACTGGCCCACGCCCAATGGCTGGAAGGTCTCCATCGCACTCCACGAGATGGAGCTTCCCTACAACCTGCACCTGATCAACATCGGCAAGGGCGATCAGTTCAATCCTGACTTCCTCAAGATTGCCCCGAACAACCGGATGCCTGCGATTGTCGATCCCGATGGCCCCGATGGCGCCTCGATCTCGGTGTTCGAGTCCGGGGCGATCCTGCAATACCTTGCCCGCAAAACGGGCCGCTTCGGCGGATCCAGCGAGCGGGAGCGCGTCGCCGTCGAGGAATGGCTGATGTGGCAGATGGGCGGCGTCGGCCCGATGGCCGGCCAGGCCCACCATTTCCTGAAATACGCACCCAAGATGGAACCGCCGCAGGTGCTGCCCTACGCGCAGGACCGCTACCGCAATGAAACCGGGCGCCTCTATCGCGTGCTCGACGGCCAGTTGGCCAAGCATGAGTTCGTTGCAGGCGATTTCTTTTCCATCGCCGATATGGCGATCTGGCCCTGGGCCACGCTTTGGGAAGGGCAGCAGCAGACCATCGAGGACAAGCCGAACCTCGCCCGCTGGCTCGACACGGTCGCGGCCCGCCCCGGCGTAATAGCCGGCCGCGACGTCGCCGCCGAGCTGCGCGATCGCAAGCCAAGCGCGGACGAGGAGCGCGCCTCCCAAAAGGTCCTCTTCGGGCAGAAGTAGCGGCAGACCGCACGTGAGAGTGCGGGCAAATCGGTGGTGGCGCTAGGAGCCCGGTGCTAGCGTCCGCAGGTACGGCGAATGACGCCCGGATCAGGGGAATACCATGTCCAACATGCACACTGCGCGAGACTTCTTCGAGGCCTGCGAGACCGGGCAAGGCTGGGAGGGCTGCAAAGCGTTCTGCCACGATGACGCGAGCTTTTCGGGGCAATCCGACGCGCTGGCCGATGTCAGCACGCTCGCGGGGTATGCCGACTGGATGAAGGGCCTGCTCGTGCCGATCCCCGATGGCCATTACGAACTGAAGTCGTTCGCCGAGGATGCCGAGCGCGGCAACGTCACCGCGACGGCGGTGTTCCACGGCACCCACACGGTGGATGCGGGCAACGGGGCGCCGACGGGCAAGATTGTGGCGGCCGACTATGCCTACGTCATGGATTTCGAGGACGGCAAAATCCGCCACATGACGAAGATCTGGAACGACCTGCACTCGCTGAAGCAACTCGGCTGGGCCTGATTGCGGGTGCGAGGGGCGCCCGATCGCCTCTCCGCGCCCCGCGTCAGAGCTTGTTGTGCGAGCCGTCGCAGAGCGGCGCGTTCCCGGTCGCCTTGCAGCCGCAGAAGTAGAGCGTCTTCGACGTATCAGCCTCATACTTCATCGGTGTGAGCGACGTGTCCTTGTGGCTGCCATCGCAAAACGGCTGGCGCGACGAGCGCCCGCAGGTGCACCAGAAATAGGTCTTCCCGGCCTCAACCTCGACGGGATAGGGCTCTTTCTGCGCGATGATCGGCGTGTCGGACATGGGCGCTGGCTCCGTTGGCTGGCTGATATGCTGCCCAACCTGTCGCGCTGCGTGCCCATGGCAAGGGCGTCACTTGCCGCCGGCGCCCTCTTCGTCCTCGATATGCTCCTGCAGGCTGATGATCGACAGCCAGAGCCACAGGAACAGCGCAATCGGGAAGCCGAACGTTTCGATCTTCACCCAGGTATCGGTCGACATCGTGCGCCAAACGATCTCATTGGCCACCGCCAGCACCGCAAAGCCAAACGCCAGGCGCCGCGTAAGCTTCATCCAGCCCTCGTCTGCCATCGGCATGAACTCCCCCAGCACCCAGGCGAGCCAGCTCTGGCCCCGAAGGAGCCCCAGCCCAAGGATTCCGGCGAAGAGGCCATAAACGATCGTCGTCTTCATCTTGAAGAACGTCTCGTCGTTGAACCACACGGTCAGCCCGCCGAACACGACGACAAGCACCGCCGTCACCGCCTGAAGGCGCGAGAGCTTGCCCGTCAGCTTCCACAGGATCGCCATGGTCACGAGCAGGACAGGCACGAAGCCGGCCGCCGCGACGATAAACCCGTCATACTCCGTTCCGCCGATCTCGAAGGTCCGGTCGCGGAGCCACAGGTAGGCCACGAAGAACCCAATCGGCGGCCCAAGCTCCAGCACCTGCTTCACGACGGGGTTCACCGGCCTGTCGTCCACGGCATCAGCCTCCCAGCAACGTCAACGCGCCAACTAGGACAGTCGCCAGCGCAAAGCCAGCCACTTTCTGGAAATGAAAGAAGTTGGCGACGCGCGGTGCATCCACGGAGGTCGGTGCGCCATTGGGGTCGAAGCTGCGATGGGTATACGCGGCATGCCGATGCGACAGTTCGATCAGCGGCAGGGCATTCTCCAGACTGAACCACGTCCGCTCCCAGAAACTCATATCCCCGAGATCGGGAGACCGCTTGCCCACGACCACCCCGGCCCCCACAAGCGCCAGAAACCAAGCCAGCGCAACGCCCGGATACACCCCGAACCCCACGAAGACGAGCGCCACGGTGTCAACGCCCCACCGGAACGCCCCCACCATGTAATCCCACGCGGTATTCACTGCTCCGAAATGCGTCGCCCGACGGTGCATCAGCCGCGCAAAGTCCACCCGATCCGCCTGCGCCACGGCCCCCATCTCGCGAAGGACGCGGGCGAGCTGCCGATAGGGCTGCGGGCCATACAGCTCCCGGTCGCCCTCCTCCGACAGGCCCTCGGCGTTCAACCAGTCGACGTATGGTCTCGCGGGCCCAACCTCCGCCATGTCGTTGCCCGGTCGGGAGGTGAACCCGCCCAGCCGCCCATAGCTGAACCCGGCGAGATCATACGGAATCCAGCGCCCGGCCGCTTCTTGCCACGAGCCCGGCATCTCTGCCTGCAAAGCGCCGACGGACGCGTTCCGCAGGATCAGCGAGGCGCCCTCCTGCCAGTCCATGCCGACCCCGTCGCGCCACATGAGCACCTCGTCGGCAACCTCGACGCCGCTCAAGTCAACAACGTCATGGAACCCCGAGCCCTGAAGCTGCAGCATGCTCCCGACCCTTACGCTGCTCAGCTCAACCGCCGCCACGGACGGCATGTCACGCAGGAACAGGCCGCCCCCCACTTCCATCCCATCCGCGGTGAACAGGCCGGTGAGGGTGGACCCGTCGGCCCCAACACTCCCCCCGATTTTCGCCCCGAGAAGGTTCACCTCCGCCACGGACGGCATGTCGTGCAGGGACACGCCGCCCCCCACCTCCATCCCATCCGCGTTGAACAGGCCGGTGAAGGTGGACCCGGTGGCCGAGACTGCCCCCCCGATCCGGGCGCCGATGGCGCCGATCCGCGCAGCGTGCACGCGTTGCAGAAACCAGTCGCCCGACACCTGCACGACATGGGCCGTCACGCGCGGCGGAAGCAGGCTGTCGTTGAGTGACAGGTCTCCCCCGAACCGGGCGTTCTCGAGGTCGAGGCCCCGGTCCAACCGGCTCGCATTCATCCACAGCGTCTGCGGGATGGTCTCGTCCCGGAGCGAGAGATGCCCGGTGACTTGGGCACAGCGGATGCGGACCATCGGCACGGCGGGCGCCTCGGTGAACGGCGCGCGGGCGGCGATCTGGCGGAGGAAGCGGGGGGACAGGGTCCTCGTCTCGGGCCAGTCGTCGGGCTCCAGAAGCTCTGTCGGGTCGTCCGGGTCCGCCGTGAAGGCGCGGCACCCGGCGCCGTCATTTTCACCGCGCGTCCCGTCCGCGTTGGTGGCGAACCGCATGTCCGCCAGCTCGCCAGCGCAGATCTTGCGCCAGGCGAAACTTTCCTGGGGGGTCCACCAGTCGGGTTCGTCATCGGTGCCGATTGGGCAGTCACTGGCGTTGGTGGCGCGACGTATCTCCTCAGCCGCTAGGGGGGCGGCGAGGCAGATCAAAAGGCACAGCAGAATCCAGCGCATGGGGTCACCCCGCTCAATGGCCTGAGCCTAGCGAGGCGGGGTCGTTCCGGCAACGCCGGTCAGGCGACCTCCAGCCCCGTCAGAGCGGCGGCGAAGTCTTCGGGATCGAAGGGGGAGAGGTCGTCGATTTGTTCGCCGACGCCAATGGCGTGGATCGGCAGGCCGAACTTGTCGGCGAGAGCGACGAGGACGCCGCCGCGGGCCGTGCCGTCGAGCTTGGTCATCACGAGGCCCGAGACGTCGGCGAGCTTCTTGAACGTCTCCACCTGGCTCAGCGCGTTCTGGCCCGTGGTGGCGTCGAGTACCAACAGCGTGTTGTGCGGCGCGTCGGGGTCGCGCTTGCGGATGACGCGAACGATTTTGGCCAGTTCCGCCATCAGATCCTCGCGGTTCTGCAGGCGGCCGGCCGTGTCGATCAGCAGCAGGTCCGCGCCGTCGGCCTCGGCCTTGGCCATGGCGTCGAAGGCAAGGCTCGCGGGGTCGGACCCTTCGGCCGCGGTCATCACCGGGACGCCCGCGCGCTCGCCCCAGATCTGCAGCTGCTCGACGGCCGCGGCGCGGAAGGTGTCGCCGGCGGCAATGACCACCTTCTTGCCGGCTTCGCGGAACTGGCTGGCGAGTTTGCCGATGGTGGTGGTCTTGCCCGATCCGTTGACGCCGACCACCAGAACCACCTGGGGCGTCTTGGCATAGAGCGGCAGCGGCCGGGCCACCGGCTCCATGATCCGGGCGATCTCCTCGGCAAGCAACCGCTTGATTTCATGAGTGGAAAGGCGCCGGCCAAAGCGCCCCTCGGCGAGGTTGGCGGTCACGCGCAGGGCCGTGTCGACCCCCATGTCGGAGGCGATCAGGAGTTCCTCGAGGCTCTCCAGCATGTCGTCGTCAAGCGCGCGGCGGACGACGGGGCCAGAGGGGGAGGGTTGGGGCGGAACGGCTGCCGGAACAGGCTCGGACGCAGCTTCGGCTCCGCCGCCGCGGCCGAGGAGCCGCCCGAAGAACCCCGGCTGCTGCTGCGGTACCTCGCTGGGCGCTTCGGGGATTTCAACCGGACTTTCAGCGGGTTGCGGCGCGTCAGGCAAGGGGATCTCTGCCGGAGGCACGGGCGTCGCCGGCTCAGGCGAGGGCGGCACCTCGGGCGGAGCTGGTGGTTCGGGCCGAGGGTCCGGAGCCGGCTCGGGTACGGGCACGGGCTCTTCCGCCGGCGGCGCCGGCGGCACTTCGCTCGGGGGCTCAGGAACCGGCGCGGGCTCGGGCGTCGGCGCCGGAACAGGCTCTGGCTCAGGCGCGGGAGCCGGAGGAATTTCCTGAGGGATATCAGGCTCGTCCGCCGTTCCCCCGTCCTGGACGATGGCATCAAGACCCTGGTCCAATTTGGAGGAGGACTTGAACATCCGCTCGCGGAGTTTCTTGAAGAAGGCCATCGCCATGTTCCGATTTTCGCTCATCTTGAGGTAATGGGCTTTGGGAGGGGATGGAAGGGGGCGCGCGCCTCTGGTCAGAGGGGGCATTCTCTGCGATGGTCCACCCGTTTGGTGACAGGAGAGCCCATGCCCCGCACGATGCCCCGCGCCCGCCTCGTCGCCCTGCTTACCCTCGCCGCCACCGCCCCTCTATGGGCCGCGCAAAGCCCCATGAGCGGCTCGGAATTCGAGGCCTACACCACCGGAAAGACGCTCTATTTCTACTCCCAGGGTCAGGCCTATGGCGTTGAAGAATATCACGAAAACCGCCGCGTCACCTGGTCGTTCCTCGATGGGCGCTGCAAGGACGGGATGTGGTATCCGCTGGGCGACCAGATCTGCTTTGTCTATGAGGACAACCCCACGCCGCAATGCTGGACGTTCCACAATGACGGCGGCCAGCTGCGGGCGCTGTTCGAGGGACGCGAGGCCGGCACCGAGCTTTATGAGGCGGGCGAGGCCGACGAGCCGATGATGTGCCTGGGCCCCGATGTGGGCGTCTGATGGAAACAATCCTGAGCCCTTCGGCAGGCGTATGAAAAGCATATGAATTCCATATGACTCGCATATGAGTCCGGTATGAATCCCATATGAGCTTCATAGGACTCCGCCGCGTGAGAAACTGTTGCCATTCAAGAAACAATGCGGGCCGTGCCGTCGCCCGTGGTGTGACGACCACCCGCGTCTGAGACAAACGACGGGCATCACGGGGGCACACTGCGCGGACATCGGAGGAGTCGACATGCGCCGCCTTGCCACCCTGCTCACCGCCCTCCTCGTCGCGACCAGCGCGGTCCAAATCGTGTCAGGACTTGAGGAGCGACGGCGCAGATCAGCGAGTGGCTCGGGGGTCTGACCGCGGACGACCCTGTCGTCAGCGGCGACACGCAACTTGTCCTCCCCTTCGCCGCCTCTTCGAGATGGTGTGGGAACGGCAAGTCATCCGAGTGCACCTCTCTGTGCCTCCTCAACAAACCACCTTGTGAAATCGAGCCGAAGCGGGAGGCCCGGGAGGCGTTCTGCCTCAACGCGTCTGACCCCGAAACGCCCCCTGCGCTCGACGGGCTCTGAGTGCGTATCCCACTCCCGACATTGGGCGTAGCCTCGATCCTCAGTGCGTCAGTCATCAACGGCGCGGCGTTCTGTGCGCGTTATGCGCAGGATCGGGCCAAGTCGATGTGCGCATCTCAGTATGCGCCCCAGCAGCACGCCCTGCCGGAACCGTCTACCCTTCTCGATGCGCGGGTGTCCGAGAGCTTCCGGCACCGGAACGGGCACGGCCCGCGCGAAGAGACGGTACCGCAGCCCATTCCGGAGGTCGGCGCCGCGGTCGGGATTCTGGAACCGCTTGTGGCCCAGTGGCGCCTCTGGGCTTGGGAGCCGGAGCGCTCCGCCGAGAGGGCCACTCGCGAGGGCGCGGCGATCCTGGCGTTCCTGAGGGATGGGCATGGGGGACGGGCCGGTCGCGCACGAGGACGTTTCGACCCTTGAGCGCGCGATGTGCGATCCGGCAGCGCCCGGTTCGACGCCTCCGATCGGCAGTGATGTCAGGCTCGGCGAGATGGACAAGGCGGACCCGTCAGCTCGGCTGATCCCCCGCTTTGCACATGGGCACCTTGAAGTCGGGCTCCAGCAGACGGTCGAGGAGCGGGGAGATGTCCTCGATCTGCTCGGCCACGACATGGAGGACGGCGCCCTCCCGCTGAATGCGGCCCGTGACACGCAGGAGGCGGCCGGCGATCACGGCGCGGCGAAACTTCTCGTAGATCGCGGCCCAGACGACGACGTTCACCACGCCCGTCTCGTCCTCTAGCGTGACGAAAATCACGCCCTTGGCCGTGCCGGGGCGCTGGCGGACGAGGACGAGACCGGCGACCGTGACCCGCGCGCCGTTGGGTGGCAGGTCGAGCTCGGACGCGCGGATGGCCGAAGGCGGGCGCGGCCAGCGGGGTCGGGGCGCGACGGTGTCGAGCAGGGGCCGCGGCCTGGCCTGGGGGGTGGAGTGGCGGGACATGGAAACAAAGATAGAACAAAGGTGTCAGCGCGCCAAGGCATCCGCGCCGCCCCCACTCACACCTGCACACCATTTCCCGCCCCCGGTGCGCCTTGGGTGGGCTCTTGGCCGGGCGATCAAAGTGCGCGACGTCGACAGGGTGGGGCGCGCCGGGGGCGGGGCCTCGGCAACCTGTCCCGCGCATCTGGTCAAAGCCGCTGAATTCCCCTACCTCAGCGTCCGACCAAAGACACGCGAGGGAGGCCCCAGATGGCCAAGATCACCTATATCGAGCATGGCGGGAAGGAACACGTGGTGGACGTGCGCAACGGTCTGACCGTGATGGAAGGCGCGCGCGACAACGGCATTCCCGGCATCGAGGCCGATTGCGGCGGCGCCTGCGCCTGCTCGACCTGCCATGTCTATGTGCACCCGGATTGGACCGACAAGCTGCCACCGATCGAGTCGATGGAAGAAGACATGCTGGATTTTGCGTTCGAGCCCAAGCCGGGGCAGTCGCGCCTGACCTGCCAGCTCAAGGTGACGGACGCGCTGGACGGGCTGGTCGTCCAGATGCCGGAGAAACAGATCTGATCCGCCCCCTCCTGCTTGTGGCGGCGCTGCTGGCCGGCGGCGCGGCTGGCGCGCAGATCCACGACGCGCGCTATGCCGAGCCGACGACGCGCTATCCCCATGGTGTGCTTGGCGACACCGTGGAATACGGCGCGCTGGTCATCGAGGACGAGGTGCTTGGGACGCGCCTCTTCCGGCTCCCCGAGGCGCTGGTGTTCGAGGACACCGCCCCACGGGTGGTCGATGTGACGGGAGACAGCAATCTGGAGGTGGTCGTCGTCGAGTCCCACCAGAGCCGGGGCGCGCGGCTTGCGATCTGGACCAGCGAGGGCCGGATTGCCCAGACGCCCTTCATCGGGACGCGGTTCCGCTGGCTCGCGCCGGTGGCCATCGCCGATCTCGATGGCGACGGGCATGTGGAGCTGGCCTATGTCGACCGGCCGCACCTGGCCAAGGTGCTGCGGGTCTGGCGGTATCGCGATGGCACGCTTGCGCCGGTGGCCTCGGCCGAGGGGCATACCAATCACCGGATCGGCGAGCGCGATATTGCGGGCGGCCTCAGGGAATGTGGCGCCGTGCCCGAGATGGTCACGGCGCGCGCCGATTGGTCCCGGCTGCTGGCCACGCGCCTGGAGGGCGGGGCCCTCGTCAGCCGGGATATCGGGCCCCACATCGGGCGCGAGAGCTTTGCGGCGGCGCTGGCCTGCCGCTGAGCCCCCGGCCCGTGGGCCGGACCAGGGGTCGCGGGCTGCGGTTTAGTTGGCGGCCTTGCGGAGTTGACGCGCGACGTGGCGCTCGCCGTCTTCGAGGGACGAGCGCAGGAGGATCTGGCGGCCAAGCTCGGACGTCTGGGGCGCGGCGCCCCGGGTGGAGAGGGTCACGCCCGAGGCGCCGGCCTCGATCCGCTGGCGGATGACGCGGGCGGTCTGGCGGTCGTTGTTCTCGAGCGCGGAACGCAGGGTGATGAGCTCGCCGACCGTGGCCGTGCCGGGGGCGACGTCGAGCGCGCGGGCGAGTTGGCTGCTGGCGGTGGCGGGCGCGGCGAAGGCGGTGGCAGCGAGCAGGGCGGCAATCAGAGTACGGGTCATAACAGGTCTCCTTGGGGCGGCCGTGCCGGAGGGCAGAGCCTGGTGTGTGAGCGCCCACCGGTGCGGCTTGGGGGCCGCCGTGTTGGGCGATGATCGGGAGATAGCCATGTGCCCGGATTTATGAAGTCTCGGACACTGACCTGTCATCTGTGTGCAGGCGCACATAACAGTGCGGCGATCCCTTGTTTCAGATCCCGGGGTTGGCAGAGGCCAATGCGGGCTGGCTTGGAGCCGCGGGCACGGGGGGCCGGATGCCCGATCCAGTCGGGATATCACGGGTTTCGTGATCGCCCGGGAGGCCGATTTCGCGCCTCGAACGGGGTGCCTGGGGCCGGCGCGCTAGCCCGACGGGCGGTCGAGGGCCCGCCAGCCGATGTCGCGGCGGACCTGCGCGCCGGGAAAATCGACAGCGTCGACAAGCGCGTAGGCACGGTCGCGGGCCTCGGCGAGCGTGGCGCCCCGGCCGGTGGCGCACAGGACCCGGCCGCCGGCGGCCTGCGGCCGGCCATCCGGGCCCTCGGCGGTGCCGGCGTGGAACACCATGTGGAAGCTGTCTTCGGGCAGCCCGTCGAGCCCGCCGAGGGGTATGCCGCCGGTGACGGGGCCGGGATAGCCCGGGGCGGCCATGACCACGGTCATGGCGTGGTCGTCGGCCCAGCGGACGCGCGCCTCGGCCAAACGGTCTTCGGCGCAGGCCAGCATCAGGTCGAGCGCCTGGGCGCCGAGCCGCATCATCAAGGCCTGCGCCTCGGGGTCGCCGAAGCGGGCGTTGAACTCGATGAGCCTGGGCGCGCCGGCCTCGATCATCAGCCCGACATAGAGGATGCCGGAATAGGGCGTGCCGCGACGGGCAAGTTCGGCAAGGCAGGGGCGGACGATCTCGTCGATGGCGCGGGCCTCGACCTCGGCCGTCAGGATGGGCGCGGGGGAATAGGCACCCATGCCGCCGGTGTTGGGGCCGGTATCGCCCTCGCCGATGCGCTTGTGGTCCTGCGCGGTGCCGAACGACAGAATCTCGGTGCCGTTGGCGAGGACGAAAAGGCTGGCCTCTTCGCCGGTGAGGCATTCCTCGATGACGATCTCGGCGCCGGCTGCGCCGAAGGCGCCGCCGAGGGCGGCTTCGGCCGCCGCTTCGGCCTCGGCCACGGTTGCGGCGACGGTGACGCCCTTGCCGGCAGCGAGCCCGTCGGCCTTGATCACGATGGGCGCGCCCTGGATGCGGATATAGGTGCGCGCAGCATCGAGATCGGTGAAGCGGGCATAGCGCGCGGTGGGCGCGCCGGCGGCATCGCAGAGCGCCTTGGTGAAGGCCTTGGACGCCTCGACCTGCGCGGCATCGGCCGAGGGCCCGAGGACGAGAATGCCGGATTCGCGCAGGCGGTCGGCCACGCCGGCCGCCAGCGGCGCCTCAGGGCCGATCACGACGAAATCGATGCTCTCCTCCTCGGCGAAGGTGACGACGGCGGCCCGGTCGGTGATGGCGAGATCGGCACATTCGGCAATCGCGGCGATCCCGGCATTGCCCGGGGCGACGATCAGCCGGTCGCATTTCGGATTTTGCAGGATCGCCCAGGCGAGGGCATGTTCGCGGCCGCCGCCGCCGAGGATCAGGATGTTCATGGCGGCGTCCTAGGGCGGCGCGCGGAAGAGGGCAAGCGACGCAGAACTTGTGGGCGCGGGACGAGCGCACCGTCTGGCGGTCGCGCGACGGTTGAGGCAAACTGGGCCCATGGAAGAGATCCGCCCCGCCCGCCCGGACGATGCCGAGGCCCTGGCCACGCTGCATGTTGCGGCGTGGGCCGAGACCTATCCGGGCCTTTTGCCCGACGATGAGATCGCCGCCCACGGGCTGGAGTTGCGCCGCGCCCAGTGGCATCGGCAGTTCGAACGCGGCGGCACGCGGATCGTGATCGCGCCCGGGCAGGGCTTTGCCCAGGTCGGCCCGCAGCGCGACGAGCCCCTGAACCGGGGCGGCTATGGCGAGGAGCTCTACTCGATCTATGTGCTGCGCGCCGCGCAAGGCACAGGGCTGGGCCGTAGCCTGTTGCGGGCCGTGCTGGGACCTGAGCCCGAGGCGTTCACCGCTCTGGTGCTGGAGGGCAATGCCCGCGCCACCGGCTTCTATGAGCATGCGGGCGGGCAATGGATCGAGCTTCGGGCCGAGATGGTCGGCGGATCGCCGATCCGCGAGCGCGTCTATGGCTGGTCGCAGGACGCGGCGCTTTCGCTTGGGGGCGAGGGCGCGTAGGCTTTCGCCCATGGACGATCTGATCGAGGACGAGTGGGACGGGCCGGAGCCCGGCGAAGGCTCGAACGCGGCCCCCTATACCGTGTCGGAGCTGTCGGGCGCTGTGAAACGGACGCTCGAGGGCACGTTCGGCCGGGTGCGGGTGCGGGGCGAAGTGGGGCGTGTGTTCACCGCCCGGTCGGGGCATGTCTATTTCGACCTGAAGGACGACCGCAACGTGCTGGCCTCGGTTTGCTGGAAGGGCCAGGTGCGCCAGCTCGCCCAGATCCCCGAAGAGGGGATGGAGGTGATCGCCACCGGCCGGATGACGACCTTCGGCGGGCAGTCGAAATATCAGCTGACGGTCGACCAGGTGGAGCCGGCGGGCGAAGGCGCGCTGATGGCGATGCTGGAGAAGCGCAAGCGTGCGTTGGCCGCCGAGGGGCTGTTCGACGAGGAGCGCAAGCGCCCCCTGCCCCGGCTGCCCCGGGTGATCGGCGTGGTAACCTCGCCCTCGGGCGCGGTGATCCGGGACATCCTGCACCGGCTGTCGGAGCGGTTTCCGCGCCATGTGCTGGTGTGGCCCGTCGCGGTGCAGGGTAAAGACAGCGCGCCCCAGGTGGCGCGCGCCATCGCGGGGTTCAACGCGCTGCCGCCCCTAGGCGCGATCCCGCGGCCGGATCTGTTGATCGTGGCGCGCGGCGGCGGCTCGATCGAGGATCTGTGGGGGTTCAACGAGGAGATCGTGGCGCGCGCCGCTGCGGCGAGCGAGATCCCGTTGATCTCGGCGGTGGGGCACGAGACGGACACCACGCTGATCGATTTCGTATCGGACCGGCGGGCGCCGACGCCGACCGCGGCGGCCGAGATTGCCGTGCCGGTGCGGCTGGAGCTGTTGGCCGGCGTCGAGAGCCTGGGCGCGCGGGCGGCCGGGGCGCTTGGCCGGGTGCTGCAGCGGCGGCGGGAGCGGTTGCGCGATCTGCTGCGGGCGCTGCCGCGGGCCGGACAGCTTCTGGAGGGGCCCCGGCAGCGGCTGGATCTGGCCTCGCTCCGGCTGCCGGCGGCGCTGCGTGGCGCGGTGCAGCGGCGGCGCGTGACGCTGGCGGGCGCGGCGGCGGCGCTGCGGCCCGTGAGCCTGCGGGCCAGGCTGCGGGCCGAGGCGGGACGGTTGGAGCAGCTGGGCGCGCGACTGCGGCCCGAGCTGGTGGGCCGGGGCACGGCGCGCGGCCGGCGGGACCTCGACGACTTGGCGCGGCGGCTGACCGAGGCGCAGGCGCGCACCCTTGCGGGCCGGGCGGAGCGGCTGCAGGGCCTGGCGCGGCTTCTGGGATCGCTGAGCTACAAGGGGACGCTGGAGCGCGGCTATGCGGTGGTGCGGTCGGGCGCTGGCAGTGTGGTGACGCGGAAGGCCGAGGCGGAGCAGGCCGCGGGGCTTGAGATTGAGTTCGCCGATGGGCGGCTCGCCCTTGGCGGCGGCGGTGGCGGCTCGAGAGCGGCAAAGGCGAAGCCGAAGCCGCCGGAGCAGGGCAGCCTGTTTTAGGGCGTCGGGGCGCCTCTTTTGGCGTGCGCGCCACCATCGGCGCGATGTGCATGCGGGGCCCTTCTCGGAGGCGACGACCGCGGCTAGACTATGCGCCGAGCCCGCCGTCAGATGCGGGCGAGTGAGGCGGACGAGCGATGCGGATCACCCTATGGATGGCTTGTGGCCTGTTGGCGGCCTGCGCGACCGAGGACCCGGCGGCGCGGATGGCCGAGATTGCGGCGCCGGCCGTGCCGCTGGAGGCGTCGACCGCGGCGCCTGAGGGCGTACCGCCCGGCACCTGCTGGGCGCGCGATGTAACGCCGGCGCGGGCGGAGACGGTGCGCGACCGTGTTCTGATCGCGCCGCCTGAGATGACGGTGGACGGGATCACCCTGCGCGAGGCGGTCTATCGCGAAGAGGTGCGCACCTTCGTCACCGAGGATGCGCGCGAGATCTGGTTCGAGACGCCCTGTGCCGGCGACCTGCCCGAGGATTTCAGTGCCTCGCTGCAGCGGGCGCTGGCCGCCCGGGGGCTCTATGCGGGGCCGGTAACGGGGGAGATCGACGCCGCGACCCGCGACGCGGTCCGGGCCTATCAGGCGCCCCAGGGCCTGGACAGCGGAACGCTGTCGCTCGCGGCGGCACGCCAGATGGGGCTGGTGGCTGTCGCGCGCGACGAGGCGGGCGCGGCGCCGGCCGGCGGCTGAAGCTAAGGACGCAGGGCCAATAGTGCACAAAAAAAAGGGGCGCCGTCGGGCACCCCTTTGCTAGCAAGATCGCGCCGCGGTCAGCTTTCGAGGCCGATTGCCACGAAGCGGGGCTCGCCGGCGCGGCGCACCAGAAGAAGAAGCGAGCGGCGGCCGGCGTCGCGCGCCTCCTCGATCCGGGCTTCGAGATCGGCCAGACCCTCGACCGGCTGCTGGCCGGCTTCGGTGATCAGATCGCCCTCGCGGAGACCTTTCTCGAACGCCTCGCTGTCGGGGTCGACCGTGGTGACGACCAGGCCCGTGGCGCCGTCGGGCAGCGAGAACTGCTCGGTCAGCTCGGGCGTGATCGTGGAGACGGTCATGCCGAGCACCTCTTCCTGCGCCGGCTCTTCGGGCGCGGGAGCGACGGCGGGCACGGCGCCCTCGGCCTCTTCGCGGCGGCCGAGCGTGACCCGGAGGGTTTGGGTTTCGCCGCCGCGGAACACCAGCACGCGGACGGTTTTGCCCACTTCGGTGTTGCCGACCTGGCGGACGAGGCCGCGGGTATCCTGCACGTCGCGGCCATCGAAGCTGAGGATCACGTCGCCCGATTCGACGCCCGCCTCGGCGGCCGGACCCTCGGGCACGTCAGTCACGAGCGCGCCACGGGCTTCCTCGAGGCCCAGCCCCTCGGCGAGATCTTCGGTGACGTCCTGGATGCGCACGCCGAGCCAGCCGCGGCGAGTTTCGCCGAACTCACGAAGCTGGCCGATGACGTTCTGAGCCACCCGCGAGGACATCGCGAAGCCGATGCCGATCGAGCCGCCGTTGGGCGACAGGATCGCGGTGTTCACGCCGATCACCTGGCCGTCCATGTTGAAGAGCGGGCCGCCCGAGTTGCCGCGGTTGATGGCGGCGTCGGTCTGGATGTAATCGTCGTAGCTGCCCGACAGCGCGCGGCCGCGGGCCGACACGATTCCGGCCGAGACCGAGAAGCCCTGGCCGAGCGGGTTGCCCATGGCCATCACCCAGTCGCCGACCTGCGCCACGTCGCTGTCGCCCCAGGGGACGAAGGGCAGCGGCTCGTCAGCCTCGACCTTGAGCAGCGCAAGGTCGGTGTTGGGGTCGGTGCCCACAAGCTCGGCCGGCAGTTCCTCGCCGGAGAAGAACTCGATCAGGATCTCGTCGGCCTGTTCGATGACGTGGTTGTTCGTCACGATGAAGCCGTCTTCGGAAATCACGAAGCCCGAGCCGAGCGCCGAGGAGCGACGGGGCGGACGATCCCCCGGGCCGTTGCGCTCCATGAAGTCGCGGAAGAAATCCTCGAACGGCGAGCCATCGGGCACGATCGGGCCGGGGCCGGCGTTGGTTTCGACCGTGGTCGACGTGGTGATGTTCACCACGGACGGGCTCACCTGTTCGGCAAGTTCAGCAAAGCTGTCAGGCGCGGCCAGGGCCGGCCCCGCGGCGGGGACGCCGAGGGCCAGAGAGAGGCCGACAAGCGCGGCAGCGGCAGTGCGGAGCGCGCCATGCGGCCCGGGCGCGGGCCGCGCGCCGGTATCTGGGGGAATGGATTGGGCCTGAAGCGTCACGGATCTCTCCTTCTGGATCTCTGTCTGTCTTGCTCGCTCTGGTCTGTTCCGCCACGCACCCGATCTGTGCGGAGGGCGGCGCGTGCCGTCTGCATGATATCTAGGCTGTGCCGGGTGCAACTCAAAGGGCCGTCGCAACCTGTCACATGGCCGTTACGTTTTCGTGGGCGACCCCGAACGTCAAGCCACGTTGACCCGAACCGGCCGTGCTTGCAGCACGTCAGACATCCCGCCTGGTTTCAGCCTGCGATGGCCACAGCCGGACCTAGCCCGCCGTAAGCGCCCCCAAAGTCATCAGAATTCCGCCGGTGGTGATGGCCAACATGCCGATCATCCGGCGCGTATCCTCCGGCAGCGACATCAAAATGCGTAACGCTTCCTCGAGACGCCCGGGCGCCAGGGCCATCAGAAGACCCTCGAAGATGCACATCAGCCCAAGGGCGAGGAGAAAGACGGTTAGGACCATCGAAATCGCCAAGTCGGTCGTGTCGCGGCGCAGCGGCGCGCGGCCGGAGGCAATCCGGCCGCGCGCCCGGCGTCAGTTGGCGCCAAGCTGCGTGGCGCCGCCGGGATCGGTTGTAAGGATGCCGCTGCCGTCGAGATACTCGAAGAACTCGCTGTCGGGGGTAATCACCATCGTCGAGTTCGTGCCCTGGATCGCGCGCTCGTAGGCCGAGAGCGAGCGATAGAACTCGAAGAAGTCGGGATCGGCCCCGAACGCCCCGGCGAAGATGGCATTGCGCTCGGCATCGGCCTCACCGCGGATGACCTCGGCCTCGCGGCTGGCATCGGACGTGAGCTCGACCACCGTCCGGTCGGCCTGGGCACGGACCCGCTGCGCGGCTTCCTCGCCACGGGCGATTTCGTCGGCGGCTTCCCGTTCCCGCTCGGCCCGCATCCGGGCGAACGTGGCGTCGAGGTTCTGGGCCGGCAGGTTGGTTTGCTTCAGGCGGACGTCGATCACCTGGAGCCCCAGCGGCTGAGCCCTGACGCGCACCCGTGCGGTGATGTCGTTCATCAGGATTGCCCGATCCGACGAGAGAATGGTGTTGGAGGTCACGCCCTCCGAACCCAGAACCTCGCGGATCGCGGGGTTGATGATCCGCTCGAGCCGGTCTTCGCCGGCGCGAAGTCCACCGATGCCGACGGCCTGGCGGAACTGCACGACATCGTTGATCCGGTAGCGCGCGAACGCGTCGACCACGAGCCGGCGGTCATCGGACGGCGTGACCTCGGTGGGCGGCGTGTCGATGGCGAGGATGCGGTCGTCGTAGCGAACGACCTCCTGGATCAGGGGGATCTTGAAGGCGAGGCCCGGATCCTCCTTGACGCGCTTGATCTGGCCAAACTGCAGCACCAGTGCCTTTTCGCGCTCGTCGACGATGAAGATCGAAGACAGGAGGGCGATCACCGCCAGCACCCCGATGGGAAGAAGGAAACGTAGCTTGTTCATCATGTCTCTCCGTCCCGTCGATCAGTTGCCGGACTGGGCGTTCTGGCCGACCTGTGCGGTCGTCGAGCGCCTCAGCTCGTTCAGGGGCAGGTAGGGCACAACGCCCTGGCCGCCGGAACCTTGGCCACTGTCGTCGAGGATCACCTTGTCGACATCGCCGAGGACGCGCTCCATCGTTTCCAGATAGAGACGCTTGCGCGTGACTTCGGGCGCCTTGGAATACTCCTCAAGCACCGCGGTGAAGCGCGCGGCTTCACCCTGGGCCTCGTTGACGACGCGGGCGCGGTAGGCCTCGGATTCCTCGAGGATCTGCGCCGCTTCACCGCGCGCGCCGGCAAGGACGCGGTTGGCGTAGGCGTCGGCCTGACGCTCGAGCCGGTCGCGCTCCTGCTCGGCGGCCTGCACCTCGCGGAACGCGTCGATCACGTCGGAGGGCGGGTCGGCCTTGTCGAGGTTGAGACGGACGATGTTCACGCCGCTTTCGTACTCATCGAGCGTGGCTTGGATCAGATCGTTCACTTCGGCCGCCACAATCTCGCGGTCGCGGTTCAGAAGCGGGGCAAGCTCACGCTGGGCCACCACTTCGCGCATCGCCGCTTCGGAGACGGCGCGGATCGTCTCTGAGGGCTCGGCGAGGTTGAAGAGGTAGAGCGACGCGTCGGAAATGTTCCAGACCACCTCGAAGTCGATGTCGATGATGTTTTCGTCGGTGGTCAGCATCAGGCCGTCATCGGCCTGGGTGCGGCCGGTGCCGAGCTGCTCGGTCTGTTCGCGCGTCACCGGGAGCACTTCGTAGGTGACGAAGGGCCAGGGCGCGAAGTTGAGGCCGGGATTGCCGGTGGCGTAATAGTCGCCGAAGAGAAGCTCGACCGACTGTTCTTCGGGCCGGACGGTGTAGAGGCTGGAGAAGAGCCAAAGGCCGGCCACACCGACCACGCCCGCCCAGACCATGCCGCGGGTGATCTTGAACTCGCCCCCGCCCCCGCCGCCGGGCCCCTGCCCGCCATTGTTCTGGCCGCCGCCACCACCGATCAGGACGCGCAGCCGCTCCTGACCCTTCTTCACGATTTCGTCGATCTCGGGGATCTGGGGGCCATCGTCCGGGCGGCGCGGGCCGCCGGGCCCCCGCGAGCCGCCGCCGCCATTGCCGCCGCTGCCACCCGAGCTGCCGCCGGAGCCTCCGCCCCAAGGTCCGCCGCTGTTTCCTGCCATGAGCGTATCGCTCCCTTCCGTATCGTCGGTGTTCGTTGTTGGTTCGCTGGAATGTTACGTGGTCGCGTGCCCCCGCAAATCAAGCGGTATACCGCCTGTCAGCCGCTTCGAACGGGCGATTTCATCGTAACCAGTTCCTCGGCGATGGTGGGGTGGACCGCCACGGTGCGGTCGAAATCCTCTTTGGTGGCGCCCATCTTGACCGCGACACCGGCGAGCTGGATCATTTCGCCGGCATGGTCGGCCACGATGTGGCAGCCGAGCACCCGGCGCGTTTCCTGCGACACGATAAGCTTCATCACCACCCGGTCGTCGCGGCCGATGAAGGCCTGCTGCATGGGTTTGAACGAGGTGGCATAAACGTCGATCGGCTCCTGGTCGCGGGCCGCTTCCTCGGTGAGACCGACCGTGCCGTATTCGGGTTGCGTGAAGATCGCGGAGGGCACGAGTTCGTGGTCGGGCTTGGTGGGGTTGCCGCCAAAGACCGTTTCGACAAATGCCATGCCCTCGCGGATCGCCATCGGCGTGAGCTGCAGCCGGTTGGTGACATCGCCGATGGCATAGATCGAGGGCACGGTCGTCTGGCTGTACTCGTCGACCCGGATCTCGCCGCGGCGACCGATCTCGATGCCGAGATCCTCAAGCCCGAGCCCGTGGGAGTTGGGCGCGCGGCCGGTGGCGTAGAGCACGCAGTCGAACGTCTCCTCGCTGCCGGTCGAGCATTTCACCCAGATCCCGTCATTCGTGCGCTTCAGCTCGATGGGCACGGTGCCGGTGGCGAGGTCGACGCCCGCGCGGACCATGTGGGTGGCGATCATGCCCCTGGCCTCGTCGTCGAACCCGCGAAGGATCTGGGCGCCGCGGTAATACTGCGTGACATGAGTGCCGAGGCCATTGAAGATGCAGGCCATCTCGCAGGCGATATAGCCGCCGCCGACGATCAGGAGCCGCTTGGGCAGCTCAGGCAGATGGAAGACGTCGTTGGAGGTGATGGCCAGCTCGCGCACGCCGGGATCGTCGGGCAGGCTGGGCCAACCGCCGGTGGCGATGAGGATGTGCTTGGCCGTCACGGTCTGGCCGTCGGCGAATTGCACGGTGTGGGGATCGGTCACCGTGGCGCGGGTGTCGTGAATGGTGACGTTCGAGCCGTCGAGGAGGTTGCGGTAGATCTGTTCGAGCCGGTCGAGCTCGGTCTCGAGCCGGCCCCGAAAACGCGGCCAGTCGAAGGAGCCGGGCGCCGAGGCATCCTCGGGCACGGGCCAGCCGTAGTCGGCAGCCTCGTGCATCGCCTCGCGGTAGGACGAGGCGAAGACCATGAGCTTTTTGGGAACGCAGCCGCGAATGACGCAGGTGCCGCCCATACGGCTTTCCTCGGCGATGCCGACCTTTGCGCCATAGGTGCCCGAGGCCACCCGAGCGGCCCGCACACCCCCCGAACCGCCGCCGATGACGAAGAGGTCGTAGTCGAAATCCATGGAATACTCCTTGGGCCGCGATCCGCGCCGCACCGCCCGACTTGCGCGCTGCGGCGGCTATCCCACAGATTCCGGCCGGATGCCAGTGCGCGCCGGGCCCAGTCACGGCGCCGCTCCCGGTGCGCCCTTGCGCCTGTGGGCGCGACGACGCTCGAGCGGCAGCCGTGCGACCATCGATGCCCCTCGTGGGCCGGGCAGGCGAAGGGCCGCCGTTTCAGAGCTCCTGGGCATGCCGGCTGGACGACGACTTTCTGTCAGATGAAGGCGAAGATGTCGTCGGCGGCCGCATCCACGGCTTCGAACGAGCGTCCGACAAGCAGGATGCGGGTGCCGCTGTCCAACTCAACCAGCGTGCCTTCGTTGTGCTCGCGGTAGCTGCCCGCGGAGAACTCGGAGATCACGATTTGATCGACCGTGAGTTGAAAGCGCTCGATCCGGTCGAACCCTTCGGCCCGATCTCCGAAAAAGACGAACTGATCGGCGCCGCGGCCCCCGTTCATCACGTCGTTCTGACCGCCGCCGAAGCCAATCAGCTTGTCTGCCTTGGTGATCCGAAAAAAACGATCTTCATTGGCTGCGGCCTCCTGTGGCGCGTTGGTCAAAGCGGGAGTTGCCGTGGTCGAATTTGCCGGGACGCTAGTACTGCGGGGGGAATCTCGGCATGCGCAAAGGTCGCAACTGCAGCACACCCCTGGCGCTCCAGGTCGCGCCCTCTCCATAGCGGACGCCCGAAACGCCGCGGTGGCTCGCAGACGGGTCGTGGCGGGGTCGGTCGGCTCAGTCCGTGTCGCGGGCGAAGACGTTGGCGCTTAGGATGTCGCCGTCGCCATCGGGGCCACCGGTGCCGCGGGCCTCGACCGTTCCGTCGCTGTGGCCGATGATGACCACGTCGCTGATGTCGACGAAGAGGCCGTTTTCCACGACGCCGGGCACCTGGTTGAGCACGAGGCTAAGCTCGCGGGCATTGCCGATGCGGTGGAGGTGCAGGTCGAGGATGTAGTTACCCTCGTCGGTGATGAAGGGCACATCGCCGTTCATGCGCATGGTCGTCTCGCGGCCCATAACGTCGAGCGACACGAGCGCCTCTTCGATCAGTGCCTGGCTGGTGCGCCAGCCGAACGGCACGATCTCGACCGGCAGAGGGAAGGCGCCGAGGGTCGCGACCTCTTTGGCGGCATCGGCAATCACGACGACCTCGTCGGAGGCTGTCGCCACGATCTTTTCCTGCAGGAGCGCGCCGCCGCCGCCCTTGATCAGGTTGAACTCGGCATCGATCTCGTCGGCGCCGTCGATGGTGACGTCGAGCCATTGCGCCTCGTCGATTGAGATCACGCGGATACCGCAGGAGCGGGCGAGGTCGGCCGTGCGGGTAGAGGTGGGTACGCCGACGATGTCGAGCCCCTCGTCGCGGACACGCTCGGCCAGCAAACGCACCATCCAGGCCGCGGTGGAGCCGGTGCCGAGGCCGACCTTCATGCCCGTGCCGACCCGCGCCACGGCGCGATGGGCGGCGGCGTGCTTGGCGCGGTCGATCGGCGACAAGTCTGCGGTGGCGGTCATGGGGTACTCCTTGCGGCGGATACTCGGACTGTCTGGAGGGCGCTTATAGGGGGAATCGACCCCGCGGGCGAGGACGATTCGGACCTCCCTGGGCCTGCCATGCCCGAAGCGGAGGCAGGGCGGACCGGCGGTGACCTCGGGCTGTGGCATGATCGGCCGGTGCCGCGCTGTGCGCCGTCGATGCGCGGCTGGCGCTTGGCGCCTGCACAAGGTCGTTTTTCGGGCTGCGGCGGGCCCGGACAGCGCATAGGAGGGGCGCATGTTCCTCTCCCTCTTCGACATCTTCAAGATCGGCATTGGCCCCTCGTCGAGCCACACGATGGGGCCGATGGTGGCGGCGGCGCGGTTTCTGGCCCTTTTGCGTGCCGGGCCGTTTCGACCCGCGGGGGTGCGGGCGCGGCTCCATGGCTCGCTGGCGTTCACCGGGGTGGGGCACGCGACCGACCGGGCGACGGTGCTGGGCCTTGCGGGGTTCGTGCCCGAGGACTACGATGCCGAGGCCGCCGAGGCCGCGCTCGCCCGGATCCGGGCCGAGCGGCAGGTGGCGCCCGACGGGCTGGGCCCGCTGGCCTTCGATCCCGCCTCCGATCTGATCTTCGACTATGGGCCCGCGCTGCCCGGGCATCCCAACGGGATGGTGCTGGAGGCGCTCGATGCGCAGGGCGACGTGCTGGTGGCCGAGACCTATTACTCGATCGGTGGCGGCTTTGTGCGGACGGCGGGCGAGCTTGAGGCAGGCGACGCGGCCGAGGACGGCCCGGCCGTGCCCTACCCGTTTCGCAGCGCGGCCGAGATGCTTGCGATGGCGGCCGAGAGCGGCCGGAGCGTCGCCGAGATGAAGCGCGCCAATGAGCTGACCCGGCGGAGCGCGTCCGAGCTCGATGCCGGGATCGCGCGGCTTTGGGGCGTGATGGAAGGGTGCATCGCGCGCGGGCTGGCGCAGGAGGGCGTGCTGCCCGGCGGGCTGGAGGTGAAGCGGCGCGCGCCGCGCATCCATGCGAGCCTGATGGCCGAGCGGGGGACGAACCTGGCCCCGCCCCACCAGGTGAACGACTGGATCAGCGTCTATGCGATGGCGGTCAACGAGGAGAACGCCGCGGGCGGACAGGTGGTGACGGCGCCCACGAATGGCGCAGCGGGCGTCGTGCCGGCCGTGTTGCGCTATTGGCTGGGGCATGTGCCGGGGGCAACCACGGCGCAGCTCGACGGGTTTCTGCTGACGGCAGCCGCGGTCGGCGGGATCATCAAGACCAACGCCTCGATCTCGGGCGCCGAGGCGGGCTGTCAGGCCGAGGTGGGCTCGGCCTCGGCCATGGCGGCGGCGGGGCTGGCCGCGGTGATGGGCGGGAGCCCCGAGCAGGTGGAGAACGCCGCCGAGATCGCGCTGGAGCATCATCTGGGCATGACGTGCGATCCGGTGCGAGGGCTGGTGCAGGTGCCCTGCATCGAGCGCAACGGGCTGGGGGCAATCAAGGCGGTCTCGGCAGCGTCGCTGGCGCTGCGGGGCGACGGGACGCACTTCGTGCCGCTTGATGCGTGCATCGAGACGATGCGGCAAACCGGGCGCGACATGAGCGACGCATACAAGGAAACCTCGCTCGGCGGCCTTGCGGTGAACGTTCCGAACTGTTGAGGCGTGGGTCATCGCGCCGAGCGGCTGTCGCAGGTGATTTCGTGGCGATTAACGTCTGGATCCCGGAGGTGCGCCCGACGTGCCGTATCTTAGCCGGAATCCGTCAGGACACTTGGATCTGCGGTCTTGCGATGGAGAAACTGCGCCGCTGATCGGCAGAGGATGTGCATTCCGTCAGTCCGTCCGCGGGCCAGGCCAGTCGCTTCCTCCACCATCGCCTTCGCCGCGCGGCCCCGCGCCGGGACAGGGAATGTCGATTTCGACGACCTCATTGCCGCGACGGGTTCGAATGGTGCATCGGTTGCTTACTTCAGGCGTCGGCCGTTCAACGACTCCGAGCAGATTGTTCTGGTCAACTTCAATCTCAGATGGTGAACCCTGATCGGCCGCTCCGCGGAGCGCCAAGGAGAGCCGTCCGGTGCTCTGTCCGTGGGCGAGGACGGCGACGACATTCGGCTCTGCCTCTACGGTCACGATGCGGGACACTCGGGCGCCCGTGGCGTCCTCGGAATTCGGATCATCGATCGCGATCAGACGCAGGCTCGATGCGATGAGGCGCGTCACGGCTTGGTCATCGCGCCCTCCCGTCCAGTACACATCTACGATGTCGCCAGGCCGCAAGAAGCCGACGACCCCGCTTGCCATGTCGGTGCGTATGGAAAAGGCGCGGAGGCCGTCAGACAGTTCTAGGGGACCGTCGGCGCCGCTGGCGTCGGCCCGGCGGGCTGCAACGGCGTCTGCGTCGGGAAGCCCGGTCAATTGGACAATCACGTCGCCTTTTGCCTGGACGCGGGCGAGGCTGACAGCATCTTCGGGCGACACCTCGAGCATGACGACGTCGCCGCCCTCGATGCCGAGCACGAACCCCGCCACATCGATCGGGACCAAGGTGCCGTCGTCCGTGCGGTTGAAAAGGGCGACCTCGGCGCCCGGGCCGTTGGCAGACAGCAATTCTGCAATCGCCGGCTCCACGGCGACCGGCGCCATGCGCTGCCCGGCCGAAAGCGGCAGAAGATCGTCGCCTTGCGCAGAGGCGACGGCCGCTGCGACCCCCAGAGCAAGGACCCAGCCAAGGCGCACTCTCCATCTTAGCGATCTCATAGGAGCGCTCCGACCCGGATTGCGGACAACGCGACCAGCCATGCGACGGCGATGACGGTCAACGCGATCTTGACGTGATAGAAGATCGTTCGCAGGCGATAATGCAGGTCTCTGGGGTACGGCATGGTCTCGACACCCTCGGCTTTCATCCGACGTAGCAGCCGCAGCTCCTGCCGCTGGGCGACATAGTATTGCAGAAGATCGGCAAGAAGAGACAGGAGTGCGACGGCCGCTGGCCCGGCAACCTCAGACGGTTCAAGGAACGGCTCTCCATCGGACCGGGAGCTTTCAACGATGTAAGCGAACGATGTTGCGAGAACGCCGAGAGAGACGGACCAAACGCGGTTTGAGAGCCTCTCGGTCGTCCAGTTCAAGGTTTCGATCACCTCGTCGCGCGACGGCACTGATCCATGATCTCCAGCTTGAGCCCCCCTCGCGTTGTCGCGGCTGGCGGCACCACATGCCAGAGGTCAATGGGTCACGGCGCTCTGGCTGGTGCCGTCTTGTCTCATGTGCGGGCCGCGCGCGGACGCGGGTGGCTCAGATGCATCCCAGCGGTCAGGCCCCGCATCGGAGGCGTCGATGCACCAGGGGCGCCCAGGGTTCGCTGCATAGGGCAGAGCCCTGTTCGGACCGTGCGGTCTGTGTCAGACCGGCGGGATGACACCCGACCGCCCTGCCCTTGGCCTGATGCTGATGATTGCCTTTTGCGTGCTCGCGCCGCTGGCCGACGCGCTGGCCAAGGTGATCGGCGACCGGGTTCCGCTGGTGCAGCTGGTCGCGGTGCGCTTTGCCGCCCAGGCGGTGATCTTCCTGCCGCTGGTCGGGCGCGGCGGCGGGCGGCTCTTCGTTGCGACCGCACGGCACCGCCTGTGGGGCCTGATGGTGGTGCGCACCGGTCTGATGATCGCCGGAATCGGGCTGATGTTTCTGAGCCTTCGGGTGCTGCCGCTCGCCGATGCCATCGCCATTGCCTATGTCATGCCATTCATCGTGCTGGCACTGGGCTGGCTGGTCTTGGGCGAGGCCGTGGGGTGGTGGCGGATCGGCGCGTCGGTCGTGGGGTTTCTGGGCACGCTTCTGGTCATGCAGCCGTCCTTTGCCGAGGTCGGGCTCGTGGTGCTGATGCCGCTCGGCGTGGCGTTGATCTTTGCGGTGTTCATCCTGATCACGCGGGCCGTGTCGGCCCATATCGGCGCGGTCGAGTTGCAGGCCCTGAACGGGCTGATCGGGACCGCGCTGTTGCTGCCGCTTCTTGTGCTGGCCGAGGGCACCGGCTGGGCCGAGGTGGACCCGGTCTGGCCCGATGGGCGGATTCCGGGCCTGATGCTCGCGATGGCCGTGGTCGGAACGATCTCGCATCTGGCATTGACCGCGTCGCTGCAGGTGGCGCCGGCGGCGACGGTGGCGCCGGTGCAATATCTCGAAATCCCGTGCGCCGCGCTGCTTGGCTGGGCGATCTTTGCCGAGTTCCCCGACGGCGTGGCGCTTGTGGGCATCGCGCTGGTGATGGGCGCGGGGTTGGTTGTGATCCTCAGGGAGCGGGCGACGGCCATGGCGGCGCGTCCCGGAGCGCGCGGAGCGCCGCCGCCAGCGCCGCCCGCGGCAGGATGACGAGAAGCCCGGGAGCATCGACGCTCAGGCGTATGGCGGATTGTCCGGCCGCCACCCGATTCGATGTGCCGTGCTGGCCGGCCGGGGTCATCGCCAGCCCCTTGATGGGCCAATGGAGCCCCTCGGAGCGTCCCGAGATCGGGGCCAGTGGAAACAATGACACGCGAGTGCCTTCGCTCAGAGCGATTGTCGCCTCGCGAGGGGCCACGAAAATAATGTCGAATGCGCCGACGAGAAGGCAGGGCAGATGCGCGTTGCGGACGAGCGTGTTCATCCCGGCAAGCTGGTGGTCGACCCGCGCGCCGAGAAAGCCCACGCCGAGGGCGAAGGGTGCGTCGATCCGCGCCATGACCTTGTCGAAGTCGGTGCTGTCTTGCTCGGGCACGTGGTGCAGAATGCCCGGAGCCAAGCGGGATTGGTCGGCAAGCGTCAGGGAATCCATGTCTCCGATCACCGCGCGCGGCATCAGACCGGCGGCCAGCGCGGCGGCGGCGCCGCTGTCGGCGGCGACCAGATCGGGGGCATGAGTTAACGCTTCGGCAAGGTCTTGGGGTGCAAGCTCACCCCCGCCGAGCAGCGTCGCACCACGGGGCGCATGGACAGTCAACTGAGCCATATCAGGCCTTTTGGTTTTCGGGAGGAAGACCACATTTTCGCCATGAAATGATACCTTTATTTTCCCTCTTCTGTTCCCATCCGCGAACCAATCCGTGGTATTTTCGGGATGCTGGAGTTGAGGAAAGCGAGCGAGCCAATGGTCGGGTCTAACAAGGTTCTCACGGTGTCCTACGGCACCTTTGCGTGCACGCTGGAGGGGTTCGACGACTCGTTCGGTATGATGAAGGCAATCGCGGAGTACTTCCGGGACCTGGCAGCCGAGGACCGCTATTTCGGGGCGGAGCCGCCGACCCCGGATGCCGAGATGCTCCAGCGGATCGTTGAAAAAGAGATCAAGCGCCGTGTCGAGGCGCGGGTGAGCCCCGAGGGCATCACGCTGAAGGCCGAGGCGCCTGAGGCGGCCGAGACGCCGGCTGCGAGGATTGAAACGCCAGCTCCCAACGCTCCGGTCCTCACCCCGGTGGTGAATGGCGCAGACACCGCCGACGTCGCATCCAGCCTTCCCCAGACCACAGCCCCCGAGACCACAGCCCCCGAAGCCGCAGCCCCCGAACAAACAGCCCCAGAACACACAGCCCCAGCGGTCGCGACCCCCGATGCGCCCGAGATCGCCCCCGGTTTCGGGCCGGCCGAGGAGGACGGCGCCGCCTCGACCGACGCCGCCCGCAGCGAGGCCGATGCCAGCCCCGAATCGCACGGCACGGCCGTGGCTGCGGCCGCGGCACTCGCCACCGGCATCTCGGCTGGCGCGGCGGGCCCGAGCCTGGCCGAGCGGCTCGCCCGGATCCGGGCGGTCGTTGGCACACCGCAGGACGCCGGCGGGGGCGCGGACGCCCCGGTGACGCCGTCTCAGCTGGCAGCGAAGATTTCCCCCTCGGCCGAGACAGATCTCGGCAGCGCGCCCGCTGAGGATGCGATGGGGGAGGAGCCCGTTGCTGAGGCGGCAAGCGTCGATGAGGAGACGCCTGTCGAGGACGTTAGCGCGGACGGCGCTATCGAAGAGGCCGTCGTCGAGGAGAGCGCGGCAGAGGATTCGCTCGACGAAGAAGCGTTCGCGGAGTCCTCCTTTGCTGACGGTACAGAATCTGAGGACTGGTACGCCGAGGACGCATCGGCTGAGGATGCGCTGGTCGAAGACGCACTGGCCGAGGGTTCGCTGGTCGAAGACTCACTGGCCGAAGCTGACCGCACCGAGGACACCGTCGCGGACGCGATGCCCGCGGATGAGGCGGCCGCCGATGCGGCAATGATCGACGTGGCAGCCGCGGAGGAGACGCTCGCCGAGGAACTGCCCGCCGAAGAGCTTTCGGCCGAGGACACGCTCGAGGCCGAGGTAGAGACCGGGGAGGTTGACGCCGACCACGTGGAGGCCGGGGAGGCGGACGCCGACGATCTGTCGTCCGACGCACAGCCTGCGGCGGAAATGGACGCCTCAGACGGCTCCGACGAGGTGGCCGAGGGCGATGCCGATGGTGCAGACGAGACCATTGCGGAACTCGAAGACGTGCGGGTCGAAGACGAGTCCGCGGGCGAGGAGATGGACGCGGATATCGCCGTCTCGGACGCGCTCGACGCTGCCCAGACAGACCATGACGCCGACGAGGCCGAGGACGCCGCCGCCGAAGACGAGCCCGTCGAGATGGCCGCTGATCAGGACGCGGCGGAGACCGGAGAGGGATCGGTTGAGGACGTCGCATTCGACGCGGCCGAGGCGGCCGACATCGACGGGCCCGTCGCTGAGATTGAGGAGGAGGCCAATGTCGCGAGTTCCGATGACCTGAGCTCCGATGATGTGAGCTCTCTGTCGGAGATCGAGGCTGACGCCGCCGCCCACGACGACGACGCCGAGGACTTTGCAGCCGAGCTTGACGAGACCGTGAGCGAGGATGCCGCGGCGGATTTGGCCGCCGAACTGAACGAAGCGGCTGCGGACGATGAGCCCGTCGACCTGGTCGACCATGCAGCCGACCCAGACGGGACGCGCGCCGAGGACGCGCCGGTCGATCTGGTCGACGCCATTGGTGACGAGGTCACGGGCGAAGATGCGACGCCGGACATGGTCGCCGACGCACAGATCGAGGACGGCGAGGTCGCTGAGGCGGCCGACGACGGCGACGCGCAGGCTGAGGCCGAACCTGAAGCCGAGGATGAGGCGGAAGAAGAAGCCGAGGACGACACGCCACCCGTGCGGATGTCGGAAGCGCTGGCCCGTCTGTCGGCAGAGTTCGTGGCGGGCGCTGACGCCGATGAAGATGCCGAGTTCGTGTTCCTTGAGCGCGGCGCCGCGCCCAGGCGCCCCACTGAGCCCGAAGTTGAGACCTCGGCCGCGGAGGACACGGACGCCGACACGCCCGCCGAGGATGTCGAGGCGGTGGCCGACGCCGAGCCTGAAGCTGAGTCCGGCGCTGAGCCCGGCGCGGACGACGTGTCCGCAGAGGAGACCGAGACCGAAACGGACGGCCCGTCCGCATTCGACGCTGTCGCCGTCGCACCGGCTGGCGAAGACGAGGCTGAGCCCGAGATGGCGGCCGATGACGTTGAAGACGAGGACAACGTGGATGCCGTGGCCGCTTCGGCCGGCGAGGCGGCCGATGTCGAGGCTGACAGCTCGCCGTTCGCCGATCGGCCCCAGAGCGCGCCCCAGAGCTTTTACCGGGCCTCGCACCGGAGCGCGCCGTGGATCGCCCCGGTGAGCTTTGCCGGCCTGCACGCGTCGCCCTATCGCACCGAGACCACGCCCGCCAACACTGACGCCACTCGCGATGCGCCGGCTGCCCGCAGCGGCGATCTGGAAGAGATCGAGGAGTCGTCCGCCGCGGAGACGACCGACGAAGTGGCGGCCGAGGAGGACGAGGCTCTTCAGGCAGACCACCTCAGCCAAGAGGACGACGAATCCGCAGCCGATAGCTCCGAGAGCGATGGTTCCGAGACCGATGATCTTGAGACGCTTGAGAGCGACGTAGACGACGGGTTCGCCGCAGAAGAAGAGGCCGACGTCGCTCTGGCGGGCGAGCCGGTCGACGATGAGGATGCGCGCGTTGAGGCAGACGTTGCGGAGGCAGATCTGTCCAATTTGGCTGAGCTCGAGCCGGAGAGCGGCGCCGATGCAGAGGCCGACACAGAGATTGAGGCCGAGGACGCCCCGGTCTTTGGTCAGAGCGACGAAGACACGGCGGCCGAGGCCGATGAGGACGCCGAGGATGGCGTGGACCTCGAAATGGCGGCCGAGGTGGCTGAGCCGGCGACCGGCAATGCGGACGAAGCCGACGCCGAGATGGCGGTCGAAGATGCTCCGGTCATCGGTTCCATCGAAGACGAAGCCACTGGAGAGGCCGACGATGAGGCCGTGAGCCTTGAGCCGGCGGCCGAGGACATCGGCGCGGATGAGGCCGAACTTGCCGAGGCCGAGCCAGAGCGTGAGGCCGAGGCTGGCAGCGACGCAGCCGAGCTGGAGCCGGAGATCGGCAGAGACGACGATGCCGAGGCGGAGATGGTGGCTGCGGGCGCTTCGGTCGATGATGCGAACGAAGACGACGCCGCTGGCGAGGACGCGGGTGAGGCCTTGGGCCTTGAGCCAGCGGAATGGGGCGCGGATGTCGCCGAGATGGCCGACGCTGAGACCGACGCGACCGAACTGGAGCCGGAGATCGCCTTTGAGGCGGATGCCGACACTGAGATGGTCGCAGAGGGCGCACCGGTCTTCGATAATGTCGACGAGATCGTTGGCAGCGACGCGGCAGACCACGCCGATGACGGGGCTGCGGCGGCAATGGCTGTCGACATCTTCGGCACCGACGCGGCCGAGGCCGCCGAAGCCGTGGATGCCGCCACAGACGATGAAGGTGACGAAGATGCGGTAGCGGAGACGGAGAGCGATGAGCCGGTCGCGGCGGACGACGCCGCGGTGATACTGCAAGAGGCCGCGGACACTGACGACGAGAACGAGGCGGTCGACGCCGAGCTGGAGGACGTTGCAGCCCTTTCGGACGGCACGGACGCGCAGCCGGAGGACGCGAGCGACGCTGCGGTGGCCGCTGCGGTGGAAGAGCATGCCTTCGTCGCCGCCGAGCGCTTTGGCATCGTGATCGGCACGGCGGCCGACGCGCAGACCGACCTGGCGGACGACGACGACACGGCCACGCGCGGCGCGCCCGTCGACACGCCCGTCGCAGACCTGGTCGCCGAGGGCGACACTGACAGCGATGCGGAACCGGACGCGAAGGCGGACGTGGCGGCGGCTCCCAATGCCATCGAACCTGACGCCATCGAACCCGAAGCCGTCGAACCCGACGAGGCCCCTTCGGAGGCCACCCGGCCGGAAGAGGCAGCCCAAGCGTCGCACAGAAGGAAGACCGTCGCGGTTCCGGACGGCATCGCCGACGCGGTGGCCGCGGCAATCGCCGCAACCGGCGCGGTCGCGGCTGCGTCAGAGACCCCCAAGGCAGCCGGCGAAGAGCCGACGACCGACGCGTCCGACGAGGCGCCCACGGTCGACGCCGAAGCCAAGAGCGACGAGACGGCCGAAGCGGAGCCCGCGCCCGAACCCGTCGAAGAAGAGCAGGCGACCGGGTTGACCGGCTTCATCCGCCGGCGCCGCAAATCGACCCTGGCGGGCCCGTTCCGCGCGGCCCTGCCCGGTCTTGCGGCCATCGCGCCCGGGGCTGCGGCCTTCCTGCGCCGCCGCCAGGAGGAAGAGACCACCGACGACGCGGCGAAGGCGTCCGGGTCCGAGAGTGGCGACCAAGTCGAGCAGGGCGCCGATCCGTCCGCCACGACCGATATGCCGGTCGACGACGTGATCGCCGCCGTGTCGGCGGCAACCGAAGAACCTGCATCGCACGATCCTGAGGCGGGTGCCGGTGAGGCGACTGACGTCGCCGCGGCCGACCAGGGCACGGAGACCGAAACGACGGACGTCGAGGTTGCGGCCGACGCAAGCGACGTGGATGCGGAGGATCTCGCAGCGTCCGACGAAGACGCAGCCGACGTCGAGGCTCAGGCGCATGAGCACGAAGAGATCGTTGAGGCGGTTGCGTCCGAAGACTCTACGTCCGAAGACGTTGTGGCAGAGGACACTGCGACCGAGGAGAGCTTCACAGAGACGGCGGAGGACGCCGACCTCGAAGCCACCGCCGAGATCGAAGACGCGGTCAGTTCCTCGATGGAGGACGCGACCGATCTGGATGAGGTGGCCGAGGACCTTGAGGTCGACGCCGCCGAGGTCGCGCTGGCCGAAGCGCTGGAGACGGCCGAGGACGACTCCACGACCATTGAGGCGGAGGCGGCGGATCTGGAGCCCGCGGATGTGGCCCTCGAGGCCGCCGACGCGATGGTCGATCAGGCTGACGACGCGGAGGAAAGCGACGAGGACATCGCGGCGGCGGGCCTCTCGCCCGAGGAAGAGGCCGATCTGATGGCCGAACTCGCCGCGCTTGAATCCGAAGCCGATGAGCCCAGCGCCGACGAGGTCGAGGAGGTTCAGGGCCTCGGAGCCGAGGCGGCTGAAGCTGACCAGCCGGAGACCGTGGCCGAGGGGACCCGCCTTGAGGACGAGGCGGATGCGGAGACCGCGGCCTGGGGCGAAGACTCGCTCGATACCGCAGCGGCCGAGGCGGACGAGGACACGTTCGACGCAACGCTTACGGCGCATCTCGAAGGGAATTTCGACGCCGCTTCGACCGCGGACGCAGCCGAGGATGTCGTCACCGGGGAGGCCACGGCCGAGCCGGAGACAGAGGACTTCGACGCGGCCCTTGCGGCGCATCTCGAGGGCGACCTCAAGACTGCGTCCGTCGAGGACGCGGCCGAGGATGCAGCTGACATCGCCGCAGAGGACGCGGCGCCTGCAGACGAGGCAGAGACCACCGAGGAGGCAGCCGACGACGACACAGGCGACAGCAGCGACACAGGCGAAGACGACACGGGCGACGGCGACATGGGCGACAGCGACATGGGCGACGAAGGCCCGTCGGCCCCGGTCGGGATCCTGCGGAGTGCCCTGCGTTCGGCGCGGGCCCGCACGGTGATGCTGACGCCGCCGCGGGTGGACCCAGAAGACACAGGCGACGCGGCGGAGGGAACGTCCGCTGTCGGCGATGCCGACGAGGCGGCCCGGTCACCGCTCGAGGAGGCCAAGTCCCGTGCGACCCGCATCGCAGGCGAGGTCGACGAGGCCGTGGCCCGGATGATGTCGGACCTGCCGAGCGCTTCGGACGACGAGACCGAGGAGACGTCCCAGGATGCCGCCCTTCGGCAGGGCAGGACGACGCCTCTGGCCGACGAGGTGAGCGACGCGGTCAACCGGATTGCCGAGGAAGCGGCACGCACCCAGCGCGCCGAAGCGGCGGCCACCCGCAGGGCCCAGGCCCTGGGCGACAGCGTGGAGGCCGAAGACGGTCGCGTGACGCGACTGCTCGACGCCGCGAACTCCAAACTGTCCGGACCGGAATACCGCCGGCGCCGCTCGGCCATCGCCCATCTGAAGGCCGCTGTTGCTGCCACCCGGGCCGAAGGCGGCCCCCGCCGCCCGAGCGAGGATGTCGAAGCGCAGCCCTATCGCGAGGATCTGGCCCGCGTGGTGCGGCAGACGCGCAAGGTGCCCTCGCCCGAGGAGCTCGAGGCGATTCACGCCCGCGCGCTGGCCGAGGCCGATGCGTCCCGCGAGCCGGAGGAAGGGCCGCTGCAACTCGGTACGCCTCTGGATGACGACGCGCCGCAGGACGCCGAGTTGGACGGCGGAGCGTCGGACGCCGGGCCTTCGGTCGGCGAGACGGCTGACGCGTTCGACCGCGATGCGGCCGACGATGCCGCGGCGGCTGACGATCGCGGTCACGACCCGGCCGATGCGCCGCAGCCGGACATGCCCGATGTCGCCGCGCACGCCGACGAGGACACGCAGTTCGACGATGAGGTGGCCGACGGCGAGGACGACGCTGTGCACGACGGACCGGTTCGGCCGCGCCGCCCTGCGGTGACGCCCGACCGCAACCGCACCCGACGCCCCCGGACCGAGACGATCGTCAACGCGGCACGGGCCCGTGCGGCGCCGCTGATGCTGGTGTCGGAACAGCGGGTGGACCCGGCTTCGGTGGAGCCTGCCGAGCCGCGCGATCCCAATGCGCCGGTGCGGCCGCGCCGTATCGCCCGCGGGCGGCTGGCGATGGAGCTCGAAGGGTCCGACAGCCCGGCGCGCGAAAGCGGCATGGTGACCTCGGATGTCGAGGCCGCCGGGATCTTTGCCGACAGCACCGCGTTTGCCGACTTCGCCGATAAGATGGGCGCGGAAGGGCTGGACGATCTGCTGGAATGCGCCGCCGCCTATACGGCCTATGTCGAAGGCCGGCCGCACTTCTCGCATCCCCAGATCATGCGGGTCGTGCGCGACGGGATCGAAGAGCAGAGCGGACTCAGCCGCGAGGAGAGCCTGCGCACCTTCGGTCAGCTGTTGCGTCAGGGCCGGATCATGAAGGTTAGCCGGGGCCAGTTCACGATATCGAAATCGTCTCGCTATACGCCCGATACACGGAGCGCCGCGCATTGATGCGGCCTGCGCTCGGTTCGGGTAATGAGTAACGGGATCGGGGGCCATCGGGCCCCCGGTCCTTTTGGGGCCGTGCCGAGACCGGCCATGCCGCGCAGGCGGCAGGATGGCAGTGCCTAGCTACAGGGGTTAGGACGGACGGTCGCTGTCGGGCGGGCTCGGTGCATCGGGATCGGCCCGACCCACGCCGCGAAAGACGGCGCGGAATGGCAGGGCCCAGACGATGCCGAGCGCGACATAGATCAGGAACTCCACGCCAATCGGCTGGCGTCCGAAGGTGCGATCGAGCCAGTTCATCACGGTCACGGCCACAACGATATAGGCGGGCATGCCGATCAGCAGGATGGCCAGCGACCAGCGTCGACGGGCCTTGTAGGACAGGGACATGCGTGGCTCCACGGCTCTGGTGCGTTGGCCCCGCCGGGCCTGCGCGGTCAGTCGGCGAACGGGTCGGTCACGAGGATCGTGTCGTCGCGCTCGGGCGAGGTGGAGAGTAGGGCCACGGGGCAGCGGATCAACTCCTCGACCCGGCGGACATACTTGATCGCGGCGGCCGGAAGATCGGCCCAGCTGCGCGCGCCGGCCGTACTGTCGGACCAGCCGTCGACCCATTCGTAGACCGGCTCCACGCGGGCCTGCTGATCCGCGGCGGTGGGCAGGTAGTCGAGCGCCCGCCCGTCGAGCCGGTAGCCGGTGCAGATGGCGAGCCGCTCGAACCCGTCGAGCACGTCGAGCTTGGTGAGCGCGATGCCGGAGACGCCCGAGGTGACGCAGGTCTGGCGGACAAGCGTGGCATCGAACCAGCCGCAGCGGCGCTGGCGGCCGGTGACCGTGCCAAACTCGTGGCCGCGCTCGCCCAGCCGCTGGCCGGCGGCGTCGTCAAGCTCGGTCGGAAACGGACCCTCGCCGACGCGCGTGGTGTAGGCCTTGACGATCCCGAGGGTGAAATCGACCGCCGAGGGGCCGAGGCCCGTGCCGGTGGCGGCCATCCCGGCCATTGTGTTGGACGAGGTCACGAAGGGGTAGGTGCCGAAATCGATGTCGAGCAGTGCGCCCTGTGCGCCCTCGAAGAGAATGCGCTGGCCGGCGCGGCGGCGCGTGTCGAGCTCGCGCCAGACCGGCCGGGCATAGGGCAGGATCTGGGGCGCGATCTCGGTCAGGCGCGCCAGCAGGTCGTCCCGATCGATCTCCGGCAGGCCCAGACCGCGGCGCAGAGCGTCATGGTGGACGAGCAGACGGTCGACCCGCGTCTCCAGAGTGGCGGCGTCGGCCAGATCGGCCACGCGCACGACCCGGCGGCCGACCTTGTCTTCGTAGGCGGGGCCGATGCCGCGACCGGTGGTGCCGATCCGGGCGACGCGGTTTTGCGACTCGCGGGCCCGGTCGAGTTCGCCATGGACGGGGAGGATGAGTGGCGCGTTCTCGGCGATCATCAGCGTGTCGGGCGACACATCGACCCCCTGTTCGCGGAGCCGGGCGATCTCTTCGACCAGGGCCCACGGATCGAGGACGACGCCGTTGCCGATGACCGAGAGCTTTCCCGGCCGCACAATGCCGGACGGAAGGAGCGACAGTTTGTAGACCGCGCCGTCGATCACCAGCGTGTGGCCGGCATTGTGGCCACCTTGGAAGCGGGCGATCACATCTGCGCGCTCCGACAACCAGTCGACGATCTTGCCCTTGCCCTCGTCGCCCCACTGGGCGCCCACCACGACGACGTTTGCCATGTTCCCCTCCGGCTTGGCGGTCGGCCCAGCCGACAGGGCGCGGGTATAGCGGCAGGGGAGGCGGCGCGAAACCGCGATTTCCGGGGGCGCTGCCGGGTTGCGGGGGCCGGTCGCATCCCATAGATACCGCCCATCCCGGAACAGCGGACCGACCATGGAAAACGTCATTCTCATCGTTCACCTTCTGCTCGCGCTTGCCCTGATCGGCGTGGTGCTGCTGCAGCGCTCCGAGGGCGGCGGTCTTGGCATGGGCGGCGGCGGAGGCGGTGTGATGTCGGGCCGGGCCGCGGCGACGGCGCTTGGCAAGGTGACCTGGGCGCTGGCCATCGCGTTTATCGCGACCTCGGTGACGCTGACGATCCTGGCGGCCGCGAACTCCGAAAATGCCAGCGTTGTCGACCGGGTGCAGGATGTGCCGAGAGCGCGGGAGGCGGCGCCGGAGCTGCCCTCTGCCGAGGAGCTTCTGCCGCCGGGCCTTGGCACGTCGTCGGGCGACGCGCCGCTGGTGCCGCAGCTGGCCGAATAGGCGCGGCACGAGACAGCTGAGCTTGCCGGACCGCGCGGCGCGGTCCGGGCCGTTGGTGCCACTACACCTTGGGCGTGCACCTCAAGAAAACCGATATGTTGCGGCCTGGGCATTGCGGGACGCGCGCGAATCTCCTATATGTCAAATCCCGTGATGCTGCGTGTTCGGACGCGTTCGGCAGAGCAAACGAGCAGCGAAAAACACGGGGAATTCCGACATATGGCGCGCTTTGTCTTCATCACCGGTGGGGTTGTTTCCTCGTTGGGCAAGGGTCTTGCGTCGGCCGCGCTCGGGGCGCTGCTGCAGGCCCGCGGGTTCTCGGTGCGGCTGCGGAAGCTCGATCCCTACCTCAACGTCGACCCCGGCACGATGAGCCCGTTCGAGCATGGCGAGGTGTTCGTCACCGATGACGGGGCCGAGACCGATCTCGACCTGGGCCATTATGAACGGTTCACCGGGGTGGCGGCGCGGGCGACCGACAGCGTGAGCTCGGGTCGGATCTATCAGAACGTGCTCGATAAGGAGCGGCGCGGCGATTACCTGGGCAAGACCATCCAAGTCATCCCCCATGTCACCGACGAGATTAAGGACTTCATCCGCATCGGCGAGGAAGAGGTCGACTTCATGCTGTGCGAGATCGGCGGCACGGTGGGCGATATCGAGGGCCTGCCGTTCTTCGAGGCGATCCGCCAGTTCGGGCAGGACAAGCCGAGGGGGCAGTGCATCTTCATGCATCTTACGCTTCTGCCCTTCATCAAGGCGTCGGGCGAGCTGAAGACCAAGCCGACCCAGCACTCGGTGAAGGAACTGCGGTCGATCGGGATCGCGCCGGATATTCTTGTGTGCCGGTCGGAGGGACCGATCCCGCAGAAGGAGCGCGAGAAGCTGGCGCTCTTTTGCAACGTGCGTCCGGATGCGGTGATCGCGGCGCAGGATCTGCCGACGATCTATGAGGCGCCGCTGGCCTATCACCGCGAGGGCCTGGATCAGGCGGTGCTCGATGCGTTTCAGATCAGCCCTGCGCCGCGGCCCGACCTGACGCGGTGGGAGGATGTGACCGAGCGGATCCATAAGGCCGAGGGCGCCGTACGCGTGGCGGTCGTCGGCAAGTATACCGACCTTGAGGACGCCTATAAGTCGATCGCGGAGGCGCTGACCCATGGCGGCATGGCCAACAAGGTGCGGGTCAAGGCCGAGTGGATCGACGCCGAGATCTTTGAGCGCGAGGACCCGGCGCCGCATCTGGAGCGGTTCCATGCGATCATTGTGCCGGGCGGATTTGGCGAGCGCGGCACCGAGGGCATGATCAAGGCGGCCGAATTCGCCCGCACCCGCAACGTTCCCTATTTCGGCATCTGCCTGGGGATGCAGATGGCCGTGGTCGAGGCGGCGCGGCGGCTGCCCGATCTGCCAGATGCGGGCAGTGAGGAGTTCGACCATGAGGCGGGCAAGAAGCGGTTCACGCCCGTGGTCTATCACCTGAAGGAGTGGGTGCAGGGCAATGAGAAGGTCACCCGCAAGCCCACGGACTCCAAAGGCGGGACGATGCGACTTGGCGCCTATGACGCCGTTCTGAAGGACGGAAGCCGCGTGGCCGGGATCTATGGCCGCCCGGATATCGATGAGCGGCATCGCCATCGCTATGAGGTGGATATCCAGTATCGCGACCAGCTGGAGGCCGAGGGGATGGTGTTTGCCGGCATGTCGCCCGATGGCCGACTGCCCGAGATCGTCGAGCAGGAGGGGCATCCCTGGTTCGTGGGCGTGCAGTTTCACCCTGAGCTGAAGTCAAAGCCCTTTGCCCCGCATCCGCTGTTTGCCGATTTCATCCGCGCGGCGGTGGAGAACTCGCGGCTGGTGTGAGCCGCGAGCCGTTGGGCCTAATCCGTCTGGGTCTGGGCCTGCAGCTCCGCGCGGCGACGCCCCGCTCTGGGCAGCGGCAGCATGTAGGGCACCCGCGCGCGATAGGCCTGGAACTCGGCACCGTGGATGGCGGCGAAGCGGCGTTCCTTCAGGATCGGCGCCGCGACGCAATAGGCGGTGAGGGTGAGCGCGACCATGAGCTGGTCGGGCGTCCAGACCGGGACGGTCCAGAGCGTGAGCGCGAAGGACAGGTAGATCGGGTGCCGGATCAGGCGAAAGAGGCCGGTTTGCGGCATGCGGGGGAAGACGGGCGTGCGGTTTGCCGCGAGCGACATCCAGCCCAGCGCGCCCGACTGCACCTCGGCGCCCGCGTCCCAACTGGCCTTGACGAGGAGCAGCCACGATGCCGCGTAGGCCGTGAGGAGTGCCCAGAGCGCGGCGCCCTCGGCACGCCACCAAATCGTGCCGCTGGGCGTCCAGAGCGCGAAGAGCGCTAGAAGCTGGGCCGAGGCGACGATCGCATAGGAGGTCGTGGCGAGGGTGCCGCCATGCGGGGCGGGCGCGAGACGGGACAGGACGCGCCGGCCCGGGCGCGACAGCAATGCGGAATGGGCGAGCGGGAACTGCAGGAGGAGTGCGGCGTTGGCGAGCCAGTGCCAGGGCGTGGGCACGCGGCCGAGGCTTTCGCTCATGCCGAACGCCATGGCGCCGATCATCGCCAGAACGGCGACCGCGAAGAGCGCGTGGCAAAACACACCATAGGCGAAGGCGAGCGCGATGCGCCCGGCCCCGGGCGGCGGGCGGAGCGCTCCGGCGACGAGCGAAGTCAGCCGGGCGAAATGCGAGCGGTTCTCGGTCATTGCCCGGAGCTAGGCAGCGAGCGCGCGCCGTCCATGGTCAGCGTGTCGCGGTCCGGGTCCGGCTGTCGGCTTGCGAAGGCGGAGTTAGAAGTCGAGCACGAAGGCGCGGCGGACGCCGATGGACACGGTCGTGGCCTCTTCGGATCCCTGCTCGACGATCGGGCTGTCGGCGGCCTGATCCTGATACTGCTCCCACCGGGCGCGGCCCTCGAGCCACCAGCGCTCGCCCAACTGGTAGGAGGCGATCACCTCGAGGCCTGAGGAGACGAGGCCACTGTCGGGGTCGTAGGCCTCGAAGTCGCTTGCGGCGGCTTCGGACGGGGTGATCCCGAAATAGGTGTCATTGTAATTGTCCGAGCCGAACGTGGCTCGCGGGCCGACGCGCAACACGAACCCGTCGGCGGGATTGGCCACGTAGTTGGCGCCGAGCTCGCCCACCCAGCCATTGTGGCCCGTCACCCCATAGCGCGCGATGCCGAAAACCTCGGCATTGGGCCAGACATAGCCGGCGATCAGGCCCAGCTCGAGCGACCCGTCGACATCGTCGAGGCCATCAAGCTCGTCGTAATCCTCGTCGGTGCGCTCGTCGACATAGCGCAGCGATCCCCCGACGCCGAAGCCGAGCGGACGGTCGTTGGGGTCGTCGTCGAACGCGTCTGCCTCGTCGCCGAGGTTGAGGGGGCCGTAGTTCAGCGACAGGAGGCTCGGCCGCAAGACCGGGCGCACCACCGTCTCGTCGGACCCGAAATAGGCGGGGCGATTCTCTGCCCCGAGGAGCACCGAAAAGATCACGCGCCGCGCGGTGCCCTGGGTGCTGAGGGTGCCGGTCGGGGCGTCGTCGGCCGTTTCGCCGATCTGGTCGCCGAACGAGAGCTGCGGCGCCTCTTGCGCAAATGCCGGCAGGGCGAGCATTGCCCCGAGCGCACAGGCAAAGAGCCCGGCCCACGCAGCGGCGCGAGCAGGCTTCGAGCGGGAATCAGAGGGGCAGCCAGTGAATTCCATGGAACAGAGATGCGACGCTGGTTGTGGCGAGACAAGGCACAGTAACTCACCATTAAGTAAATTTTGCATTTACGCGCGAGGCGTTGCACCGATGCAAGGGCGTACCTGCGAGGAGGGATAGAGGTTGCACAACGGCTTGGCATTTCACGTCTACGACGTGTTCACCGACCGCATATATGCGGGCAATCCGCTGGCGATCGTCGAGGAGGCCGGGGCGCTGAGCACCGCGCAGATGCAGGCGATGGCGCGGCAGTTCAACCTGTCGGAGACGATCTTTGTCATGCCGCCGCGCGACCCGGCGCATACCGCGCGGGTGCGGATCTTCTTTCCGACGGCCGAGATCCCGTTTGCCGGGCATCCGACCCTGGGCTGTGCGCTGCACCTGGCGGCGCGGCAGGCCAGCGGCGGGGCCGCGACGGGCGGCGAGATCGAGATCGTGCTGGAGGAGGAGGCCGGCCGCGTGCCCGTGCGGGTCTGGCAGGACGGCGAGAGCCGGATGGGCCAGTTCACCGCGCCGGTTCTGCCGGAACGGAGGGCGTGGGACAGGCCGGTGGCCGACGTCGCCGCGGCCCTTGGCCTGTCGCCCGACGAAATCGGCCTGCCGGGCCACAAACCGGCGTTGCGCAAGGGCGGGCCGAGTTTTCTTTATGTTCCCGTGGCCAGCCTTGAGGCCCTTGGGCGCGCGGCGCCCCACGCGCCGGCCTGGGGTGCGGTGGTGGATGTGGACGGCAACGATGCGGCCTATCTCTATGCGCCCGACCCCGACCGGCCGGGCGGGTACCGCGCCCGGGTGTTCGCGCCAAGGGGCGGCATTCCGGAGGATCCGGCGACGGGCTCGGCCTCGGCCATTTTCGCGGGCCAGTTGATGGACGCGGGCGCCCTGGGCGAGGGCGTGACCGCTGTGCCGTTGCGGCAGGGCGTGGAGATGGGGCGGCCGTCTGACATCGGGCTGGAGGCCGACGTGGCGGGCGGACGCCTGGTGGCGGTGCGGGTCTCTGGGCGGGCGGTGAAAGTGGCCGAGGGCAGGATAGAGCCTCCCCCTACGTAACGCAGGTTTGGGGCCTTGGAGGCGGCGGCGCGGGGCGCTAGATCCGGCCTATGCTGCAAGAGCTCATCGACCGCCTTTTCGGCCCTGCCTATGAGACACCGCTGGCCGAACTGGACCAGCGGCATGCGCTGGCCGGCCTGATGGTGCGCCTGGCCAAGGCCGATGGCGAATACGCCGTCGCCGAGATCGGGCTGATCGACCGGACGCTGCAGGCGACCTATGAGCTCGACCCGGTGGGCGCGGCCAAGCTGAGGGCGGAGGCCGAGAAGCTGGCGGCGCTGGCCCCGCCCGACGGACGCTTTGCCGAGATGGTATGTGCCCGCTGCGACCCGGCCCAGCGCGTGGCAGTGCTGACGGCGCTGTGGCGGGTGATGCTCGCCGATGGGCATGTGGGGCCGGGCGAGTCGGGGTACCTGACGGCCACGGCGGATCGGCTGGGCCTTTCGGCCGACGAGCGGGCAATGGCGGAGCGCGAGGCGCGTGCCCATCCCGAGCCCGGCGCCGCGCTCTGATTGGCGCTCTGGTCGGCCCGGCTTGGCCTTTGGCGCGCGCGCCCTTATATCGGCGGCCATGTTCGGAGACCTGCTGCGCCGCCTGACCGCCCCGGAGCCCGAGATGCTCCCCGACCCCGATGCGCGCCTGGCGCTGACGGCGCTGCTGGTGCGCGTGGCCCGGTCGGACGGAGATTATGCCACGGCCGAGATCGGGCGGATCGACCGGATTGCCGCAGCGCGCTATGGCCTGTCGCCGTTCGAGGCGACGGCGCTCCGCCGTGAGGCCGAGGGGCTGGAGGCCGAGGCGCCCGACACCGTTCGCTTTACTCGCGCGATCAAGGATGCCGTGCCCTATGAGGAGCGCGAGGCAGTGGTCGAGGCGCTGTGGGACGTGGTGCTGGCCGACGGGCGGCGCGACGAGGAAGAAGACGGGCTGATCCGACTGGTGGCGAACCTTCTGGGCATCAACGACCGCGACAGCGCGCTGGCGCGCCAGCGGGTGGAGGCCCGGGGCGGGGCCGGGCAAGGGTGAGAGCCAGCCTGCCGATGTATGGCCGGCCCGAGACGGCCGAGGCGGAAGGGCGGCTTTGGGCCGATCTGAGAGCCAGGTTGCGCACCGCTGGCCTGGATGTGCCGGATAGGCTGGAGCGGCCGACGGACCTCTTTGCCCATTGGCGCGCGCCCGATCTTGCGATGGCCCAGACCTGTGGGATGCAGATCGCGACGGCATTGCGCGAGCAGGTGACCTATGTGGCGACGCCCGATTTCGGGCTGCCGGGGTGCGCCCGGGGATCCTATATGTCGGTCATCATAGCGCGCGCAGGCACGGGCGATCCGGCCGACATTGCCGGGAGGTGGCTGGCCTATAACGATGCGTTTTCGCAATCGGGCTATGCCGCGGCGCTGGACTGGGCGGCCGCACAGGGCGCGCGCCCCGCCGCGTTCGTCCATACCGGGGCGCATCTGGCCTCGGTGGCCGCCGTGCGCGACGGCCGGGCGGACTGGGCTGCGATCGACGCGCAGACCTGGGCGCTGGCCCGCCGCCATGCGCCCGAGGATGTGGCGGGCCTGGCCGAGATCGCGCGCACGCCGCAGACGCCCGCGCCGCCCTTTATCACCGCTAAGGGTCAGGATCCGGCGCCGGTGGCGGACGCGCTCGCCTCCGCGATCGCGGCTCTGGCGCCCGAGGATCGCGACGCGCTCGGCCTCTATGGCGTGGTGCAGCTGCCCTTGGCGGCCTATGACGTCTATCGCTTGCCGCCTAGCCCAGAGGCACTTGCCGCCGAATAACGCGAAAATCGTGGCCTGACGCGTCGTCGCCCTGCCCTTACCCGTTGCATTTGCCCGTTTTTCGCGCCCTACTCCCGCGAGCGCGGCTGTACGAGGACAATGGCACAGGTGGACGCCCCCGCCCCGACAAACGCGGCTTCGGACATCCCGGGCCCGGACCCGAAGGCGCGCACCGTGGCCGATGGGGAGAGCGAACCCCATGCGCCGGTGATCGAGATCCGCGATCTGCATAAAGCCTATGGCGAGTTGGAAGTGCTGAAAGGCGTCGACTTGGTCGCCCATCAGGGGCAGGTCGTGTCGCTCATCGGTTCGTCCGGCTCGGGCAAGTCGACCCTTCTGCGGTGCGCCAATCTGTTGGAAGACAGTCAGGAAGGGGCGATCCGGTTCGAGGGCGAGCCGGTCTTGTGGCGTGGCACGGGCCATGGCCGCCGCCCGTCGGACCGGGCGCAGGTGACGCGGATCCGTACCAACCTGTCGATGGTGTTTCAGCAGTTCAATCTGTGGTCGCACCTGACGGTTCTGCAGAACGTGATGGAGGCCCCGGTGACCGTGCTCGGGCGCGACCGGGACGAGGCCGAGGCCCTTGGTCGGCGGCTTCTGGCCAAGGTGGGCATCGGCGACAAGTGCGAGGTCTGGCCTGCGCAGCTCTCGGGCGGGCAGCAGCAGCGCGCGGCCATCGCGCGGGCGCTGGCGATGGAGCCCAAAGCGCTGTTGTTCGACGAGCCGACCTCGGCGCTCGACCCCGAATTGCAGCAGGAGGTCGTGCGTGTGATCAAGGATCTCGCGGCCGAGCGGCGCACGATGCTGCTGGTCACGCACGACATGCGGCTGGCGCGCGACGTGTCGGATCATGTCGTGTTCCTGCACCAGGGCAGGATCGAGGAAGAGGGTCCGCCCGACCAGCTTTTTGGCGCGCCGCGCACCACGCGGCTCCAACAGTTCCTCTCTCACAGCGCGTAAGCCGTGGGAGCAACAACCCAGACCAACGGGAGACTACAATGACACGTGTTCTAGCCACCGTCACGGCACTTGCGCTTCTGGCCGGCGCAGCCACTGCGCAGGAAATGGTGCGCATGGGGACGGAGGGCGCCTATCCTCCATACAACTTCATCAACGACGACGGCGAGGTCGACGGGTTCGAGCGGGAAGTGGGCGATGAGCTTTGCGCGCGCGCTGAGCTGACCTGCGAGTGGGTGACGAACGAGTGGGACTCGATCATCCCGAACCTGACCTCGGGCAACTACGACACGATCATCGCGGGCATGTCGATCACGGCGGAACGGGATGAGGTTATCGACTTCACCCAGAACTATTACCCCCCCACCGCCTCGCGCTATATGGCGATCGATGAGGGCGCCGACCTGACGGGCGGCGTGATCGCGGCGCAGGTCAACACGATCCAGGCCGCCTATGTGGCCGAGAGCGGCGCAACGCTTCTGGAGTTCGCCACGCCCGACGAGACGATCGCGGCCGTGCGCAATGGCGAGGCGGATGCCGTGTTCGCCGATGCCGACTTCCTGCTTCCGATTGCCGAGCAGAACGATGCCGGCCTGCAGCTTATCGGCGATCCCGTGCCGCTGGGCGGCGGTGTGGGCATGGGCCTGCGCGAGACCGACGCGGAGCTGCGCGCGAAGTTCGACGCGGCCATCACGTCGATGAAAGAGGATGGCACGCTGAACGAGCTGCTCGTGAAGTGGTTCGGCGACGAAGTGCAGCTTTACGAATGAGGCAAAGGGGGCGGCGCGACGGCGCGTCGCCCCCCTGCCCCGCGCCCCCCATGATCCGACTGGATGAACGATATCAGACATCAGCCGGTCGGGTGGCGGCGGCGCGGATGGGGAGCGGGCCGCCCCTGGTGCTGGCCCATGGCTGGCCCTGGTCGTCGCAGGCCTGGCACCGGGTGGCGGGCCGGTTTGCAGAAACTTATCGCGTCCACGTGTATGACATGCCCGGATTCGGGGCCTCGGACAAAGCCGGGCCGCGACCGAACGGACTCGACACGCAGGGCGACGTGTTTGGCGAAATGCTGGAGCTTTGGGGGTTTGGGGCCGACGGCCCTCGGCCCGCCGTAGTGGCCCATGATTTCGGCGGCGCGGTGAGCTTGCGCGCCCATGTGCTGGGAGGCTGGGAGTTCGAGCGACTAGTCTTGATGAACGTGGTGGCGCTGAGCCCCTGGGGCTCGGCCTTCTTCGACCATGTCGGACAGCATGTGGCGGCGTTCGAGGGGCTGCCGCCGCATATCCATGCCGCCGTTGTCGAGGCCTATATTTGCGGCGCCCTGGTCTCGCCGCTGCCGGAGGAGGACGTGGCGATGCTGGTGGCGCCCTGGTGCGACGCGGAGGGGCAGCGGGCGTTCTATGCACAGTTCGCACTGGCCGACGACGCCTTCACCGACGCGATTGCCCCGCATCTGAGCACGATCCGCTGCCCCGTTCGGGTGCTCTGGGGCGAGCACGATCCCTGGATCCCGATTGAGCGTGGCGAAGCGCTTGCCGAACAGATCGGCACGCCCCTTAGGCGCCTAGGTGGCCTTGGCCACCTGCCGCAACTTGAGGATCCGGATCGCGTGGCTAGCGCCCTTATGACGGCACTGGGAGACTGATGCGCGATGTTTGCCTTTTGCACCGATCCCGACACGCTCGACCGGTTGCCCTGGCTGGCCTGCTACCTGACGACGGGGGTGCATTGGCGGTTCTATGGCTCGTTTCTGACGGTGCTGCTGCTGCTGGCGATCACGGCGCCCACGGCCCTGGCCTTTGGCTTTGCGGGGGCGGCGGCGAGCCGGTCGCGCATTCCGCCGGTGGCGTGGATCGGCAAGGGTTATACCGCGATGGTGCGGGGCGTGCCCGACATCATCTTCTTCCTCTTCTTCGTGATCGCACTGGATCAGGGGATCGAATGGCTCGTCCACCAGGTGCGCTGTCCGGGATGGGACGAGCCGATCCGGCAGGGGGCGAACTTCCTGGTGTGCCCCCAGGCGAAGGTTCCGCCGGGGACGGCGGACCAGAGCTGGCACGAGGTGTATAACTTCGCGCTTGCGGTCTTTACCTTCGCGCTCGTTTTCGGCGCGTTTGCGGCCAACGTGTTGTTCGGGGCGATGCGGGCGGTGCCGCGGGCGCAGATACAGACGGCGGCGGCCTATGGCATGACGGAGCGCCAGGCCTTCTGGCGGGTGCTGGTGCCGCAGATGTGGATCTATGCCCTGCCGGGGCTGTCGAACCTGTGGATGATCCTGATCAAGGCGACGCCCCTGCTGTTTCTGCTGGGGGTCGAGGACATTGTCTATTGGGCGCGCGAGCTCGGCGGCTCCAAGACGCCGCGCTTCACCGACTACCCCCATGGCGACTGGCGGCTCTATTACTTCCTGTTCCTCTTGGTCTTCTACCTCGCGATGACGCGGGTGTCGGAGATCGTGCTGGCGCGCCTCACGGTAAAGCTGTCGCGCGGGCAGGCGACGATGGGGGGTGAGCAGCTTCGGAAGGCGCCGACATGAGCTGTCTTGCGACGCTCCAGGCCTATGGGATGCGCTCGCTCGGGATCGGCGAGCGGGTGCTGCCGCGCGAAGACATCACGGTGTGCGAACAGGCGGTTCTGATCGGCTCGGGCATGATCTGGAACGTCTATTTCGGCGCGATGGCCCTGGTCCTGGGCTTCTTCTTCGCCACAGCCGTGGCCGTGGCCAAGAACGACCCGCGCGGGTGGGTGCGGCGCCCGGCGGAGGGGTTCATCTTTCTCTTCCGCGGCTCGCCCCTCTTCATCCAGTTCTTCCTGGCCTATTTCTTTTTCCTATCGCTGAAGCAGACGTTCCCGATCTTCGATCCGTTCACCTCGGCCGGCTATGGGGCGCTCGTCGTGCTGTTTCTGAACACATCGGCCTATTCGGCGGAGATCTTCTATGGCGCGCTGCGCTCGGTGCCGAAGGGCGATCTGGAGGCGGCCGACGCCTATGGCCTGACGGGGTGGGCACGGTTTCGGCGGATCGTGTGGCCAACGATGCTGCGGCTCGGCTGGCCGGCCTATACCAACGAGGCGATCTTTCTGTTCCACGCCACGACGCTGGTGTTCTTCAGCGGCTTCCCGGCGCTGCGACAGCAGGGCGACGCGCTCTACTACGCCAACTACTTCGCCGACAAGACCTTCAACCCGTTCATCCCCTACCCAATCGCCGCGGTCTATTTCGTGGTGCTGACGCTTTGCGTGATCTGGGCGTTCGGGGCGGTGAACCGGCGCCTGAACAGGCACCTGCCACAAGAGGCGCGGCGGCGGTTGCGCCTGCGGCCACAGTTGATCCGCTGAGTTGCGGCCGGCTTGCGGGCCGGGCGGCCTGAGGCTAGCGTTTCGGCCAACCAAAAGAGGCCTCCATGCGCATCGGCATTCTTCAGACCGGGCACACCCATGCCGACATTGCGGCGGTGTCGGGCACCTATCCCGAGATGTTCGAACGTCTGCTCAAACCCCATGGGTTTGACTTCCAGACCTGGGACGTCACCGCGATGGCGTTTCCCACAAGCCCCAATTCCGCCGATGGCTGGCTGATCACCGGCTCGCCCCACGGCGCCTATGAGGACCATCCTTGGATCGACCCTCTTGAGCGGCTGGTGCGCGAGATCTACAAAGCGCGGCGCCCGCTGGTGGGTATCTGCTTTGGCCACCAGATCATCGCGCAGGCGCTGGGGGGCCGGGTGGAGAAATGGCGTGAGGGCTGGTCGGTCGGGCGCACGGAGTACCGCTTTCGCGATGGCGCGACCCTGAGCTGCTATGCGTGGCATCAGGATCAGGTGACGCTGGCGCCGCCTGGGGCGGAAGTGCTGGCCGAGGCGCCGGGCTGCGAGATCGCGGCGCTGGCCGTGGGCGACCGGGTTTTGACCGTTCAGCCGCACCCGGAGTTCGACCCGACGGTGTTTGAGGGCCTGATCGCCCATCGTGGGTCGGTCTTGCCGCCGGAGCGGTTGGCGGCGGCCAAGGCGGCGGCAGCGGGGCCGGTGGATCAGGCGGCCTTTGCCGCGCGTCTGGCGGCCGTGTTGAAAGGTGGCTCGGCCCGCAGCGGGCGCGCCGATGTCGCGTGAATGGACGGCGCGCCTGCCTGACGCGACCCAACGCTTCCTGGAAGGACGGACGCTCGACGAGGTAGAGTGCATCGTCTCGGACCTGGCGGGCGTGGCGCGCGGCAAGGCGATGCCGGCGGTGAAATTCTCGAAGCAAACACAGTTCTACCTGCCCAATTCGATCTTTCTGCAGACGATCACCGGCGATTGGGCCGAGGTCGACGGGATGGAGTTCACCGAACCGGACATGGTGCTGACACCGGCGTTCGAGACGGCGTCGGCTGCACCGTGGACCGCCGACTGGACGGTGCAGATCATCCACGACATCCATGGGCAGGACGGAGCGCCCGTGCCCTATGCGCCCCGGAACCTTCTGAAGCACATCCTGGGGCTCTACGAGGCGCGCGGCTGGCGGCCCATCGTGGCGCCGGAGATGGAGTTCTACCTCGTCGCGCCCAACACCGATCCGGCCCAGGCGGTTGAGCCCCCGATGGGGCGGTCGGGCAGAAAGGCGGCGGCGCGGCAGGCCTATTCCATGTCGGCCATCGACGAGTATGGCCCTGTGATCGACGACATCTACGATTTCGCCGAAGCGCAGGGGTTTGAGATCGACGGGATCCTGCAGGAGGGCGGGGCGGGGCAGGTCGAGCTGAACATGGCGCATGGCGATCCCGTGCGGCTGGCCGACGAGATTTTCTATTTCAAGCGGCTGATCCGCGAGGCGGCGCTGCGCCACAATTGCTATGCCACCTTCATGGCCAAGCCGATCGAGGGTGAGCCGGGATCGGCGATGCATATCCACCATTCGGTGGTTGAGGTGGGCACGGAGGCCAACCTCTTTTCAGACGCTGCGGGCGGCGAGACGCCGGCGTTTCGCCATTTCATCGGGGGGCTGCAGCACCATTTGCCGGCCGCGATTGCCCTTCTGGCGCCCTATGTGAACAGCTACCGGCGCTATGTGCGCGACCATGCGGCGCCGATCAACCTGGCCTGGGGGCGCGACAACCGGACGACGGGCCTGCGCGTGCCGGTGTCGGGGCCCGAGGCGCGGCGGGTGGAGAACCGCCTCGCGGGGATGGATTGTAACCCCTATATTGGGATCGCCGCGTCGCTGGCCTGCGGGTATCTGGGCCTCGTCGAAGGGCGCGCGCCGCAGGACGAGTTCACGGGCGATGCCTATGACACCGATCCCGACATCCCCCAGACCTTTGGCGAGGCGCTGAGGCTCTTTGAGGAATCGGAGGCCTTGCGCAACGTGCTCGGCGAGCAGTTCTGCAAGGTCTATGCGGCGGTCAAAGACCTGGAATACCAGGAGTTTCTGCAAGTCATCAGCCCCTGGGAGCGGGAGCACCTCCTGCTCAACGTGTAAGGATTTGCGGAGCGCATGACGGAGCCGCGCCTCAATGCGTTGGGTCAACCGATTGGCCCGCCCGTAGCCGGCGCGTTTCCCGTGCCTATGCCCCCGCGAGATACGATGACCGGACGCTACGTGGCGCTGGAACCGGCCGACCCCGAGGCGCACGCGGCAGATCTGTTCGCGGCCTATCGCGACGACCGCGAGGGCCGGGGCTGGACCTATATGCCCTACGGGCCGTTCGACGAGGAAAGCGCCTTTGCCGCGTGGATGGCGGAGACCTGCCTCGGCCCTGATCCGATGTTCTTTGCGGCGCGTGTGGATGGCCAGGCCGTGGGGCTTGCGAGCTATCTGCGGATTGCGCCGCAGCCGGCCACGATCGAAGTCGGTCACATCCACCTTGCGCCCGCGCTGAAGGGCACGCGGGCGGCAACCGAGGCGATGGCGCTGATGATGGACCGGGCCTTTGGGCTGGGCTATCGCCGCTATGAGTGGAAATGCGATGCGCTCAATGCCGCCAGCCGGGCGGCCGCGCTGCGGCTTGGCTTTGCCTTCGAGGGCATTCACCGGCAGGTCACGCATTACAAGGGTCGCAACCGCGACACGGCATGGTTTTCGATCCTCGACGGGGAATGGCCGGGAGTGAAGGCGGGGTTCGACGCCTGGCTCGACGACGGGAACTTCGACGCGAGCGGGCGGCAGACGCGCAGCCTGGCCGCATGCCGCGAGGCGGCCCGCGGTTAGGCCGGCACTGCCTCGCGCACCGTGTCGATCATCAGTTGGACATTGGCCGGGTCGGCATCCGGCGTGATGCCGTGGCCGAGATTGAAAATGTGCGGGCCTTTCGAGAAGGCGCGGACGATGCGGCGCGTCTCGTCGACCAGAGCCTCGCCCCCCGTGACCATGTGGGACGAGGCGAGGTTGCCCTGCACGCACCCGTCTTTCTGGACGTGCTCGGCGGCCCATTCGGGGGTGACGGAGTTGTCGAGCGCGATGCAGTCGGCGCCGGTGGCGCGGGCAAACCCGATGTAGTGTTCGCCCGCTTCCCGTGGGAACGCGATAACGGGAATGTCGGGATGCTTGGCCTTCAGCGCCTGCGTGATGCGGCGGGCGGGTTCGAGGGCGTAGCGGGCAAAGGCGTCGCCCTTCAGAGACCCGGCCCAACTGTCGAAGATCTTGACCACTTCGGCGCCGGCCTCGATCTGGGCGTCGAGATAGGTGATCGTGGCCTCGGTCAGCCGGTCAATCAGCGCCTCGAAAAGCGCGGGGTGTTCGGCCATGAGCGCATGGGCCGGGCCCTGGTCGGGGGTGCCGCGGCCGGCGATCATATAGGTCGCGACGGTCCACGGCGCGCCGGCAAATCCGATGAGGGTGGTCTCGGCCGGCAGGTCGCGCGACAGGATACGCACGGTTTCGTAGACGGGCGCGAGGTGGTCGTGGATTGCGTCGGCCGGCTTCAATTTGGCGAAATCCGCGTCGGCCGTGATGGTTGAGAGCCGCGGCCCCTCGCCCGTGACGAACCAAAGATCGGCGCCGAGGGCCTGGGGGACGAGCAGGATGTCGGCAAAGAGGATCGCGGCGTCGAACCCGTAGCGGCGGATGGGCTGGAGCGTGACCTCGGCCGCGAGATCGGGCGTGTAGCAGAGCGACAGAAAATCACCGGCCTGGGCGCGCGTGGCGCGATACTCGGGCAGATAGCGCCCGGCTTGCCGCATCATCCAGATCGGCGGCGTGGGCAGGGTTTCGCCGCGGAGCGCGCGCAGGATTTTCTTGTCGTCGGGCATGTCGCTCCCTTCAAATTGTCCGTCGAGTTGACGGTTACAAGTGTCAACTTCACTAGACACTTTTCAGTTGTCAAGACTTGCCGCCGCGCCTAGGCTCCGCGCATGACTAGCACGCTCCCTTCGCCCGCGTCCCCGCTCAAAATTGGCACACGTGGCTCGCCCCTGGCGCTGGCACAGGCGTATGAAACGCGCGCCCGGCTGATGGCGGCGCATGACCTGCCGGAGGCGGCCTTCGAGATCGTGGTGATCCGGACGACGGGAGACGACCGCGCCCTGATCGACGCCGACAAGCCATTGAAAGAGCTGGGGGGCAAGGGTCTTTTTACCCGCGAGATCGAGGAGGACCTGGCGGCTGGTCGCATCGATATCGCGGTGCACTCGATGAAGGACATGCCGACGATCCAGCCTGAGGGGCTGGTCATCGACTGCCATCTCCCGCGGGAGGATGTGCGCGATGCGTTCGTAACGCTGGACGGACGGGATTTCTCGGGGCTTGCGGACGGGTCGGTGGTGGGGACCTCGTCGCTGCGGCGCCGGGCGCAGCTGTTGTGGCGGCGGCCCGGTCTGCGCGTGGTGGAGTTCCGCGGGAATGTGCAGACGCGGCTGAAGAAGCTGGGCGACGGCGTGGCCGAGGCCACGTTCCTTGCCTGCGCCGGGCTCAACCGGCTGGCGATGGACGACGTGAAGCGGACACCCATTGCGCCCGACGCCATGTTGCCCGCCGTGGCCCAGGGCGCCATCGGGATCGAGCGGCGGGAGGGCGACGCGGCGACGGCCGACCTGCTCGCCCCGATCCATGACGGGCCGACCGGCGTGCGGCTGGCAGCCGAGCGCGCCTTTTTGGCCGCGTTGGACGGTTCTTGCGAGACCCCCATTGCCGGCTTGGCCGAGATCGATGGCGGTTCGTTGCACCTGCGCGGCGAGATCCTCCGCCCCGACGGCTCGGAATGTCTCGACGACGCGGAAAGCGCTCCGGTGGAGGATGCAGCCGAGATGGGACGCGCCCTTGGCGCACGATTGCTGGCCCGGGCGCCGGAGGGGTTCTTCGACTGGCGCGCGGCCTGACAAGCCGCGCAGAAGGGCCGTCGAGCTTCTACGCGCGGCAATGAGACCGCAGAGACCCGTGCATCGCCGTGCGGCCCGTCCGGCCTGTCCGTGCGCGGCTAAAGGCGTAGGAAGGGCCTATGTCCACTTCGCCAGGGGGGGCAGGCTCATGAGGACGGCGTTGGCGTCGTGGCCGGTTTCAAGGCCGAATTTCGTGCCGCGGTCGTAGACGAGATTGTATTCGGCATAGAGGCCGCGGTGGACGAGTTGGGCTTCGCGGTCGTCCTCGGTCCAGCCGCGGTCGCGGTTCTTCTCGACGGTGGGGACGAAGGCGGGGAGGAAGGCGTCGCCGACCGCTTGGGTGAAGGCGAAGTCGGCGTCCCAGTCGCCCGTGTTCAGATCGTCGTAGAAGATGCCGCCGACGCCGCGGGCACGGCCGCGATGGGGGACATAGAAGTACTCGTCGGCCCAGGCCTTGAACCGGTCGTAATAGTCGGCGCCGTGGGGATCGCAGGCGCCCTTGAGCACGGCGTGGAAGGCCGCTGTATCGTCCGGGACCTCGATGCAGGGGTTCAGATCGGACCCGCCGCCGAACCACCAGGCGCCGGGCGTCCAGAACATGCGGGTGTTCATGTGCACGGCGGGCGTGTGGGGGTTCTGCATATGGGCGACGAGCGAGATGCCCGAGGCCCAGAAGCGCGGATCCTCTTCCATGCCGGGCACACCGCGGGCGGCCATGGCCTTTTGCGCGCGCGCGCCGAGCGTGCCGTAGACGGTGGAGACGTTGACGCCGACCTTCTCGAATGCGCGGCCCCCGCGCATGACGCTCATCAGGCCGCCACCGGCATCGAATCCATCGTCGCTCTGCCGGCGGGTCTCTGTCACCTCGAACCGGCCGGGCGGCTGAGCGGCGAAGGGCCCGGTTGCTTGTGCGTCCTCCAACGCCTCGAAGGCGGCCACGATCCGGTCGCGCAGCTCGCGGAACCAGCCGGAGGCACGTGCCTTGCGGTCGTCGAATTGTTCGGTCATCGTGCTCCTCCGCGCGTCGCTCACCACATCGCTACCACCGGGATCGAGGGAGGGCCAGACGGGGACGGCGCAACCGCGTATGCTGGAGAAAGATGTTTGAAGGAGGCGTGATGCGTGCCGCTCTGATCTTTCTGCTCATGGTCGCTACGGCCTGTTCGACGCCGCGCGAAAGCTGTCTGCGGTCGGCGACGGCGGAGCTGCAGCGTGTGGATCGCCTGATCCAAGAGACGGAAGCGAACCTCGCGCGCGGCTATTCCATCGAGCAGGTGCCGCGGACCGTGCCACGGCTGGATCTGTGCGTGGGCACCGGGCGCAGGACCTACAACACCGGCTTTGGCGTGAGCTATTGCCGGACCAACGACACGTTGGTGACGCCGGAGCCTCGGGCCATCGATCCGGCAGCTGAACGGCGCAAGCTCGATCAGTTGCGCACGACTCGTGCCCGCGTGGAGCGGCAAGCGGCCACCCAGATTGCGGCCTGTCCGGCGGCGACGTGACCGGATTGTGGCCGACGCCCCGCGCGACGGCGTGATCGGCGGAGGGCACGCATGACCGCCCTGTCCCTTTTGCTGGCGGTGAAGATCGCGATCACGGCCGGAGTGGTCATCTCACCGTTTCTCTTCATGTCGAAGGCTGCACTTGATGCGCGCGCGGGGCTCGGGGCGCCGGATCTGACGCTCTATCGCCTGTATGGCGTCGCGATGCTGGCCCTTGTGGTTGCCTATGCGGGCGGCCTGATCCGCACTTTGGCGGGTGAGTTCCCGGGTGAGATTGTGGCGATGGGCCTTGTGTCGAACGCAGGCGCGGCGGGGACGATGGCGGCGACGGGATATGCGCGCGTGCAGCCTGCTCTGACCTTGGCGTTCGCAGCGGTCGCGCTGGGATTTCTGATGGCGGCGCTTTGGCCGGGCCCGGCCATGACGGCGCTCTGGTAGGTATGGCGCGCGGGCGCCCGGCCCTGTGCGGGTCAGTGAGCCGGCGCGGTGACAGGGTCGAGGAGCGTGCGGCCGCCATCGACGGTGATGATCTGACCGGTCATGAACGCGGCGGCGCCGGAGGCCAGAAACTGTACCGCTTCGGCCACTTCGGCGGCACGCGCGATGCGGTTCATCGGCGTGTGCTCGCGAATGTCGGCGCGGAACTCGGTGTTTTCCTTCAGCGCGCCCTTGAGGCTTTCGGACATGACCGAGCCGAAGGCGACCGCATTGACGCGGATCCGGTGGGGCGCCAGGGCGACGGCGAGCGAACGGGTGAGCTGGTCGAGCGCGGCGGTGGTGACGGAATAGCCCATGAGCTCGGGGTGGGTGCGGCGCGCGGCGATCGACGACAGATTGATGATGGAGCCCACGTAGGTCGCTTCGTTGCCTTCCTCTTCGGACGTGCGGATCATACGTTTGGCGACGAGTTGGCTCATGCGGAGCGAGGTCAGCACGTTCTGCTCCCAGAGCGTGGCCACCTGGTCGGAATCGGCATCGAGCGGATCGGAGGGTGCCATCTGACGCGAGCCATTGACCAGAATGTCGACCCGCTCGTAGGCGTCGAGCGTGGCAGAGAGCAGGTTGGCCTGGTCGAGCCGCTGGCGGAGATCGCCACAGAAGGCGCGGGCGCGGGCCTCTTCGCCGTCGGTTGGGGCGCCGGCGACTTCGGCGGCGTCGGCGACCTCGCGTTCGAGCGCCTCTTCGTCCATGTCGGCAAACATGACATTGGCGCCCTGGGCCACAAACTGGCGGGCAATGGCAAGGCCGACACCGTTGGCGGCCCCGGTGACGATGGCCGTCTTTCCCTCAATGGAGAACGACATGGTGAGCGCTCCTCGCGGCTCATGTGAGTGGTGGCGGCTCCTCTAGCCTATCGTGAGGCCGACCGGAAGACGCGGGCTTGGCAACAATTGCAGGTGACCTTGCGTCCCCGGCGGCGGCGCATCGGCCGTGCAGGCGCAGGGCCGGCCGGAGGTGCACTCAGGTGCGACGCCGCGGTGCACGGGATGCCGCGGCAGGAGACCGGGGGCCCGAGGCCGAGACGATCTTGTAGCCCCGCCCTTCTGACAGGGGCCGAACCTCGGCGAAGTAGGTGGCCAGCGCGCGCTCGTAGGGGAGGTGGCGGTTGGCCACGAGCCACAGGGTGCCGCGGGGGGCCAGGAGGCGGGCGGCGGACGTGATGAAGGCGGCGCCGAGGGCGGGATCGGCGGCACGGGAGGTATGGAACGGCGGATTGGTGACCACGTGGTCGACGCTCGACGGCGTGCCCCAGCGCGTGGCATCGGCCCAGTGGAAACGGGCCCTTGGATCGTTGACGTTGGCGCGGGCGGCGGCGAGGCCGGCATGCTCGGCCTCCACCAGCGCGACCTCGGTGACGCCGGGATGGCGCAGGACGTGGGCGGCAAGGAGGCCCCAGCCGGACCCAAGATCGGCGACGCGGCCTTTCAGCGGCGGCAGCGCGTCGGCCAGGGCAAGGCTGCCCGGGTCGGGCCCATCGGCAGAGAAAAGGCCAGGCGCCGTCCACCAGCCGGACGGGGTTTCCGAGATGTCGGGCAGGCGCCAGTCGGCGAGCGCCTCGGCCGGCGCGGTGAACTGGGCAATCTTGCCATGGGCCTTGGAGAAGGCTTGTGAGAGGTCGACCCGCGGCTTCAGGGCCTTGAGGATCGCATCGATGCCGTCGGTCTTTTGCCCGTCGACCAGCACCGGGCCACCATGAGAGGCGGCGCGGGCCAGCAGATCTTGCGCCTGAGCCCGGACGCGCGGGAGCACGACGAGGGCGGCCACGGCATCGGTGGGCGCGCCAGGCGCGGTCACGACGCCCGTGGCCTGCCACCAATCATGGTCGGGCGCGAAGCCATGGGCGATACGCAGGCGCGCGGGATCGCCCAGCCCCGACAGATCCATCCCGGCGGGCGGACGATAAACGGCGATCGGGCCGGTTTCGGGCAGCGCTACGGCACCGGCATCAAGTGCAAGCGACAGGCGGCTGGACGTCATTGTGAACGGGTCGTGGCGGCGCGTAACGCTCCCGTGCGGGTGCGGTCGGCGTTCGCGCTCACTCTTTCTCCATGGTGCACTGGAGCGGGTGCTGGTGCCGGCGGGCGAAATCCATCACCTGGGCGACCTTGGTCTCGGCCACCTCGTGGGAGAAGACACCGACGACCGCCACGCCCTTTTTGTGCACGACGAGCATCAGCTCGAACGCCTGGGCGTGGGACATGCCGAAGAACCGCTCGAGCACATGAACGACAAACTCCATCGGCGTGTAATCGTCGTTCAAAAGCAGCACCTTATAGAGCGGCGGCTTTTGCGTTTTGGGCCGCGTCTTGGCGATGACACCGGTATCGCTGTCGGACTTGCCATCGCCCCCGTCCTCGCCGGAAAGGCGGAGCGGGGGGACAGGGATCCTAGTCAAGGCGTCTTGCGTCATGGGCGCTTGCGCTCCATCGGTCATCGGTCGGACATGGGGCACGGGCACACGGGCGCGCGCAGGCCCATGGCGTGCGGGTTTGCGACAATATAAGGAAAGGCGGGCTAGTGAAAAGACCCGGCACTGCACCGAAAGCTTCAAATGACCAACTCCGCCCTGACTCGCGCCGAGAAGGCGCAGCCTAGCCCCCACCCCGAGAGCGTGACCACTATCGGGTTCGATGCCGACGACACGCTGTGGCACAACGAACGGTTCTTTGTGATCACCCAGGACCGGTTTGCCGAGATGCTGGCCGATTTCGCGCCCCGGCCGCATCTGGACGCGCGGCTTCTGGAGGCGGAGAAGCGCAACCTTGGCCGCTATGGCTATGGCATCAAGGGCTTCATGCTGTCGATGATCGAGACGGCGCTTGAGGTGACCGAGGAGCGCGTGCCGGGGCGCATCGTCAGCGAGATCCTGGAAGCGGGTCAGGAGATGCTGGCCCACCCGATCGAGCTGTTGCCCCATGCGCGGGCGGCGGTGGAGGCGATGGCGGCGAGCCATCACAGGCTGATCCTGATCACCAAGGGCGACCTGCTGGACCAGGAGCGCAAGCTGGCGCAGTCGGGCCTTGGCGACTATTTCGACCGGGTGGAGATCGTCTCGGAGAAGAACGCCGAGACCTATGCCCGGATTTTCGAGGAGCATGGCGACGGGCCTGCGCGGGCGATGATGGTGGGCAATTCGATGAAATCGGACGTGCTGCCGATGCTCGAGACAGGCGGGTGGGGCGTGCACGTGCCGTTCGAGCTGGCCTGGGCGCTGGAACATGCCGACGCGCCGGTGGACCATGAGCGGTTTCGCGTTCTTCCGAGCCTTGGCGGCCTGGAAGCGCTGGCCGCAGAGCTTGGCTGACCGCGATTTGGGATCAGATGTGGTGTGCGATCGAGGGGTCGAGACCACATTTTGCGGCGTTGCATGAAAGCCGCCCTCAAAGGTCTTGAATATACTAACTTTTAGGATGCCTGCCGGCATGCTATCGTCAACCTAATGAATAAGCCGACTCCACTAAAAATCGGGGCGGCACGAGGCAGACATAGAGGCAGGCAACATGAGCACTCCGGCGCAGCGGGGGGTCCGCCCCGTCGCTCTACCCCTATTTCCGATTCTGATCATTCTGGCCATTGGCGTTCTTCTGGGGGCATCACTGCGGGCGGGGGCGGCCCCCTATGCCGCGATGGTGATGGATGCGCGCACCGGCGAGGTGCTGCATTCGCGTAATGCCGATGCACGGCTGCATCCCGCGTCGCTGACCAAGATGATGACGCTCTACATCGCATTTGAGGCGGTGGAGGCCGGCGAGATCGGCCTGGACGACAAGGTGACCGTGAGCCGCAAAGCCGCGAGCGAGGTGCCCTCGAAGCTGGGGTTGCGGGCGGGGCAGAAGATCGAGCTGCGTTATCTGATCCGGGCGGCGGCGGTAAAGTCGGCCAATGACGCCGCGACGGCGATTGGCGAGGCGATTTCCGGCTCGGAGGCAGCCTTTGCCCGCCGGATGACACGGACGGCACGCGCCCTCGGCATGACACGGACGACCTTCAAGAATGCCCATGGCCTGACGGAACAGGGGCATCTGTCGACCGCGCGGGACATGACGATCCTCGGGCGGCGGCTGTTCTACGATTACCCCGAATATTACAACCTGTTCTCGCGCCGCTCGACGAGCGCCAAGATCGCGACGGTCAACAACACCAACCGCCGGTTTCTGGGGGCCTACAAGGGCGCGGACGGGATCAAGACGGGATACACGCGCGCCGCGGGGTTCAACCTTGTGGCCTCGGCCGAGCGCGGCGGCGAGCGGATCATCACGACGGTGTTCGGCGGCACCTCGACGGCGGCCCGCAACGCCGAGGTGGCCCGGCTGATGGATATCGGGTTCAAGCGGGCGCCCCGCTACGCCAAGGTCGTGCGCCCGGCGCCGCCCAACTATGCCGGGCTGCCGGACGCGCGCGGGCATGTGGTGAGCGCGGTGCGGGCGGTGAAGCGGTCGGTCCGGCCGGCGCCGCGACCGGGGCAGAGCGATGCCGCGCCAGTCGATGTGCTGATGGCCGCAATGGAGAGCGAGATCGCCGAAGCGCTGGAAGCGGCGGCTGGCGTTGCGGGCCCCGAGGGATCGGCGCCCGATGTGCTGGAGAGTGCCGCGGCGAACGACGTGCTGAAAGATGGCGTTGCCCGAGACGGCGAGGAGGCTGGCGAAGCTGTGGCCGCAGCCGGGGCCGAGGCGGCGCTGCCCGCCCCGCAGGCGCCCGGCGATGCGGCAGCGACCGACGCCGAGCCGGTTCAGATCGCCGCGGCCGGCGCAGCGGCGCCCCAGGTGACGGCGCTGCCAGGCGTGACGCGCGCTGCGGCGGCGGCAGCCCGGGCCATTGCGCCGCGGAGCGTGTCGTTCCTGCGCTCGTCGCCGACGCCGGAGCCGCGGCCTGACGCGGACGCCGAGGCGACCACTGACGTTGCCGCGCTGACGGCACCGCCCCTGCGCTCGGACGGCGAGGTGATCTCGCGCGCCTCCACCTCGGGCGGGCGGCACTGGGCGATTTCGCTGGGGCGCTATCCGACGCGCTATGCCGCCGAGAAGGTCCTTCTGAAGACCGCGTTGTCGGAGATGGCCACGCTCGATGGTGCGCTGCGCAAGGTCTCGCAGGACAATCGGGGCTTCAACGCCAACTTCGTGGGATTGTCGGAAGATCAGGCCGAGCGGGCCTGCCGGCGGCTGGTGGCGCAAGGCTCGACCTGTGAGACGATGGCGCCCGGGCGCGGCTAGGTCGCATCGGCATTTCGACGTGGATCAGGGCCCTTCCCTAACATCGGGGAGGGCCCTTTGCTGTGCAGGGCGTTTCGACGTTCGCGCCATCCAGGCGAGGATCGAATCCACCGGTGCAAGCGTGACGACGCCGTCCGCCCACGCGATGAGGCTGGGGTCTTCGGTGGCGAGCGCATCGGCCTGAAGTTGCGTCAGGGCGAGGTATTCGGCCAGATGGGTCGATGGCATGCCGGCGCGCATCGCCAGATCCCAGGCACGGCGGCGCAGGACGGCATCGCCGAGATAGCGCAGCTTGAGGCGGGTGAACCGGGCGTTGAGGCGACGGGCCTCGGCCTCGTCCCGCTGACCAGAGCGCACCTCGGTGTAGAGCTGATCGTTCAGGAGGGAGCGCATCAGGACCGGCGACAGCAGGGCGACGTCGGGGCGCACGGTGCGGTCCTCGGCCACGATGCGGAGCGCCACGCCGGCATCGATCACGACGCGGCGCGGGTCGGCCATGCTAGACCTCGCCCGCTTTTTTGCCGACGCGCGCGGCGGTGCGGAGGCGTGCGATGCGGGCCTGGATCATGCCGCGGCGGCGGTTCTGATAGGCCGTGATGACCGGGAGCGACATGTAGTAGGCGATGAACGCGACAATCAGACCGGGGATCAGGCCGCCGACGAAGTAGGGCAGGAACACATCGGAGTAGAACACTTTGAGCCCGCCCCAATGGGCCACATCGTCGGTGAAGATCGCCTTGGTGTTGCGCCAGAGATCGCCGAAGGCGGCCGAGAACTTGGCGCCCAGACGTTCGCCGCCATCGCGCATGCCATCGGTACCGAGGATCCAGTGGCCGAGCCGCAGGCTGCCCGCGGCGATGATTGGAAAGGTGATCGGGTTGCCGAAGAAGGTGGCCAGAAGCGAGGCGACGATATTGCCGCGCACAACCTTGGCCAGAACGGCGGAGGCTACGAAGTGGAGGCCGTAGAGCGGGGTGAAGGAGACGAAGACGCCGCAGAAGATGCCGCGTGCGATGCGATGGGGGCTGTCGGGCAATCGCTGCAGACGGTGTTTGACGTAGGTGGCGGCGCGCGCCCAGCCGGTGCGCGGCCAGAAGAACTCGGCCGTCGCCCGCCCCCAGCTCCGCTTGTCCCGACGCTTGAAAACCACGTCACTCCCTTCCGCGCGCTCGCGCCCTTACCATTTGGCCCCGGCGCACCGGGCCCGTCACTCACTTTCGGCCGCGCGGGCCGACCGCCCCCTAGCCGACCACCTCAGCGGCGCGCTGCTCGGCCACCGCAAGGGACGGCGGGGCCCCTTTCGTGCGGCGCCGATCTGCGTCGCGGATGCGCGACAGCTCGGCCACATCCGCCTCGGCCTCGAGCGCTGTCATCACCCGGTGCAGGTGTTCGACATCCCTAAGATCAACGTCCACATGAAGACGGTAAAAGTCGGGTTTCTTGTCGGCGAATTCTAGGTCGGAAATGTTGGCTTTTTGCTCTCCGATCAAGGTGCAAATGCGCCCGAGCACCCCGGCGTCGTTGGAAATCACCATTTCGAGGGTCACCGTATATACCGCCGGATGCCGCCCGGTATGCCAGTGGAGGTCGACCCAGCGGTCGGGCTCTTCCTCGAGTTCGGCCAGCACCGGGCAGTCGATGCTATGCACCACCACGCCCTGGCCGCGATAGGTGATGCCGACGATCCGCTCGCCCGGCAGGGGCTGACAGCAGCGCCCACGCGTGGGTGTCTTGTCGGGGGCGAGGCCGAGGACGGCGCGGGACGGAGCGACCTCTTCAGCGCCCATGCCAGACAGGTCGGGATAGAGGGTTTCGACGACGTCGCGCGCGCTCATCTCGGCCGAGCCGAGCCGGGCCAGCAGCTCTTCCCCGGTCACGACGCCGAGCTGTTTGGCTGCCGTCGCGAGCGCCTTGTCGGTGGCCTTTTTGCCCACATGTTCGAACGCCACGCGCGCCAGTTCGCGGCCGAGCTTCATGTAGCGCTCGCGGTTTTCCTCGCGGAGGCTGCGCCGAATCGCGGCCTTGGCCCGCCCCGTGACGACGATGTCGAGCCAGGTGGCCTGGGGCCGTTGACCCTCGGCGGTGATAATTTCGACGGACTGGCCATTTTTCAGGCGAGTCCAGAGCGGCACACGCACCCCGTCGATCTTGGCGCCGACGCAGCTGTCGCCGATTCGGGTGTGAATGCCGTAGGCGTAATCGAGCGGCGTGGCGCCCTTCGGCAGCTTCACCACATCGCCCTTGGGCGTGAAGCAAAACACCTGGTCGGAGTACATCTCGAGCTTGACGTGCTCGAGGAAATCCTCGGTGTCGGCTTCGTCGAAGCGCTCCTTCAGCGTCGTGATCCATTCGGCGGGATCGACGGCGAACGGGTTTTCGGCACGCTCGCCGTCGCGGTAGGACCAGTGCGCGGCGACCCCGGTTTCGGCGACCTCATGCATCTGGCGGGTGCGGATCTGCACCTCGACGCGCTTGCCGTCGCGGCCCGACACGGTGGTGTGGATCGAGCGATAGCCGTTGGATTTGGGCTGGCTGATATAGTCCTTGAAACGCCCTGGCACGGCCTTCCAGCGCTGATGGATGGCGCCGAGGACGGAGTAGCACTCGCCCTCGGTTTCGGTGATAACGCGGAAGCCGTAGATGTCGGACAGGCGCGAGAAGCTGAGTTCCTTCTCTTCCATCTTGCGCCAGATCGAATAGGGCTTCTTGGCCCGGCCGAACACGTCGGCCTCGATCTGAACCTTGCGCAGTTCGGTGCGGATGTCGTTGGTGATCTTGTCGATCACATCGCCAGTTTCGCGCTGCAACGTGATGAAGCGCCGGATGATCGAGGTGCGGCCGTCCGGATTGAGGACCTGGAACGCCAGATCCTCGAGCTCGTCGCGCATCCATTGCATGCCCATCCGGCCGGCGAGCGGAGCGAAGATGTCCATCGTCTCGCGGCTCTTCTGCACCTGCTTGTCGGGCCGCTGGAACTTGATCGTCCGCATGTTGTGCAGCCGGTCGGCGAGCTTGACCAGGATGACGCGCAGATCTTTCGACATCGCCATGAAAAGCTTGCGAAAGTTCTCTGCCTGCTTGGTTTCCGACGATGTGAGCTGGAGGTTGGTGAGCTTGGTCACGCCGTCGACGAGTTCGGCGATCTCGGTGCCGAATTCCTCTTCGACATCGCTGTAGGTGGCGCGGGTGTCCTCGACCGTGTCATGCAGCAGCGCGGTGACGATCGTGGCATCGTCGAGCCGCTGCTCGGTCAGGATGGCGGCCACCGCGACGGGGTGCGAGAAGTAGGGCTCGCCCGAGTGACGGCTTTGGCCCTCGTGCATGCGGTGCCCGAACACATAGGCCCGGCCGATGAGGTCGGAATCGCTGCGTGGATTGTAGGCCCGGACCAGCGCGATCAGCTCATCGGCATCGATCATCGTATGGTCCTCGGGCCGGTCGGGGGCAGGTGGCCGCGGCTTAGCGCGGCTCCTGCGCCTCCATCAACTGACGAAGGAGCATCTCCTCCGACAGGTCGTCTTCGGCCGGTTTGTCGGGCGTCTCTGCGCCCATGAGGAGCGCCATGGCGTCTTCCTCGGGCTCGTCGACCTCGATCTGCGTCTGCAGGCTTTCGATCTGGCGCTCGCGCAGATCGTCGGCCTGCTGGGTTTCTTCGGCGATCTCGCGCAGGGCGACGACGGGGTTCTTGTCGTTGTCGCGGTCCACGGTGATGGCGGCGCCGGCGCTGACCTCACGCGCGCGATGGGCGGCGAGCATCACGAGCTCAAACCGGTTCGGAACCTTATCAACGCAGTCTTCGACCGTCACACGGGCCATGGACGCTCTCCTGATCTGAGGGCTTTGGACAGACAGAGAGCGACAGGTAGCCCCCATTTCCCGTCTTGACAAGGGCAATCGCCCTTGCCGCAGCGGCCGGTATTGCCATTGGACACGCTATACAACCTAAAGAAAAACTTATTGGACCGGCGCATTCTCGCCGATTGTTACAGTTTTGTGTCTCTTCTCCCCTTGCGGCGGAAAGGCGCAGAAGACATGCTCAATTTAGATGCAGCCAATGCCACTCACACCGGCTGCATCGATATTGACGGAAGGAATTTCCATGTTTTACCGCGACGAGCGCCTTGCGCTCTTTATCGATGGCTCAAACCTATATGCGGCTGCGAAGGCGCTGGGGTTCGACATCGATTACAAGTTGTTGCGGCAGGAGTTTATGCGACGTGGCAAGTTGCTGCGTGCATTCTACTACACGGCCCTGCTCGACAACGACGACTACTCGCCGATCCGTCCACTCGTGGATTGGCTGCACTACAACGGCTTTGCCATGGTGACGAAGCCGGCCAAGGAATACACCGACAGCCAGGGACGGCGGAAGGTGAAGGGCAACATGGACATCGAGCTGACGGTCGATGCCATGGAACTGGCGCCCCGGGTCGACCATATCGTTCTGTTTTCGGGCGACGGTGACTTTCGACCACTGGTGGAAAGCCTGCAGCGTCAGGGCGTTCGGGTGTCCATCGTGTCGACGATTCGCAGCCAACCTCCGATGATCGCAGACGAGTTGCGCCGCCAGGCCGACAACTTCATCGAGCTCGACGAGCTGAAAGAGGTGATTGGGCGTCCGCCGCGCGAGCCGCGGCCCGAAACGATGCAGCGCGAGACCGTGGAGATCGCGAGCGAATAGGCCCACGGGGAGGGCACCGATCCCGACATTGTTGGGATCGGTCGCCTCCTGAATGCAGAATGCGGCGGCTGCGCGGCCAGGTTATGGGCGTACAGCCTCGTGGCGTGTGCACTGTGGATTGGGGCGGTGCATTGCGGCGGTGCATCGGCATTGTGTATTGCGACTGCGCATTGGAATTGTGGCCGGGTGCGGCACACGGGACCAGGCTGAATTCGCCCCTTCGAACCGCTGGCGGCATCCTTTAGTCTCGCGGCAAAGGAGACGTCTATGGCCGATGTTGCAAAGCCCCCCCTGACCGTTCTTCTCGCTGCACCGCGGGGGTTCTGTGCCGGCGTCGACCGGGCGATTAAGATCGTCGAAATGGCGCTCGAGAAATGGGGCGCGCCGGTCTATGTCCGCCACGAGATCGTGCACAACGCCTTTGTCGTGAATGGGTTGCGCGAACGGGGGGCCGTATTCGTGGAAGAGCTTGAGGAATGCCCCGACGATCGGCCGGTGATCTTCTCGGCCCACGGCGTGCCGAAGTCCGTGCCGGCCGAGGCCGCGCGGCGCGAGATGCTCTATGTCGATGCGACCTGCCCGCTCGTCTCGAAGGTGCATATCGAGGCGGGGCGCCATGCCGAAGCAGGGCTGCAGATTGTGATGATCGGCCATGCGGGCCACCCCGAGACGGTCGGAACGATGGGTCAGTTGCCCAAGGGCGACGTGGTGCTGGTGGAGACGGCGGAGGATGTGGGCCGGATCGACGTGCGCGATCCCGCGCGACTGGCCTATGTCACGCAGACCACGCTGTCGGTCGACGACACAGCCGAGGTGGTGGCCGCGCTGCAGGCCCGGTTCCCGGACATTGTGGGACCGCATAAGGAAGACATCTGTTACGCCACCACCAACCGCCAGGAGGCGGTCAAGGCCATGGCCCCGCGGGCCGATGCGATGCTTGTGATCGGCGCGCCGAATTCTTCGAACTCGAAGCGTTTGGTGGAAGTCGGCGCGCGGGCGGGCTGCCCCTATGCCCAGCTGGTGCAGCGCGCCGCCGACATCGACTGGCGCGCAATCGACGGCATCCGGACGCTTGGGATCACCGCCGGGGCCTCGGCACCGGAAGTGCTGGTCGACGAGGTGATCGACGCCTTCCGCGCCCGCTATGAGGTGGTGGTGGAGATGGTCGAGACCGCGCAGGAGAACGTGGAGTTCAAGGTGCCCCGCGTGCTGCGTGTCCCGGTCGGGGCCTGACGGCGCGCAGCGCCCAGGCCCCCTTGGACCTGCCGTGAAAGCGAAAGGCGCGCACGGGCTTTCCGAGCGGCCGGGGCGACGCTAGAACCGCGCTCATGTTGCGGTTTGCCGATGTCCCCCCTGCCGCGCGCGCCCTTGGGTTCGCCGGTCTTCTGCCGTTCTTCTGGGGCGTCCTGACGATGTGGGTGCAGCCGTTGGAGACCCTCACTCTGAACGCGGTCGGCCCGCGGTTTATTGGGCCATACGTTCTGTTGAACTACGGGACGATCATCCTGGCCTTTATGTCGGGCGTGCTCTGGGGGTTCGCCGCAAGCGCGCAGGGCTGGGCGCGTGTCGCTGGGTTGGCGCTGTCGGTGGTGCCGGCACTCTGGGCGTTTTTCTTCGTCACCGGCGGGCCGGGACCTGCGGCGATTGCGCTGATCGCGGGGTTTCTGGGCGTGCTACTCATTGACATCTTCCTGTGGCAGGCGCGGCTGACGCCGCCCTGGTGGCTCGCGTTGCGGATTCCGCTGACGGCGGTGGTGTGCCTCTGCCTCGCCGTGCCGGCGTTGGCACCGTGACGGGACGTGCGCCGCGCGACGGCGCGGTCGGCGACGCTGTCGATCGCGAGACCATCGCGCTTTACGATGCTGAGGCCGCGCGCTATGCCGAGCAGCTGTCGCACCCCGCGCCCTCGGACAGGCTGATGGCCTTCATGGCTGCGCTGCCGCCGGGCGCGCGCGTTCTCGATCTGGGATGTGGGCCGGGATCGGCAGCGGCGGCGATGCAGGCCGCGGGGTTCAGTGTCGATGCGCTCGATGCGTCGGCGGGGATGGTGCGCGTGGCGAAGGAACGGTTCGGCGTTACCGTGCGGCACGCGACCTTTGCCGATGTCGACACCGGCGCGGGCTATGCCGGCATCTGGGCCAATTTCTCGCTCCTGCACGCGCCGCGCGCCGACATGCCCGAGCATCTGGCGCGGCTCTATCGCGCGCTTGCCCCGGGTGGGCGGCTCCATATCGGCCTGAAGACCGGGGCGGGTGAGGCGCGCGACAGTTTGGGGCGCCTCTATACGTTCTATGCGCCGGGGGAGATCGAAGGGCTAATCCGCGCCGCCGGGTTCGAGATCCTGTCGCGCAACGAAGGGGAGGGCCGCGGCTTTGACGGTGCGGTCTCCCCCTGGATCGTGCTGGCCGCGCACCGTCCCGCAGCCGCCCGGTGATCGCGCTTGCACCCGCCGGCGCCCTACCCTAGGCCCGGCCCATGACCGATCTCATCGCCTTCACCGACGGCGCCTGTTCCGGCAACCCGGGCCCCGGGGGATGGGGCGTGCTGCTGCAGGCCCGCGACGGCGCCGAAGTGGTGAAAGAGCGCGAGATCGAGGGGGGCGAGGCCGCGACGACCAACAACCGGATGGAATTGCTGGCGGCGATCACCGCGCTCGAGAGCCTGACGCGCCCGTCGCGCATCACGATTGTGACCGACAGCGCCTATGTGAAGAACGGGGTGACCGGCTGGATCCACGGCTGGAAGCGCAATGGCTGGAAGACCGCAGCGAAGAAGCCGGTCAAGAACGAGGATCTCTGGCGCCGGCTGGACGAGGCGCAGGCCCGGCACGACGTCACCTGGGAGTGGGTAAAGGGCCATGCCGGCCACCCCGAGAACGAGCGCGCCGACGCGCTGGCCCGGGCCGGGATGGCCCCTTTCAAGTAGCGGCCGCGCGCACGCGCCGCCGCACCGCCCGTCAGACGAAGAACTGAGCGCCGTTGGCCGAGATGGTCGAGCCGTTGATGAAGCCGGCATCCTCGGACGCGAGGAACGACACGCAACGGGCGATCTCGTCGGGCTCGCCCAGACGACCGGCCGGTATTCCGGAGATGATCTTGTCGCGAATTTTCTCGTCGATCGCCATGACCATTTCGGTGGCGATATAGCCTGGGCACACGGCGTTGGCCGTGATCCCCTTGGCGGCGCCTTCCTGGGCGAGGCTCTTGATCAGCCCCAGATCGCCCGACTTGGTGGCGGCATAATTCGCCTGACCGAACTGGCCCTTCTGCCCGTTGATCGAGGAAATCACGATCACGCGGCCCCAGCCGCGCTCGCGCATGCCTGGCCAGACCGGGTGAACGGTGTTGAACACGCCGTTGAGGTTGGTGCCGATCACCTCGTTCCACTGTTCGGGGGTCATCCGGTGGAAGGGCGCGTCGCGGGTGATCCCGGCATTGGCGATGACAATGTCGATGGGGCCATGGTCGGCCTCGACCTGTGCGATCCCTTCTTTCGAGGCGCCATAGTCGGCCACGTCCCACTTGTAGGTCTTGATGCCGGTTTCCTCGGTGAAGGCCGCGGCCTTCTCGACATTTCCGGCAAAGCTCGCAGCGACGGTATGGCCTTCGGCCTGAAGCGCCTTCGAGATCGCAGCACCGATGCCACGCGAGCCACCGGTAACCAGTGCAACACGTCCCATATCGTTCCTCCTTTGGGAAGTCTTGTATGACGCCGGGCTCTGGAAACGGCCCGGTCGTCAGGCAGGTAGGCGGCGCAAACCGGCGCCGCCTTGATCTCAATCAGCCCATCGGCCGCCGCATCGCCAGACCGCGCGGGCTTCAGGCGCGCTCGACGCAGAGGGCCACGCCCATGCCGCCGCCGATGCAGAGCGTGGCGAGGCCCTTCTTGGCGTCGCGGCGCTTCATTTCGAACAGCAGCGTGTTGAGCACACGCGCGCCGGATGCGCCGATCGGATGACCGATGGCGATGGCGCCACCGTTCACGTTCACCTTCTCGGGGTCCCAGCCCATATCCTTGTTCACGGCGCAGGCCTGGGCGGCGAAGGCCTCGTTGGCCTCGACCAGATCGAGATCGTCGACCTTCCAGCCCGCCTTCTCGAGCGCCTTGCGCGAGGCATAGATTGGGCCCACACCCATGATCGCCGGGTCGAGGCCGGCAGTGGCGTAGCTGACGATGCGGGCAAGAGGCTCGATCCCACGCTTCTCGGCCTCGTCGGCCGACATCAGGACGGTGGCGGCCGCCCCGTCGTTCAGGCCTGAGGCGTTGGCGGCGGTCACGGTTCCGTCCTTCGTGAAGGCTGGCCGGAGCTTCTGCATGCCCTCGATGGTGGCGCCGTGGCGAATATACTCGTCCTTGTCGACCACGATGTCGCCCTTGCGGTGCTTCACGGTGAAGGGGACGATCTCGTCGGCAAACTTGCCGGCGTTCTGGGCGGCTTCGGCCTTGTTCTGCGAGGCCAGCGCGAACTCATCCTGCTGGTCGCGGGAGATCTGCCACTTCTCGGCGACGTTCTCGGCGGTCTGCCCCATATGATAGCCGTTGAACGCATCCCACAGGCCGTCGCGGATCATGGTGTCGATATACTTCATGTCGCCCATCTTCTGACCCTGCCGCAGTGGCGCGGCATGGGGGGCGAGGCTCATGCTTTCCTGGCCGCCGGCGACGATGATGGCGGCATCGCCCAGCTGAATGTGCTGGGCGCCGATGGCGACGGCGCGCAGGCCCGAGCCGCACACCTGGTTGATGCCCCACGCGGCGCTTTCCTGGGGCAGGCCCGCGTTGATGTGGGCCTGACGAGCGGGGTTCTGTCCCTGAGCCGCGGTCAGGACCTGACCGAGGATGGTCTCGGAGACCTCTGCCTTGTCGATGCCTGCACGCTCGACGACCCCCTCGATCACCGCCGCACCCAGATCGTGGGCGGGGGTGTTCGCGAACGACCCCAGAAAGCTGCCGACGGCTGTGCGCCCAGCGGAAGCAATGACGACGTTGGTCATGGGTTTCTCCTCTCCATGGTCCCAAGGGACTCGCCCGGCCTGTCCGGCCCCGCGGACGAGATTCGCTCACTTGGGTAGGGATGGCACGCGGGGGGTGCAACCGCCAACATGTCTCACCCGAGGAACGACGGCCGCCGAGATCGCGAGGAACGAAGAAGCGCCATCGGCCTGAGGCCTGGCGATCCCTGGGCCACGCGCGCCGCCACACAGGCGCGGACTGATCGAAGGGCGCGCGGCGCGGCTAGCCCGTTTTGCGGCCGTCGATGGGAAATGGCGGCCGGATCGAGGGCACGCCGAGGGCATAGCCCTGGAGGCAATCGACGCCCGCCTCGGTCAGAACGGCGACGTCTTCGATCCGTTCGACCCCTTCTGCCACGGTGAACATGTCGAAATGGCGGGCGATGCCCACGAGCGCCTCGAACAGCACGCGGTTGTCGGGCGTCTCGGCAATGTTGTGGGCATATTCGGAGGCGACTTTGAGGATATCGAAATCCAGATCCCGCAGATGCCGGAACGACGTGTAGCCCGCGCCGAACGCATCGAGCGCGAACGTCACGCCGCGCAAGTGCAGCTCCTGCATGAACGCCATGGTGAGCTCCGGCAGAAGGATTGCCGAGCTCTCCGTGATTTCGATGATCAGCCGCTCGGCCACCGTCGGGTCGCGCGCGGTGCCGGCCTCGAACGCGGCAAGCCATGCCCGATAGCCGATGGACCGCGCCGACATGTTGATCGAGATCCGCAGTTCGGGCGAGCGGGCGAGCGCATCGAGCCCGGCCTCAAGCGCGGTTACATCGAGCAGGCGGCCGGTTTCGAGGGTTTCGCAACACGACATGAACTCGCGCGCCGGAATGACACGGCCGGTATCGTCGAGCACACGCAGGAGACCTTCGTAGAAGGCCACGCGCGAGGTATCGCGGGCATCGACCACGGCTTGATAGGCCAGAATGACGTCACGCCGGTCGAGCGCGCGGCGCACCATGCCGATGATATCGGCATCGCGCTGCGCGACGGCTGCGTCGAGCGGATTGCCCACGCCGGGGAACCCGGGATTGCCACCCACCGCGTTCGTACCTGTCCGGTCCTGCTCACCGGGCATTGGCATGCCCTCCTCTACACTCTGGCGCACCCTATTCGCCTGCGCTTTAACGGGCGGTGAAGATGGCCCCGTCCCGGGCCGAGCGGCAGGCGAAGGCGAAGCAAAATGGACGGACGCGGCGAGAGATGCGGCTGGGTGGGCGACGATCCGATCTACATCGATTATCACGATACCGAGTGGGGCGTACCGGAATGGGACAGTCGCGCGCTGTTTGAAAAGCTGGTGCTCGACGGGTTTCAATCGGGCCTGTCGTGGCTGGTGATCCTGAAAAAGCGCGACAATTTCCGCGCGGCCTTTGCCGGATTCGAGCCCGAAGTGATTGCAAATTGGGGTGAGACAGAGGTGGACCGGCTGGTGGCTGACCCGGGCATCGTGCGCCACCGGGGAAAGATCGAGGCGACGATCGGGAACGCCCGCGCCTACCTTAAGATCAGCGAGCGGGAGAGTTTTGCGGACTATCTGTGGTCGCGCGTGGGGGGCGCGCCCATCCAGAATGCCTGGACCACGCTGGCCGATGTGCCGGCGAAGACGCCGCTGTCGACCTCGATCTCGAAGGATCTGCGGTCTGAAGGGTTTCGGTTTGTCGGGCCGACGGTGGTCTATGCGTTCATGCAGGCTGTGGGGATGGTGAACGACCATCTGACGAGTTGCCCGCGCTACGCCGAGGTCGCGCGCCTTGCGGAACGGCCCACAAGTTGATGCGGCTCGGGGCACGCAGATTTGCGTGCCCCCGTTCCATCCGCGTGCCCTTGGACCAAGAAGCTCAGCTGCCGATGCGGGCGGCGAGGGCCTCGGCGATCGCGATTGCGCTTTCGCTGTCCCAGTGGGCGTCGCCCTGGAGACGCGCGATCTCGCGGCCCTCGGGGTCGAGGATCACGGTGATCGGCAGGCCGAGAACGGCCATGGAGCGGGCGAAGCTCTGGTCGGGGTCGCGATATTGCGGCAGTCGGTCTACCCCGATCTCATCGAAGAAGCGGCCGATGGCCTGGGGCGCGCTGCGGGCGGTGGCGACGGTCACGACCTCGACGGGCTTGTCCTCCATCGCCGCGTCGAGGGCCGCAAGCGTCGGCATTTCCTTTTTGCAGGGGGCGCACCACGTGGCCCAGAAGTTCAACACGACATAGTCGCCGCGATAGGCCTCGAGGCTGACGGGGCCGCCGTCGGCGCCGACAAGCTCTGCCTCGGGCACGTCCTTGGGTTCCTCGTGGAACATGAGCTTGCGCATATCGCCGTCGCGCAGTTCAACCACCGCGTCGTAATCGCCCGCAAGCGCCGGCCCACTGGCAAATGCGCCAAGAGCCAGATAGAGCGCCGCACTAACAATCCGCATATCCCGTTCCTTCCGCCGCAGGCCCCGCCGATGACCGAGACCAAACCTCAAAACGCCGCCAACGCCATGTGGGGTGGCCGCTTCTCTGCCGGTCCAGACGCGATCATGGAGGCGATTAATGCCTCGATCGGGTTCGACCGCCGCCTTGCCCGGCAGGACATCGATGGGTCGCGCGCCCACGCTGCCATGCTGGCCGAGCAAGGTATAATCTCTCGTGAAGATGCCGACACCATCCGTGCGGGCCTTCTCACGGTCTTGTCAGAGATCGAAGGCGGCACGTTCGCCTTTTCCGCGGCGCTGGAAGACATTCATATGAACGTCGAGGCCCGGCTTCGGGAGCTGATCGGGGAGCCCGCCGGGCGGCTGCACACGGCACGCTCGCGCAACGACCAGATTGCCACGGATTTCCGGCTTTGGGTGCGCGAGCGGCACGATGCGAGCCTCGCCGGGTTGCGCAGACTTCAACGCGCGCTGGTTGCGCAGGCCGAGGCCGGTGCGGATTGGGCGATGCCGGGGTTCACCCATCTGCAGGTCGCCCAACCGGTGACGTGGGGCCACCATATGCTGGCCTATGTCGAGATGTTCGAGCGCGATGCGGGGCGGTTTACGGACGCGCGCGCACGGATGAACGAAAGCCCGCTTGGCGCCGCCGCGCTTGCGGGCACCTCGTTCCCGATCGACCGGGACCATACTGCCGCGGCGCTCGGCTTTGACCGGCCCTGCGCCAACTCGCTCGATGCGGTGTCGGACCGGGATTTTGCGCTGGAGTTTCTGGCTGCCGCCTCGATCACGGCAATGCACCTGTCGCGGCTGGCCGAAGAGATGGTGATCTGGTCATCGGCGCAGTTCCGGTTCGCCACCATGTCGGACCGCTGGTCGACCGGGTCCTCGATCATGCCGCAGAAGAAGAACCCCGACGCCGCAGAGCTTTTGCGCGCGAAGATCGGGCGCATCCTTGGGGCGAACGTCGCCCTCATGACGGTGATGAAGGGCCTGCCGCTGACCTATTCGAAGGACATGCAGGAGGATAAGGAGCAGGTGTTCGACGCCGCCGATGCGCTGGAGCTGTCGCTTGCGGCGATGGCGGGGATGGTGGCCGACATGACGGCCAATCGCGACGCGCTGGAGGCCGCCGCGGCGACCGGGTTCTCGACGGCGACGGATCTGGCCGACTGGCTGGTGCGTGCGCTCGGATTGCCGTTCCGCGAGGCCCACCATGTGACCGGCACGCTGGTGGCTGCGGCCGAGGCGCGGGGGATCGACCTGCATGAGCTGAACCTTGCGGAGATGCAGTCTGTCCATGACGGCATCACCGATGACGTCTACACTGTGCTGGGCGTCGCGAACTCGGTGGCCAGTCGCACAAGCTTTGGCGGGACGGCGCCCACCCGCGTCCGCGCGCAAATCGACCGTTGGAAGGAGCGTCTGGGATGATCCGCACCGTGCTCTTGATTGCTCTGGCGGCAGGGCTTGCCGCCTGCACCGAGCCACGGCCGACGGCCGGCGCCTCGGTCGGTACCGAGGGCGACGTGCGGGCCGGGGTTGGCGTGGAGGGGGACAGGGTGGCTGTCGGTGTGAACACGGATGGAGATGTCGGCGCGCGCGTCGATGTCGTCGAGACCGGCAACGCAAGTGTGAGCGTGGGGACTGGCGGCGCGTCGGCCTCGGTTCGGCCAGGCGGTGGGCCGGTTCGGTTTGGCATTGGCCGAGGCGGCCTGAGGGTGGGCATATGATGGGACGTGCAGGTGTCTCGGTCTCCAGATCCGCGGTCGCCGCGCTGGCACTGACCATGGGGCTCGCCGCCTGCGGAGCGGACGGGCCGCCGATCCCGCCCTCGGACGACCAGCGCGAACCCGGGATCACAATCTCGGGCCGTGTGGGCGTGGGCGTCACGGGCGGACACGCGACCATTCGGTCGAGCGGAAACGAGGACGGGGCGGAGGGCGGCGGGACCTGACGCTGCGCTATAGCCCGAACCGGTCGAACACCCGCTCTGCCCGATCCAACTGGCGCGCAACGTCGGCCGGGTCGGTGCAGATCGCAGAGGATGTGCACTTGATCGCGAGCACCGCGAGGTAGGCACGCAGGACCGGCGGGGCGATATGTGCTGCCTCGACAAGCTCCCAGACCGGTTGTCCGTGCCCGTCGAGATCGAACGCGTACTGGACCAAATCATAGTGCGGGTCGCCGCGGCAGGCCCCGTCCCAGTCGATGATCCCGCTGAGGTGCCCGTTCTCGATGAGGATGTTGTCGGTATGCAGGTCGAGATGGACGAGCCCGTTCTCGGGATACCGGCCCGGCTCCGCGCCAGCGCCGGCAGCGCGGGCCCGGTCCAACATGGCGGCACTCCGCGGCCCCCAGGTGCGGAGCGGCTCATGGGGCGCCCAGTCTGGCTGTCCGTGCGTCAGGGTTCGGGCGACGAGGGCACCCCAGCCCTGCGCCGCCGCACGCGGGGGTGGCGCGGGGAGCCCGTGGGCAGCGTCAATGGACGCCACGATGCCGGCGATCGCAGCGGGCGGGTGGGTGTCCTCCGAGCGCCCGGGCAGAACGGTCTGCGCGGTGAGCGTGCCACCGTCAAACGCCCCGACATACAGGTAATCGGGCACCGGCACCCCGCGTGCGCGCAAGGCCCTGAGTGACGGGTGGAGCGCGGAGTGGCGGCGCTCAATCGCTGGGTCGGCATCCCACTTGAGCACCACAGGTGTGCCATTGCGTGATGTGGCGCGCCATGCGCCGTGTGACCGCCCGCCGAGACAGTCTCCAAGCTCGAAGCCCAGCCGGCGCAGACCCTCACGGTTCACGGGGCCGCGCGGATCAATCGATCCGGCCGCCATGGCCCATGCGCCGGTCCGCCTCTTCAGACACGGCGTCGAGATCGGCGGTCAGCTGGGCGCGCAGCGCCAACATCTTTGCCTCATCGGCCCGCTTGGGCACCTCGTGCGCCCAGGGGCGATAGATCAGGCACCCACGGCCCCCGGCCTTTGGCACGAGCATCCGATCCCAGGTGTCGAGCTGGCGATAGCGCTCCATCGAAAAGCCAAGGAGCCAGATTGGAACGCCGGTCAGACGCGCCCAGTCGAGCGGCACGCGTTTGGCGTCCCGGGCGGGCCCGAGCGGGCCATCAGCCTGGATGACGAGGGAGGTGCCGGCCCGCACCTCGCGCGTCAGCGTCACCAGATCGGCGCGGCTGGGGTTGCGGTCGCGGAGAGGCTGGGTGTCGATCCCGAAGGGCACCATGGCATAGCCACCGAGACGGCCGGGAAAGGCGGTGGAGGTCAGACTGACCGAGCGGCCCCAGGCCCGATTCCAAAACACCGCGCCGCTGAGGAGGCGTGCATGCCACATTGCAAGGATGACGGGCTGACCGCCGGCCACGACGCGGCCGAGCGCGTCGCGGCCCTCATGCTCCCACGTGGTGCGGGCGAAGACGTGGCGGAGGTAGGCACGGAGGAGCATCGCCGGCACGGCGAGGCCGGCGGGCGAGCTTGCGGCCGTCTCGAGCCGCCGCTGAACGGATTTGGAGATGCTGGCCATCCTGCCCCTTTCGGAGGACAGCTATAGGCACGGGCCGAGGCCACCGCCAGCCTGGCATCGGCGCAAGCGCCCTCGGAGTTTGAGGGCTACGGCGCGAGGGAATGGACGACCCGCACCGGGAAGCGCAAGCCGTCCTCGGTGATCAGAACCAGCCGCTCGCCGGCCCGCACGATGGTGTCGCAGCGCGAGAAGCCATTGTCGAAGGCGATGCACACGGCGCTGTCCTCGTTCGTAGCCCAGGCCCCGCGCCAAACCCGGCCTTCGGGCTGGTAACGGAAGGTGTAGCCGGTGTCGGCGGCATAGTCGGCGCGGCTTCCGTCGAAGAACTCGAGCGCGCTGCCGCCCAGTTCATCGGCAAGCGCCGCGGCGGTGAAGGTCTCGTCGGTTGCACGCACCCCTTGTGCGTGGGCGAGCCAGGGCAGAAACGTGGCGAGGGCGATGAGGGCGATACGCATGCAGCGAACGCTAGGCGCCCGCCCGATGCCGGGCAACGGCCTGACAAAGAGTTGAGCCTGTGGCATCTGCGCAGCGCGCGGGTCAGGCCACGAGTTGCTCGGCCTTCTTCAGATCGACGCTGACGAGCTGACTGACGCCCTGTTCCTGCATCGTAACGCCGAATAGACGGTCCATCCGGCTCATCGTGACGGCGTGGTGCGTGATGATGAGGAAGCGGGTTTCGGTGCGGCGCGTCATCTCGTCGAGCAGGTCGCAGAAGCGGGCGACGTTGGCATCGTCGAGCGGGGCGTCGACCTCATCCAGCACGCAGATCGGGGCGGGATTGGCCAGGAACACCGCGAAGATCAGCGCGAGCGCCGTGAGCGTCTGCTCGCCGCCCGACAGGAGCGACAGCACGGCGAGCTTCTTGCCCGGCGGCTGACAGAGGATCTCGAGCCCGGCCTCCAGCGGGTCGTCGCTCTCGATCAGAACGAGCTTGGCCTCGCCGCCGCCGAAAAGGTGCGTGAAGAGCATGCCGAAGTTCGTGTTGACCTGCTCGAAGGCGGTCAGGAGGCGCTCGCGGCCTTCGCGGTTGAGGCTGGCGATGCCGGCGCGGAGGGTGCGGATGGCCTCTTCGAGGTCGGCCTTCTCGCGGGTCAGAAGGTCGTGCTCGGCCTGCACATCGCGCGCGTCCTCTTCAGCGCGGAGGTTCACGGCGCCCAGCCCGTCGCGCGCGCGGCGGAGGCGCAGGATCTCGGCCTCGACGGCACCGGCGGCGGGAAGGGTCGCGGGATCCGCGCCCAGTGTGTCGAGGAGCGCGTCGGGGGTCGTCTCAAGCTCCTCGCGGATCACGTGGGCGGCCGCGGTGGCGCTGTCACGCGCCGCCTCGGCCCGCGCCTCGGCGGCGGCCCGCGCCTCACGGGTGTCGCCGGCGGTCCGCTCGGCATCGCGCGCGGCGCGTTCGGCCTCGCGGGCCTCGCTCTCGCCCGTGGCCAGGGCATCGGCGGCAGCCTTGCGGCGGGACATGGCGGTGTCGAGCCCGTCCTCGAGCTTGGTGCGGCGCCCCGCAATCTCGGCCGGCGCGGCTTCAGCGGTGGCAAGCTCCCCTTCGGCGGCGGCCTTACGGCGGGCGAGATCGGCACTGCGGGCCTCGGCGTTACCGAGCCGTTCGCGCCATTTGTCCAGCTCTTTGGTCACCTCTTTGAGGCGGCGCAGGCGGGCTTCGCCGACGCGGCGGATCTCCTCCTCGCGTGCGCGGGCGGCGATCATGTCGGCGCGGGAGCCGTCGACGGCGCGGTGCGCCGCCTCGGCAGCGCCGCGCGCGGCGGCGAGATCGGGCAACGCGGCGCGGGCGGTGCGCGCCTCCGACAGGCGCTCGTCGGCCGCCTGCGCCTCGGCGCCATGGCGGGCGACGGCCATCTCGGCGGCCTCGCGCCGCGTTTCGGCCGATCCGGCGGCGCTTTCGGCGCGGCTGACGGCGCGGCTGGCCTCGGTGAGGCACCGGTCGGCCTCGCGGCGTGCGTCGCGGGCGGCGCGGTCGGCCTCGGTCGTGTCTTTGAGCCGCTCGGTCAGGAGCCTGTGCGCCTCGGCGGCGCCGGCGGCCCTGGCGTTGGCCTCTTCGAGGTCCTGCTTCAGTTCGACAAGGCGGTTGAGCTGTTGCAGGCGCAGCGCGGCGGCGGACGGGGCATCGTCGGCGGCCGCATGGAAGCCATCCCACCGCCAGAGGTCGCCCCTTTGGCTGACGAGCCGCTGGCCGGGCTTGAGGAGGGGTTGGAGGCGTGGCCCCTCGGCCGGGTCGACGAGCCCGACCTCGCCGATGCGGCGCGACAGGGCGTCGGGCACACGGGTATGGGCGGCAAGCGGTGTGGCGCCCTCGGGCAGACCTTGAGGCGCATCGTAGGGCGGCAGCGCGACCCAGCCCGAACCGCCGGCCTCGGCCAGGGGCGCGCGGAGGTCATCGGCGAGGGCCGCGCCGATGGCCTGCTCGTAGCCGGCATCTACGCCGACGAGGTCGAGCACCTGGCCGCCCGTACCGGTTTCCCGCTCAACAAGGCGCTTAAGTGCGGCAACTTCGGCGCGGAGCGCCTGCGCCTCGCCCTCGGCCGCGGAATGGGCCGCACGCGCCTCGGCCTCGCGACCCGCAGCCTCGGACCGGGCGGCATCGGCGTCGGCCAGTGCGGCCTCGGCGGCTTCGGCCGCGCCTGTCGCCGTGTGCTCATCGGCGCGTGCGGCCTTGAGCGCCTGAGCGGACGTGGCGAGGAGTGCGTCCGCCTCCCGCGCGGCCGTCTCGGCGGTCTCGCGCTCGCTCTGGTGTCGGGTCAGTGCGCGCGCCGCTTCGGCCTCGAGCCGCTCGGCCGATTGATGGCGCGCGGCGAGGCGGGCGGTGTCCTCGGTCAGCTGGCCGTGCTCGGCCTCGCGCGCCGCGAGGTTGGAGCCGGCGATCCGCGCGGCCTCGGCGGCCTCGGCGGCGCGGGCCTCCTGCCCTTCGGACTTGGACGAGAGATCGGTCGCTTCGCGCTCGAGCCGGTCGATCGTTTCGCCGGCATCACGGTTGAGGCCGGTCTCGCGGTCGATATCGGCGCCGAGCTGCCGCACGCGCTTTTCCAAGGTCTCGATCGCCGACGCAGCGCGCGCGGCCTCTTCGTCGAGCGCGCCGCGCTCGACCGTCAGGCGCTGCAAGACCGCCGCGGCGATGGCTTCTTCCTCGCGCAAACCCGGGAGCCGGTCCTCGGCCGCTTCGCGCACGCGCGCGGCATCTCGCGCGCCCCGTTCGGCGGCGGCGGCGGCCTGCACGCACGCGCGCAGAGACGCTTCGGCCTCGGTGGCCGCATCCCGCGCCTCGGCCCAGCGGAGATAGAGGAGGAGCCCCTCGGCGCGGCGAAGCTCAGACCCGATCTGACGGTAGCGGGCGGCCTGGCGGGCTTGTCGCGCAAGTGTTGCCAGTTGCTGGGCCAGGCTTTCGAGCACATCGTCGACGCGGGTGAGATTCTGCTCGGCGGCGTTGAGCTTGAGCTCGGCCTCGTGGCGCCGCTGGTAGAGGCCCGAGATGCCGGCGGCCTCTTCGAGGATCCGGCGACGGGCCCGGGGCTTGGCGTTGATCAGCTCCGCGATCTGGCCCTGCCGGACGAGGGCGGGCGAATGGGCGCCGGTGGAGGCATCGGCGAACAGCATCTGGACATCGCGCGCGCGCACGTCGTTGCCGTTGGTCTTGTACGCCGAGCCGGCGTCGCGCGTGATGCGGCGAACGATCTCGAGATGGTCGGCATCGTTGAAGCCGGCCGGGGCGAGCCGTTCGCCATTGTCGATATGAAGGGAGACTTCGGCGAAGTTGCGGGCCGGGCGGCTGGCGGCACCGGCAAAGATCACGTCTTCCATGCCGCCGCCGCGCATGGCCGTGGGACGGTTCTCGCCCATGACCCAGCGCAAACCTTCCAGAAGGTTCGACTTGCCGCAGCCGTTGGGGCCGACCACCCCGGTCAGCCCGTCAGCGATCAGCAGATCGGTGGGGTCGACAAAGCTTTTGAACCCGTTGAGGCGCAGCCGTGTAAAGCGCAATGTCCCTGCCCGTTTCTTGTCTGCCTGTGACCCTTTGCGAGTCTTGCACGGTGGAGGGTGCGGCTTAGCGGGGCGGCCTGTCAAGCGAGATGGGCAGGGCTTGCGGTCATGCGCGCATGTATCCACAAGATATTCTGCGCTGACGTGGCGGCCGGGGTCTGGGTCGGGACCGGGGTTGGGGCGGAGTTAAGGTCCTGCTCTCAGCAGGCCAGGCGCGCCTCGGTCAGAGCCGCATCGCCGACCACGCTGCCCACCACGACGCTGCAGCCTGACGCGATTTCCATGGCGACCGCGGCGCGCTCCACGATCCGGGGCGCGCGCGCGGGGCCGACCGTGGCCTTGGTGGCGAAGGAGCGTCCGCCGGCCCGCAGATCGAAATTGGTGCGGACGGCCTGGGCGCGCGCTCCGGCGACCCGGACGGAGAAGACCGAACCCTCAACCTCGACCCGCGTCGGCGGCACGCCTGCGAACTCCGACAAGGGATGTGGAGAATCGCAGGCGGCCAGACCAACCAGCAGGAAGAATGCAGAGAGAAGCCGCATGCCCCACCATGGCGCCTACATGGTTAATGGAGGGTTACCGGAGCGCACGGTGCGTGCCGCCGTCGGCGGTACCGAACCTCGGCGCGTCGGCGCGCCCCGGTCAAACGGCGGTCTTGAGGCCGAGGGTCAGATCGCGCAGCCAGTTGACGAAGCCGCGCGGGTTGCCCGCCCAGCTGTCGATTTCGTCGCGGTCGATCATCTTGCCCACGACGGGCCGTTGCGGGCGGTTGAGCGCGTGGACGACCTCGTAGAGCAGAAGGCCCTGGCGCAGCGTTGCCGAGACCCGGTTGGCCATCTGATACCAGCGCGAATTCTGCCCGGGGAAGAAGATCGGGACGACCCGGGCACCAGACCGCTGGATCATCTTGGACGTGAAGGGGTTCCAGTCCCGCTCGATCGCGGCGCCGAAGAGCGTGTCGGAGGTGGCGACGACGCCGGACGGGAACAGCACGATGCAGCCGCCGTCGCGCAGGTGATCCATCGAGCGCTTGCGCATCTCGAGGTTCTGCTGCAGCGCATCGTGCTCGTGGGCGAAGGGCACGGGGATCATGAAGGGTTCGATCTCGGCGACACCCGTCAGCAGGCTGCGCGTGAGGATCTTATAGTCGGTCCGGACCCGGCCGATGAGTTCGGCCAGCACCATGCCGTCGACCAGGCCGTGGGGGTGGTTGGCGACAATGACCAGGGGCCCGTCGGCCGGGATGTGGGCGATCTGCTCGGCGGGCGTCTTGAGTTCGATCCCCATGACACCGAGCGCCTGGGCCCAGAAGTCCTGGCCATCGGGCACGCCCATGGCTTCGAACCGGCGGATCAGACGCAGCAGGCGCATCTTGCCCGTCAGAAATTCCATTGTCTGGATCGTTCGGACCTGCACCGGACTGGTGAAGGTGTGGGCGTAGGACAGCCGCTTGGCCTCGTAGGGCTTGTCCTTCAGCGCCGAGCCGTCGCCCTGACCCACAAGGTCCTGGGCCGGCGCGCGGTGCATGATCACGCCCCTGTGCTGAATCTGCTCGACCAAACCGTCCGGCCTCCCGTGCCGTTGTCGTGCCGTCTCTCGTCGCCCCTGCGCGTCAGACGCGCGGCGGGGCTACATATCCTCGCCGAACCGGTCTGCCACCAGCGCTTGCAGCGCATCGGCAAGCGCCTCTGCATCCGCACCGCGGGTTTCGACCTCAATAGTGCTTCCTTTTGAGGCTGCCAACATCAAAAGCCCCATGATGCTGTCGCCTGCAGCGTCAAGGCCATCGCGCCGGACATCGCACGCCGCATCGAACCGTTCGACCGTTTCGACGAATTTCGCCGAGGCGCGGGCATGCAGCCCCTTCTCATTGACGATTTCCAGCGCCCGCACAATCGGTGCCGCCATCGCTCCCCCCCGTCTTCGCTGGGCGTGCCATCCCCTGCCGCCCGCGCTTACTTCGCCAGTTCGATATCGCCGTCGAAGCTGTTTATATATTTTCGCCCGGCCTGCAAGGCGCCAGCCACGGCGTCTTCCACAGACAATCCCCGCGATTTGGCCAGTTTGATCAGCATGGGGAGATTGGCGCCATAGAGGATCTTGCGGTCTTGCGGCGCGCAGGCCCGCAGCGACAGGTTCGACGGCGAGCCCCCGAACATGTCAGTGACCACGACCACCCCGTCGCCGTCATCGACGGCATCGGCCGCGTCACAGATCTCGGCCTGCTTGGCGGCACGGTCGTGGTCGGGCGAGATGGAGATGGTGATCACCCGCTCCTGCCGGCCGACGACATGCTCGACCGCCGCGAGGTATTCGCGTGCAAGCCCGCCATGGGCGACGATCACGATGCCGATCACGTGCGCGCTCCCGCGCCCGCGCCCGTTCCCGAGCCCGCTCCCGCGCCGGCAACCGTGTCGACCCCGGCGACGTCGCGCGCGGCGCCCGCGCGGCGCTCAAGCTCGCGGTGGCGGATCGAGCCGGGCCAGCCGGCCTCGGCCAAGGTCGCCATGAGCTTTTCCGCCGTGGCGACGGAGCGGTGCTTGCCCCCGGTGCAGCCGAACGCGATGGAGAGGTGCGATTTCCCCTCTTCGACATAGGCCGGCAGGAGGAGCTGCGTCAGTTCGGTAACCTTCTGGAAGAACGGCGAAAAGCGGGCATCCTCAGCGATGTACGCCGCGATGCGCGGGTCACGCCCGTCGAGGTCGCGCAAGGCATCGTCCCAGTAGGGATTGCGCAGGAACCGGCAGTCAAACACCATGTCCATCCCGCGGGGCAGCCCACGCTTATAGGAAAAGGACTGCACGGACAGGGCCAGCCGATTGACTGCGGGGCCGCCATACCAGCGTGCGATCTCGGCGCGCAGCTCGTGGAGCGTCAGGTCGGACGTGTCGATCAGGATGTCGGCGCGGGCGCGCACCGGGCCCAGCAAATCGAACTCGCGCTCGATCCCGGCCAGCGGCGCTTCGGCGGGGGCCATTGGATGGCGCCGGCGCGTTTCGGAGAACCGGCGCAACAGAACCTCGGGCGAGCAATCGAGATAGAGCACTTCGAAGCCCGGGCCGCCGTCGGCGGTACCGACCCCGTCGATCAGCGACAGAAGCGCAGCGGTGGAGAAATCGCGGGTGCGCGTGTCGACACCGAGGGCCAGGCGCGCCTCGCGCGGGGGGCCATCGAGCAGGCGCGGGATCAGGCTGAGGGGCAGATTGTCGATCGTCTCGAACCCGAGATCTTCGAGCGCGCGGATGGCCGTGGATCGCCCGGCCCCGGAGGGCCCCGTCACCAGCACCACGGCACGCGCCGGCCCGCCGCCGGGCGCGACAGGCATGGCATCGTCAGTCGTGGTCCTGTCGGCTCGGCTCATACTCTCACCCGCGCCCCGGAAAGAACAAGCAGGAGCGCTGCTGCGAAATGTGCACCCTCGATCCGCCAATACAAGGGGACGTTCTGTCCGAGCAGCGGCATGGTGCGATCGGGCGGCAGTCGCTCGGGTTCGTCGCGGGACAGATCGACGATCCCGGCGAGCGGCAGCGGACCCGTATGGGGCACGCGGAGGAGACCGAGGCCCCTCACCTCGATCAGGCCGGCAATGGGATCGGGCGCGGCGACCGTGAGCCCGCCCGCGGATCGCTGTACGATCAGCCGATCATCGGCGACGAGCTGTGCCCCGAGGCCGATCATCTGAAGCGCGAGGGCCGATTTGCCCGCGCCCGACGGCCCGGTGATCGCCAGCGCGCGCCCGTCGCGGGCAACGGCGGAGGCGTGGAGCGTGCAGGCAGCGCCCGCCGCTGCGTCGGACCTGTCTGACGGGAGGGTTTTGCCCAGTGCCGGTCCTGCCGCATCGGGCGCGGCCGGCGTCACGGCGCGGCCTCAGACCGGCAGGCCCACCACGAAGCGCGCGCCGAGCGGCTCCGAGGTTAGGTCGGCATGGGTGGGACGGATGTTTTCGGCCCAGATCACGCCGCCATGGGCCTCGACGATCTGCTTGGAGATGGCCAGACCGAGCCCCGAATGGTCGCCGAACTGGCCCTCGGGCCGCTCGCTGTAGAAGCGGTTGAAGATCTTGGTGAGCGCCTGTTCGGGAATGCCGGGGCCGGTGTCCTCGACAACCACAAGCACCCGGTTCTCGCGCATCCGCGCCCAGACCCGCACCGCGTCGCCGTCTTCGCAGAACGAGATCGCATTGGTGATGAGGTTGACGAAGACCTGCGCCAGGCGCGCCTCGAGGCCGAACACCTCCATCGGGGTGCGGGGCATGTCGGTGATGAACTCGACGCCGTCTTTCTCGGCCTGCTCGCTGAGGTACCCGCATACCCCATCGAGCATGCGCACGAGGTCGAACTGTTCTTCCTCTTCCTTGACCAGTTCGCTGTCGAGGCGCGAGGCGTTGGAGATATCGGAGACGAGCCGGTCGAGCCGGCGCACATCATGTTCGATCACGTCGCAGAGCCGTTCCTTCTGGTCTTCGCGTTTGGCCACGCGGAGGGTGCCGACGGCCGAGCGAAGGCTCGCGAGCGGGTTCTTGATCTCGTGCGAGACGTCGGCTGCGAATTGCTCGTTGGCGTCGATCCGGTCGTAGAGCGCGGCCACCATCGAGCGCAGCGCGGCCGAGAGCCGCCCGATCTCGTCGGGCCGGCCGGAGAGATCGGGGATGCGCACGCGGCCGGGGCTCATATGGCGGGCGTTGCGCTCGCGCCCGACCTCGGCTGCGGCGGCCAGATCTGAGAGCGGATTGGCGATGGTGGAAGCGAGCACCAGCGAAAGGCCGATTGAGACGAGGATCGCGATCACGAACATCTGGAGGACCTGTTCGCGCTCGGCGCGGACCAGAGCATCGATCTCGCCCGACGCCGACGTGACGCCCACGACGCCCAGCACCTCGCCCCCAACAACGACCGGAGAGGCGACGGAGAAGGTGGTGCCGCCATCGGCATCGATGCCGGCGTAAAGCACGGTGTCGCCGGCGAGCGCGGTGTCGAGCAGGGCGCGCACTTGCGTTTCGGGGTCAAGGCGTGGTCTCTGCTCGCGCCTTGCGTTGACCAGACGGCTCATCCCTTCCCACACGGCATTGAGGAAGTCGGTGATCACCGTCGAGCCCTCGGTCGAGATAACCGGTCCTGGCGGCCCGGAATCCTGGCCGAGGAGCGACTTGGCGGCGTCGAAGACGAAGACGTCGATCCCGGGAGACAGCGTCAGCCCGTTGAGGATGGCGTCGGCCGCGCGGCCGCGCGGCATTTCGGCGTCGGTTGGGGCCGCCTGCGCCTGCGGGTTTGCGATCTGGCTCTCGAAGATGTCGGCGATCAGGCTTGCTTCGGCCTGCAGGCCGGCCTCGCGCTGGGCCGCAAGGCTGTCGCGGAACGGGTTGAGATAGAACACACCGCCCACGAGGATCAGGAGGCCGATCAGGTTGAAGGTGATGATCTTGCGGGCCAGCGGCGAGCGGTTGAGCGTGAGCACGCCCGGCCTGGACCGCCGGCGACGGATTTCGCCGGACTCCTCGGGATCGGGGCTGACCCAATCCTCGCCAAGGACGATGTCGCCCTGACCGTCACCATGCTGCTTCGTGTCGCGCACGCCTGTTGCCCTCGGCCGGTTACCCCCTCTCGCGCGGCGCCGGCCCGCCACACAAGATCACATATAGCGCGTTGCGCCGCGCCCCCTATCCGCTGACGACGCGCAGCAAGAGACCCTTATCTTATCGCGCCTTCTGCACAGAACACCAGAGCGCACCCCACCGCATGCCAACGGGCCCGTCGGGGCCGTGCCCCCGGGCGCCGCGCATACTCCACATGCCGTCGGACCGCCGCCGGCCCGGCCGGCCTCATTCTTCGTTGTAGCGGTATCCGATGCCGTAGAGCGTCTCGATCGCCGAGAACTCGTCGTCGACGCTGCGCATCTTCTTGCGCAGACGCTTGATGTGGCTGTCGATCGTCCGATCGTCGACATAGACTTGATCGTCGTAGGCGACATCCATCAGTTGATCGCGGCTTTTCACGAAGCCGGGGCGCTGCGCGAGCGCCTGCAGGAGCAGAAACTCGGTGACCGTCAGCGTGACATCGAGGCCCTTCCACGTCACCGAATGGCGCAGCGGATCCATCGTGAGGTTGCCGCGGCTCATGACCTGTGCGGTTTCGCCTTCACCAACCTCATCCTGCGCAATCACCTCCTGGCGGCGCAGGAGTGCGCGAATGCGCTCAACCAGAAGCCGCTGGCTGAAGGGCTTTTTGACATAGTCGTCGGCCCCCATGCGCAGACCCAGCACCTCGTCGATCTCGTCGTCCTTCGAGGTCAGAAAGATCACCGGCATCGAGGTTTTCTGGCGGAGACGCTGGAGCAGGTCCATGCCATCCATCCGGGGCATCTTGATGTCGAGCACGGCCATGTCGGGCAGTTTGCGGTTGAACGCGTCGAGAGCGGATTGCCCGTCATTGTAGGTTTCCACGTCGAAACCTTCGGCTTCCAGCGTCATCGACACCGAGGTGAGGATGTTGCGGTCGTCATCTACAAGCGCGATGCGAGACATCGAATTCTTCCTTTTCTGCCCGAATTGTCGCTTTCGCGGCAGTTTCAGGCGTATAGGGACACGAAGCAACAGCAGAAACCGAATCGCGCCCCTGGGCAGCCCCACCCAATGCTGATTTCCCAAAGGAATGGCTAATGCGCATCACTCGTTCGCGCAAGGATTGTATCTGTTGGCGCTAAACGCGCCCTGATCACGCTAACGGTAGCGCGCGCAGCCATTTTCAGGTGCGCAGCCCATGGTATACCCAAAGCGCGGGGGCACGAGCCTCCCGGCGCCGCGGGGGCGCTTCCCCTGCCCGTTTCATCGTCGGCGCCGCGGCGCCGCACTGTTGTGTAAAGGTTTAGGCCGGCGCCTGATCTGGCCAGGGAGATACAAATGGACATTGGACGTGTGAATCCGAGCTGCAGGCTCGAGGACCAGGGCATCGCAGGTCTTGGCAATGTCTATTACAATCTGACCGAGCCGGATCTGATCGCTGAAGCGATCAAGCGGGGCGAGGGGGAAATGGGCCGCGGGGGCGCGTTTCTGTGCTCGACCGGCAAGTTCACCGGCCGGTCGCCCAAGGACAAGCACGTGGTGCGCGACGCCACGACCGAAGACACGATCTGGTGGGAGAACAACCGCCCGATGTCGACGGCGGGGTTCGATGCGCTCCATGAGGACATGCTGGCACACATGGCCGGTCGCGATTACTTCGTGCAGGATCTGCGCGGTGGCGCCGACCCTGCGCTTCATATCGATGTGCGGATGGTGACGGAGCTTGCCTGGCATGGCCTCTTCATCCGGCACATGCTGCGCCGACCCGAGCGGGGCGACCTCGACACGTTCACCCCGGATTTCACGATCATCAATTGCCCATCGTTCCAGGCCAATCCGGCCAAGCACGATTGCCGCACCGAAACGGTGATCGCGATCAACCTGACCAAGAAGCTCATCCTGATCGGCGGCACGGAATATGCCGGAGAGAACAAGAAATCAGTGTTCACCCTCTTGAACTATCTGCTGCCGGCGAAAGGCGTGATGGCGATGCATTGCTCGGCCAACCACGCGCAGGGCAATCCGGTGGATTCGGCGATTTTCTTTGGCCTGTCGGGAACCGGCAAGACGACGCTCTCGGCCGATCCCGAGCGCACGCTGATCGGCGACGACGAGCATGGCTGGTCGGACCGCGGCACCTTCAACTTCGAAGGCGGCTGCTATGCCAAGACGATCTCGCTGTCGCCCACGGCCGAGCCCGAGATCTATGCCACGACCTCGATGTTCGGAACTGTGATCGAGAACATGGTCTATGACAAAGAGACCAAGGCGCTCGACTTCGAGGATGACAGCCTGACCGCCAATATGCGGTGCGCCTATCCGCTGCACTCGATCCCCAATGCCTCGGCCTCAGGCATGGGCGGGCACCCCAAGAACATCGTGATGCTCACGTGCGACGCGTTTGGCGTGCTGCCGCCGATTGCCCGGCTGACCCCGGCGCAGGCGATGTATCACTTCCTGTCTGGCTTCACCGCCAAAGTTGCGGGGACCGAGCGCGGCGTGACCGAGCCGGAGCCGACCTTCTCGACCTGCTTTGGCGCGCCGTTCATGCCGCGCCGGCCCGAAGTGTACGGCAACCTGCTGCGCGAGAAGATCGCGCATTACGGGGCGACCTGCTGGCTGGTGAATACCGGTTGGACGGGCGGTGCCTATGGCACGGGCCACCGGATGCCGATCAAGGCGACGCGCGCCCTCCTCCACGCGGCGCTCGACGGCACGCTGAACGAGGCGACGTTCCGCAAGGACGCCAGTTTCGGCTTCCAGGTGCCTGTGAATGTGCCGGGCGTCGACAGCCAGTTGCTCGACCCGCGGGGGACCTGGGCGGACAAGGCCGCCTATGACCGGCAGGCGGCGAAACTCGTGGAGATGTTTGCCGAGAACTTCGAGCAATACGTGCCCTTCATCGACGAAGACGTGAAAGCCGTCGCCATCGGGTGACCCATCGGGGCGGTGCCAAGCCGCCCCGGCGATCGGCATGGGGCGGGACCCCGGACCTCGTGGGACTTGGCGCGCGCGCCTTGCCGTTTGCGCGCCTTTCCCCATTTCTCGCTGATGCATCGTAGTGTCCTTGCCATTGCCCTCGCTGGCCTCACGACGTTCGCCTCCGCGGGCGTGGAGTTCGCGGCATCCGATGTGCGCGGCCTCGACTACGGGCTGGTGTGCGGGCCACGTGACGGGGTCGACGTGGCCGCACCCGAGACGGATTCGGGGACGGTGCGCCGGTTCGAAGGGCCCGCGAGCATAGTGGTGACGACGGATCGGATCGCGCTCGAGCCGGGTGCAACCTTTGGGGTGTCGGTCGTTGTTCCGCCTCCGGGCGCGCCGGTTGTGACTATGACCGTGATACACCCGCCATTCCGCGAAACGGGAACCGAGGTGGAGCGCTACACCACCACGTTCGAGGCCCTGACCCCGCAACTCAACGCGTTTACGTTCGATCTGCATCGCGAGATGGTGCCGGGCCTATGGACGTTTGTGGCTGAAGCCGACGGCGCGGTGATCTATCGCGTGTCTTTCACCGTGACGGCGGATGGCTCGGGCGCGAGCCCGTCGGAGCATTGCCGGTCGCCCGATGTGATCTCGCGGGCTGCCGGGCTTTTCCGCGGCAATGGGTGAGCCTTGGGTCGCGGGGGCCGACGGGTGCCCGGCGGGGTGGCTCGTTGTGAGGGTGCCGGGCGGCCGACCGGCCGAGGCGCGCGCGACCATCACCGGCACCGCGGCCGAGGCCAGCGCCCTTGGTACGCCGCTTGCCATCGACATCCCGATCGGCCTGATGGACACGCCTCAGGATGGACCGCGCCCAGTCGACCGAGCCGCGCGCGCCTTTCTGGCGAAGCGGGCACCAGACGATGTCCGCGCGCCGGGATCGCGCGTGTTCCCGGCGCCTAGCCGGGCGCATCTAGATTTTTTCCGGAAAACCCGCGACTACGGCGCTCTGCGCACGGCCTTCCCCCCGCCGAACGCGATCTCGGTCCAGTGCTTCAACATTTGCGGCAAGATCGCGGAAGTGGATGATCTGCTGCGCGCCTCCCCGGACGCCACGGTGTGGGAGGCGCATCCCGAGATTGCCTTTGCCGCGCTGACCGGGCGGACCCTGCCCCCCAAGAAGCGACCCGAGGGCCGGCAGGCGCGCGAAAGTGCCCTGACGGCACTCGGGTTTGACGCCAATGCCCTGGCGGCGCGCCTTGGCCCGCGGACGGGCCGATGGGGGTGGGACGACCTGCTCGACGCCTGCGTTTGCGCCCATGTGGCCGGGCGCATTGCTGCGGGCCGGAACGGCACGCTGCCTGACGCTCCGGACCGCGACAGCCTTGGCCTTTGGCGTGCGATCCGCTTCTGAGCTACGATCGGTGGGTCTGCGGCACCCCGCCACGCTCGTCTTCGTCCAAGGGCGCCTCACGTACAGGAGGGAACCGGAGAAGGCCGAGACACTTTCGTTCAACTGAGCGCCGCCCTGCGAATTTATGTTGCGCTGCACCTGCGAAAAGCCTATCTCCGCTCGGACTGGACGAGGTGACCTCACGCAGAGGAAAGGACACGACCCATGGCCCATGACGGACAGGACATCTCTGCCGCCACCCCTGCCCTTCTGCCCGACCTTCTGGCGCTGACCAAGGCCGCCGTTGGGCCCGCCGAGGCGCTTCTGGAGGTGGCGTGCGACCGGGTGCGGGCGATGACCCTCGACGGCGACCGCGTGTCTGGCACGCTTGTGGAGCAGCACCAGACCGCGGCCCACGGGTTGGCCTGGCTTGCGACCTATGTGGAGAGCCTGCGCCAGATGCAGCTCTGGGCGGAGCGGCTGGAGAGCGAGGGCAAGCTCGGCGAGATCGAACGGCTGATCCTGCAGATCGCGTTTGGTGAGTATCTCTGGCAGATCTATGGCGGCATCCCGATGTCGCAGGGCGAGATCCTGCGCCCGCAGGACATGGGGCTGACGCAGGACGACCAGCGCGCGATGATGGCGGCTGCGGTGATGACCCTGACCCAGGAGGGCAATACCCAGGCCGTGCGCTCGCGGCTGGTGGCGTTGATGCAGGAGCAGGCGGCCAACACAACGTTCGGCGCCTCGGGCCTCGACGACGAGCTTGAGATGATCCGCGACCAATTCCGCCGCTATGCGGTGGAGCGCGTGGAGCCAGACGCGCACGACTGGCACCTGAAGGACGAACTGATCCCCATGGAGGTGATCCAGGAGCTCTCCGAAATGGGCGTCTTCGGCCTGACGATCCCCGAAGAGTTCGGTGGCCTGGGCATGTCGAAAGCGGCCATGTGCGTCGTCTCGGAAGAGCTGTCGCGCGGCTACATCGGCGTGGGCAGCCTCGGCACCCGGTCGGAGATTGCGGCCGAGCTCATCCTCTGTGGCGGCACGCCGGAGCAGAAGGAGAAGTGGCTGCCAGGCCTCGCCTCGGGTGAGATCCTCCCGACCGCCGTGTTCACCGAGCCCAACACCGGGTCGGACCTCGGGTCGCTCCGCACCAAGGCGGTAAAGGACGGCGACGCGTGGGTGGTCAACGGCAACAAGACCTGGATCACCCACGCCGCCCGCACCCATGTGATGACCGTTCTGGCCCGCACGGTGCCCGACACGACCGACTATAGAGGCCTGTCGATGTTTCTGGCCGAGAAGACGCCAGGGACGGACGATGCGCCGTGGCAGGACGTCGGCATCTCGGGCGGCGAGATTGAGGTGCTCGGCTATCGCGGCATGAAGGAATACACGGTCAACTTCGACGACTTCCGGGTGAAGGGGGAGAACCTGCTGGGCGGCGTCGAGGGCCAGGGCTTTAAGCAGCTCATGCAGACCTTCGAGAGCGCGCGCATCCAGACGGCGGCGCGTGCGATCGGCGTGGCACAGTCGGCGCTCGATGTCGCGATGAAGTATGCGCTCGACCGCAAGCAGTTCGGCCAATCGCTTATTGCCTTCCCGCGTGTCTCCGGCAAGCTCGCCATGATGGCGGTGGAGATCATGGTGGCGCGCCAGCTCACCTATTTCTCGGCCCGCGAGAAGGATGCCGAGCGCCGCTGCGACCTCGAGGCCGGCATGGCCAAGCTCCTGGGCGCGCGCGTCGCGTGGTCGGCCGCCGACAACGGCCTCCAGATCCACGGCGGCAACGGCTTTGCCCTGGAATACCCCATCTCCCGCATCCTCTGCGACGCCCGCATCCTCAACATCTTCGAGGGTGCCGCCGAGATCCAGGCCCAGGTCATCGCCCGCCGCCTCCTGAGCTAAACCGCACAAGTTCCCTCGAGAAACCGCTCCGGACAGTCCGGGGCGGTTTCGCTTTTTTCACGCACACTTGGCGCGACCCCAGCTTGACCTGCTCACTCCCCCTGCCACTCTGGCGGGCAGGAGGGCCGGGGATTGGTCAACGAGGGAGAGAACGGCGCACCTGCGGCCGACGCCCAGCGTCGCCGCCAGAGCGCTGTCGACCCCGCCGCAGAAGCCAAACAAGATGCGCTCGCCGCCGAATACGGCACCTACGAGGGCGACCGGCTGGAGGGGCTCGTCCGCCAGCTGCGCTACCGCGGTCGGCGGGCGCGCGCACAGGCCACCATCCTTCTGTGGGTTCTAAGCGGCGTCATCGTCTTCGCGATCGGCGTCTATGTCCTCTTTCCCTATGCAAGCGATTGGTTCAGCGGTCAAAACCAAGCCCTTCTGGCCCAGCAACGTGACGCGCTGTCGGCCAATGCAACCCTGAACCAACGCCGCGGGCCCGTTCGCAACGACCTTGTCGACACCCTCGCGGCGCACGAAGACAGTCCGCCACTTCCCGTATCACCGAATGCTCTGCTTGTCGGGATCGTTGCGCCCTCCGACACCACCTGGCTCGTCTGGGGCGACCGGGGCACGCTCCTCACCTACGACACCGCCGGCGGCGCGGTCGCCATGCCAGAGGGCGCGACCTGGGATGCGCGCACGTCGTTCCAAGGGACCACGCAGATCACCGACACAACCTGGTTCGTCTGGGGCGACGAGGGCACGCTCCTCACCTACGACACCGCCAGCGGCACGGTCGCCGTGCCCGGGGACGCGACCTGGGATGCGGGCACGTCGTTCAGAGGGACCACGCGGATCACCGACACCACCTGGCTCGTCTGGGGCAGCGGCGGCACGCTCCTCACCTACGACACCGCCAGCGGCACGGTCTCCGTGCCCGGGGGCGCGACCTGGGATGCGGGCACGTCGTTCAGAGAGGCCACGCAGATCACCGACACCACCTGGCTCGTCTGGGGCGACCAGGGCACGCTCCTCACCTACGATACCGCCAGCGGCACGGTCGCCGTGCCCGGGGGCGCGACCTGGGAGGCGGGCACGTCGTTCAGAGGGACCACGCGGACCTCCGACACCACCTGGCTCGTCTGGGGCAACCGGGGCACGCTTCTCACCTACGACACCGCCAGCGGAAGGGTCGCGGATCTCGGCGAGTTGGGCTTCGGCGACGTCGAGGTCGTGGACGCCCAAATAGAATTGAACGGCGCTGCGATCCTCGTTGGCGGCTATCCCGGCGGCGACACAAGCAGGGACCCAGTCTTCTTTCGCATCGCTTTGCCCGACCTGTCGATTACCCCATCGACGGTGACCGAATGGCAGAATGCTCAAGCCGAAAGCGCACCCGGCGCCGGGCCGCCGCAAAGCCAATCCGGCGCACATGACACAACGCTCCGGATCAACCCCGACGAGCGGGTGCGCCTGATGCGGCGAACCCGACTCTACGCCGACCGCGCGGCGACGCTGGACTTGACCGGCGACCGGGACGTTGCAGGGGCACAAGCTACGGACCAGCGCCTGCTCGACTTCATGGACGAGGATCTGCCGCCGCACATCTCCCGCGACCCCTCAGTTAGCGATCTGCGCCGCCGCCTGGACAGCATCATCGGCCAACGAATCGAAGTTGCCGCCAGCCTCGCGCGCATCTCGAAAAGCCTCGCCGACATTCCCACCGGCGTTTTCCGGCTCAACCAGCAGCGCGAGACCTTTGCCGCCTTCATGCGAATCTGCCGTGGCCTGGAGCCGCCATCGGCCGCGGAAGGCCAGGGCCAGACCGACGCGTCCGACCCATCGGAGGCCATTCCCCGCGCCGACGGCATGGCCATGGACCCGGACGCCGTCACCCTCGCCTGCGTCCAAGCCTGGCAGACGGAGCAACAAGCTGAAGCCGGGGCGTGGTGGCGCACCCTGGCCGCGCAGGTCCCTCCTGGCATCCTCCTTCTGTTCCTGCTGGCCACACTCGGCGGCCTCTACCGCTACAACCTAAGGTTCGCAGGGTTTCACCATTCCCGCGCCGATGTTCTCGAAATGATGCGCGAGGCGGGCGGCATGGATGCAGCGACACTCGCACGGCTCTCTGATACGCTGGCTGCAGACAAGGTGGAGTTCGGGAGGGCAAACACCCCCTCAGACCAGGCGGTGGAGATCGCCAAGGCCATGGTGAGCCGGAAGTGAGACGCGCGGCGCTTTTTTGTGTTCTGCTTACGCTCGCCGCGTGCGGGAATGAGACGCTGACGGGCTATGGCACGGGGACGTATGTGCTGGAGGGGATCGACGGGGCGGCGTTTGCGGCGCGGGCCACGCTGTCGCTTGAGGAGCCGGGGCGCGTGTTTGGGGAGACGCCGTGCAACAGCTATACCGGCGCGCTTGAGAGCCCTTATCCGTGGTTTGAGCCCGGGCCGCTGGCGGTGACGCAGCGGGCCTGTATCGACGGGGCAGCGGAGACGCAGTTTCTGGCGGCGCTATCGGAGATGACGCTGGCCGAGGTGTCGGGGCCGGTGTTGCTGTTGACCGATGACGAGGGTGCGCGGACCATGACGTTTCGGCGCGAGGACTAGGGCGATGTATGTGCTCGTCACCGGCGTCACTGGCTTCATCGGCCGGCATGTCGCCGCCGCGGCGCTGCGGGCGGGGCATCGGGTGCGGGGCTCGCTGCGCGATATTGGGCGCGCCGACGAAGTGCGCGCGACGTTGCCCGAGGGCGAGGTGGACGTCGTGACGCTCGATCTGATGTCGGACACGGGCTGGGATGCCGCGCTCGATGGGATCGAGGGGCTGTTGCACACGGCCTCGCCCGTGCCGACGCGCACGCCTGATACCGACGATGAGGTTCTGAGGCCGGCCATCGAGGGCACGATGCGGGCGATGGAAGCCGCGGCGCGGGCGGGCACGGAGCGCGTGGTCGTCACTTCGTCGATTGCGGCCGTGCTGGGGAACCCGGCGAAGGGCCCCTACGACACCTACGGCGCCGAGGATTGGACCGATCCGGACCTGCCCGGACTGCGGGCCTATGCCCGCTCGAAAACCCTGGCCGAGCGCACCGCGAGGGAGCTGGCCGAGCGCCATGGCCTGCACCTTGCAACGGTCAATCCGGGGTTCGTGTTCGGGGCACCGCTGGGCGACAAGGCGACCTCGTCGCTGACGCTGATCCGCCGGCTTGTGTCGGGCAAAGACCCGATGCTGCCGCGCCTGTCGTTCCCGTCGGTGGATGTGGAGGATGTGGCCGAGGCCCACATCGCCGCGCTCAAGGCCGAGAATGGCGCGCGCATCATCGCCTCGGGCGAGACGCTCTGGATGTCGGAGATCGCCGACATCGTACGCGAGGTGGTGCCGTCGTCACGCCCGGCGCGGACGGTGGCGCCAAACTGGGTTGTGCGGCTTCTGTCGGTCGTGTCGCCGGATCTGCGCCTTGTGAGCCAAGGGCTGGGCGATTGCCGCAAGACCGACCCATCGACCTGCGAGGCGCTGTTGGGCCGTCCGCTGCGCGACCCCAGGGAGGCCATCGCCGAGGCCGCACGCGCGCTCGCCTGAGCCCGCATGCGTGCGGCCGCGCGGCCGCGCCGGCGGCGGGGTCAGGGCAGGAACGCGATATCGCCCGAGAGGTCGCCCAAGCCCGTCTGGTCGAGGAGGCGCACGGTGTTGGAGTTGCCGAAGTCGACGATCGTGTCGCCGCTCCGCTCGCGGATATCGACAATGGCCTGACCGAGAAGCAGCGTATCGACGCCGGCCTCCCAATCTGTGATGACGTCCCGCCCGGTGACACCGGCGAAGACGAAGACGTCGGCCCCGGTCGCGCCTTCGAGCGTGTCGTTGCCTTCGCCGCCCACAAGCGTGTCGGACAGAAAGTCCCCCAGAAGGAGGTCGTCGCCGGACCAGCCGACAAGGCTGTCGGCCCCGCCCTCGCCCCGCAGCGTGTCGTTGCCGCGGCCGCCGAGCAGCGTGTCGTCGCCCCCGCCGCCCCAGAGCAGGTCGTCGTCCTGGCCGCCATCGACCGTGTCATCGCCGCGGCCGCCGCGGAGCGTGTCGCGACCAAGTTCGCCGAAGAGTTCGTCGTGGCCGTTGTTGCCCTCTAGCCGGTCGCGCCAATCGCCGCCGAAGATCGTGTCGTCGCCGTCGTCGCCGAGCACAGTGTCGAAGCCGTCACCGCCGCGCAGAAGGTCGTTGCCGATACCGCCGTCGACGAGGTCGCGCCCTTCGCCTCCCTCGACCTGATCATTGCCGGCGCCGCCGAAGAGCTCGTCATCGCCGGTGCCGCCGCGGATCAGGTCGTTCCGTTCGCCGCCGTCGGCGGTGTCGTCGCCGTTGCCGCCAAGGAGCGTATCGGCGCCCTGGCCACCGGAGAGTTGATCGCGCCAGTCGCCGCCTTCGAGCCGGTCTCTGCCATCACCCCCGTTCAGCGTGTCGTTGCGGTCGCCCCCCTTGATCGTGTCGTTGCCGCTGCCACCTGCCGCGCTGTCGGTGCCGGCGCCGCCGAGAATCAGGTCATTGCCGGCCCCGCCCTTGATCGTGTCGCGCAAATCGCCGCCCTCGATGGTGTCGTTGCCTGCGCCGCCGGACAGGTCATCGCCGTCGTCTCCTCCCAGAAGCATGTCGGACCCAGGTCCGCCGTTCATCGTGTCGTTGCCGCGCCCGCCCGAGAGGGTGTCGCGCCCGTCGCCGCCCCTGATGATGTCGTTGCCGAGGCCGCCGCTGAGATCATCCCAGCCCGCTTCGCCCGCGATCCAGTCGTCGTTTCGGCCGCCATCGACCGTGTCGCCGCCATTGCCTCCCCAGATCTCATCGTCTTGCGCGTTGCCCTCGATCCGGTCATCGTCGTTGCCGCCGAGGATCAGATCCTGACCGTTGCGCCCGATCAGGAGATCCTTGCCATTGCCCCCCTCGAGCGTGTTGGCGCCGTCATCGCCTTCGATCCTGTTGTCGAGCGCGTTGCCGACGCCGCGGGTGTTGGCGCCGCCGACCAGGCGCAGATCCTCGATCTCTTGGCTGCCGAGGTCGAAGTCGACCGAGGATTCGACGCTGTCGTGCCCGGCACCGGCGGCCTCCTCAACCTGGTCGCCGGGATTGTCGACGATGTAGGTGTCGTTGCCGCCCGCGCCGCGCATCGTGTCGGCGCCTTCGCCGCCGTCGATCGTATCGTCGCCGGCATTGCCCTCGATGAGATTGTCCTCGCGGTTGCCGGTGAGCGCAGAGCCCTGCACCGCGCCGTCCTCGGTGGCGCCGTCTTCTGTAGCGCCATCCCCGTCGGCTTCCACGGGGGTGTCGAGGATCATCACTTCGACGCCATCGGGGAGAACGAATTCTTCGACGGACCGCAGCAGGACGGTGTCGAACCCTTCGCCGGGCACCTCGATCACGGTCTGCGTGGCATCGGACACCACATATGTGTCGTCGCCCGGACCGCCGATTAGCGTGTCGGCACCGTGACCTGCGACGAGCCGGTCGCGCCCCGCGCCGCCAGACAGGCAATCGTCGCCTGCCCCGCCAAAGAGCGTGTCGTTGCCACCGAGGCCGCTGATGATATCGGCGCCACGCCCGCCGAACAGGCTGTTGTCGAGCGCGTTGCCGATGATCTCGTCGAGCCCGCCATTGCCGAAGGCAGACAGGCCGCCGATGGCCTCGAGCTCGATCCGGTCATCGCTGCCATCGCCGTTGTCGGGCCGGTCGGCCACCGTGATCGTGAACGCCACAAGGCGGCCGCTGTCGCTTCCGTCGGTCACGCGCAGCGAGAACCTGTCCTCGCCGGAAAAGTTTTCGTTGGGCCGGTAGGTGAACTGACCATCGTCGTCGATGTTCAGCGTACCGTTCTCGGGCGCAACGAGGCTCGCCTGGTCGACGGAGACAAAATCGCCGTTCAGGTCGAACGTCTCAAGCAGGACGTTGCCAGTAAGCGTGGTCTGGTCGTCGCGGGTGCTTTCGAGAACCTCGAAGCTCTGGGACGTCACGGAAGGCGCGACGTTGTAGAACAGCGCGAAGTCGGTCACGCCCTCGAGGATGAGCTCGGAATCGTTGGAGAGCGTCAGGATCGAGTCGACCGTGGTGTCGACGATGCCGGCATCCTCGTCGGCCGACGCGAAGCCCTCCTCGACGTCCACGACGGAGACACCCTGAAGGTCGAGGATGTCGCGACCGGGAACGAAATCGCCGATGGCGTTGAAGATGCCTGAGTCAGCGGTGATGATGAAGGTGTCATCACCCGGGCCGCCCTCCATCAGATCGACCCCGAGGTTTGGCCGAATGGTGTCGTCGCCGGCGCCGCCGACGATGACCGAGCCCTTGGCATCGGGCCCGCCGCGATCGTCGTAGTCGAACGACGTGAACTGACGCCCGACGATTTCAGCCCGGGTGACGCCGTTCTCCTCGACCAGGCGCTGATCGTCCTGAACGGAGAAGTTTAGGAACTTGAAGGGCAGCGAATTGGCCCGATAGTCGGGGTGCAGGGGCGTATAGACGGCCGAGGTGAAGTAGGTGCGCGTACCGATCTCGCCGCTGTCGTCGGGCACGTAGTAGAGGCCGAGGAAGTCGTCGAGCGAGATCGTCTGGCCCTGCGCGACGATGGAGCCGTCTTCGAGCTCGATATGGCCGATCGTCGGGACGTTGTTGAACCGGATGGTGATGGCCGGCTGATCGTCGAGCGGGAAGTCGGGGTCGATGGGCGCGACGGGGCCGATCTCGACCCGGCCGTTGTCGGGAGTGGGCGTTGTGTAGACGGAATAGTTGAAGGGCGCGACGGGGGCGTTCACGCCCCGCTCGTAGGTCACGAGATGCTCGAACTCGTCCTGCAGGACAGGCTCGTCGCCCCCCGTGCGGAAGAGCTCGATCGTCATCGGGATCTCGCCCTCGAAGTTCTGCTTGGGCGAGCCCATGAAGATGGAGCCGAGCGTTTCGTTGAGCTGGGCCATCGTGCCGGTGACGGTCCAGACGATGCGGCCGGTCTCCTCGTCCGACAGATCCTCGCGCGGGGTGAGCACGGTGCCGTTGGTGTGGAGGCGACCAAGGCCGTCGCGCTCCCAGCCCGCCTGCTCGAAGCCGAAGAAGCTGAAGCCCTCGACGAAGGAGGTCAGTCGCACCTCGTAGACCACGGCGTCGTCGAGGCCCTGATCGACGCTGGCGATCTGAAGGTTCTCGAAAATCTCGCTCGAGAAGTTCTCTTCGCGCGTTTCGTCGGTCGGTTTGCCGGCGAAGGTTTCGGGGTCGTCCACCGGGCGCAGTTCGACCACGAAATCATTGAGGGGCACGGGCGATTGCGAGGTGTCTGCCACCCCATTCGGCCCGAGCGGGACGGTGGCAGCGCTGAAGCGGATCTCGCCGAAGGTATGCTCGGGGATGGTGAGAACCGAACGGCTGATGGCGTTGTTGAAGCCGTCGATCCCATCTGGGCCTTCGGGGCGCAGAATGCGCATCAACTGCGTCGCGGCGGGTTCGCCCCTGAAGGACAGGAGTGCGTCGGCGTCGAGGCCGTCGAACTCGAACTCCATGACGCCCTCGCTCTGGTCGCGGTCGGGATCGATGTAGAAGAGCTGCTGGAGGTCGAAGCCCTCATCCTCGTCGATCACAAGCCGGCCGCCCTGCTCGAAGCCCTCGATGCCGAACCGCTCGGCGTCGGCGACATTCTCGACCTCGATCTCGTAGTGGAGCATGGCGAGCGTGCCCTTGCGGCCGATGACCTGCACGTCGAGCGTGAGGTCGTCCGCGTCGCCGAAATAATCGATCGCCGGGCTGAACTGGAGCGTCGCGAGGTCGGATGGTTTTAGTTGCGTTCCGCTGGCCACCGGCTCGTCGCCATCATCGAGTGCAAAGACACCGGCAAGTGCATCCTCGGTTCCGCGGAAGCGCACCTCGATCTCGCGGGCCCCGTTGGGCACGTCGTCGCGGATCGCCGCAAGCGACAGCGTTGTCTCTTCGTCGAGGGTGAAGTTGTCGGTGATCTCGGCACCGAACTCGATCCCGGCGCCGGGAATGGTGATGCCGCCCGAGAAGGACAGGGCGCCCAGATCACCGAGAATATCGTTGGTCTGGCCCGTGGTTTCGTTGATGACCGTGACACCCTCGAACGTACGGAAGATGCGGTAGTCCCCCACCGGGCCGTCGAACGCCACGGTGTTTCCACCGCGCAGGAGGTGGATGAGGTCGTTGCCCGCGCCCGGGCGCACAACCGGGCTGGAGCTGTCGACGAAGATGACATCGTCGCCGCCGCGCCCGTCGACAGAAGTGGCCCCGCTGTTGACGACGATCAGGTCGCCGCGATTGCCGCCGGCCGCCTCACCGCGCACATCGAAGAGGGCGAGGCGCCCGCCGATGACATCGGCATCGTCAGCAGTGAACGTTTGCTGATAGGCCATCTGCCGCTCGATCCCGTCGGTCCAGCGCAGGGTGCCGAACTCGGACACGTTCTTGAGCGCGACAAGCGTTTGGAGGCCCTGATCGTTGATCCGGAACCCGTCGTTCCATATCGTCAGGACGGCCTCGGGCGACAGGCCCTCGAGGTCGAGGACATCCTCGGCATCCATGTTGACACGGAAGCCGCGCACCGCGTCGGGGAAAGGCAGTTCCGAGGCGTCGGGCGTGTCGACGACATAGGTATCGCGCCCTGCACCGCCGCGAGCAGAGGCGAAGGTGCTCAGGTTGAAATCGGACACACTATTCTGGAAGTCGTAGGCGAGCTCGAACCGATCGTTGCCCTCGTCACCAAACGCGCTGTCGCGGCGCGTGAGGTCGAGGAAGATGTCATCGCCGCCGCCGCCATTGACGCTGTTGTCGTCGCCCGAGAGCACGAAGGTCTGCGCCGCCGAGCCGCCGTTGACCGCGTCGTTGTTGCCCGCAAGCTGGGCCACGCCCTCGCCGGAGATGGCGATGAACTTGAAGCCTTCGAGGACGGGCACCACGCCTTCGAGCTTCTCGAGATCGAGGTGGATGCCGGCGCGTACGGGGAAGTTGTTGTTCTGCTCCTCGAAGGAGCGCGAGGTCAGGCGAATAGGCTGCACAAGGTCGGGGTTTTCGCCTGGCAGGAACGACAGATCCACGAGCGAGGTGTTGGACGATAGCCCGTTGGTGGACCCGTCAAAGCCGAACTCGTCGCGGATCACGTCTTGCAGGTCGCCGAACGACAGGCTGCCCTGGCTGCCGGTCAGGCGCACCTCGACATCGGCGCGCGGGGTCACCAGGATCACGTCCTGCCGGTCTTCGTTGCCGAAGGGCTCGGTGAAGTAGGCGGCGACGAAATCATCCCGCGATGCCTCGGCCACGAGCTTGGCGTCGAACCAGTCGAATTCGTTGCGCTCGTAGCGTGCGATCAGGACCGAGTAGCCGTCTTCGACCTGTTCCACCGCGTTGCCCGCAGGAAGGGCGATCACGGGCACACCGTCGATCCCGGCGTCGCCGTCGATCGCGTCCTCGATATCGTCGGCATCGGCGGTCGCCGTGGCGCCCTGTTCGACCCCGTCGAGGCCCTTGAGGTAGTCGTCGAGCACGTCTTCGAAGCGGTTATAGGCGTCGCCGTCGTCGCTTTCGGCGTCATCGACGATGTCGAAATCCTCGTAGAGGGCGACATCGGTATAGCCGTCAAGAAGGCGCAGTTCGGCGTCGAGCTCGGTGACGTCTTGCTCGACCAGATCCATCAGACCGGCGGCATCGAACAGCGAGTTGCCCCTGTTCGGCGCGTCGTTGGCGAGGTCCACCAGGTTGTGGGTCGACGTCGCGCCGCCAACGGTCTCCAGAACCAGCGTTTCGACCGCGCCGCCGGTCTCGAAGAAGTCGAGCAGGACGGTGATCGAGGCGAGCTCGCGGTCGCCGCCATCGGTGGTGCTGAAGGTGCGGATCAGCAGATCGTTCGACGCGGCGCTCTCCTGATCGGCGTTGATGCGGGCGAAGGTCAGATCGGCGATGTCGAGTCCGTCTTCGCCGTCGCCGCCGTCGAAGTCGCTCGCGTCGCTGGCGCGGACCTTGATGGTCAGCACATCGTTGCCGCCGCCGCCGCGCTCCTCGATGATGGTGAACCGGTCGCCGATCGTCTTGAAGTAGCGGTCATTGCCGCCATCGCCCCGCATGGTGGAGATGCCGAGGCGGGCATGGATTTCGTCACTGCCGGCATTGCCTTCGAAGATCGGCGAGTTGATGCGGCGCAGGACGACCTCGCTGACATTGACCGCGTCCAGCTCGCTGATATCGACCTCGTCGAACCGCTCCACAAGCTCGGCCGAAACGCGCTGCGAAACCTCGTTGCCGAGTGTTTCGTAGGACGGCGTGAAGGCGGCGAGTTTCGAGCCGTCGTCGATTTCGCTGAGGACCGAACCGAGGCCGTCGTAACCATAGGTGTCGATCAGGTTGAACAGGAAGGCCTCGGTCGCCTCGACCTCCTGCGCCTTGATCTCTTCCTCGGTGGGCGCGTCTTCGTCGGGCAGGACGCCGTCGCCGGCGCGGCCGGCATAGAACGCCATCTCCTGCACTTGCGAGCCGTCAAAGCCGCGGAAGGTGCCGAGGCTGTCGATCGCCGAGCCGATGAAATCGCCGACATTCTCGATAGCGAGCGCGAGGTTGGTGACGAACTCTTCGGCGAGCCCGGTGCCGTTGTCGAGAAGCCAGTCGCCAAGGCCCCAGCCACGACCGATGATCAGGTCGTTGCCGTCATCGCCGGTGGCGCGCGCGGCCTCGGTGCCCAGCTGGATGAGGGTGTCGCGCCCGGCCCCGCCGCTCAGCTTCGAGCCGGCGCCGGTGGCGAGCATGAGGTCGCGCCCGGCCTCGCCCTCGCCGATCTGGCCTGCGCCGAAGAGGAACATCGCGTCGTTGCCGCCGCCGCCATAGGCCTGCGAGTTGGATCCCGACACGATGATGTAGTCGTTGCCATCCTGTGTATCGCGGGTGGTGCCCTGTTCGGGCTCACCCGTCAGGATGTTGCTCCCGGCATCACCGAAGATCTCGAAATCGGCGCCGTTGGCGAAGATGAGATCGGAGCCGAAGCCGCCCTGCACGTCGCCGCCATCGAAGATCAGAGAGTTGTTGTCGTCGTTGTCTTCTGAACCACCGGTATCGCCCGTGTCGCCGCTGTCGCCCGTGTCACCGCTGTCGCTGTTGTCGCCCGACGGATCGGACGTGCGCGTGACCAACACGTCGTTGCCGTCGCCGCCGTCGAGCGCCGACATCCCCTTGACCGAGAACAGGAAGTCATAGCCTTCGCCGCCTTCGAGGACCGACAGGTTGGCGGCGGAGAAGATCCTGTCTTGGCCGCTGCCGCCCTCGGCAAACACATTTCGGCCGACGGCGAGCAGGAGGTCGTCGCCCCAGTCGCCGTAGAGATCGACCGAACCATCGGTGCGGAAATCGACATCGAGACCGTTGCTGCCCGACGTCGTGTCGCTGCCGCCCGAGGTCGTGTCGTCTCCACCCGAGGAGGTGTCATCGCCTGAGCCGCCCGAGCTTTCCTCTTTCTCGTCTTTGCCGAAGCCGAAGATCAGGTCGTTGCCGGTGCCGCCGGAATAGAGCGTGCCGGTGCCGGCGCCGATCACGATGTCGGCGTCGTCCTGCGCGAAGACGGTGTTCAGACCGCCCGAGAAGCCCAGGATGATGTCCTGCCCCGATCCGGCATAGACGGTATTGAGCGTGCCGCCGATCACGGAGAGGTCGTCGCCGGCGCCTGCGAAAAACGTGTTGTAGCGCCCGGCCGTCAGGACGATGTCGTGGTCGAGATTGTCCTCGTCGTCCTCCTCGACGCCGGACATGATGACGTTGAACTTGCCGCCGCCGAGAATGAAGTCGGTGCCGCTGCCGGCGACCATGAGGTTGAACTTGCCGCCGCCGATCAGGGCGTCGTTGCCGTCGCGGGCATACATCACGTTGAATTTGCCGCCACCAAGCAGCAGGTCGTCGCCGCGGTCGCCGTCCATGATGTTGAACTTGCCGCCGCCGATGGCGATGTCGGCGCCCCGGCCCATCAGCTGGGTGTTGAACTTGCCTGCGCCGAGGGCGAGATCGTCGCCATTACCACCGAGCATGACGTTAAACGAACCGCCGCCCGCGATCAGATCGTCGCCGCCACCGCCGAGGATTGCGTTGAGCTTGCCGACACCGAGCAGGAGGTCGCCGCCCGCGCCGCCGACACCGATGTTGAATTTGCCTCCGGAGAAGACGAGGTCGCGCCCCGATCCGCCGAGCATCAGGTTGGCAAGGCCACCCGCAATCATCGCGTCGGCCTCGGTGCCGCCGGCGACCACGTTGAACTTGCCGCCCGCGCCGAGGATGTCGGAGCCTTCGCCGCCCGAGACAAAGTTGACGATGCCCAGGGCCGCGGCGATATCGTCGCCCTGTCCGCCGGAGACGACGTTGCCCTTCGCCACAGCCGCCAGAATGTCGGACCCGTCTCCGCCGAAGAGCATGTTGAAGAGGCCGGCGCCGACGATCAGGTCGTCATCTTCCATTCCGAAGAGGAACGAGGCACCGGCGACCGAGACCAGGATGTCGCTGTCGATGTCGCCATCTTCGTCGCGGTCGACGGAGCGGTCGTAGATGTCGAAGCTCGGGATCGAGACCGAGGGCAGCGACACGTCGGGGAGCGAGAAGCTGCCGCGCCCTTCGCCCGGCTGAATCAGACCGGCGCCCTCGAAATTGATCGCAAGGCCCGAAAAGGTTTGGCCGAGCGAGTCGAGTGCCGCCTCGAAGGGAAGGTCGAGCGCCTCGACGTCGAGGAAGGCACCGGCGAGATCGGGCATCGCGATATTGCCGAGATTCAGAAGATCGGAGTAGCTGAGATCCGGGATGCCGGCGGTGCTTGTGTCTTCGCCGGGGAAGAGGCTGGTGATGCCCGACAGGACCGACGGGTCGAACCCGCTGGAGATGTCGCCCAGTTCTCCGTCGACATTCGGGTCGTCCAGGGTGGTGGCCCGGCTTTCGGGCAGGATGAGGCTGGTGGCCGCGCCGGCGCGGTCGTTCGGTGCGTCGATGAGTTCGCCCAGCCGACCTTGGTCGCGCCACTGCAGCGTGGACTCGTAATCGTCGAAATCCGCTTCGAGACCGACCGTGTCGGGTTCGCTTGGCCCCTCAAAGAACTCCGCCGCCCCTTCGCCGATTTTGGTCAGGTCAACCTGGGGGATGAGCGCGTCGCCGAGCCCCGCGAGGACCGGCAACGTGAACTCTTCGAACTCGATCCGGGTGAGGGCGGTGGAAAGCCCATCGAGGTTCAGCTCGGCCGGGTTGAGGGCCTCGAGATAGCCGCCGATCCCCTCGATCACACCCTTCACGCCGGTCCAGGCGGCGGTGAGGAAGTTCTCGCCCGCTTCGATCGCGCCCGTGTCGATATCGTCGAAGGACGGCAGGGTCGGAAGGCTCAGATCGTCGAACTCGAAATCGGTGAACTGGAAGTCGATCAGTGTTTGCTCGACGAAGCCGAAGAAGCCGTCGCGCTTGGCCTCGGTGTTGGTGTCGCCGTCCTTGTCGCCGCTGGCTTCGAACTGAAACGGATCGCCGCCGAACTGGATGCGCACGGCGCCGGCGACCCCCACGATCACGTCGCTGCCGGCGCCGCCGAGCTGGAAGCTGGCGCTCAGCCCGACGCTGACCATCACGTCGTCGCCCGCGCCGCCGGCCGAGATGTCGAGCGCACCGGCGCCGACGATCACGTCGTCGCCGTCCTGCCCGAAGAGCGCGTTGGCGCTGCCGACGCCGACAATCGTGTCTTGCCCCTCGCCCCCCAGCAGCACGTTTAGGCCGCCGAGCGCCACGATGATGTCGTTGCCCACCTGGCCGGAGACGAAGTTGCCGCCCAGACCGAAGGCCGTGACGACATCGTCGCCGCCTTCGGCCCAGATGAAGTTGCCGCCGCCGAAGGTGACGAACACATCGCCGCTGCCGGCACCCGGATCGGTGCCGGACCCGGGCAGCGACAGGAAATCGCGCTCGGTATCGCCGTAGAGGAAGTTGCCCGCAGAAATCGCGACGATCGTGTCCTGGCCGAGACCGCCAGAAAGAACGTTGGCCCCGATGGAGCCGGCTCCGATCACATCGTTGCCCGTGCCGCCGCGGACATGGTTGGCCACCGCCCCGCCCACGAAGATCCGGTCGTTGCCAGAGCCGCCTTTCGAGAAATTGCCCCCGCCAAGGCCGAGGATCGTATCGTTGCCGGAGCCGCCGTCGATATCGTTCAGCGCGCCGAAGACGTTGAGAAAGTCGTTGCCGCCGTCGCCGCGCACGGTGTTGGTGCCGCCCAGCACGATGACGTCGTCATCCTGGTCGCCGGCATAAACGAAGTTCCGGGCGCCCGCCGCAGCGATGAAGTCGTTGCCGGTTCCGCCATAAAAGGTGGTGACGCCGCCCAGCGCCATCATCTTGTCGTTGCCCGAGCCGCCGTTCAGACGCGGAGTACCGCCAAAGGCGAACATGATGTCGTCGCCGCCGTTGCCGTTCAGCGTCACACCATTCTTGTTGCCGTTGAGATATTCGGTGAGCGCACTCGGCACCTCGCCCTTCGACCAGAAATCGCGCGAGAACAGCGTGGTGAAGGAGAGCTTCAGAAAGTCGAGAATGGAGCCCAGATCGAGCCCGACAAGCAAATCTCCCCCATCCCCGCCGTTCAACGTCCCCGATGTCGTGAACTTCGTAGAAGTCAGGGTGCTGACGAAATTGCCTGCAGCCCTCAGCGCGTCACCCGCCGTGTCGATGACCTCGTTGACCACCGTGGAAACCGTGTTGACGACCGGCTTGACGATCTTCTCGTTAACAAACTTCTTGAACCCACCGAAGATACTCATGACGTCCCCCCGAAGACGGCGGTAACGCCGTCACACTGATTTCCCCAAGGTCACCCTATGCGGGAAGTTTTGGGAGCACCATCGGAAATTCAGATAGTTACGGGGTGGGATGCCGCGGCGTGTTAGGCCGCAACAGTTTCTTCCGTCCAGGGGCAGGCGGCGCGATGGCCCGGACCGACCGTCTCGAGCACCGGCACGTCCTGCCCGCAGGAGGCGCGCGCGATGGGGCACCTTGTGCGGAATACGCAGCCCGACGGGGGAGCGAGGGGGGAGGGCAACTCGCCTTCAAGCAGGTGCTGCTGGCGCCCTCTTTGGGCTGCCGGATCGGGGATCGGCGCGGCCGCGATGAGCGCGCGCGTGTAGGGGTGGCGCGGCGTTCGGATCAGTTGTTTTGCCTTGGCCTCTTCCATCATCCGGCCGAGATACATCACCATGATGCGGTCGGAGATGTGCTTCACCACGCTGAGATCGTGGGCAATGAAGACCATCGACAGGCCCATCTCCGCCTGCAGCCGTTTCAGGAGGTTTACAACCTGTGCTTGCACGGAGACATCGAGCGCCGAGACGGGCTCGTCGCAGATGAGGAGCTTGGGTTCGGTGATGAGGGCCCGGGCGATGCCGATCCGCTGGCATTGGCCGCCCGAGAACTCGTGGGGGTAGCGGTTGAGCTGGTTGGGCAGGAGCCCGACGCGCTCCATTCCGGCCTGCACGCGGTCGCGGATCTCGGCTTTGGCGAGCCCCTGGCGGTGGGTGACGAGCGGTTCGGCGATAATGTCGCCCACCGTCATGCGCGGGTTGAGCGCGGCGAGCGGATCCTGGAACACCATGGCCATCTCACGCCGGGCCTTTGCGCGGGCGCTGTCGGTCATCGTGAGCAGGTCTTTGCCCCGCCAGAGGGCCTGGCCCCCGGCCGCGGGCACGGTGCCAATCACCGCACGGGCGAGCGTGGACTTTCCGGAGCCGCTCTCGCCCACGATGCCGAGCGTTTCGCCCTCGGCCAGATCGAAGCTCACCCGGTGGACGGCCTGCAGGATGCGGGGCTTCGACCAGGGCCAGGCGTCGGCCGCGCGGACCCCGAAGGTGACGTCGAGATCGTGCACCGAGAGCAGGGACGTCATGCCACGGCCTCGAGCGTGCGGTGACAGGCCCGGAGCCGGCCGCCGACGGACACAAGCTCGGGCCGCGCCGTGGCACAGAGTTCGACCGCCACGGGACAGCGCGGCGAGAACGGACAGCCGGGCGGCAGGCCCAGCATGTTGGGCGGGTCGCCCGGGATGGCACGAAGGGCGTCGTCGTCGCGGTCGAGCCGCGGGACGGCCTGAAGAAGGCCCAGCGTATAGGGATGCGCGGGGTGCGCGAAGATATCCGTCGTGCGCCCGCTTTCCATGATCCGCCCGCCATAGAGCACGACCATGTCCTCGCACGCGCCCGCGACGATGCCGAGATCGTGGGTGATCAGGATGATCGCGGTGCCGAACTCGTCGCGCACCTCATCGAGAAGCGCCATGATCTGCGCCTGGACGGTCACGTCGAGGGCGGTCGTCGGCTCGTCGGCGATCAAGAGGCGGGGCCGGCAGAGAAGCGCCATGGCGATCATCACCCGCTGGCGCATCCCGCCGGAGAACTCGTGGGGGTACATCGTCGCCCGGTTCTTGGCATCTGGGATCTTGACCGCATCGAGGTGGCGCACCGCCTCGGCGCGCGCGTCGCGACGCCCCATGCCCCGGTGCAGCTCCAGCACCTCCATCATCTGCTCGGACACCCGCATGTAGGGGTTGAGCGAGGTCATCGGGTCCTGAAAGATCATCGCGATCTGGTTGGAGCGGACACGGTTCAGTTCGGCTTCGGAGAGCCCGATGAGCTCCTGCCCGTCGAACCGGATCGAGCCCGAGGCGCGGCCGTTGCGCGCCAGAAGGCCCATCACGGCAAAGGCGGTTTGGCTTTTGCCCGACCCGCTTTCGCCAACGATGGCCAGCGTCTGGCCCGCTTCTATGCCAAGGGAGACCCCGTTAACGGCGCGCACGTCGCCGTCGCCGGTCTCGAAGGTCACGTTGAGGTCTTGGATCTCCAGCAGCGACATCAGCGATCCTTGGGGTCGAGGGCGTCACGCAGGCCGTCGCCCACAAAGAAGAAGGCAAAGAGCGTGATGACAAAGAAGAAGAGCGGGAAGCCGAGTTGCCACAGCGTGCCGTATTGCATCTGGCTGGCGCCGTCGTTGATCAGGGCTCCCCAGCTTGTGTTGGGCTCCTGCACGCCGAGGCCGAGGAAGGATATGAAGCTCTCATAGATGATCATCGAGGGCACGAGGAGCGTGGCATAGACGATGACGACGCCGAGGAGGTTCGGCACGATGTGACGCAGGATGATGGTGAGGGGTTTGACACCGGTCGCGACGGCGGCCTCGACAAACTCCTTGTTCTTGATCGACAGGGTCTGGCCACGGGCGATGCGGGCCATGTCGAGCCAGGAAATGAGGCCGATACCGACGAAGAGCATAAGGACCGAGCGCCCGAAGACCACGAGAAGCAAGATCAGCACGAACATATAGGGGATCGACATGAGCACATCGACGATGCGCATCATGATCCCGTCGACGCGCCCGCCGAAATAGCCCGCGACGGCGCCGTAGAGGGTGCCGACGACAACGGAAATGCCAGCGCCGATGATCCCCACCATGAGCGAGATCTGGGTGCCCTGCACTGTGCGGGCAAAGAGGTCGCGAGCTTGTTCGTCGACGCCGAACCAGTGGCCGTTCTGGAAGTTGGGGCCCCCGTTTTCGGCGACGTTGCCGAGAAGCGTCCAGTCGATTTCCTCGTTGGACCATTGGGCGAGGTGCATGCCGAAGGCGGCGAAGAGGCCGACGAGGATCAGGATGACGAGGCTCGCCATGGCCGCTTTGTTGCGGAAGAACCGGGCGCGCGCATCGGCCCATAGAGAGCGCCCGGCGACGGCGTCTCCGCCGGCCATGGCCTTGACCGTGGCGCGCTGGAAGAGGACAGCCACTAGAGGGGATCCCTGTTTGGAACGGTGATGGGGGAAGCCCACGGGCTGGCGCTACGTCGGCGTTTGCTCTGCAGTTCGAGCGGAGCAATGGTTTGGTCGCGATGAAGCACGTCGCTGAGCCGTCTGGAGCGCCAACCCGCGGGCTGTCGGTGGACCGGGCCCCGTTGTGCTATGGTCATCCCCGCCTCCTCAATACCGGATCTTCGGGTCGATCCACGCATAGGCGACGTCGACCACCAGGTTGAACAGGACCGTCAGCGCGCCGGTGAGGATCGTTATCCCCATGATCACCGAGTAGTCCCGGTTGAGCGCGGAGTTGACGAAGAACTGGCCAATCCCGCCGGTGGAGAAATAGAGATCGACCACGACCGAGCCCGTGATCATCCCCACGAAGGCCGGCCCGAGATAAGAGATCACTGGCAGCATCGCTGGTTTCAGCGCGTGACGGACAACGACGCGGCGCATCGGCAGGCCCTTGGCCCGCGCCGTTCGGATGAAGTTGGAGTTCAGCACCTCCAGCATCGAGGATCGCGTGATCCGAGCGATCGAGGCCATAAACGAGGTCGAGAGCGCGATCACCGGCATGATAATGTATTGCCATTGGCCACCCTGCCAGCCGCCGCCGGGCAACCAGCCGAGCCAGAGCGTGAAGATCAAAACCAGGATCGGCGCCATCACGAAGTTCGGCAGAACCTGCGCGCCCACCGAGACGCCGACGGCGAGGTAGTCGAGCCAGGAATTGTGGTAGACGGCAGCCAGAACGCCGAGCGTGACACCGACGCTGACGGCAACGACGAAGGACCAGAAGCCATAGGTCAGCGTGACCGGGAAACCCTGGGCGATGATGTCGTTCACGGTGCGGTCGGTGTAGACGAAGCTCGGCCCGAAGTCGAACTGCGTCACGATCCCGACGACATAGCGCCAGATCTGCACAAAGAGCGGCTGGTCGAGGCCGTATTTCGCTTCGAGATTGGCCAGCACCTCGGGCGGCACGTTGCGCTCGGTGTCGAACGGCCCGCCAGGGGCGGCGTACATGAGAAGAAACGAAAAGACGATCAGGATCAGGATCGTCGGCACGGCCACCATCAGGCGGCGCAGAGTGAAGGCGAGCATGGGCTATCCCCTCGGATCGGGCGGGCACACCGGGGCGCCCGCCCGAAGATCAGACCATCACTCGGCCACGCGGTAGAAGTTCTTGGAGTACCAGTTGTTCTCGGCGTTGTTGTAGGGCCAGCCCTTGATCGTGTCGTCGAGGAGGAACGTATTGGCGTAGTGGTAGATCGGAGCCACTGCCATTTCATCGGCCAAGATCGCCTCAACCTCGGTGTACTGGGCGTTGGGATTTTCGGAGGTCTTGGACTCGCGCATCAGCGCGTCGACCTGCTCGTTGGAGTACTTGCCGTCGTTCGAGCCGTGTGGCGTCGTCAAGAGGTCAAGAAAGCTCGAGGCCTCGTTGTAGTCGGCGCACCAGGCCGACCGCGCCACGTCGAACTGACCGTCACGGCGGATCTCGAGATAGGTCTGCCACTCGAAGTTCGACAGGTTGGTCTCGACGCCAAGCTTCTGCTTCCACATCTGAGTGACGACCGTGGCGATCGCCTTGTGGTTCTCGGACGTGTTGTAGATCAGATCGATGGAGAGCCCGTCATCCCCGATCACACCATCGGCCTTGGCCGCATCGAACAGTTCGACCGCCTTGGCGTCGCGCTCGGCCTGCGTCCAGTCTGCATAGTCGATCTCGGGCATTTGGAACCCGTTGGTGGCGGCATGGGCGAAATTGTAGGCGGGAGGCTGGCCGCCTTTGAGGACCTGGCTGACGATGACGTCGCGGTCGATCGCGTAGGACAGCGCCTGCCGCACGCGCACATCCTGCAGGGCGGGATGCGCGTCGTCGCGATGATTGAACGTGTAGTAGTAGTTGCAGAGCCGCGGCACCGAGGTTGCCTCGGTCGGCATCTCTTCCTTCAGCGCGGGAAACTGCCCAGGGGGCAGCGGCTCGAGATGATCCAGCTCGCCCGCCTTGTAGCGGGTCAGCGCCTGATTGACGTCGCTGATCACGAGGCCCGTGACCTTTTCCATGATCACGTCGTCGGCGCCCCAATAGGTGTCGGACTTCTCGCGGGTGTGGAATTCGTTCAGCACCAGCTCGGTCAGCACATAGGCGCCGTTCGACACCATGTTCTCAGGCTTCGTCCAGTCTGCGCCGTGGGCCTCGACGGTCGGCGCATGCACAGGCATCAGCGTGGCATAGGTCGTCATCGCCGGGAAGTACGGCAGCGGGATGTTCAGGTCGACCTTGAGCGTAAGGTCGTCCACCGCTTCGACGCCGAGTTCCTCGGGCGCCATCTCACCGGCGAGAATCTCTTTGGCATTCACCATCTCGGTGAGTTCCAGGTACCAGCCATAGGGTGAGGCGGTTTCGGGGTTCACCGCGCGGCGCCAGGCATAGACGAAATCCTGAGCCGTCACGGGGTCGCCGTTCGACCATCTGGCGTCGTCGCGGAGCGTAAAGGTGTAGGTCAGGTTGCCGTTCGAGGCCTCGTAGCCGGTGGCCACGCCGGGGATCAGGTTGCCGTCGGCATCCTGACTCATCAGACCTTCAAAGAGATCGCGGATGACATGGAACCCCGCTGTCTCTTCGTTGAGCTGGGGGTCGAGCGTCGGAAACTGGTCGAGCAGGCGGTAGGTGAATTCCTGCGTATCGGCCAGAGTTTCGCCGGTCTCGGGATGGGTGGCCTGGGCAAAAGCAACGTTCGTGCCGACCGCAAGCGCGGCGGCGCAGGCGGTGAGGCGAAGGGCCTGGATCTGGGTCATGGAAGTCTCCCTGTGTTCCGGCGCCGTTTGCCCCACGGGGCCGCGGCACCTGAGATCATTGCACCACTAGGTTGTGCCTATAGTCTGAGCGCAAGGCTCTCGTCGCGGTAGCCAACGGGATGTCGCATGGGTGGACCGTCGTGCCCGGTCTTTCAGCAGAGTTGCGCCGATCGCGCCTTTTGCCGCTTCATTCCTTGGGCGAACGGCGCGTTGCTGTGAGGCCGTGCGCATGGGCGCGCATGTGCGGTGCCCGCCTGCCGAGGGCACATGCATGCCTGCGATCCCAGCAGACATGTTGGCCGCAATGCCGCGCGGAGCGGGCGGACGGCGCTGGCGGGCTCGGGAGGGGGTGACGCGGGCGGCCTGATGGGGAATGATGAGGCGCGATGCGACTAAAAGGGGGCTCTCAGCGGTGGATGACCAGATCCAGGACACGGGGTCGGAGCGAAATAGGGGCACCCGGAGCGATCCGCTTGCCCCTCTCGTTGCAGCCGCCGCCGCGGGCGACAAACAGGCCTTGTCCGGCCTCTATCGCGAGCTGGAACGGCCGCTTTACCGATTTATTCAATCACGATTGAACGATCCTCACGAGGCAGCCGACTTACTCCATGACGTGTTTATGGAAGTCTGGCGATCTGCCGGGCGGTTCGAAGGGAAGTCGAAAGTGACGACGTGGGTATTTGGTATCGCCTGGCGGCGCGTTGTCGACCGCCAGCGCAGGTTCGCAAAGGTGGACCTCCCGGGCGACCTACCCGAGGAGGCGGATGAGAGCTCCGACACCGAGGGCGCAGTTCTTGCGGGTCAGGAGGCGGCACATGTCCGCCATTGCCTGGGTGAGTTGAGTGAGGAGCACCGCGCGGCGGTGCAGCTCGCGTTCTTTGAAGATATGGGCTACCGCGATATCGCGGGCGTCATGCGGGTGCCGGAAGGCACGATCAAGACGCGCATCTTCCATGCCAAGAAACTTCTGCTGCACTGCCTGTCGGGCCGCGTCAGCCGAGGGGGGGCGTGAGCGATGGCTGAGTTGACGCAAAACGAGATCGAAGCCCTGCTGCCCTTCCTGGCCAACGGAACGCTGGAAGGGTCGGAGCGCACGGCTGTCGAGGGTGCGGTCGCTGCCGACCCCAAGCTCGATCTGGAGCTGTCCGCGCTGCGCGCTGTTCGCGAGCGGATGCGGGCCGAAGAGATCCAGCACAGCCCCGGAACGTTCGGTTTGGCGCGCCTGATGCGCGACGTCGAGCGCGAGGCGAACGGGCAGCAAGGCGCAGAGGCGGCCGCCCCGGCGACCGTGGTGGCCACGCCGCCGACGCCGGCCGAGCGGGTCCGGTCCATCGAGACTGCGGCGTCCGAGCCCACGCAGCCCGCTGCGCGCCGGCCGCAACGCGGCGTGTGGGTCTGGCAGCTTGCAGCGGCCGTTGCCTGTGTCGGCTTCCTGGGCCAGACCCTGCTCACGCTTCAGCCCGGCGAGGATCTGCGCGAGCAACTGGGCGTTACCCGCAGCATTGGCGACTCCGCGGCGGCAAACGAGGCCGCCCTCTTGGTGATCTTTGCGCCCGGCGCCGCGGAATTCGAGATCCGGGCCTTGCTGTTGCAGCTCGATCTTGAGATCGCAGGTGGCCCGACGGACCGCGGCCAGTACACGCTGGTCGGTGCCGACATCGACACCGTGCGGGACGCTCTGGCTGCGGCGTCGATCGTGGACAACGTCGCCGACGCGCCCTAGGCGGTCGGCGCGATATCTCGCCGCCAGTCGGGCGCGTGCGTTCGTGGGATGCCAGCTCGGCGCCCCGCACCGCACACCACACCAAACCATGCATTCAAGATGAGGCTTTCAAAGGGGAGAGCGCGGGTTCGGAGCTGACCGCGACCGGCGAACGGCCCGATAGCGCCCTGTGCCGCGCGCGCGCGGATTTGAGCGCGTTTGGGCCCGGCTTTCTGCGCCGTGCCGGTGCGCCGCGCCTTGGCCCATAGCAGGCGTTCGCGTTGATGCGCGACGGACACGAAAGCCAGAAAAGAAAAAAATTCCACCCGCAACCAATTGATAAGGTTCGATTTCTAGAAAATAAGCAAAAAAACGCCGATCGAGAGTGAACCTTTCGCCCTGGCCCTTCGACATACGAATGTACGGCGCAGCGCTGCTGCGTTTGGCGGGACCAAGAGAAAAGTGAAGGACGTCAAAGTCGTAGTAAGTGAGCTTGGTTCCACCGTCGTCGCGTCTGAGATGTTGTCTGCCACCGTCCAATCGGCCTTTGCCGATGGCAGTGCATCGCGGCTCGGCGGCATCGGCCCCTCGGTCGATGCGGGTAACGAGTGCAGCTACCACCCTGAGAAATTCAAGGGGGCTGGCCTTTAGAGGTGTGATCCGGCGCTGTCGCCGGTTTCTGGCGCAGCGCGTCGACCACCTTTGAAGGCGATACGAGATTTATCAGTGCACCGGGTAACCAGTGCGGGAGGGGCGGCTTATGCCGCCCCTCCTCGTTTGCGCAACGTCCCCGGGATTGCCGACGCGAACGATCGCGCCCATAGCGGGACCGGCTCGCCCGTCGACAAGCGACCGCACCGGTCGGGGTGCCTGCGAGAGATCGGCTGCGTTCGGCCCGCGGTGTCTGCCGGTCCGGGCTTTGACCGCTTCTGCCCACCGTGCCAGTCTACCGCCACCCGGCAGGGAGGGATGGGCAATGTCCAAGGGCGGACCCGGCGATCGCAAGGAGTTCGACGCCGCCGAGATCGGGGCGTTGGCGCATCTCTATCGGGGAGAGGTGTACCGCTCGACGCTCTGGCGGCAGCGGCTCGACACGACGACGAACTGGTCGGTCGTGACCCTTGGCGTGGCGCTGTCGATCTCGTTCTCGTCGCCGCAGGCCTCGCCCTTGCCGCTGATCCTCGTGGGGATCCTAATCCTGTTCTTCCTGGCTCTGGAGGCCCGGCGGTACCGCTACTTCAATGTCTGGCGCGCACGGGCGCGATGGATGGAGAAGCATTTCTATGCGCCGATGCTCCATGATGGGGATTTGCATATGGAGGAGGGCTGGCAGCAAACGCTGGCCGAGGATTACTGGCGGCCGCGCTATCACGTCTCGCTCTGGGTGGCGATCGGGCGGCGGATCCGGCGGAATTACTTCTGGATCCTGCTGATCCAGACGCTGGCCTATGTGGGCAAGCTCGCCGTGCATCCGGTGGCAGTGACGACGGGAGAGGAGATGCTGTCGCGCGCCGCCATCGGCCCGATCCCGGGACAGGCGGTGTTTGGGGCGGGGCTGGTCTATATCCTGAGCTGGGGCCTGATCGCGTTGTGGAGCTGGGCCGACGACCGCCGCCGCGCCCGTACCCGCTCGACCAACGAGGCAAGCATGGGGTGAGGCGCGATCCGGCCCTCAAGGGCCGGCAAACGGTCCAGCGGATCGTTTGAGCGCCGAACGGGCGGAGCCCAAAGGCGCGGAGGCTCGATGCAACGCGTTCGAGCGCTTTCGCCGTGCCGTCACGGTGCCCCTGTCCCGACACGGCGGCGTAGCTTCAGCGCCAGATCACTCCGCCGCGACGGGGCCATCGAGATCCTCGACGGTCAGCACCCCTTGCACGGCCTTTATCGCCCCACGAAGCTGCGGCGAGACCGGCAGGCGATCGCCAAGCATAACGTCCACCTCCCCGGGCAGGTCGGGGCTCATGAGGGTCAACGCAATGGGCCCCATCGGCACGGCCTTGGCCTGAGCCGCCGCGCGCTCCAGAAGGGTCTTCACCGAGATCACGGCGTCCGTCTCTTCAACGAACACACGGAAGCCCGCGCTCGCCCCGCCGAGTCCGACGACCGCCTTGTCGAGGGGCTCGGCCGATCGCGCCAAGAGTTTCAGCTGTTCGGCCTCCAGCGTGACTTCGGCCGTGATCATTACGTTTTGCCCCGGCTCGAGATGCTCGCGCGCCTGATCCAGCGTGTCGGAGAACACCATGACCTCGAAGAGCCCGGTGGGATCGGAGAGGCCAACGAAGGCGAAGCGATTCCCGCGCGCCGACTTTCGCTCCTGCCGGTAGCTGACGGTGCCCGCCATCTTGGCCACGATCGGCCCGGCCTCGACGGCCACCAGCACCTCTTCGTGAAGCTTCACGCCTCGGCGCTTCAGTGCGCCCTTGTAGTCGTCGAGCGGGTGACCGGAGAGGAAGAAGCCCACGGCGATCTGTTCCTCGGCCAGCCGCTCTGCCGGCAGCCAGTCGTCAATCCCGGAGAGCCGCGGCTCGGGCAGGTCGTCGCCGGCTTCACCGAAGAGCGAGACCTGCGCCGAGCCGCGCTGTTCGTGGATCGCGGCGGAATAGGCAACCAGGGCATCGAGGCTTTCCAGGACGCGCCGGCGGTTGCGGTCGAGCACGTCGAACGCCCCTGCCCGCGCGAGCATCTCGAGCGGTCGTTTGCCTATACGCTTGAGGTCGACCCGGCGGGCGACATCGAAGACGTTCACGAACGGCTTGTCGCGCCCGTCGACATGGCGGGCCTCGACCAGCATGCGCATCGCGTCGGCGCCCACATTCTTGAGCGCACCAAGGGCATAGACGATGCGTCCCTCATCGACGGCGAAGGCCGCATCGGATCGGTTGACGCAGGGCGGCACGATCTCGATCCCGAGACCGCGTTTGACCTCGTCGGCATAGACGGCGAGCTTGTCGGTCAGGTGGATGTCGCAGTTCATCACGGCGGCCATGAACTCCACCGGGTGGTTGGCCTTGAGCCAGGCCGTCTGGTAGCTGACCACGGCATAGGCGGCGGCGTGGGACTTGTTGAACCCGTAATTGGCGAACTTGTCGAGCAGCGCCCAGACTTCTGCCGCCTTGTCCTTGTCCACCCCGTTTTTGGCCGCGCCATCCAGGAAGATGGGCTTTTGCTTGTCCATCTCGGCCTGGATCTTCTTGCCCATCGCACGGCGCAGCATGTCGGCCCCGCCGAGCGAGTAGCCCGCCATTTCCTGGGCGATCTGCATCACCTGTTCCTGGTAGACGATGATGCCCTGGGTCTCGTTGAGGATATGGTCGATGAGCGGATGGATGTTCTCGCGCTCGGAGATGCCGTTCTTGACCTCGCAGAACTTCGGGATGTTCTCCATCGGCCCGGGCCGGTAGAGGGCCACGAGGGCGATGATGTCTTCGATGCAATCGGGCTTCATGCGCCGGAGCGCATCCATCATGCCCGTGCTTTCCACCTGAAACACGGCGACCGTCTTGGCCTGGGAATAGAGGCGGTAGGAGGCCTCATCGTCGAGGGGAATGTGTCCGATATCGCCCTCGGCCCCGGGCTTGGGCGCATAGAGCTCGGTGCCGTCGGCGGCGATGTGCAGGGGCCTGTCCTGCCTTGCGATCAGGTCGAGCGCGTTCTGGATCACCGTGAGCGTCTTTAGGCCCAGAAAGTCGAACTTCACGAGGCCCGCCTGCTCGACCCATTTCATGTTGAACTGGGTTGCCGGCATGTCGGACCGTGGGTCTTGGTAGAGCGGCACAAGGGCGTCGAGGGGCCGGTCGCCGATCACCACGCCCGCGGCATGGGTGGAGGCGTTGCGGAGGAGGCCTTCGACTTGTTGGCCGTAGCGCAGGAGGCGCGCGACGGTTTCGTCCTTGGCCTCCTCTCGAAGGCGCTCTTCCGTGGCCAGTGCCTTTTCAATCGAGACCGGCTTGACGCCCTCGACCGGGATCATCTTGGAGAGTTTGTCGACCTGGCCATAGGGGAGCTGCAACACGCGGCCCACATCGCGCACCGCCGCCTTCGACAGAAGCGCGCCGAAGGTGATGATCTGGCCCACCTTGTCGCGGCCGAACTTGTCCTGCACGTAGCGGATCACCTCTTCACGCCGGTCCATGCAGAAGTCGATGTCGAAATCGGGCATCGAGACCCGCTCGGGATTGAGGAAGCGCTCGAAGAGGAGTGCGTAGCGCAGCGGGTCGAGGTCGGTGATGGTGAGGGCGTAGGCGACCAGCGAGCCCGCGCCGGAGCCGCGCCCGGGGCCCACGGGGATGTCATGCTCCTTGGCCCACTTGATGAAGTCGGCCACGATAAGGAAGTAGCCGGGAAAGCCCATCCGCTCGATGATGCCGAGCTCGAAGTCGAGGCGCGCCTCGTAATCTGCAACCGGCGCGGCGTGGGGAATGACGGCGAGGCGCGCTTCGAGGCCCTCGCGGGCCTGGCGACGGAGTTCCTCGACCTCGTCCTCGGCGAAGCGCGGCAGGATCGGGTCGCGCCGTTCGGAGGCATAGGAGCAGCGGCGAGCGATCTCGACAGTGTTCTCCAGCGCCTCCGGCAGGTCGGCGAAGAGGGCTGCCATTTCGTCGGGTGTTTTGAGGTAGTGTTGCGGCGTCAGCGTGCGGCGCGGCTGCGACTGGTCGACATAGGCACCCTCGGCGATGCAGATCAGCGCGTCGTGGGCCTCATACATGTCGGACTTGGGGAAGTAGACGTCGTTGGTGGCGACAAGCGGCAGGTCGCGCGCATAGGCAATCTCGACATGGCCGCGCTCCGACAGGCGCTCGGCCTCGGGCTGGCCGCCGTCGCCGGGATGCCGCTGAAGCTCGATATAGAGGCGGGTTGGGAAAGCGGCAGCGAGCCGCGCCACCAGGGCGTCGGCCTTGGGCCGCTGGTTCAGGCGCAAGAGCCGTCCGACCGGCCCATCGGGACCGCCGGTCAGGCAGATGAGGCCCTCGGACCGGGCCTCAAGCTCGCCCAGCGTCACGTGCGCCGCTGCGCCGTCGCCCCGGAGATAGAGGCAGGATTGCAGCGCCATGAGGTTCATGTAGCCGGTTTCAGACTGTGCAAGGAGGACGATGGGCGCGGGCGGCACCGACTTCTCGCCCGCAGATGTCTCGGCATAGGCTAGGTCGACCTGGCTGCCCATGATCGGCTGGAGACCGGCGCCCTGGGCGCCGACCGCGAATTCGAGCGCAGCGAACATGTTGTTTGTGTCGGTCACGGCCACGGCGGGCATGCCCATATCGGCGATCAGCCCCGGGAGTTTCTTGATCCGGATCGCCCCTTCGAGGAGCGAGTATTCGGAGTGGAGGCGGAGATGGATGAATCGCGGCTGGCTGGTCATGAGCCCAAGTCTAGCGGGTGGCCTGAGCGCACACCACCACTGCTTGGGTTTTCCACAGGCCTGTGGGCCAGTCCGCAAAGAGGTGAGGCACGCCCGCGCCCGCGCCGGATCGGGGGGATGCGCCGACGGGGAGTGCGGGCGTGCAGAGCGGCAGGTGGCCTGAGGGCGACCCGCCTAACCGGCGTTACTCGTTGTCATCGTCGCTGTCGTCGCCCGGACGGTCGCCGCGGCCCATCTGCAGCGTGAGGGCACCGTCGCCGTCGCGATCCATCCGCTCAACGATGCTGCCGAAGCGGAAGTCGAACTCTTCGGTGCTGATCACGCCGTCACCATCGGAGTCGAGATCCTGAAACGCGTCGACCATGCGATCGCGGGTGAACTCGCGGTAGAGCGTGTCGAACTCTTCGATCGAGAGGTCGCCGTCGCCCGACGCGTCGGCGGCGGCAACGCGGGCCGAGCGGTAGGCGTCGACCTCTTCCTGGGTGACGGCTCCGTCGCCATCGGCATCGATCTCGGCGAAGAGCCGCTGGAACCGCTCGGAGCCGCCACGGCCACGGCCAAAGCCGAACCCGCCATGTTCGCCGCCACGATGGCCGCGCACGCGGTGGGGGCCATTGCCGTCGCCGCGGCGGTGTTGCGCGCGCAGTTCGCGGGCCTCGGCGCCAGCCTCGGCGGCGGCGGCGGGCGCCTCGGGGGCGCGGGGAGCGGATTGGGCCACGGCGATGGCGGATCCTGCCGTGGTGAGAAGAAGCGCAGCGAGGGCCGCGGGAAGGAGTTTGGAGTTGGTCATCGTTTGCATCCTTTCGGGGTTCTTGCCTGCGGAGCGATGGGCTCCGACGCCTCCGATCTAGGGAAAGCCGAACGGCAAGGTGTGTCGGGCCGAGGCCGCTTTTGTCGCTGTCCGTCGCGCGGGCGGCGCCTGACACATCCTGCGACAAACTTCGGCCCGTGCCGTGGGCGGGACGGGGTGGGAAAACGCACTGCGACCAGCCTAATCTGACGGGACCCACACAAAAAGAAGGGAGTGTTGCGTGGAGCCGCCCGAGCCGCAGATCCTGATCGTCGACGATGCGCGCGATATTCGCGAGCCGCTTGGCCAGTATCTGCGCAAGCAGGGGTTTCGCACGCGCCTTGCAGCCAATGCGGGCGAGGCGCGGCGCGCGGTGGACGAGGCCGCGCTGGCGCTGGTGGTGCTTGACGTGATGATGCCGGGCGAGGACGGGCTGAGCCTTTGCCGTTGGCTTGTGGCGCGGGGCGGGCCGCCGGTGATCCTGTTGACGGCGATGGCGGACGAAACCGACCGGATTGTGGGGCTCGAGCTCGGAGCCGACGACTATCTGGTCAAGCCGTTCAACCCGCGCGAGCTGTTGGCGCGCATCCGGGCCGTGCTGCGCCGCGCGCCATTGGCCGCGCCCCCTGTGCCCACCGGCCGGCGGCGGTTTGCCGGCTGGGCGCACGATGCCACGACCCAGATCCTTGTGGCGTCAGACGGAAGCGAAGTGGCGCTCACATCGAACGAGAGCCGGCTTCTGTCGGTGTTTCTGGATCATCCACAGGCGGTGTTGTCGCGCGACCGGCTGCTGGATCTGACCGCCGGGCGCGAGGCCAAGGTCTATGACCGCGCGATCGACAACGCGGTCAGCCGGCTGCGCCGCAAGATCGAAGCCGATCCAAAAGCGCCGCGGGTGATCGTGACCGAGTGGGGCGGCGGGTATCGGCTGGCCGCCGATGTGGTGGAGGAATGAGCGCCGACCGGCCCGCTTCGACGCCGCCTGAGCCCGCCGCCGGTGCGCGCGGCTCCGCCTGGCGGAGATGGACCGCGCGGCTGGCTCCGGAGGGGCTGGCCGGCCGCTTTGCGCTGCTCCTCGTGGGGGCACTCCTGGCCGCGAACCTGGTGGCCCTAGGCGTGCTGACGGTCGAGCGGGACCGGATGGACCGGGCGGCGAGAGAAGAGCGAGAAGTCGAGCGCATTGTGTCGCTCGTACCGGCCATCGAAGCCGCAGCGCCCGACGCCCGGGCCACAATCGCCCGGCAGGCTTCAACCCGCTTTTCACGGGTCTCGGTGGACGGGCGACCCGTGGTGGAGACCCGGCCGACGGGACCGCGCTCGCGCGCGCTGACGGCGGAACTTGCCGAGGATTTGCCGGGGCGCGATGCGCGGGCAGCGATCATGGTGCGTCGTGGGCGGGGGCACGACGGAGACGGCTGGCCGGAGGTGGAGACGATTGCCGCCTCAATCCGCCTTCAGACCTCGGCGCGCGGCGCGGACCACGGGGCCCAATGGCTTAACGTGGTGGCACGCGGGGCGCCGGCGCGGCCCGGTGGCTTTCAGGAGGAGATCCTGTTGGTCATTCTGGCGCTGTCGCTTCTGTCGGTCCTTGCGGTGGGGCTTGCCTTTGTCCGACGGCTCACCCGACCGCTTTCGGCCCTGGCGGCGGCGGCGCGGGCCGCAGGACGGGGCGACAGAACCGTGCGGGTGGACGAGGGCGGCGCACGGGAGCTTCGCGAGGCCGCCCGGGCCTTCAACGAAATGCAGAGCCGCATCGCGCAGTTCGACGGCGAGCGAATGCGCACGTTGGCGGCCGTGGGCCACGATCTGCGCACGCCGATCACGTCGCTGCGCATTCGAGCCGAGATGCTGGAGGAAGAGACTGCCGCACCGATGATCCGCACGCTCGACGAGATGACGGTGATGGCGGAGGGCCTGATCGCCTGGGCACGCGGAGCCGCTGACGCCGAAACTCCTGAGCGGGTGGATCTTTCCGCGCTGCTGGGCCGGCTCTGTGAGGAACGCGGTGCGGTCTTCAAGCCGGCTGCGCCCGTTTGGATCAGCGGGCGGCCCGTTGCATTGAGCCGCGCATTTGGGAACCTGATCGATAATGCGGTTCGATACGGGGGCAACGCCCGGGTGCGGCTGGACCGCGAGGATCGGATGGCCGCGGTGCGTGTCGAGGACGACGGCCCGGGGATCCCACCGGACCGGATCGGGGACGTCTTCGAGCCCTTCGTCCGGGTGGAGGAGAGCCGCAGCCCCGACACGGGCGGCGCGGGGCTGGGCCTGTCTATCGCCCGGTCGATCATTGCCATGCATGGCGGGTCGCTCGATTTGGAGAACCGTGCAGAGGGGGGCCTGAACGTGCGTGTTCGCTTGCCCTTGAGCTGACCGATCGACTTGCTCGACCTTCCATGCCGGCAGCACATACCGACCGTGCAGATATCGCTGGTTTTCCTCTTCTGAGATATGCGCTAGCTCCCCCATGGGTCGGCAGAACCGGGCCCTTTGCCAGGGATGCCGGAGAACCGCACTCTTCCGGATAGTTGTGAGGATGCGCCACCAACGCCGTTGAGTGGCCAAAGAGGACTTTAGGGGCGGCGATGCACGCGCTTTACACCTACCGCGATCAGTGGATCGGGAACGTTCGGGCCGACATTTTGGCTGGGCTGGTCGTGGCGCTGGCCCTGATCCCCGAGGCCATTGCGTTTTCGATCATCGCGGGCGTCGACCCCAAGGTCGGTCTCTACGCGTCCTTTTCGATTGCGGTGATTGTGGCGATCACGGGCGGCCGGCCCGGCATGATCTCGGCGGCGACGGCGGCCACAGCAGTGGTGATGGTCACGCTCGTGAAGGAGCACGGGCTGCAGTATCTTTTGGCGGCAACCGTTCTGGCGGGCCTGATCCAGATCGCCGCGGGGCTGGCCAAGCTCGGCCACCTGATGCGCTATGTCTCGCGATCCGTGATCACCGGGTTCGTCAACGCTCTGGCGATCCTGATCTTTCTGGCGCAGCTGCCGGAGCTGACCGGCGTGACGCCAATCACCTATGTGATGGTCGCGGCCGGTTTGGCGATCATCTATCTGTTTCCCCTCCTGACGACCGCGATCCCGTCGCCACTGGTGACAATCGTGGTCCTGTCCATTGTTGCAATCGCGTTGGGTCTCGACGTCCGAACTGTCTCTGACATGGGAGATCTGCCGGATACGTTGCCGGTGTTTCTGATCCCCGACATCCCGCTGACGCTGGAAACGCTGCAGATCATTCTGCCCTACTCGCTGGCGGTCGCGGCCGTGGGCCTGTTGGAAAGCCTGATGACGCAGACAATCGTCGACGATCTGACCGACACGCCGTCGGACCGCAACCAAGAGTGCGTTGGGCAGGGGCTGGCCAACACCGCGACGGGGTTCATCGGCGGGATGGCCGGATGCGCGATGATCGGTCAATCGATCATCAACGTGAAGTCTGGGGGCCGAGGCCGTCTGTCGACCTTCACGGCCGGCGCGATGCTCTTGTTTCTGATCGTGGTTCTGGGCGACTTGGTGGGCCAGATCCCCATGCCGGCGCTGGTCGCGATCATGATCATGGTTTCGATTGGCACATTCTCGTGGTCGTCGATCCGCAACCTGCGCGACCATCCACGGTCGTCCTCAATCGTGATGCTGTCGACCGTCATTGCGACGGTCTATACGCACAACCTTGCTATTGGGGTGCTGGTGGGGGTCTTGCTGTCGGGCATCTTCTTTGCGGGCAAGATCGCGCAGATCTTCCGGGTCACTTCGACCGTGTCGGCGGACGGGCGAGAGCGGATCTATACCGTCGAGGGGCAGCTGTTCTTTGCGTCCGCCGAGGACTTTATGAAGGCGTTCGATTTCAAGGAAGCGCTGGAGCGTGTGACGATCGACGTGAGCGGCGCTCATATCTGGGATATCTCGTCGGTTGCGGCGCTTGACATGGCCGTGCTCAAGTTCCGCCGGGAGGGCGCCGACGTCGAGATCGTTGGCATGAACAAGGCGTCCGAGACAATTGTCGATCGGCTGGCCGTGCACGACAAGCCCGGCGCGATGGACAAGCTGCTGGAGCATTGAGGGAAAAGATGTCCGCAACCCTGATGGCTCTGGTCGACCGGTCGGCCTATTCAGAAAGCGTCTGCCGACATGCGGCATGGATTGCCTCACGTACCGGCGCGCAGGTCAAACTCTACCATGTGCTCGACCCACGGCGTGCGCGTGGCAGGCGCGACCTGTCGGGCTCGATCAAGCTCGGCGCCCGCTCGGAGCTGCTTGAGAGCCTGGCCGAACTCGACGCGCAGCATGCCAAACTCGCACAAGCCCAGGGGCGCGCGATCCTGGACGACGCCCGTGCACTGGTAGAGGCGGATGGCGTGAGCGATGTCGTTACCCGTTTGCGCACCGGCGACATCGTTGAGACGGTCACAGCCAAAGAAGACGCAGCCGACATGATCGTGATCGGCAAGCGAGGCGAGGCCGGCGGGCTTGAGAGCCCACATCTAGGCTCGAATTTCGAGCGTATCGTGCGGGCAAGCCATAAGCCGGTCTTCGTGGCAAATCGGGCGTTCAGCCCGATCAAGCGAGTACTGATCGCCTATGATGACGGGATCTCGGCGATGAAGGCCGTCGACTACGTGGCCCGAGACCCGCTGTTTGACGGGCTGGAGATGATCGTTGTGACCGCGGGTGGGGAAAGCGATGACACGCGCCACTCGCTTGGCAATGCCCGGGCGACACTGGACGCCGGTGGCCACGCGGCCAAAACGCAAGTGCTGCAAGGCCAGCCCGCCTCGGCTCTGGGCGAGTTCGTTGAACAAGAGAGCATCGACATGCTGGTTATGGGGGCCTATGGCCATTCGCGGATCCGAACGCTCATGATCGGCTCGACAACGACCGAGATGATACGGACGTGCCGCGTGCCGATCTTGCTTATGCGATGAGAGTATACCCCTAGAGCGTTTCAGGTTTTGACGGAAGCGTATCCTGCGTTCTTGAAGTAGTTTGCACAGTCTTGTGCTGAGAAGCGATCGAGTATCGTTCCGACGGCCCGCCAGAGTGTTTCTCGTGTGCGG
>JBCBMY010000012.1:0-183517 GCA_039822045.1 Pseudomonadota bacterium | reverse complement strand
GCCTGCCCAAAACCCGGTCGGGCAAGATCATGCGCCGCATCCTGCGCAAAATCGCCGAAAACGACTACGCCGCCCTCGGTGACACCTCAACCCTCGCAGACCCAACCGTCGTCAATGACCTCATACAAAACAGGATGAACAGGGCGTGAGTGACATGGACGGACAGACCGAAACACTCACCCGCACCGTCAACGTGATCCTGCTTGGCCCCCCAGGGGCCGGCAAAGGAACACAGGCCGAGATCCTCACGCAAAACCATGGGCTTGTGCAGCTTTCCACGGGCGACATGCTCAGGGAAGCCAAGAAGAGCGGCACGGAGCTTGGCAACCGCGTGGCCGACGTCATGGCGCGTGGCGAGCTTGTCACCGATGAGATCGTCGTCGGCTTGATCGAGGAGAAGCTCAACACCGTCCGTGCCAACGGTTTCATCTTTGATGGCTTCCCGCGTACCTTGGCCCAGGCGCGTGCGCTGGATGACCTGCTCAAGAAGACCGGTCAAAGCCTGGACGCGGTGATCGAGTTGCGAGTGGACGATGCGGTGCTCGTGCAGCGCATTCTCAACCGCGCGGAGCAGGCGCGGGCTGCAGGCCAGCAGGTGCGCGCGGACGACAACGCCGAGACCGTCACGGCACGGCTCGCAGCCTACCACGAACAGACTGCACCGCTCATCGCCTTCTACGAGGCGCGCGGCCAGCTCGCGAGCGTCGATGCGATGGGCGAGATCTCGTCGATCTCCGCCGCCCTCGGCGACCTCGTCGAACAGCTTCGCGCGGGCTGACCAGAGATCCGGCAGGGCCACCCCTGCCGGCCGCTTCGGGCCGCCGCCCGGAGCATGCAAGACCGGCCCGCGCGTGGGGTGCAGGCCGGAACTTCAACCCCTAAGGGAGGACCGCATATGTCGGACAAACCTGAGGAAAATGGCTACTGGGCGGCGAACATCCGCATCGTCACCTGGTGCCTCGTGATCTGGGCCATCGTGTCCTTCGGCTTCGGAATTCTGCTGCGACCACTGTTGTCGGGCATCTCCGTTGGCGGGGCCGATCTGGGCTTCTGGTTCGCCCAGCAAGGCTCGATCCTCGTCTTCCTGGCGCTGATCTTCTTCTACGCCTGGCGCATGAACCGTCTCGACCGCGAATTCGGCGTCGACGAGAAATAAGGAGCAACGGGACAGATGGATCAGTTTGTACTCAACTGGCTGTTTATAGGCGCCTCCTTCGCGCTCTATATCGGCATCGCGATTTGGGCCCGCGCGGGCTCGACGAGCGAGTTCTATGCCGCTGGCCGCGGCGTTCACCCGGTTGTCAACGGGATGGCCACGGGCGCTGACTGGATGTCGGCGGCCTCGTTCATCTCGATGGCGGGCCTCATCGCCTTCACCGGCTACGACAACTCGACCTTCCTGATGGGCTGGACCGGCGGCTATGTGCTGCTCGCGCTCCTCCTCGCGCCCTACCTGCGCAAGTTCGGCAAGTTCACGGTCCCTGAGTTCATCGGCGACCGGTTCTACAGCCCGACCGCGCGCATGGTAGCGGTGATCTGCCTCATCGTGGCGTCAATCACGTACGTGATCGGACAGATGACCGGCGTGGGCGTGGCCTTTGGCCGTTTCCTCGAGGTGGACAACACCACCGGCCTCTTCATCGGTGCCGCGGTTGTCTTCGCCTACGCGGTGTTCGGCGGCATGAAGGGCGTGACCTACACCCAGGTCGCTCAGTATGTTGTGCTGATCACGGCCTACACGATCCCGGCAATCTTCATCTCGCTGCAGCTGACGGGCAACCCGGTGCCGGGCCTTGGCCTCTTCGGCGAACATGTCGCGTCGGGCGAGCCGCTGCTGGCCAAGCTCGATGCCACGGTGACCGAGCTGGGCTTTGCGGAATACACCGCGCACCACTCAGACACGCTGAACATGGTGCTCTTCACGCTGAGCCTGATGATCGGCACCGCCGGTCTGCCCCACGTCATCATGCGCTTCTTCACCGTTCCCACGGTGGCCGGCGCACGCTGGTCCGCGGGCTGGGCGCTGGTCTTCATTGCGCTTCTCTACCTGACGGCTCCGGCGGTGGGCGCGATGGCGCGCCTCAACATCACCGACATGTTCTGGCCGAATGGCACGAGCGGTGAGGCGGTGGCGGTCGAGACCATCGAGACCGATCCGGACTATGCCTGGATGCTCACCTGGCAGAAGACGGGCCTCCTTGGCTGGGAAGACAAGAACAACGACGGCAAGATCCAGTACTACAACGACGGCTCTGCCGCGATGGAAGAGCGCGCAGCCGCGGCCGGTTGGACCGGCAACGAGCTGACGAACTTCAATCGCGACATCCTGGTGCTGGCCAACCCCGAAATCGCCAACCTGCCTGGCTGGGTGATCGGTCTGGTGGCTGCGGGCGGCCTTGCCGCTGCGCTCTCCACCGCTGCCGGCCTGCTTCTGGCGATCTCATCGGCCGTGAGCCACGACCTTCTGAAAGGTCAGCTGACGCCGAACATGTCGGAGAGCAACGAGCTCCTGTCTGCTCGGATCGCCATGGCCGTCGCCATCGGTGTCGCCACCTGGCTTGGCCTCAACCCACCGGGCTTTGCGGCGCAAACCGTGGCGCTCGCCTTCGGTCTGGCCGCTGCGTCGATCTTCCCGGCGCTGATGATGGGCATCTTCTCCAAGCGGGTGAACAACACCGGTGCGGTTGCGGGCATGCTCGTCGGTCTGGGTGTGACGCTGGTCTACATCTTCCTGCACAAGGGCTGGTTCTTCATCCCAGGCACCAACACCTTCACGGATGCAGATCCGCTGCTGCTCTCGATCAAGTCGACCTCGTTCGGCGCGATCGGTGCTATGCTGAACTTCGCCACCGCGATTGCAGTGAGCCGGGTCACGGCCGCTCCGCCGAAGGAGATCCAGGACCTCGTCGAAAGCGTGCGCATCCCCCGCGGGGCCGGTGCCGCCGCCGCCGACCACTAACGACGGGCCGGGCCGGACCATACAGGGTCCGGCCCATGCTCTGGCGGCGCGTCTCCTCCCTGAACGCGCCGCCCCTTTCGTCTCTGACCGACCCAAACGGAGGAGCCTGCCGTGACCGAAGCTGACCAGCGCCTTGCGTCGGACGCCCAGGTTCAGGCCTTTCTGGCGACGGTCCACCCCTACGACAGCCTCACGCCCGAAGAGCTGGCCCGCGTGGCCGAGGCCTTTGAGCTCGAGGACGCCCCTGCCGGAACCACGCTTTATTCCCACGGCGAGATGCTCCGCGGCCTCTACCTGATCGTCACCGGCCGCGTTGAGGTGACCGACGACAATGGCGCGGCCGTCTCGCTCCTGCAGGGCCGCAACAGCTTTGGCGAGCGCGGGCTCGTGCGCGGCGGCCTCGCCGTCACCACGGCCCGCGTTGTCGAGGACGCGACGCTTTTGGTGCTGCCTCGCGCCGAGTTTCACCGCCAGATCGACGAAAGCCCGGCCTTTGCCCGGTTTTTCGATCGCTCGCGCGCGCCGATCCCCGAGAAGAAGTCCGACCTCGCCACCCAGCGCGTGGGGGACCTGATGGCGCGCGCGCCGGTCACGATCGGCCGCGATGCCCCGATCCGGCAAGCCGCCGCAACGATGCGCGATGCCCATGTCTCGTGCCTACCGGTGACCGATGCCGAAGCGCGCCTGATCGGCATCGTCACGGTGCGCGACATGGCCCACAAGGCGGTGGCCCGAGGCCTATCGCCCGAGACGCCCGTTGCAGACATCATGACGACAGCGCCCCTCACGCTGCCCCCAACAGCCCTCGGCTCGGACCTTTTGAACCTCATGCTCGAACGCGGGATTGGCCACGTGCCAGTGACGGAGGGCGACCGCGTGGTCGGGATGCTGACGCAGACCGACCTGACACGCTTTCAGGCCGTGTCCTCCGGCGCCATGGTGGCCGACATCGCGCGGGCCGAAAGCGCCGCGCAGATGGCCGACGTCACGGCCCGGTTGCCGCAACTCCTGGCCCAGCTTGTCGGCGCGGGCAATCGCCATGAGGTGACCACGCGGCTGATCACCGACATCGCCGATGCCTGCACCCGGCGCCTCCTGACGCTTGCCGAGCGCGAGTTTGGCCCGGCCCCGTCGGACTATCTCTGGCTCGCTTGCGGCTCGCAAGGCCGGCAGGAGCAAACGGGTGTCAGCGACCAGGACAATTGCCTGATCCTGTCCGACGACACGCGCGCCGAAGATCTCGACTGGTTCAAAGAGCTGGCCGACTTCGTTTGCGCCGGGCTCGACACCTGCGGCTACTTCCTCTGCCCCGGAGACATGATGGCCTCGAACCCGCGCTGGCGGCAGCCGCGCGCCGTCTGGCAGCGCTATTTCCGCGGCTGGATCGACACGCCCGACCCCGAGGCGCAGATGCTCGCCTCGGTCATGTTCGACCTGCGGCCGATCGGCGGCGCGACGCACCTGTTCGAGAGCCTGCAGGAAGAGGTGCTGGCCGCGGCCGGGCGCAATTCGATCTTCGTGGGCCACATGATCGCGAACTCGCTCAAGCACACACCGCCCCTAGGCCTGTTCCGCGGGTTCGCGACCGTCCGCTCGGGCGAGCACAAGAACGAGGTAGACCTCAAGCACAATGGCGTGGTGCCGGTGGTCGACCTTGGCCGGGTCTATGCCCTCAAGGGCGCGATCACGCCAGTCAACACGCGGGCCCGCCTCGAGGCGGCCCTGGCTGCGGGGGTTATCTCGGGCTCCGGCGGCCACGACCTGCTCGACGCCTACGATCTGATCGCACATACCCGTCTCGAGCGGCAGGCCGATGAAATCCGCCTTGGGCAAAAGCCCGACAATTATATGCGGCCCGCCGATCTCAGCGACCTGCAACGCTCGCACCTGCGCGACGCGTTCGTGGTCGTCCGCACAATGCAATCCGCTCTGGGACAGGGAAAGGGTATGCTGACCTGACGCCTTCGGGCGCGGCCAAACGGGAGGAGGGCCGATGTTCTTTGAATTGATCGCGGCCATTGCGGCCGCCTTCGCCGGGGCGGGCCTTGTGCTGCTCCTCAACATGCTGACCCGCGGCGCGCTGCCCAAATGGGCGATGCCGGTGGCCGCGGGCGCGGCGATGCTCGGCTATGCGGTTTGGTCCGAATATACGTGGTACGCGCGCACGGCGGGCGATTTGCCCGCGGGCGTCGAGGTGACGACGGCCAACGTGGTCACCGCGTTCTGGCGGCCCTGGACCTACATGGCGCCGCTCGTCGACCGGTTCGCGGCGCTCGACACCGCGTCGATCCAGACCAACGACGCCGTGCCCGACCAGCGCATCGCCGATCTTTACTTCTTCGGCCGCTGGAGCCCCCAGCGCGCCCTTCCCGTGGTGATCGACTGCAGCCGCGGTCTGGTCGCCCCCTTGCCCTCGGCCACGCTCGACGAGGCGGGCGCGGCCACCGACGCCGCCTGGGGCGCCCCTGCCGACGGCGATGCCACCCTCGACCTTGCCTGCACCTGAAGGAGAGTTCGCGATGACCGCACATGAGACAGTTCCGCATGTTCTGATCGTTGAAGACGAGGCCAATATCGCCCTCGCGCTCTCCACCGTACTGCGGCGCGAGGGGTGGACCCTCACCCATATCGATGACGGCGCCCGGGCCATGGAGGCTATCCGCGAGGCCCGCCCGAGCCTGGTGCTTCTGGACGTGATGCTGCCGAGCGTTTCGGGCTACGAGATCTGTCAGCAGATCCGGCTCGACCCCGATCTCGCCGAGACGCGCATCCTGATGATGACGGCGCGGGGCACGCAGATGGAGCGCCGCAAGGGTCTGGCCCTCGGCGCCGACGCCTTCGTCTCGAAACCGTTCGATCTGCGGGAGTTCGTGGGCGAAGTGAAGCGCCTCGTGGGGGAGGCGCAACATGCTTGAGCGCCTCGCCCGCCTCAGCCTGCGCCTCAGAGTGTTTCTGTTCTTTGCGGCACTGGCGGCGGGGGCGCTTGCCATCCTCGCGCTCGGGATCTGGGCGGGGCTCGCGCGGCTTGATGAGGCGGGCCCCGAGGGCGCCTACACGATGACGGGCCTGATCGTGGGCTTCGGCCTTGTGGCGCTGATTGCCTGGATCTGGCTGATGTTCGACGAGAATGTCGCCCGCGCCATCGACCGCCTGGCCGGGTCGTTGCGCGCCCGGGCCCATGCCGATGTGTCCCACGAGCTAAAGCACGACCACGCGATCTACCTGGGCGATCTTGCACCGGCCGCTCGTGCGGTGACGGGCTCGCTCACCGAGACCAAGAGCGCGCTGGCTGAGGCGGTGGAGCGCGAAACCACACGCCTTGCCATCGAAAATGCGCGGCTGCAGGCCCTTCTGGCCGATGTGCCGGCTGGTGTGCTTCTGTGCGCGCCCGACCACCAGATCGTGTTCTACAACGGCCCGGCGGCCGCGCTTCTGACGGCCGAGCATGCGCCGGGGCTCGACCGGTCGCTCCTCGATTATCTCAACCCAGCGCCGGTGCGGGCGGCCTATGAGCGGCTCAGCCTGCCCGAGCGGGCGGGAACGGCGACCGATCTTCTGTGCGCCACCACCCAGTCGGGCGACGTGCTGGCTGGCCGCATGCGCCTCCTCGATCTGCCACAGGGGCGGGGCGACCGGCCCGGCTATGTGCTGACGCTGCGGGACGTAACGGCCGATCTTGCGCTCCACGCGGGCCGCGAGGCGTTGCTGGAAGAGGTGTTCGAGCGCGTCCGCCGCCCGGCCGCCAACCTCCAAACGGTTCTGGCCGCCGGATCGGCCCGTGAGGCGCAGGGCCGTGCGGCGCTTCTGGCCGAGGTCGAGGGGCTGGCCGCCACGATCACCGACCTCGGTGCCCGATATGATGCGGCCCGGGGCGGCTGGTGGCCGATGGCCGACACGCGGTCCGGCGAGCTCGCCGAAGCCGTCGCCACTCAGGCCGGTCAGGCCGGGATCGCGCTCGCCGTCGAAGCTGGCGATCTTAGGCTTCAGTGCGACGCGTTCCAGCTCGTGGCGCTCCTGTCGCATCTTGCCGAACGGTTGGTGGGCGAGCATGAGGCGCACGGATTGAGCCTGCAAGTCGCTGCGGAAGAGGGCGGCGCGCTGCTGAGCCTGTCTTGGACGGGCCCGGTTTTGCCCGTAGCCCGGCTCGAGGCATGGCTCGGCCGCCCGCTCGAAGTGGGCCTCGCCGACACGACCGGCCGCTCGGTCCTTGCTGCCCATGGCACCGAAGTCTGGCCCGAGCCCGGGCCGCGGGAGACCGAAGCGCGCCTCTGCCTGCCCCTGGCCCTGTCTGCCGTCGGAGCGCCGGCCGGCGCCGCGGAAACCCGCCGCGCGGTCTATGATTTCGACCTTCTCGACCGCGACCCGCCCGGCGCCCTGGCCGAAACCCCGCTCACCGCGCTGACCTGCATCGTCTTCGACACCGAGACGACCGGCCTTCTGCCGTCATCCGGCGACGAGATCGTGCAGATCGCCGCGATGCGCATGCTTGGCGGCCGCGTGGTCGAGGGCGAGGCGTTCGAGACGCTGGTCAATCCGGGTCGCTCGATCCCGGCCGTCTCAACCGAGGTCCACGGCATCACCGAAGCGATGGTAACCGACGCGCCGCCCATCGATATCGCCGCCCGCCGGTTCCACGCGTTTGCCGAGGGCGCCGTGCTCGTGGCCCACAACGCGCCCTTCGATCTGGAGTTCTTGCGCCGCCATGAGGCCGGGATCGGCGCGCGGTTCGATCATCCCGTGCTCGACACCGTTCTCCTGTCTGCGGTCGTCTTCGGCCAGGCCCAGACCCACACGCTCGACGCCCTGACCGACCGGCTCGGGATCACCATCCCGCCCGAGGCGCGCCACACCGCGATGGGCGATACGATCGCAACAGCGGCGGCGTTGGAAAAGCTCATCCCGATGCTGGCCGGGCAGGGGATCACCACGTTCGGTGAGGCCATCGCGGCCTGCCGTCGCCACGCGCGGCTCCTGAAGGACGTCAACGACCCCGAGCGCGTGCCGGCCTGACCTCTCAGGCGAACGGGTCTTCGGGATAGCCGACGCCAGCCAGATAGAGCCCCGAGGGCGGGCATACCGGCCCGCAGGCCGCACGGTCTCGTGCCGCAAGCGCAGCGCCCACCTCCTCGGGTGCCCAGGCCCCGGCGCCGACCCGCTCCAGCGTTCCCACGAAGCTCCGCACCTGGTTGTGCAGAAATGACCGCGCGCGCACGTCGAACCGGATCTCTGTGCCGGCGTCCGTCTCGACCGCACGCACATCCAACCGGTCGAGCGTCTTGACCGGGCTGTCGGCCTGGCACTCCGAAGAGCGGAAGGTCGTGAAGTCGTGCTGACCCAGGAGCGCGCGCGCCCCGTCCTGCATCGCTTCCGTGTCGAGCGGGTGGGCCACATGCCAGACCCGGTTGCGCAGCAGCGCCGGCGGCGCACGCCGGTTCAGGATGCGGAACAGATAGCGCCGCTCGACCGCCGAGAACCTGGCATGCCAGTCGTCCGCCACCGCCGCCACGGCCCGCACCGCCACGGGCGCGGGCTTCAAATGATGGTTCAGCGCCTCGCCCAGGCGAAACGGATCCCACGCCTTTGCCATGTCCGCCTGCGCAACTTGGCCCAAAGCATGCACGCCCGCATCGGTTCGCCCTGCAGCCGCGATCGACGGACGGTCGGGCTCAAGCCGCGCAATCGCCGCTTCGAGCGCGCCCTGCACCGTCGGCCGGTCCGCCTGGCGCTGCCAGCCGGAAAACGGCGTGCCGTCATATTCGATCAGGAGGGCGTAGCGGGGCATCGTCGGATCTCCTCGGGGCGCCCTCATCGCCCGCGCGCCGCCCGAATGCAAACCGCCCGCTAGGCACCGCCCACGCACCCGCCTATGTAGGGCCGGGCAAGAAGGGGCAGGTATGGTTATCGGTCGGATCGCGGACGGGGTGGTGCAGAGCGCCGAAGCGGCCGCCGCAGGCGTCTCGGAGACCTTCTTCGAGCCCGTCATCCGGCTTGGCGTGACCGGCCTCGCGCGCGCCGGCAAGACCGTGTTCATCACCTCGCTCGTGGCCAATCTGATGGATCGGGGCCGCATGCCAGGCCTGACCGGCGCCGCCACCGGGGCGATCCGCGCCGCCTGGCTGCAGCCGCAGCCCGACGATACCGTGCCCCGCTTTGCCTATGAACGGCACCTGGCCGACCTGACGGGCGAGCCGCCGCACTGGCCCGACAGCACCCGGGCCGTCAGCCAGCTGCGCCTGTCGTTCCGGGTGCAACCCGCGGGCTTTGTCGCGGCGCTGTCGGGGCCGCGCACGGTGCATCTCGACATCGTCGATTACCCCGGCGAGTGGCTCCTCGACCTTGGGCTTATGGACCAGAGCTTCGAGGAATGGTCGGCAGAGATCCTCGACGCCGCAGAGCGGCGCGACGAGGCCGCGCCGTTCCGCGCCGCACTGGCCGAGGCTGACCTTGGCGGCCGTATGGACGAACCGCAGGCAGAGGCTCTTGCCGCCGCCTACACCGCATACCTGCAAGCCGCCCGCGCCGCGGGCTTCTCCGACTGCACGCCCGGCCGGTTCCTGATGCCCGGCGAGCTGGCCGGCTCGCCCGCCCTCACCTTTGCGCCCTTGCCGCCCGGGCCCTCGCCCCGCGGCTCGCTCGCCCGCGAGATGGCGCGCCGGTTCGAGGCCTACAAGCGCGAGGTGGCGCGGCCCTTCTTCCGGGACCATTTCGCCCGGATCGACCGGCAGGTGGTGCTTGTCGATCTCCTCGGTGCGCTCCATGCCGGCCCCGCCTCGGTCGCCGATCTGGCCGACGGGCTCGACCGGACCCTCCGCGCCTTTCGTCCGGGCCAGGCAAGCTGGCTATCGCGGCTTCTTGGGCAGCGCCGCGTCGAACGGGTGCTGCTGGCCGCGACCAAGGCCGACCATCTGCATCACCTCCAGCATCCCGCAATGGCGGCGCTCCTGGAGGCGATGCTCCGTCAGGCCAAGGATCGGGCCGATTTCTCAGGCGCCAAGACCGAGGCGCTGGCCATCGCCGCCATCCGCGCCACGGTGGAAGAGGAGCGCGAGCACCGCGGGCAAACCCTGCCGATGGTGCGCGGAGTGCTGGAAAACGGCAAACAGGCCGCGCTTTACCCCGGGCAGGTCCCCGAGGAGCCGGGCCGAGTGCTCGGGCCCGCGCGCTCCGGCGCCGAGACCTGGCTCGACGGTGAGTTCTCGGCGATGCGCTTTCGCCCGCCGGGCCGCCCGTCGCGGCCGGGCGAGGGGCCGCCCCATATCCGGCTCGACCGGGCGGCGGAGTTTCTGATCGGCGACCGGCTGAGGTGAGGTAAAGCCATGGCAGACCAAGACCGCAACACGCCCCCGCGCGGCCCCGTCGTGATCGAGATCGAGGACGAGGCCGCGCGGCCGGACCCGGCTGAGGCGCCCCCCGTGCCCGACGCCGCGCCCCCACGGGGCCAGGCCATGCAGACCGTGGCAGCCCTCGGTGCGCGCCCGGCCAACCGGCTGGGCCGTCTGTTCTGGGGTGGGGCGGCGGCGCTTTTCGGGTTCGTGCTGTCGGTGGCGGCGTGGGACTTCGTCACCGGGCTTTTGGCGCGCAACGCTTTATTGGGCGGGGCCGCGCTCATCCTCGTCGCTATCGTCATCATTGCCTTTCTGGCCATGGCCTTGCGCGAGGCGGCGGGGCTGATGCGTCTGCGCCGGCTCGACATGCTCCACCGCGATGCCGAAGCGGCGCTGGCCGGGGCAGATCTAGCCGCCGCGCGGCAGGTCGTGGAGCGGCTTGTGGGGCTCTACGCCACACGATCTGATGCGTCCTGGGGGCTCGCGCGGCTCGCCGAGCGGAAGGGCGACATGTTTGATGCCGATGCGCTTCTGGGTTTGGCGGAGCGTGAGGTGCTGCGCCCGCTCGATGCGCAGGCCGTGAAAGAGGTCGAGGCCGCCGCGCGCCAGGTCGCGATGGTCACCGCTCTGGTGCCCCTTGCCCTGGCCGATGTGGTGGCCGCCCTCGGCGCCAATCTGCGGATGATCCGGCGGATTGCAGAGGTCTATGGCGGCCGGTCGGGGAGCCTTGGCAACTGGCGGCTGACGCGCGCGGTGCTCACGCATCTTGTCGCCACCGGGGCGGTTGCAGTGGGCGATGACATGCTGCAGTCGGTGGCCGGCGGCGGGATTTTATCCCGCCTTTCCAGACGCTTCGGCGAAGGGCTTGTGAACGGCGCGCTGACCGCCCGGGTGGGTGTTGCCGCGCTCGAGGTCTGTCGCCCGCTGCCCTTCAGCGCGGAACGCCGGCCCTCGGTCACCCGGATCGTGCAACGGGCGCTTGCCGGACTATTTGCCTCCGAGAAGACGCCCGAGGAGTAAGCCGATGGAAACGCTGGCCGCCGATCTGCGCACGATGGTGCGCACCCCCCTGACCGACGAGCATGTGACCGCCATGCGCCGTGCGGGCCGCGTGGAAATGTTCGAGGCCGGGCGGGAGGTGATCAGCGTCGGGGTTCCCGCGCATCAGTTCATCTATGTGCTGTCGGGCGAGGTCGAGGCCTATAATCCGGCCACCGGTGAGCGCTATGGGATCGCCACGCTCGGGCCGGGGCAGTTCGCGGGCGAGATCAGCTTTCTGAACGGTGGCAGCGCGATGCTGTCGATGCGGACCTGCGTCGACAGCGAGCTTCTGATCGTAGAACGCGAGACGATGCTTGAGCTGATGGCGCGCATTCCCGAGGCCTCGGACATCATCGTGACCGTGATGGCCGCCCGGCGGCGCAGGCTGTTGGAATCAAACGAAAGTGCCCTGCATCTGATCGGCGATGAGGCCGATCGGAGCCTCCGTCGCCTGGCCGCCTTTGCCAGCCGCAACCGCATTCCGTATCGTCGCAAGACGCCCGACCAGGAAGATGCGCAGAAGATGGCGGAGGCCTGCAATATCGATCTGAGCCGTCCCGGCGTCGTCTTTGGCGAAACGCGGGTGGATGACCCGTCACCCCGGGCCGTTGCGCGGCTTCTGGGGCTCGATCTGGCCCTCGACCCGGAGACGGTGCACGATGTGCTGATCGTGGGCGGGGGGCCGGCCGGCGTGGCGGCGGCGGTCTATGCCGGGGCGGAGGGCCTTTCGGCACTGGTGCTGGAGGATCTAGCGATCGGCGGGCAGGCGGGAACCTCGTCGCGGATCGAGAACTATATGGGTTTCCCGACCGGCATCTCGGGCGCCGATCTTGTCTGGCGGGGCGAGGTGCAGGCGATGAAATTCGGCACGCGGTTCGCCGTTCCGCGCCGGGCAACGGCACTGGAAGTATCTGAAAACGGAGAGAATTTCTGTGTCACGCTCGACGATGGCGACATGACGCAAGCCCGCGCTCTGGTGATCGCCACGGGCGTGCAATATCGCCGACTGCCCCTGCCTCGGCTCGCCGAGTTCGAAGGCGCGGGGGTCTACTATGCGGCGACCGAGGTCGAGGCGCGGTGGTGCCGGGCCTCGGAGGTTGCCGTGATCGGCGGGGGCAACTCGGCGGGGCAGGCGGCGATGTTTCTCAGCCGATCGGCCAAACATGTGCACCTGCTGGTGCGGGGGCCGAGCCTGGCGTCGTCAATGTCATCCTACCTGTCGAGCCGGCTTGAGGCAGACCCCCGGATCACCATTCACTACCGCACGGAAGTGACTGAACTCCATGGAGATTCCGCCCTCACCTGTATCAATATCCGGGACAAGATGATGGGGCAGGATTGGCGCCTCGACACGCGCGCCCTGTTCGTGATGGTGGGCGCGGCGCCCAACACCGACTGGCTGTCGGGCCACGTGGCGCTGGACGAAAAGGGTTTTGTGCAGACAGGTCAAACGGTTGGCGCGTCTTCTGCATATGCCACTTCAACACCTGGGATCTTTGCGGTGGGGGATGTGCGGGCCGGGTCGGTCAAGCGCGTGGCCTCGGCGGTGGGCGAGGGCTCGGTTGTGATCTCACGGGCCTGGGACTGGCTGAACCGGTGAGGCCTGACAGATTTTTTTTTCGCATATGAATTCCGTATGACTTTCGTATGAGTCGCATATGACTCGCATATGAATTCCATATGAGTCGGCATATGACTCGGGTGTTCCGGGCGTACGGTGAAATATTCCAGTTGACCGGGGTCGTGGCCAGAGCGACTCGCCCGATCGACGTGGCCGGCGCCGGCGCACCGGCAGCTCAGCGGGGGCCCGCATAGGCCGCCTCGAGTTCAGAGATGTCGAGCTTGGTCATCCCGAGCATGGCCTGAAACGCCCGCGCCGAACCCTCGGCACTTGGCCCGGCCACAAGGCGCTGCATATGCGCGGGCTGGATCTGCCACGAGAGACCGAACCTGTCCTTTAGCCAGCCGCACTGGCTGTGCGTGCCACCATCGGCGCCGAGCGCGTCCCAGTAATGGTCGATCTCTGCCTGGTCCTGGCAGGCCACGACGAGTGAGATTGCTTCGGAGAGAGTGAAGGTCGGTCCGCCATTGATGGCGCCGTAGCGCTGACCGTTCAGCGTGAATTCCACGTAGAGGACGGTGCCGGGAGACGCCCCCGGTTTGTCAGACGGGGCATGCATGATGTGATCAACCTGGCTGTTGGGGAAGAGGCCGGCATAGAACCGCGCGGCCTCTTCCGCCTGCCCGTCGAACCAGAGGTTCGGGATGATCTCGGGCATTGGGGGGCTTCCTTTGCAGCTTGGTCGAGCCCTAGGCCGGCTCGGACGCCGGTGCGGCCTCGCGCGTCATGATCGCGTCGAAGCCGCCGAAGGTCATGCGCTTTCCGTCGAACGGCATGTCGCCCATCTTGTCGCCGTACTCGGGCGACATGATCCTAGCCCAGGCGGCATCGCGTGTGGCCTTATCGGGCCAGACGCACCAACCGGCGACGACAGTCTCGCCCTCCTTGAGCTTGACGGCCATGGGCAGCGACGTGACCTCGCCCTCCGGCACGTCGTCGCCCCAGCATTCCCACTGCGAGACGCAGCCGAGATCGCGGAACACCTCCCACGTCGTTTCGGAGTGTGCGATGTACTCTGCTTTTTTTGAGATTTCGACTGGGGCGAGAAAAACGTCGACGTAAGGCATTGGAGTTCCTTCCTGTTCAAGCCGTTGGGACTGGACCGAGTCGTGTTGAGTTGATATCAACGTATCATGTCTGAAGTGACAATGCGAGATGATCTTCCGCTGCGAGTGACCCATGAGGTGCGGGACAGGTGTCTGTGCCTGCATGTGCAGCGGGCGGCGCGGGCGCTTGGGCGGCGGTTCGATCATGCGCTGAAGCCCTATGGGCTGAGCCACGGGCAGTTTTCGCTGATGATCGCGCTCAACCGTCCTGGGGCGCCGAAGCTGGGCGATCTCGCGCGCTTTCTTGCGATGGACCGCACAACGTTGACCGCGGCGCTGAAGCCGCTGGAGCGGCGGGGGCTGGTGGTGGGGATGGCAGACCCCGAGGACCGGCGCGCCCGGCGGCTGGCCCTGACCGAGACGGGTCGCGACGTGCTGGTGGCGGCGCTGCCGGTCTGGCGGGCCGAGCATGAGGCGCTCGATAAAGAGGTGGGGGAGGCGCCGGGCCTTCGGCCGGCGCTTTGGGGGATCGGCAACGGGTGAGGGAGGCTCCGGGACGGCGGCGAGCCGGCGGCCGCGATCCACTCGGCCTTGAGGACAAACATGGCATCGAAGCCGCCGAAGATCATGCGATTACCGTCGTTTGGCACGTCGCTCATGAGGTCGCTGAACTCGGGTGTCATCATCTTCCCTTAATTGGTCTGAGGCGTTAGCGCGGAGTGGACGCGCCCCACGGGCCTTGTCTGCGCCCGGACGGCGCACTATACCGCCGCTCATGACGATACGGGGCCTCATCATCGAGATTAGCGGCCCGGCGTTCTGAGGCCCGCACGGGCCCGTCGGATGCCGGGACAAGGCGCTTGCGTGATGCGCGCCGCTCGACCCCCCGCCGACCCCCTCGTCACGATCCCGAAAGGATGCCCCAGATGTGTGCTGATACCACAGCCCCGACCGACCCAGATGCACCGGGCGACGCCCCCGATTACAAAGACACGCTGAACCTGCCGCGGACCGCGTTTCCGATGCGCGCAGGGTTGCCCAAGCGCGAGCCTGCGTGGCTGGAGCGCTGGGAGCAGATCGGGGTGTATGACCGGCTGCGGGAGAAGGCGGCCGCCAATCCGCAGGCGCGCCCGCCTTTCACGCTGCATGACGGCCCGCCCTATGCCAACGGGCATCTTCATATCGGCCACGGGCTGAACAAGGTGCTGAAGGATATGGTGGTGCGGAGCCAGCAGATGATGGGGCGCGATGCGCGCTACATCCCCGGCTGGGACTGTCACGGCCTGCCGATCGAGTGGAAGATCGAGGAGCAGTACCGCGCCAAGGGCAGGAACAAGGACGAGGTGGATCTGGTTGAGCTGCGCCGTGAGTGCCGGGCCTTTGCCGAGGGTTGGGTCGATGTGCAGCGCGACGAGTTCAAGCGGCTGGGCATCACCGGGGCGTGGGACGCGCCGTATCTGACGATGGATTTCCATGCCGAGGCGGTGATCGCGCAGGAATTCATGACGTTCCTGATGAACGGGACGCTCTATCAGGGCTCGAAGCCGGTGATGTGGTCGGTCGTGGAGAAGACGGCGCTGGCGGAGGCCGAGGTCGAGTATCACGAACACCAGAGCCACACGATTTGGGCCAAGTTCCCGGTGATCCGGGCGGTGAGCGAGACGGGCGCGCGGAGCGATCTGCGAGGGGCGCAGGTGATCATCTGGACAACGACGCCCTGGACCATCCCGCAGAACCGCGCCGTGGCGTTCAACCCCGAGCTGTCCTACGGCCTGTACGAGGTGACGGGCACGCCGGAGGAATGCTGGGCCCAGGTGGGCGACCGGTATCTCTTGGCCGACCGGCTGGCGGACGAGGTGCTGACCAAGGCGCGGCTGGAGGCGGGGCAGTGGCGCCGGGTGGCCGACGTGTCGGCGGGCGAGCTGGACCTTCTGGTCTGCGCGCATCCATTCCGCGGGATCGAGGGCGGCCAGGGCGAATGGGACTATGACGTGCCGATGCTGCCCGGCGACCATGTGACCGACGAGGCGGGAACGGGGTTTGTGCACACCGCGCCGAGCCACGGGGCCGACGATTATATCCTCGGCGTGCGCCATGGTTTAAAGATGACGCATAACGTGTTGGAAGATGGGGCGTTTCGGCCTGATCTGCCGCTCTTTGCCGGCGAGGTGGTCTTTGACCATAAAGGCAAGGAGGGCAAAGCCAACACGGCGGTGATCACCAAGCTCGTGGAGGTCGGTGCGCTGATCGCGCGGGGGCGGCTAAAGCATTCCTATCCCCATTCCTGGCGGTCGAAGGCACCGCTGATCTTCCGCAACACGCCGCAATGGTTTGCCGCAATCGACAAGCGGCTGGACGACGGGATGGGCGAATTTGGCGACACGATCCGGGCGCGGGCGCTGACGTCGATCGACGAATTGGTGCGGTGGACACCGAAGACCGGGCGGAACCGTCTGCACTCGATGATCGAGGCCCGGCCCGACTGGGTGCTGTCGCGCCAGCGCGCCTGGGGCGTGCCGCTGACCTGCTTTGTGAAGAAGGGCGCCCTGCCGGACGATCCGGAGTTCCTGTTGCGCGATGAGACGGTGAACGCGCGGATCGTGGCGGCGTTCGAGGAAGAGGGGGCCGATGCCTGGTATGCCGAGGGCGCCAAGGCGCGGTTCCTCGGCAACGACTATGACCCCGACGCCTATACGCAGATCTTCGACATCCTCGATGTGTGGTTCGACAGCGGCTCGACCCATGCGTTTGTGCTGCGCGACCGGGAGGACGGGTCGGACGACGGGCTGGCGGATCTCTATCTGGAGGGGACGGACCAGCACCGTGGCTGGTTCCATTCCTCGATGCTGCAGGCCTGCGGCACCAAGGGCCGCGCGCCCTATCGCGGCGTGCTGACCCACGGCTTCACGCTCGACGAGAAGGGCATGAAGATGTCGAAGTCCCTCGGCAACACGATCGTGCCGGCCGAGGTCGTCAAGCAGTACGGCGCGGACATCCTGCGGCTCTGGGTGGCGCAGACCGATTACACCGCCGACCAACGGATCGGGCCGGAGATCCTGAAGGGCGTGGCTGACAGCTATCGCCGCTTGCGCAACACGATGCGGTTCATCCTGGGCAGCCTGCCGGATCTCGACCCGGAGCGCGCCGTGCCGGTGGCCGAGATGCCGGATCTGGAGCGGGCGATCCTGCACCGGGTGACCGAGATCGACGCCGAGGTGCGCGCGCGCTATGCCGCCTACGACTTCCAGGGCGTGTGGCAGACGGTCTTTACCTTTGCCACGGTGACGCTGTCGGCCACCTATTTCGACATTCGAAAGGACGCGTTGTACTGCGATGCCGACGATAGCGTGCGGCGGTTGGCGACGCTCACGGTGCTCGACGCGCTCTTCCACCGGCTGACAACATGGCTTGCGCCGATCCTCGTTTTCACGATGGAAGAGGTGTGGCTGGAGCGGTTCCCCGGCGAGGGCTCGTCGGTGCACCTGCAAGACATCCCGCCGGTGCCGGACGAATGGCGTGCGCCGGAGGTGTTCCAGCGGGTTGACCGGCTGCGCGCGGTGCGGCGCGTGGTGACCGGCGCGCTGGAACTGGAGCGTCAGGCGGGCCGGATCGGCGCGTCGCTCGAGGCGGCGCCCCATGTCTATGTCACGCCCGAGATCGCGGGGCTAATCGGCGACAAGGAGGCGTTTGCCGATCTTTGCATCACGAGCGGCGTGACGCTCTCGACCGAGCCCGCGCCCGAGGAGGCGTTCCGGCTGGACGATGTCGAAGGCGTGGCGGTGGTGTTTGCCCGGGCCGAAGGCCAGAAGTGCCAGCGCTGCTGGAAGATCTTGCCCGATGTCGGCCGCCACACCCACCCTGGCGTCTGCTTCCGCTGCGACGCGGCGCTGAGTTTACGTTAGGGCAAGCAGACCCACGGTGGTACGATCTCCATGGCCGGGCTGCACTTTTGCCCGGCCATGACACTTCTGGGAGGGGGAAATCATGCCACATTACATGTTCACCGCGCGCTATACGTCGGCGTCGATCAAGGCGATGATCGCGTCGCCGGTAGACCGTGAAGCGGCGGCGCGCGAGTTGGCCGCATCGCTTGGCGCCACGCTGCACCATCTCTATTTTGCATTTGGCGCCGACGATGTGGTCGCCATCGTTGAAGCGCCGGATGATGAGACGGCGGCCGCCCTGTCGATGAGTGTGGGCGCGTCGGGCGGGTTCAGCGCCGGGGCGACGACGCGGCTTCTGACATCCGCCGAGGCCCAGGCGGCAATGGCGAAGGCACAGGGCGCCCAATACGCGCCGCCCGCGGGCTAGGCGTGCGGCGGCGACCCGGGTGGATGCGGTGACAGAGGTCGAGGACCGGGCCATCGCCGAGACGCTTTTGGATCTGGCCCATCGACGGGGGGCGGGGCGCACGTTCTGCCCCTCGGAGGCGGCGCGTGCGCTGTCCGAGGACTGGCGCGATCTGATGCCGGAGGTGCGCCGGGTGGCGGCGAGGTTGCGGGCCGAGGGGCGGCTGCAGGCCCTGCAAAAGGGCGCGCCCGTCGACCCGGAGGCGGCACGGGGGCCGATCCGGCTGGGTCTGCCGGCGGGCGAGCCGAGATAGCGGCGGTCTGGCCCTAGCGCCGCTCGGGCAGGATCTGTTGCAGGGCGCCGGCGGTTGCGAGATAGACCGAGCTGGCGACGAGGCCCCAGGTCGACCAGCTGTCGGGCGAGAACTCCACCCAGGCCGCCCAGGCGGCGAATAGTGTCCAGGCCACGGCGACCGGCAGGGAGAGCGCACGCCAGCGGGCGGTGCGCACCGGGTGGATGAACTTGATGTCGGTGAACATCGCCACGGCCAAGAGGACGACGACCACGAGCGAGACCGCGGGCGGCGGGGCGACGGCGAAGAGGACGAGCACCAGCATGTTCCAGCAACCGGGGAAGCCCGAGAACGAATTGTCCTTTGTTTTCATGCGGGTGTCGGCGAAATAGATCGCCGAGGTAAAGGTGACGACAAGGAGCGCCACCCAACCGGTCCACCCGCCCATGAGGCCGGACTGAAAGAGCGCATAGGCCGGAATGAAGACATAGGTCAGATAGTCGATGATCAGGTCGAGGAGCGCGCCGTCGACCTCGGGCGCATGCTCGCGCACGCCGAAATGCCGGGCGAGCGGCCCGTCGATGCCGTCGACGGCAAAGGCGACCACGAGCCACAGGAACATCATCGGCCAGTCGCCCGCGCTCGCCTCGAGAAGGGCGAGCATGGCGAAGACGGCGCCGGATGCGGTGAGTAGGTGGACCGAATAGGCCCGGGCATGGGGTGTCATGAAACTGTCATGCCCGATGCGGGCGGGCGGTGCAAACGCCATCGGCGCGTGACGGGCCGTGATGACAGGAGCCGGCGCCCTTAGCGCCCGCGGTCGTTTTCGGACAGGCTCATGATCGCGATGCCGAACTGGACGCCGCTGAAGACGATGCCGTTGAACATCCACAAGAGAAAGAGGGCCAGCGGGCCGTCGGCGGTGTGGGTGACGAGGTAGCGCAGGCGCGCGACGTCGAACCACATCAAAAGGGCCACGAACACGGCGGCGGCCAGAAAGCCGAGTGCGCTGTGGCGGATATAGAGGCGCACGAGGCGCGGCAATCGGGGTGAGGGCGACATGGCACACGCTCCTTTACGCTCAGAGGTAGCGGCGCGCGCGGGGGAGGGAAGGGGGCGCGGCGCCGCAAGGGCGCTTTTCCGCGGGTGGCAGGGCTGATAGGGGCGGGACATGTTGGCCGATTTCGACCCCCAGCCCGTGTTGACGGGCGATGCCTTTCGCTTGCGCCCGATGGCCGCCGGTGATCTCGACCCGCTGTTTGCCGTGGCCGGGGAGCCCGAGCTCTGGGCGCAGCACCCGGCGCGCGAGCGGTGGCGGCACGAGGTGTTTGCGCCCTACTTCGAGTTCCTGTTGGGGACGGGAACGACGCTGGTCTTTGAGGACCGCGCGCGGGGAGACCTGGCCGGGTGCTCACGCTATTACGATGTGCCGGACCAGCCATCGGATATCGCCATCGGCTTCACGATGCTGGGGCGTGCCTGGTGGGGCGGGGCGTCGAACCGGGCGATCAAGACGCTGATGCTGGGCCACGCCTTTGCGTCCTATCAATTGGTCTGGTTCCACATCGCGCCCGAGAACATCCGCTCGCAGAGGGGCACCGCCAAGCTGGGCGCCGTGCACGATTACGATGCGGTGCTGGATCTGGGCACGGGCCCGGCCGAGCTGCAGTGCTGGCGGCTGCCGCGGGAGGTGTGGGAGGGCGCCTGATGCCGCGGCCCCGAGCCCCTTGCGCCTAGGGTGGGGCGGGCAGGGACGGACCTCGTGCTGGCGCACTGCGGCCCGCCCGCCCGCAGATCCCGCTTGCCGTCACGCGGGGCCCGAGGCCTGCGCTCGGCGGGACGGGATGCATGAGCACTTGGATCAAGATGATGGGGTAAGCTCTTCACCACCTTGATGAAAATACTCCTGCCGGAGGCTGGACGGGCGGTGCCGCTGGGCGCGCCAGCGGGTCAGAACGCGTCGGGCTGGGCCTCGCGGGCCATGTGGTCCAACACGGCATTGACGAAGCTCGGCTCGCGGCCTTCGGGGAAGAAGGCGCGGGCCACGTCGACAAATTCGGTGATCACGACCCTGGGCGGGGTGGTGGCGGCCAGGAGTTCGGCGCCGCCGGCGCGGAAGAGGGCGCGGAGCGTGGGGTCGATCCGGTCGATCGGCCATTTCGCGACGAGAGCGCGGTCGGTCATCTGGTCGATCCGGGCCTGTTCGTTGACGGCGCCGTCGACGAGGGCGCGGAACAGATCGACATCGCCCTCTTCCATCTCGTCGCCCTCGGCGGTGACGGCTCCGAAGCGGTGATCCTCGAACTCCCGCTCGACCGATGTGGTCGTCTGGCCCGAGATCTCCATCTGGAAGAGCGCCTGCACCGCATAGAGGCGGGCGGCCGAGCGGCGGCGCTTTTGCGCTTCGCGCGCGGCGAGCTGTTGGGCGCGTGTGTCGGAGGCGGGAGGCATCGACGCAGCTAGACCCGTGTGGGGCCGTCGGCGGCCTCGGCGGCCAGAAGGGTGTCGCGGCCGCCGGGGCGGAACCCGACGCCCTTGGGTTCGGGCCCGAAGCGACGGGTGAGCGCGATGAGGTGGAGTGCCGCGGCCGCCGCGCCGGCGCCCTTGTTGGCCTGGGCGGGATCGGCGCGGACGAGGGCCTGGGCCTCGTTTTCAACCGTCAGGATGCCGTTGCCGATGCAGGCGCCTTCGAGGCCCAGAAGCTGAATGGCGCGGGAGCTGTCGTTGCAGACGGTCTCGTAGTGTGTGGTCTCGCCGCGGATCACGCAGCCCATCGCCACGAACCCGTCGAACCTGGCTTGGCGATAGGCGATGCGGATAGCGGTCGGAACCTCAAGCGCGCCGGGCACCTCGACCGTGTCGTGGGTGGCGCCGGCGGCGTCGAGCTCGGCCCGGGCGCCCGCGAGCAGCATGTCGGCAATCTCGCGGTAGAAGGGCGCCACGACGATCAGGAGCTTCACAGGCTTGTCGAAGTCCGGGCGGGGCAGAGAGTAATGCGACAGGGCCATTATCCGAGCTCCGAGATCTTGCGGGTGCCGACAATCTCGAGCCCGTAGGCCTCGAGCCCCACAACCTTGGGGGTCGGGGAGTTGGTGAGCAGGATCATGGTTGAAATCCCCAGCGACGACAGGATCTGGGCGCCGAGCCCGTATTGCCGCAGGGTTTGGGGCGAGACCTCGGCTTCGGCGGCGAGCTTCATGTGGACGTCGCGCAGCAGGACGAGGGCGCCGCGGCCCTCTTCGGCGATGAGGCGCATGGCATCGGCGAACTCGCCCGCGCGACCGGCGGGGCCGGTGCCGACGATGTCGAGCAGCGGGTCAAGCGCGTGCATCCGGACCAAGACAGGCTCGGGTGTGGTCAGGTCGCCCTTGATCAGAGCGATATGCTCCGCTCCTTGCGTCTCGTCGGCGTAGATCCGAAGGGTCCACTCCCCGCCGAACTCGCTCTGGATCGTCTGTTGGTCGCGGGAGCGCACCAAATTGTCGTGCCGGCGGCGATAGGCGATGAGGTCGGAGATCGTGCCGATCTTGAGCCCGTGGCGCTGGGCGAACGCGACGAGGTCGGGCAGGCGCGCCATCGTCCCGTCTTCGTTCATGATCTCGCAGATGACGCCCGACGGGTTGAGCCCGGCCAGGCGCGCGACGTCGACCGCGGCCTCGGTGTGGCCGGCGCGGACCAGCACGCCGCCATCGCGGGCGCGGAGCGGGAAGACATGGCCCGGCGTGGCGATGTCGGCGCCGGTCGAGGCGCTGTCGATGGCCACGGCCACGGAGCGGGCGCGGTCGGAGGCGGAGATGCCGGTTGTGACGCCCTCGCGCGCCTCGATCGAGACCGTGAAGGCGGTTTCGTGGCGCGAGGAGTTCGAGGAGGCCATAAGCGGGAGGCCGAGCCCGTCGATCCGCTCGCCGGTGAGCGCCAGGCAGATGAGGCCGCGGCCATGGGTGGCCATGAAGTTGACGGCGTCGGGCGTGGCCATCTGGGCCGGAATGACCAGATCGCCCTCATTCTCGCGGTCTTCCCGGTCGACGAGGATGAACATGCGGCCGTTGCGGGCGTCCTCGATGATCTCCTCGACTGAGGAAATCGCGTCGTGCAGGTCGTCGGGATGGGGGGTGTCGGGCAAGGCGGCTCTCCGGGTGGCGCGGGGGGTGGCGCGGGGCGCCAGATAGCCCATGCCGGCGGGCTTGGCCAGAGGCCCGTGCCGGGGTGTGCCCGAGGACCGCGGATCGCCGGGCGCGGGGGGCGTGCGGACGGACACACGGGTGGCGCAGTCTGTCGCCCGAGCCCTGCGCGGTCGTTCGTGCGGAACCCGCGCGGGAAGGGACTGTCGCGGTCAGGCGGCGGCGTCGAAATGCGCGGTGACGGTGTCGAAGAAGCGCGTGCGAACGTCGTCGCGCTCCATCATTAGCTCGTGCTCGGCACCCTCTTCCTCGATCAGGCGGCCGCCAAGCCACCCCTCCATCCGGGTGCGCATCGAGGGAATTTCGACGATCCGCTCGTTCGATCCGGTGACGCAGAGGCCCGGCATCTTTGGGGCGGGCTCGCGCTCGAGGCGCCCGATTTCGGCCAGCGCTTCGTTCACCCAGTGCAGCGTGGGCCCGCCGAGGGCGAGCTCGGGATGGGCGGTCAGCTGCTCTCGCATCCAGGCGTAGCGGTCGGGGCTGGTGGTGAGCGTGTTGTCCTCGAACGGCGCGGTCAGGATGTAGTTGGCGCGATCGGAGCCGGGCGCGAGCCGATTGCCGAGCCCCAGCGCGCGGGCACCGCCGGAAATGCCTTGCGCCAGGGGGCGCAAGACAGGATTGAGCGCGATCCCCCACATCGGGCCGGAGAAGGCGGCGGAGGCGACGGGCAGCCCGTCATAGAGCGCGCGGAGGCCGATTGCGCCGCCCATCGAGTGGCCGATCAGGTGCCACGGGCGGGGCATTTCCCAGGCCTCGGCCGAGGCCACGAGCGCGGCGACATCGGCCTGATAGTCGGAGAACTGGGGCACATGGCCGAGCGCGGCGTCGGGCAGGAACCGTTCGGTCAGGCCCTGGCCGCGCCAGTCGACGGCGACGCAGCCATAGCCGCGGGCGGCAAGCTCGCGCCCGCCGGGCCCGTATTTCTCGACATATTCCGTGCGTCCGGGAAACAGCAGGACGGTGCCCTTGGGCCCGCCGCCCAGATGGGCCACGCGGGTGGCATAGCCATCGGGGGCCGCGGCCCAGACGGCACGGGCAGAGGGGCCCGCGTCGGCGATGCCGGCAAAGAACGGAGCGTCGTTCACGCGAAGGGTGCCTTGTGTAGGGGCCCTAGCCCAGGACGCCGCCGAGCTTCATGGCCAGGCCCATATCGCCGTCGACCGACAGTTTGCCGGTCATGAAGGCGGCCGTCGGGTTGGTCTCGCCGTTGAGAATCGCCTGGAACGTGTCGACATCGGCGGTGAGGGTGACGTCGGCGTCTTCGTCGGCGGCGCGCACGCCCTCGTCGTCGAGCATGATCGCACCTTCGCCGGGGATCATAAACTTGGCCGAGCCGCCCACGTCGACGCCTTCGAATTTCTCGTTCAGCGCCACCACGGCCTGTTCGATCACAGTGCTCATTTTTTGGTCTCTCCACTTGCCCGCGGTGCCCGCGCCCTTGAGTCTTAGGGGTCTCAGCGTTGCGAGGGCGTTGGCTTTCGCGGTTTCGTCGCTACACTCCTAGACATGACGAAGAAACGCAACCGCCTCAACCGCGCCGTTGCGGCACTGCTGATCAGTGCTGTTTCGGGCGTCGCATTTCCCGCCTTTGCCCAAGGGGCCGACACCGCCGAGGTGGACCGCCTGCTGGAGGAGCTGGCCAAGCCCGAACAGCCGGGCTGGGAGCAGATCGAAGATCAGATCGCGCGGGAATGGTCGAAGAGCGGATCGCCTGCGATGGACCTGTTGTTGCAGCGGGCGCGGGATGCGATGGAGGACGACGACAACGAGACCGCGATCGGGCATCTCACCGCGCTGACCGACCATGCGCCGGAATTTGCCGAAGGGTGGCACACGCGGGCGACGGCCTATTTTCGGGCGGGGTACTATGGGCTGGCGCTGGATGACATCCGCCAGGCGCTGCTGCTGGAGCCCCGGCATTTCGGTGCGATGATCGGGCTGGCGACGATCCTGCGGGAGTTCGGCGACCGGGAGCGGGCGCTGGAGGTTTTGCGCATGGCGCAGGAGATCCATCCCCATCGGCCGAACGTGAACGATGGGATCGAGGAATTGTCTGTGATGCTGGAGGGCGAAGCGCTTTAGAGTTTCGGCCGCGCAGACGCCCCGGTTCGATCAATATCAACCAGACTGCGCCGCTGGCTTCCCGGTCATGGGAGTGGGGTGCGCTTCAGGCCTCGCGGTTGCGCCCGTCGGCGGTGGCCTTTCGGGTGGCATAGCGCAGGGCGACACTGGCGGCTTCGCGGTCGATCTGGGCGGCGGTGGCGGCCTGTTCGGGATCGTCGAGGGCGCGCACCAGCGCGGTTTCGAGATCGGTGTTCAGCTCGCGCGCCTTGTCGACATAGGCCTGGTTCGAGGCGACCGGGATCCCGGGCCGCCAGAGCTCGGCCAGCTCCTTCAGCGTGCGCCGGTCGTAGCGATAGAACGCCTTTTCCATCTCGTTGGCTTCAAACGGCGAGAAGTCCATGTTCTCAAGGACATATCGGGCGGCGCGGAGGCTTGAGTCGAACATCTCGCGCACCACGTCGTTGGCGCCGGCGCGCACCAGCTCGTAGACATGCACGCGGTCGTGGGCGCGGGCGATGATGTGCAGGTCGGCCCGCTCCTCGCGGGCATATTTGACGAGCCGGAGCGCGGCCTTCTTGTCGTCGAGGGCGACGACCAGAACGCGCGCGTCTTTCAGCCCGGCGGCATGGAGCAGTTCCGGGCGCGTCGGGTCGCCGAAGAAGCCCTTGAAGCCAAAACGGCGCATCAGCTCGATCGTCGCGAGGTCATGGTCGAGCACGGTCGCCTTGAGGCCGGCCATCTGGACCATGCGGTTGACCACCTGTCCGAAGCGGCCGATGCCGGCGATGATGACGGGCCCGCGCGGCTCGATCGGCTCGGCCGCCTCCTCGGCCGCGCGCGTCTCGGCGCTCTCGCCCATGCTCTTGGACATGAACTCGTAGGCGATGAACGCAAGCGGAGTGAGCAGCATCGAGAGCGCCACGACGAGGAGCAGAATTTGCCCGATGTCAGCGGTCAGCACATTCTGCTGGAGGGCAAACGAGATCAGCACGAAGCCGAATTCGCCGGCCTGCGCGAGGCCGAGGGTGAAGAGCCACTTGTCGCGCCCCTGCATCCGGAAGCTCAAGGCCAGGAGATAGAGGATCACGCCCTTGGTGGCCATCATGGCAAGGGTCAGCCCGACCACGAGGCCGACATTCTGGCCGAGGAAGCCGAAATCGATGCCGGCGCCCACGGTGATGAAGAAGAGGCCGAGCAGAAGGCCCTTGAAGGGCTCGATATTGGCCTCGAGCTCGTGGCGGAATTCCGAACTGGCCAGCACGACGCCGGCGAGGAATGCGCCGAGCGCTGGGGAGAGGCCCACGAGCGACATCAGGAAGGCGATGGAGATGACGATGAGCAGCGCGGTGGCGGTTTGGATCTCGCGCAGCTTGGCCATGTGGATGAAGCGGAAGATGGGGCGCGTGAGGTACATGCCCACGAAGATCACGGCGGCGACGGCGGCGAGCGTGACGATGGTGACCTGCCAGCCCGGCAGCCCATCGACAAGCGACAGCCCGCCCTGCTCGACGCCCGCCGCATGCGCCGCGCCCCAGAGCCAGGCGGGCCCGGCGCCCGAGCCCGAGGGGGGCGCCAGCAGCGGCAGGAGGGCCAGCATCGGGATCACGGCGACGTCTTGCGTGAGCAAGACCGAGAAGGTGGATTTGCCGCCCGGCGTCTTCATCAGGCCCTTTTCGGAGAGCGTCTGCAGAACGATGGCGGTGGAGGACAGGGCGAAGATCAGGCCCACGGCGAGGGCGGTGGGCAGGGGCAGGCCGAGCGTCATGGCGCCGACCAGGACGGCGGCCGTCGTCAGGCCGATCTGGAGGCCGCCAAGGCCGATCAGCTTGTCGCGCATCTCCCACAGGGCGCGCGGCTCCAGCTCCAGCCCGATCAGGAAGAGCATCATCACGACGCCGAACTCGGCATAGGTGCGCAGCTCGTCCGCCTCGGCCCCGATCAGCCCCAAGAGCGGCCCGATGGCGATGCCGGCGAGCAGATATCCCAGAACCGAGCCCAGGCCGAGACGGGTGGCCAGCGGCACCGCCACGACGGCGGCGGCGAGATAGACGGTGGCCAGGTAGAGAAAGCCGGTCATGGGCTCGAGAGGCTCCTGTCCTCGGGGTTGGGCGCGCACGGCGCGGGACAAGCATGCGACGTGCCGCGGGCGGGGGCCAGTGAGAATGTCGTCCGGCCGGTGCGGCGCACGGCCCGGGGACCCTGTGGCGCACAGATCCTGGCCCGGCCGGAGCACGATCGCGGCCTCTGACGGGTCGCCACCGGGCTCCGCTATGGAGGGCCACCTCCGTGGGGCCACGTCCATGGTCTGCTACGGGGCCACGTCCGGGGGACGGCCGCTGGGGCGCCGCTGGCTCGCGTGTTCGGGCGCGGCGGGCGGCGGCGTGCGCGCCGGCTGGCCGGGCCGGGGCGTCAGCCGCGCGGCATCGACAGCGTGACGCTCTGGCCGCGTTTGACGTATCGCAGAGCGTCGGTGCTGATCGCCGCAACGCGCCCGCCGTCGATCCGGTCGCCGACCTGCACCTTGACATAGCGGCCCGAGGGGAGGCGGACGAGGGCGCGGCGCTGGGTGGCCGAGCCGTAGACGCCGATCAGCGTGACATTCTTCATCCGCAATGCGTTGCGCTGGGTGGCCTGCTTGGCGACGGTGGCGCTCGAGGGGACGGGCGGCGAGATCCGCTGGCTGCGGGGCACCGCCGGCGCCGACCGGTTGGCCGGAGCGGGCTTTGGCGTGACGATCGCCGACGCCGTGCTCGCGGCGGCGGGGGGCCGCGCCTGCTGGGGCTGCGGCGCCACGGCGGCAGCGGCGGCGGCCTGTTGCGTGCCGGAGCTGCGCGCGGCCGCTTGGGCCTCTGCCCGGCGGCGTTCCTCCGCTGCACGCGCCTCTGCGGCCCTGGATTCGGCGGCCCTGCTTTCTGCGGCGCGGGCCTCGGCCGCCCGGCGGGCAAGGTTGACGGGGCGCGCCGGCGGCGGCGGGACCGATGCGACGGCGAGCGCCGTGGCCGATGCGGTGGCCTCGGCCAAGAGCGCCGCTTCGAGTTCGGCGACGGCGCGGGCGGCTTCCTCGGCGGCGATCTCGTCGCTCCGCTGGGCGGCCGCGGCCTGCGCCTCGGCCGACTGCGCCAGGGTGGCGGGGCGGCGGGGCGGGCGCGGCGGCCGATTGAGCGCCGGGTTGGTCTCGGCCGTCTCGGCTTCAGGCTCTCTGCTCTCGGACTCGGCGGTACCGGGTTGGGCAGTCTCGGGCTCGGCTGTTTCGGGTTGGGCGGCTTCGGGTAGAGCGGTTTCGGGCGGGGCCGCGACCGGTTCTCCGGGTGCGCTGCCCGGGCCCTGTGGTGCCGTGGCCTCGGGCGGGAGCGCGGCGACGGCAAGTGCGATATCTTCCGCCCCGGGGGGAGCGGCGTTCGGCCCGAGCGGGCCGGGGGCGGTTGCCGACCCGAGGCGAGAGGCCAGGTCGCGATCCTCCAGGCGGGCCCGCGGGCGGGCGGGGAGCGCGGTGTCGTTCTCGGCCGCCACGGCCTCGGTCGTCGGCGGTTCCGGCGCAATGGCGAGGGGACGGACGCGCGGCCGGAACTCGGCGAGCGGGTCGGGCGCAGGCGCGGCGGTCGCGCCATCCGTGCCCGGCGGTGTGGCGGCTGCTAACGCGGTACTGACGGCTGTGTCGAGGGCCCCAGCGCCCGCCTCAGTGGCGGCGCCATCTGGCGGCAGCGTGGGAGCTACGCCCGGGTCGAGCGCGGCATTTGTCGGATCGCTCTGCTCCAGCGGGGTTTGGCCTGCGTCCGACGTGCCCGCGGTCGCTTCGGGCGATGTGCCGGGGGACGGCTCCGGCGCCACGCTGGCATCTGGGGGGGCCGGCTCGTCCTGCGGGCGGCGCGGCGGGATGACCTCGGGCGGGCCGCTATACACGGTGTAGCCGCCGGGCGCGCGCGCGCCCTCGGCGGTGGGGACGATGAAGCCGTCGGGCCCGCGCGTTGTGCCCAGGGGCAGAGGATCTTCCGGCGTCGGCAGGCTGGCATCGCGGCGGTCGGCCGGGGCGAGGACATTGGCGCCGGCGCGGTCGGCAAACGGGTCGGCCGCGGCGATGTTGAGGTCGGACAGCAGGTCGGGCGCTGGACTGTAGCCGGGCGCGGCGGCCGCGCCGGCATCGTGTGTGCGCGGGGCATGGGCAGGGATGCCGCGCACCGCGTTGGGCTCGGTCTGCGGGGCCACCCCGCTGTCGGCCGCCGCATCGGCGACGCCGCTTGACGGGTCGAGGCTGGCAATCGCCGTGCTGTCGGTGGGGGTTGCGGCGGTCCCGGCATCGGGCGCGGGAACCGCCGGGCTGTCGGGCGCCGCGTTGGCCGCGCGCAGGGGCTCGGACGATGTGCTGGCTGATGCCGGGTCGGACGCATCGGAGCCCGAGGCGGCGTCGGCCGGCGTCGCCGACGGTAGGGGCTCGGGCGTGGCGGGCGCGGCGGCCGAAAGCTCCGGCTGCGGCGCCGGGTTCGTGGCGGCTTGCGGCGCGGCGACGCCCGTCGCGAGAGGGACGTCAGGCGCGTCGCTCGCAGCGAGGTCAGACTGGCGCGCGGACCCGGCATCGGCGCTCGGCCCCGCCGCATCGGCAGAGGCGGCGGGCGAGACGGCGGGCGGGGCCTCGGCAGTTGCTCGTGTTCCGGACGGTGTCGCGTCGTCGGGCGCGGGATCTGCCGCCTCGGCCGATTGGGCGGACCCGGTGCCCGGGGCGCCGGGGGGGCGGGCGAGCCCGGGGCTCTGGGCCCTTTGTGGTGCGGGATCCTGAGCCTCGGGTTGAGGCAGGGCGCTTGGCGGCGTGCCGGTGTCCGGTGCCGCACCCGATGTGGCGTCGGCCGTTCCGGTTTGGGCAGGTGTCGCGGCAGGCTGACCCTCCTCCAGGGGGATCGGCACGGTGTCGGCGGGGCTGACGGCGGCGAGCGTTTGGTCTGACCCGGGGCGATCTTCGAGCCAGATCGACCAGAGGGCGGCGACCCCCATCGCGGCGACGAGCGCGAAGGTCAGCGTGAGGCCCAGGCGACGGGAGGGGCCGCCTGAAGGCTGTTCCTGACGCATGCGGCGGGCGCCGAAGACGGTGAGGCTCTCGGCCTCGTCCATGCCGATCGCCTGCGAGGGGGCCGGCCCGACGGGTGCGCGCAGGACACCTGGGGGCGCGGCGCGCTTGACCCCCTTGATGGGGCGTCCGGGCGCGGGCCGACCGGCCGCCTCTTCGGGGGGGAGGGCAATGTTGCGGGCCGCAAGCTCGGCCGCGCGCGCCTTGGCGGCGCTGGGCGGTGCCGGGTCGTTCGGTTTAGGCGGCTTCGGGGCGGGCCTCGCTTGCGGGGGTGTGTCGTCGAAGGGCCTCGACGGGCTCCGCGCACTGGCGAACGGCTGGCTGCGGGTGGGCGCCGCGCGGCTGGGCGCTGGCTGAACAGGCTGCGCGCCGGGCGCTGTGGCGCTCCGCGACGCGGGCGTCCGGGCCGGGCCGGCCGGCTGTTTGTCCGCGCGCTCCGGGCGGATGCTCCGAACGGTGGGGTCAGAGCGCGCGGGCGCCGCGCCCGGCCGGGGCTCGGCGGTGCCGGTGGATGATTTTCGGCGACCGCCGCCGCTGAACGCCGCGAAGCTGGCGCTGAGACGTCGGAAGGTGCCGGAGCGGGGGCGCGTGTGTTCGTGGGCCGCAGACCCATTGGTGGGTGGCGCCTGGTCAGAGGTCGGGTCGTCGCTCGGCGCAGGTGCCTGCGGTGTGGCGCCGGGCGAGGCGGGCGGGATCGTGGGCGTCGATGGCCCGGCCGCCTGACCCGGTGAGGCGGGATCGCCGCGGAGATCGTCGGGCGCAGCGTTGCCGATCTCGGGCGCGCGCCGGCCAGCGCTGGCTGCGGAGGGCGGAGAGAGCGTGGCGGCATGCGCAAGCGCCGCGGCGCCGGGATCGATCTCGGAGACCTTCACGCCGCCTGGCTCGGGAGGGGTCGCCCCCGCGTCCTTGCGGCCCCGGATGGAGCTGAAGGCCGGGCTCGCAGTGAGATCGGGCTCAGCGGCGGCCTGGGCGCCCGCGACCGGAACGTGGGCGCCGGGCGCGCTGGTGACGCTGTCTGTGCCTTGCCGCGTTTGCGGTTCGGGTTTGGCGACGGCGGCAGGCGCCGCCTCGGCGATGCTGTCCGCGTTGGCGCTCTCCCCGTCGGCGCTGTCCCGGTCGGCGTTGGCCCCGTTGTCGCTCTTCCCGTCCGTGCTGGCCCCGCCTGCAGGGATGGGGGACGACACGGTGGGGGCGGGTGCGTCGTGGGGCTCCATTGTGCTCGACGCCGCGACGCGGTCGTCGGCCTCGTTAAGTGTTTCTACCGGTGGCGGCGCGGCGGGCGACGGGACCATCGCGGCCGCTGGGGGCTCAGCGGGGGGCTGAGGCGTGTCGGTTGCTTTGCCGTTGCCAGATGGGGGGAGCGCTTCGGGCTCGGGCTGGCTCTTGCGCTTGCGTCGCGGGCTGCGCTTGGTCGGCTTTGCCGAAGTGGAGGCGACCGCCCGGTCTGCCTCGTCTGTTGCGGAAAGCTCCGCTGGGGACGGGGCAGGCGAAAGAACAGTGTCGGCGGCTTCCTGCGCAGGCGCGTTCGGTGTTTCGTGCTCCGCAGATGGCTGGTCTGGCGATGCGTTTGGTGCTGCCGGCTCCTGTGCTGCCTGCTCCTGTGCTGTCGGCCCCTGTGCTGGCGTCGCGGCCTCCAACGGCACTTCGGCCTTGGGCGCGGCGCGCCTTGTCTTGGCTGCCTTGAGGGCGGACTTTGAGGCCTCGGCCGCGTCGTCCCACGTGGACGGGCGCTGTCTGGGGGCAGTGCCGTCGTCGGGTGGCGGGGGCGTGCGGCCCTCGAACACCGGGCGGCCCGGGAACATGCCATTGGCCGCTGGCGCGGCGTAGCCTGTGGGCCGAAAGCCGTGGGCGATGGCGAAGGTCGCGGCTTCCTCGAGCGTTTCGCGGGCGACGGCGGCGATGCGGATTGTGCCGTCGCGCACCACCCAATCGTAGACCAGCTCATCCAGCCGATAGGGTGTCTGACCCTCCAGAGCGGCGCGGACGCGGGCGGCGTCGGCGACCTCGTCGAGCCCGCTGGCCGGGATTTCGGTGTAGAGGATCTGGCTGTCGGGCAGGACGATCAAGCTTGGCGCGTCGTCGCCGGCCGGCCCGCCGGTTCCTTCGGCCACCCGTGCGCGGAGACCCGCCATGCTGGCATCGAACTCGGCGGCGTCGAGGGCCAGGGTAGCCAGCGGTTCTCCGCCCGTACCGCGATGCAGCGCGATACCCTCATGATCAAGATGAAGGGCAAATCCTGAGCCCATGTCGGCTGTTATCCTCCGCTCGCGCCCCACGCGATCCGATTGCCGCTTTCCGTTGACCGCAATCTATAGCAGGATTCGAGGTAATGAAAAGCGAACGGGCGCCGGGGCGGCAGGCTGGCGCCGCTTCTTTTACCCGGAGAATGAAAGGCTTAACAGATGTTGAACTGGTGTGTCGGCGCGGTGATCGCCGTGGCATTGGCGTGCGCGGCGCCGGGTGTGGCGGGAGCGCAGGGGGGAGGCGAGCGGATGTCGGAACTCACGGTCAGGGCGAGCGGGCGGGTGGAGGCGGAGCCGGACATGGCGACGATCACGCTCGGCGTGGCGCGCGAGGCGGAGACGGCGGAGGCGGCGGTGGCGGCCATGTCGGAGGCGGCGGGCGCGATGCTGGCGGCCCTTGAGGCAGCCGGGCTGGAGAGCCGCGACGTGCAGACCTCGGGGCTCTCGCTGCAGCCGCGGTGGCGGCAGTATGACCGCGCGCAGGATCGCCCCCCCGAGATCGTGGGCTATGTCGCGTCGACCGATGTAACGGTGCGGGTGCGGGACCTTGAGGCGCTGGGCGGGCTCCTCGACACCGTGGTGGGCGAGGGGGCCAACGCCTTTCGCGGCCTGTCCTTTGGTCTGCAGGAGCCCGAGCCAGTGCAGGACGCCGCGCGGGTCGAGGCCGTGCGCGAGGGGCGGGCACGGGCCGAGCTGTTGGCGGAGGCGGCGGGCGTGACGCTTGGGCGGCTCATCTCGTTGAGCGAAGAGAGCGATGCCCGGCCGATGCCGATGATGCGCGCCGAGATGGCGATGTCCGACGGCGCCGGCGTGCCCGTCGCCCAGGGCGAGTTGGTATTCTCGGCGACGGTGCTGATGCGGTTCGAGATGCTCCAGGAGTAACCGCTGCCGGCCGAACGGCACGGACCATGGGCGCGGCACGTCGGGCAGCGTGAAGGCGGCGGGAAAATGGCGTTGGGCACGGCGTGGCCGGCCCTGCGTGCGGTAGCGCGAGGGGCTGCCGTGGTAGCGTCGGGGCGTTCACGCGTCGCCGCGCACCCCGTCACTTGGTTCGGCTGAAAGCGTCATGTTCTTTCGTTCGGGGTGCGCCCAGCCTTGCCGGCTGCGGCCGGCCTCGACCTGGAGAAAGGATCCCCGTTATGCCCCATCGCACGTTTGCGCCCCGTTGCGCGGCCCTTGCCGTTGCCGCGGTATCGGCCCTGCTGCCTGCCCCACTCCTTGCCCAGTCGGGTGAGTTCCCCGGACGCGTCGAGGACTTTCCCCATGGCCACTACTGGTCGTGGGGCGGGGCCGGCCATGGCGGCGGGCCGAACAACAGCCAGCTTTTGGGCTATGATTTCGGCATGCAGCGGTTCGACGAGGAGGCCGGCCGCTTTACCCCGCTTGTGCCCGGCGCGACCGACCGCGATGTGAACGCCAACAACCTGATCTGGAACCGGCCGGTCTATGCCCATCGCGGCGGCGTCGTGCGCCGGTGCTGGGCCGAGGCGCCCGACAACCCCACCGGGCCGACCAAGCACCCCAGGGTCGCCGAGATCTTTCCCGGCGGCAACATGGTGTGGATCGATCATGGCGACGGGACCGTGACGCTTTATGCGCATTTCAAGGAGGGGACGGTGCCGACTGAGGTTTGCACCAATCGCGACCCGTTCCACCCCGACCCGCGCGATGTGAATGCCGATGTCGCCCCGGGCGGCGAGCGGACGGTCGTGGCGGGGCAGTTTCTGGGCTGTATCGGGCATTCGGGCAGTTCCACCTCGGGCCCGCATCTGCATATCCACACGTACCAGATGACGGGCGGGTCGCTCGGGCCGCCGTTCGGGCCTGCGGTGACGCTGCCGTTTCGCAGCGTGCGCACCAAGGCCACGTCGCTCACCCGCGACACGCCGAGCGACTGGAGCGGCTCGCTCGATGCGCCCCTGCCGACCGGGCAGGCGGAGCTGGTCCTGCCGGCGCCGATTGCCGCGCGCTATGAGCCCCGTGCTTGGATCGGGCTGCCGTTTCCCGACTTTCTGACGCGGTGGCAGGAGGCAGAGGCCGACGGCTATCGCCTGCACGATCTCGAAGTGCACCGGACCGATAGCGGGCTGGTCTTCGACGGGATCTTTCAGCCCGGCGACAGCCCGCCGCTTGCCCATATCGGGCTCGATTTCGACACGTTCCTGAGCCGATGGCAGCAGGCCGAGCAGGATGGCTTTCGCCTGCACGATTTCGAGACATGGACGGTGTCGGGCGATCGCGTCTTCTCCGGCATCTTTCGCCCGGGCACGTTTCCGCCCGCGGCGCTGATCGGGCTGGAGTTCCCCGAGTTTCTGGAGGGCTGGCGCGAGTTGGAGGCACAGGGGCAGCGGCTGTGGGACCTTGAGACCTATCAGCAGGGCGGCCGGCGCGTCTTTTCGGGGATCTTCCGGCCTGGCACGTTTGCGCCCGCGGCCTCGGTCGGCGCCGAGTTCGACGCGTTTGTGGAGACCTGGCGCGCCCTGGAGCAGGACGGCATGCGCCTGCACGACCTGGAAACCTGGGTCGTCGGTGGCACGCGGCGCTATGCAGGCATCTTCCGCCCCGGCGCGCACCGGCCCGCGGCTTTGATCAACCAGAGCTTTCAGGAGTTTCTGCCGACGTGGACCGAGCTGGAGCTGCTGAGCTACCGCATGCACGATCTCGAGGTGATGCGGACGGACGGACAGGTCCGCCTTTTCGGCGTGTTCGAGGGCGGAGACCCTCTGCCGCACGACTGCTGATACCGGTTGGTTCGGCCGGCGCCCTGGGAGGCGCCGGCCGGGATAGGATCAGGCCGCGGCGGCGACCGCCTTGCCGAGTGCCTGGTCGAGATCGGCGATCAGGTCATCGGCGTCCTCGATGCCGATGGAGACGCGCACCACGTTGGGCCCTGCGCCCGCTGCCGCCTGTTGCTCGGGCGTGAGCTGGCGGTGGGTGGTCGAAGCCGAGTGGATGATCAGCGAGCGGGTGTCGCCAAGGTTCGCGACATGGGAGAAGATCTCGACATTGTCGACGAGCTGGATGCAGGCCTCATAGCCACCCTTGACCGCGAAGGTGAAGAGCGCGCCGGCGCCCTTGGGGCAGATCGGGGCGACGCGCCCGTAATAGGGCGAGGAGGGGAGGCCGGCATAGGTGACCGCCTCGATCCTGGGATCGTTTTCGAGCCAGGTCGCGATCTTCACGGCGTTCTCGACATGGCGCTGCATCCGGAGCGACAGGGTCTCGATGCCCAGAAGCGTGTAGTGGGCGCCCTGGGGGTTCATCGTCATGCCGAGGTCGCGCAGGCCGATGGCGATGGAGTGGAAGGTGAAGGCGAGCGGCCCGAAGGTTTCGGCGAATTTCAGGCCGTGATAGGCGGGTTCGGGTTCGGAAAGGGAGGGGAACTTGCCCGAGGCCGCCCAGTCGAACTTGCCTGAATCGACGATGGCGCCGCCGGTGACCGTGCCGTTGCCCGTGAGGTACTTCGTGGTGGAGTGCACGACGAGCGTGGCGCCATGGTCGATCGGGCGGCAGAGATAGGGGGTGGCCGAGGTATTGTCGACGATGAGCGGCAGGCCGGCAGCCTCGGCGATCGGCGCAATGGCGTTAAGATCGGTTATGTAGCCGCCGGGGTTGGCGATAGACTCGCAGAAGACGGCGCGGGTGTTGTCGTCAATCGCGGCCTTGACGGCGTCGAGATCGTCGAAATCGACGAACTTGGCCGACCAGCCGAAGCGCTTGATCGACTGGCTGAACTGGGTGACCGTGCCGCCGTAGAGCCGCGTCGAGGCGACGACGTTGCAGCCCGGGCCCATCAGCGGGAAGAGCGCCATGATCTGGGCGGCGTGGCCCGAGGAGCAGCAGACGGCGCCGACGCCGCCTTCGAGCGTGGCGATCCGCTCCTGCAAAACGGCGACGGTGGGGTTGGTGAGACGCGAATAGATGAAGCCGACTTCCTGGAGGTTGAAGAGGGCCGCGGCATGCTCGGCATCGCGGAAGACGAAGGCGGTGGACTGATAGATCGGGGTTTGCCGCGCGCCGGTGGCCGGGTCGGGCCGGCTGCCGGCATGGATCTGCAGAGTGTCGAAGCCGTATTGGGGTGTGTCTGACATGTTGTGCCTCCCTTGGGTTTTGCCGCAGACGTTAGGCAAGCGGGCCGGGCGGGGCAATGCCGGGTTGTGCGGCGCGGGCGGCGTGGCCGGTGCCTGTGGTGGGAGCATTTTCGTAAAGATGATGGAGCGGCTGTGCACAGATCGGTCTGCGGGAGCGCGCGGGGCGGGGGATGGAAGATGAAGCTATCTATCAGTAGGTAAGTGCTGTGGCGCCGGGTGGCGCGAGAGCAACTGCTGGGGATGCCCGCTGGGCGCCCCCGAGACAGGAGCGAGACAGGAGGACGAGCCATGCGGATCAATGCGGATTTCAGCCAGGCGGAGCGGGTGCGGTTTGCCGAGAGCGATTGGGTGCAGAGCCCGGCGGCGGGCGTGGAGCGGCGGCCGCTGGACCGGATCGGCGATGAGGTGGCGCGGGCCACGACCATCGTGCGGTTCGCCCCGGGCGCGGAGTTCCATGCGCATACCCATGACGGAGGTGAGGAATATCTGGTGCTGGAGGGCAAGTTCCAGGACGAGGACGGGGACTTTCCCAAGGGCGCCTATGTGCGGAACCCGCCGACCACGGCGCACCATCCGCGGGCGGATGACGGGACGGTCATTCTGGTGAAGCTGCACCAGTTCGACCCGGAGGACCGGACGAATGTGCATGCCATGATGGCGGCGTCCGAGGCGGTGCCGGTGGCGGGCCGGCCCGGCGTGTCGGTGCAGCCGTTGCACCGGGATGCGCGCGAGGAGGTGCGGCTGGAAGTCTGGGCGCCGGGCGTCGAGATCGGGCTGGATCTGCCCGGCGGGGGCGAGCTGTTCGTGCTGGAGGGCGGCTACACCGAAGGCGGCGTGGAAATGGGCCAGTGGGACTGGCTGCGTCTGCCTGCGGGGGCGCGGCTTGACGCCGTGGCTGGGCCCGATGGCGCGCAGGTCTGGGTGAAGACCGGGCATCTGGCCGACCCGATCGGCGTGGACGTGGCTGCGTGACGGGCCGCGTTCTGGTGGTGGGCGGCGGGCTGTCGGGGCTCGCCGCGGCCGACGGGCTGGTTCGCGCCGGTCTCTCGGTGACGGTGCTGGAGGCGCGGGATCGGGTCGGAGGCCGGGTTCTGACCGAGGTTGCAGCGGGCGTTCCGGCCGATCTGGGGCCGGGCTGGGTGTGGCCGCAGAACCGCCGGATCCGACGGCTGGCCGAGCGGTTCGGACTGGCGCTCTTTCCGCAGCATGCCGCGGGGCGGCTGGTGTTCGAGGAAGGGGCGGGCGCGGTGCGGCGCGATCTGGAGGTCGCGACGATGGCGGGCGCGCTGCGGGTGGCCGGTGGCGTTGGGGGGCTGACCGAGGGGCTCGCCGAGTCGCTGCCGGACGGGACGGTGCGGCTGGGCCATGCGGTGACGGCGGTCGATGCCACGGGGCCGCGCGTTGTGGTGACCGGCGACGGGCCGGAGGGCACCTTTCGCGACGAGGCGGACCGGGTGATTTTCGCGCTGCCTCCGCGCGTCTTGGCCGAGCGGGTTGCTGTGACGCCGGCGCTGCCGGTGGTGGACCTGGCGCGGGTGCCGACCTGGATGGCGGGGATGGGCAAGGTCGTTGCCGCCTATGACGCACCGTTTTGGAGCGAGGCCGGGCTTTCGGGCGACGGGGTGAGCCATCGTGGACCGCTGGTGGAGCTGCACGATGCAAGCCCGTCCGCAGGGGGCGCGGGGGCGCTCATGGGGTTTGCTCCGCCGGGTGCGCTGAAGGGCGGTGCGCGCGAGGAGATCGTCGGCCAGTTGGCCCGGCTCTATGGGGCCGATGCGGCCGCGCCGCGCGCGCTTTGGGTGCAGGACTGGAGGGCGGAGCCCTGGACGGCGGTGGCGGCCGATGCCCAGATGCCGAGAGGGCATCCGGCCTATGGTCCGATCCGGGGCCTTGACCATGTGGCGCCGGGGCGATTGCTCTTTGCGGGCACAGAACTGGCACCGGAAGAGGGCGGGTTCCTTGAGGGGGCGCTGGCGGCGGCGGAGGCGGCCGTGGGCCAGGTGGTGGCGGTGGCGGCCTGAGGAAGCGCAGGGCTGCGGGACTGCGAGGCCCAGACGCTAGCGATACCAGAGATTGTTGTTTTTCAGACGTTTGCGGATCTTCACTTCGGGATGGGGGAGGTTGTCGCGGTCGAACAGGGCGCGGGCCTTCTCACCCTTTCGCTGATAGATCAGGCGACGGAAGGGCTCGTATTCCTTCAGCGCTTTCTTGACCCAGGGCGTGGCGGAGACGTCGCGCAGGACCTCAACCACCCGGTCGCTTTCGCGGGCGAAGAGCAGCGACATGACGCGCCAGTGGCAGGCGACCCCGCCGTCGAGCCGGGCGAGCGCCGGACCGGGGCGGCCGCCCCCGAGGCCGTGGATCACGAGCGGCAGGGCGATCTGGTCGAGCCAGGGATCGAGGGGCTGGCACACAAGCTCGGCCGGCGGGTCGTCGCGGATGGCGCAAGCTGTTTCGAGGAACCTGTGGCCGAAGATGTGGGGGCAGGGGCCGGTGAACCAGCCGGCGTTGAAGTAGAGATAGCGTTGCCAGTAGCTCTGCGGATGTGCCAGATCGAGCGAGCTGGAGAAATCGAGGCCGAAGCGGGTGTAGAGGCTGCCCCAGATGACGTCGTAGCCCGGACCGTAGAGCTCGATCACCGGCCAGGTGCCTTCGCGCCGCATCGAGGCGGCGGGCGGTTCGGTGGCGACGGGAACCTGGCTGAGCGCGCCGGTGATGAGCGTGTCGGTGTCAAGGAAGAGGAAGGGCTCGCCCTCGGGCAGGAGGGTGAGCGCCTCGATCTTGTTGCCGTTGGGATAGGCGGCGCCGAATTGGTGCGCCTCGAACGGCAGGATCTCGACCTCGAGCCGGTCGAGGGCGGCGCGGACCGTGGAGCTGTCTATCTCGGTGGCGTGGCCGGCCCAGGCGCCGGTGGGGCGGGGCTCGGCGAGGATAACCCGGCCGGGAAAGCCCGGATCCATGGCGCGCAGGGAGGCGGCCAGAAGAAGCGCTTCGTATTGCAGGCGGCCCGCCTGGGCGACGGCGAGCAGGTTGAACGGCCTGGGCTGCGCGTCCGGGCCGCCCTCGCCGGTGTCGGTTATCGAGTTGGCGTCCGCCACATGCGCCCCGTTCCGTCGGTCTCTTCCGCCACTCTTTCACGGGGCGGTCCGTTTGGCGACGGTCTCGTGCCGGCGATCGGCAGGAAAGTTTCTTGGAAAGTCAGAGACATGCGTTCTGGTGCGAAAAATCTTCTGGAATGAGTGAACCGTTTCCTGACGCCGGGCGACCTATGACTGTAACTCGCGGATGAGCCGCGGGCCGGAACAACGCCGAAGCGGAGACCTGAACGGATGACGACGCCCTTCGCCCCCATCGCGCTCAGCGCTGCCCTTGCCGGGCTGACGCTCGCGGGCGGTGTTCAGGCCGCGCCGGCGTTCACCACGCTCGGTGGCTGCTTCAACACCGTGATCGGCTGGTGCAACCGCAACTCGGACGACCGCACGGCCTGTGCGGCGGCCGCGACAGAAGCCTGCGAGGCGCATTTCGGCGCCCCGGCCGCCCCCGCTTTCGACCGGATCAGCGTGCGTCTGGGCACGCCGGACCGCCCTGGCTATCGCTTCGTCTTTGAGGCGACCGCCGCTCACCCGCTGCCCCAAAGCCTCCCAACGGAGCACGGGACAGAGAGCGAGGAGGGCCGTCTGACCAATTAAGTGCGGTACCGAGTTTAAGTGCATTCGAGTTTGAGTGCTGTAACGAGTTCCTTTGTTTCTTTACGAGTTCCGCCTCGCGCGCCCCCCCTCTGTCTCCCCATGCTCCCCGCTGGGGCGGCCGCGAGCCCGGAGCGACATCTGTCCTCCTCCCCGTCGCTCCGGATTTGTCCGGTCAGCCCCCCAGGGCTGGCCGGACTTTTTCTTTGGCTGGTCCCTGTCGTCTTGGTGATGACCCGTTCGGCGGCTTGACGGCCATGCTGCGCGCCGCGCAAGGTCGGCGCGGTCGAGGGAGGGCAGGGATGTCTGCACGGGTCACCCGCCGCGCCGTGACGCTCGGGACCATCGCCGCAGGGGGCGTTGCGCTTTATGTGGGCGGGCGCCGGTTGGCGGAGCTTGAAGGGTGGATCGAGGCGCCGGAGAACGGCGCGCCCGCACCGCGCGCGGCGATGCCCTTGCCGCCGAGCCTTGTGACACTGTCGACCGGGGGCATTCTGGTGCATTCGGCGGTGGCCGGGCCGGCCGAGAGCTTTGCGGCGGCGCATCTGATCGAGCTGGAGGACCGGTTCGTCCTGATCGATGCGGGCGCAAACCGGGCCGTGGCGCAGGAACTCCGGCTCCACATTGCCGAGAGCGGCAAGCGGATCGAGCGGGCGATCCTGACCGGGGCGGCGCCGGGGCGTGTGGCCGCAGCAGCGGTGTTCCCGGAGGTGACGTTTGAGACCCTGCCGACGATCGCGGCCGATCTGGAGCGGGGGGCGGCCGCGGGCGGGCCGCCCGTGCCCGAGCGGCTGCGTCGCGATCTGGCGCTCGGCCTGCAGGTGGTGGGCAGCACGCGCATGCAGGTGATGAACTTTCCCTTCAGTGCCGGGCCCGATGCCCTGCCGGTGCTGTTTCCCGATGCGGGGGTCGCGGCACTGGGCGATCTGATGGTCCATGGCACGCATGCGCCGCCGGGCGAGAATCGCGGGCGCTGGATCGAGGCGCTGGGCGGGCTGGCGGCCGAGCCCGGGATCACCGCGCTGCTGCCGGGCTACGGACCGCCGGCGGGGCGGCGCGAGTTCGGCCGGATGCGGGCCTATCTGGAGCGGCTCGACGCGACGTTGACGGCGGGCCCGTCGCATGAGCTGGCCGTTGCGGCGATGCGGCTGGCCTATCCGCGGCGGAAGGCGCCCGAGCTGCTCGCGGGCGCCAACGCGGGCGCGCCGCTCTGAGCGATGGTGGGCGGGGACGACGGGCGATACGGGCCGCTGGTCTTTCCCGACGCGGCGGCGGGGCTCGACGCCGAGATGACGCTTCTGGCGGCGGTCGCCGAGGGGCGTGCGGGTGCGTCGGCCTTTCTCTGGCGGGCGGCCGCGCCAGGGCTCGTCGTACCCCGTCCGTTCACGCGGGCGCCCCGATGGGCCGACGTTGCGGCGATGTTCGCCGCCGAGGGTCACCCCGTTGTCGAGCGCAAGACCGGGGGCGGGATCACGCCGCAAGGCCCGGGCGTTCTGAACCTTGCGTTGGCTTGGACGCTTGGCGAAGGGGCACCGCGGGCGATCCCGGCGGCCTATGGCGCAATCTGCGCGCCGCTGGTAGCTGGACTTGCGGCCTTGGGCGTGGAGGCCGGGCCGGGCGCCGTGGCCGGGTCGTTCTGCGACGGGGACTTCAACCTCGAGGTTGGTGGCCGCAAGATCGTGGGGACGGCGCAGCGCTGGCGCCGGCGCAGCGTGATGGCGCATGCGCTGATCCTGACGGATCTGGAGATTGCGCCGGCGGTCACACGGATCGGGCGGCTGGCCGAGGCGCTGGACCGGCCGTTGGCGCTGCGCGATGCGGCGCATGTGCGGCTGGTGGACCTCGGCGTGGCCGAGGCCGCATTCATCGCAGCACTCGCGACCGAGCTGGCGGCGCGTGGCTATGCCTCGTGGGGGCCGTCGTGAGGCGGTGTCGCGGCGAGGACATCCGCCAGCGTGTCGGCCAGAAGGTCGGCGTGCTCGGGCGAAAAGGGCAGGGGCGGGCGGATCTTGAGGATGTTGCCACTGGGCCCTAAGGCCGACAGGAGAATGCCGGCTTGGCGCATGCCTTCGACGATGCGCTTGGTGCGTGTGGGGTCGGGGGCATTGCTCTCGGGGTTGCGCACGAGTTCGGCGGCGACGAAGAGGCCGGCATTGCGGATGTCGGCGAGGCCCGGATCGGGAAGCGCGCGGAGGCGGGCGGCGAGGTGGGCGCCGGTACGGGCGGCGTGCGCGGGCAGGTCGCCGGCCGCAAGGGCGTCGAGTACGGCCATGCCCGCGGCGGCCGCCACAGGATTTGCCGCGAACGTGTTGAAATAGTATATCTTTTCCTGGGTGCGGGCGAGGAGCTCGGCCCGTGTGGCGAGCCCGGCCACCGGGTAGCCGTTGCCCATCGCCTTGCCCATGGTCACGATGTCGGGGGTCAGGCCCACATGCTCAAAGCCCCAGAGCGCGCCCGTGCGGCCGAAGCCCGCCTGGACCTCGTCGGCAATCACGATCCCGCCGGCGGCGCGGATGGCGGCCTCGGCCTCGTCGAAGAAGCCTTTGGGGAGCGTGGGCAGGCCCTCGAAGGTCAGGATCGGGCAAAGCATCAGGCACGAGGTGCCGCGGCCGCGCGCGGCGAGGTCGGCGATGGCACGGTGGATGTCGGCCGTGAAGGCGGTGTGCATTGCCTCGACGCTGCCCCCGCGGGGGCGAAGGCTGTCGGGCGCGAACACGCGGGCGATGTTGCCCTGCTCGGCATCGAAGGGCGGGTTGGTGGCGTTGAGCTGCGACACGGCCTTGGTGTTGCCGTGGTAGCAATAGGCGGTGGCGACGATCCCGGTGGCGCCGGTCAGGGCGTGGGCGGCGCGGAGAGCGAGGTCGTTCGCCTCGGACCCGGTGCAGGTGAGGACCGCGCTCTCCATGCCGGGCAGGGCGCCGGTGAGGCGGTCGAGATAGTCGAGGAGCGTGTCGGAGAGATAGCGCGAATGGGTGGCGAGCCGTTCGGTTTGGCGGGCCACGGCCTCGGCGACGGCCGGGTGGGCATGGCCGAGGACGGGCACGTTGTTGTAGGCGTCGAGATAGCGGCGGCCCGCATCGTCCCACAGCCAGACCCCCTCGCCCCGGACGATGTGCACGGGCGCGTCGTAGAACAGGCGCGAAGTGCCCATAAGGCGGTGGCGGCGGGCGAGAGCGGTTTCCATGACCGGGTGATGGGCGCATGCGGTGCGTGGAGCAAGGGAAATGGTTGGGGCACGAGCCGCGCATCGACGGGCCGCGGCGCGGCGATCCTTGGGATATGCGGGGCGATTTATGGTTGAGATGCCAGGGCGAGGGTTGAGCGTCGCACCGCCGGTGACGTATCGCCGGGCCGTGGGGGCGGCCCGGCGAGGCGCGGCGGGCTTGCAGCCCTCGATTCCGCGCCGGGCGACAAGCTCATCCGGCATTTGTTTGTGGAGGCGCCAGTGACGTCAGCATCGCAAGCCGCCCGCCTGGCGGATCTACTCTCGGAGGGGCGGCTCCTGTTGTCGCCGTGCTGTTTCGACGGGCTGACGGCGCGGCTGGTCGAGCAGGCGGGGTTCGAGATGACGTTCCTGTCGGGCTTTGCGGCATCGGCGGCGCGGATCGGGCAGCCGGATCTGGGGCTGATGAGCTATGGCGAGGTCGAAGCGCAGACACGCTCCGTGGCCGAGGCGACGCGGCTGCCCTTCGTGGCCGATGGCGACACCGGCTATGGCAACGCGATGAACGTGATCCGGACGGTTAAGGGCCTGGCGCGGGCGGGCGCGGCGGCGGTGATGATCGAGGATCAGGTGGCGCCGAAGCGGTGCGGTCATACGCCCGGCAAGGCGGTGGTGGATCGGGCGACGGCGGAGGATCGGATCCGGGCGGCGGTGGACGCACAGGCGGAGCTGCGCGCAGAGGGCGGCGACGTTCTGATCCTTGCCCGGACCGATGCGCGGCACGACCATGGCTTGGCCGAGGGGATCGGACGGGCCGTGGCGTTTCGGGATGCGGGGGCCGACATCACCTTTGTCGAGGCGCCACGGACCGCCGACGAGATGGCAGAGATCTGTCGCGAGGTGGAGGGCCCCAAACTCGTCAACATGCTCGAGGGCGGGCTCACCCCGATCCTGCCGCATCGCGAGTTGGAGGAGATGGGCTTTGCCATTGCGGCTTATCCGCTGACGCTGCTGTCGGCGGGGATGAAGGCGATGGTGGGGGCGCTGGAGGCGATCCGAGAGGATGCGACAGACCCGGACGCGTTGCTGGGGTTTGGCGAGCTGCGCGAGCGGCTGGGGTTTGAGGACTATTACGCGCGGGCGGAGACGTATCGAAGCTAGCTCTAAGATCCGGACCTGATTGAGGTGTAGAGCCGTGTATCGGAGGGCCGTGGGGGCGGCCGGCGATGGCGCGGCGGGCTTACGCCCTTGGGTCCGCGCCCGGGGCTCAGCGCGTCATGGTCCGGCCAAGGACGCCTGCGACAACCGTCAGTGCGATCAGTGCCAGCACTGCGGAGCTCCAGCCCTGCATCTCGAAGAGCTGGCCGATGACGAGCGCGCCGACGATGCCGCCGACATAGTAGCTGGCAAGGTAGAGGCCGTTGGCGGCGGCGTGGTCGTGGGTGGCGGTGCGCCCGACATAGCCCGTCGCCACCGATTGCGCGAAGAAGAGGCCGGCGCCGACGAGGGCAAGGCCCAAGAGGAAGGCTGCGAGCGCGGTTGTCAGAAGGAGCGCGAGGCCCAAGATCGAGACCGCGATCGCGCCCATGAACGACGCGCGCGCGCCATATCGCATCACCGAGCCTGCGGCGAGCGGTGTCGTGAGTATCGCGGGCGCGAAGACGAAATAGACGAGACCGATGACGGCCTGGGGCAGGGCGAAGGTCTCGGACGACAGCACGAAGTTGGCGTAGGTGAAGGTCGCCACGAAGACAAAGAGAAGCGCGAAGCCCACAAGGAACATCGGCGCCAACCGCGGGTTGCGCAGGTGATCGCTCCAGGCTTCGATCAGCGGGGTCTGCTCGCCCGGGGCGGGGCTGTGGGCATCCCTGTCGCCGAAATAGAAGAAGGCGAGCGCCGCACCGGCAAGGTTCAGAACGGCAAAGCCGTAGAAGCTTTCGGCCAGCCCCAGATTGTCGGCAATGCCCGAGGCAAGGAGGCGCCCGAAAAGGTTGGAGGCGACGTTGCCGGTGATGTAGGCAGCCATCGCGCCGCCGAGCGCCGTCAGCGTGCATTCCTCGGACAGATACGTCAGTGTAAGGGTGAAGGCCGCAGACATGAAGACGCCCTGGGCGATCCGGAGGAGCGTGAAGGTCGTCAGGTCGTCGGTGTGGGCCAGAAGCGTCGTCGGGATCGCGAGGAGGGCCAGGCAGATCCAGATCCCGCGCTTGCGGTTGATCCGCCGGGCAAAGATCGCAACGACGAGGCTGGCGGCCGCCATACCGATGGCCGAGGCGTTGACGGCGAAACCCATCGCAGCCGGCGTGACGCCATAGACCTCGACCAGCGTGGGCAGAAGCGCCTGGGATCCGAAGAGGTCGATCAGCGTCAGAAAGGCGATGATCGCGATGAAGGTCGACCGGCGGATGACCGCCCGCCGGTCCTCGGGCGCCTCGCGCGCCAGTTCGGGCGCGAGGCCGGTCATGTTGGCGGCGAGGCTCATCGGACTTACTCCGTGCCGTGATCTTCGACGGCGACCTGGGGGACGCCCTCGGTTTCGCTGAGGGGCTCGACAACGCCGAAGAAGAGCTCGGCCGGGCTGTCGCCTGTGTTCTCCCAATAGGCGGTGGCGCCGCCGACGAGTGCGCCACCCTCTTCGGCCGCGATGACGACGGGGGTGTCGGCATCGGAGCGGTGCTCGGTCACCTCGCCCTGCCAGACCCAGACCTGCAGAGGCTCGCCTGCGGCGACAAAGGAGGGCAGGACGCCGCCTGGCTCGATCACGGCGCGGTAGGCGGAGAGCGAAAGGCCCGCGCCCTGCTCGCCGTTATAGTGCCCGCCGATATCGACGAGGCCGAGGAGGTCGAGCTGAGCGCCGGAGGCGTCGGGCATGTCGAGCGTCTGGGCCTCGGGGGCGGCGCGCATGAGCATGTCGTCGGCGCCGGCATTGAAGACGTCGAACGCGATGAGGCGCACGTCTTCTGTGCCCTCGTTCAGCCACCAATGGGTGATGGCGCCCTCCTCGAGGCTGAGGCTGCCGGCGCCGTGGGCGATGCGGCCTTCGGCGTCGCTGCGATACTCGAAAATCTCGCCGGTCAGCGTGTAGACAATGGCGGGGCGGTCGGCATGGGAGTGGATCGGCACGGTGCCGCCCTCGGCCGAGATCACCCAGGAGCGGGTGCGCAGATTGTAGCCGGGGATCGAGAGGATGCCTTCGTCGATCAGGGGCGTATTGGCGATCGGCACGTTCGAGATCATACGACCGGCGGACGGCCCTTCGAGCCCGTTGAGGACCCGGGAGGGCAGATCCTGATGGCCGTCGGCCGCAGCGGCCAAGGGGGAGAGGGCAAGCAGCAGAGCAGCGGCCGCCGGCGCGGCGGTGGAGCGGAGAGAGGTCATGGGTGTGATCCGTTCTGGGCTGGTCGATGGGCCGGGTCAGGCTTTCCGGCGTTTGGCGAGTTGCATGATGTTCTCGGTGGCCGGCGCGCCGAAATCGTCGAACATGGTGCGCAGGTCGAGGGTGGAGGCGTTCTCGATCGCGCCGAAATGCGCCTTGAGCCACCGGTCGGCCGCGGCGCGGCCGATGTCGCGAAGATGGGTCAGAAAGGCCCATTCGGAGTTGAGCTTGGAGGAGGCGCCGAAGTCGATCATCTCGTCGCAGGCATCGTCGATCATGTGCAGATAGACGCGGCGATAGTCGGCCTCGGAGAGCGCTCCGTCTTCCAGGAGCCGGTCGATCAGATCGATCACGCGGAGATCGCGCAGGAGCGAGGCGTTGAACGTGATCTCGTTGACGCGATTCTGGATGTCGCGGGCGCGGCGCGGGGTGCCCGGGCGCGAGAGCGGGTTGATCTGAACGATCAGGATATCGGGGCTGGGGCTGTGGTCGATGAACGGAAACAGCACCGGATTGCCCATGAAGCCGCCGTCCCAATAGGGCACGCCGTCGATCTCGACCGCCTTGAACATGGTGGGAAGACAGGCCGAGGCCATGACCACGTCGAGCGTGATCTCATGGCGATGGAACACACGGGCGCGGCCGGTTTCGACATTGGTGGCCGAGACGAACAGGCCCATGTCGGTTTCGTTGGTGACCTTGGCGAAGTCGATATGGGAGGCCACGATATCGCGCAGCGGGTTGAGGTTCATCGGATTGAGATCGTAGGGCGAGGCGACCCGGCTCATCAAATCCATCCAGAAGTAGCCCGGGCTGAGATCCATCGACCAGTTGCCGACGAGCATATCGAGCGGCGTGCGCTTGATCGGGCTCGCCTGGCCTGCGACCGAGACCGCGTGCCAGAACTCCTCAAGGGCGTCGCGCGCGCCGGCGGCGCCGTTGTCATACATCCCGCAGGCGGCGACGACGGCGTTCATGGCGCCGGCGGAGGTGCCGGAGATCGCCTCGATCCACAGCTGATCCTCCTCGAACATCCGGTCGAGGACGCCCCAGGTGAAGGCTCCGTGCGAGCCGCCGCCCTGCAGCGCGAGGTTGATCGACTTCACGTGGCGCCGCTGACGCCCCTGTCCCTTGGCCATGGCCGGTCTCCTTCAGTGTGCGGTCCAGCCGCCGTCGACGGGAAGCGCGGTTCCGGTCATCTGGGCGGCGCCGTCGGAGGCCAGAAACACGCAGAGCGCGCCCAGCTGTTCGACGGTGACGAACTCCTTGGTTGCCTGCGCGGCGAGCAGAACGTCGCGTTTCACCTCGTCCTCGGAGATCCCGCGCGCCTTGGCGGTGTCGGGGATCTGCTTCTCGACGAGCGGTGTCAGCACGTAGCCCGGGCAGACGGCATTCACCGTGACGCCATGCTCGGCGGCTTCAAGGGCGATGGTCTTTGTCAGGCCGAGGATGCCGTGCTTGGCGGTGACGTATGCCGATTTGAAAGGCGAAGCGACGAGGCCGTGGGCGGAGGCCACGTTGATGATCCGGCCCCAGCCGCGCGCCTTCATGCCCGGAAGCGCATGGCGGATCGTGTGGAAGGCGCTTGTCATGTTGATGGCGATGATCGCGTCCCATTTCTCGGGCGGGAAGTCTTCGACCGGGGCGACGTGCTGGATGCCGGCATTGTTGACGAGGATGTCGACCGGCCCGAGTTTGGCTCCGGTCTCAGCGATCAGGTCGGCGATCTCATCGGGTTTGGTCATGTCGGCGCCGTGATAGTCGACCTTGCCGGCGCCGGCGGCGTCGAGACGGGCCTTTTCGGCCGCGATCTCGTCGGCCGGGCCGAAGCCGTTCAGCATGACGTTGAAGCCCTGGGCGACGAACGCTTCGGCGATGCCGAGGCCGATGCCGCTGGTGGATCCGGTGACGATTGCGGTTCGCGTCATGGTCGCTGTCCTTTCGAGGCGGAGCAAGGTGCGGGGCGTCCGTGGGCCATGAGCTAATCGGCCGAGGCCGCCCGCGATATCGCTAGCGCGGGGCGATAACGGCGAGGTGACGATGCGCGAGGGGCCGCGTGAGGATCGGTGAGATTGTTTCAGATTTGGCCGGCTGCGGGTGCGTGAGGATTGGGCATTCGGAGGGGATTGTTACCGTCGGCGGGGACCGAGCGGCGCGCGGGCAGGCGAGAGACCGGGCGCTGTGCCCCGTCGGACGGTGACGCGCCCGCGTGCGCCCGCCTGGCGCCGACGGATCGGGCGGCTCTGACGCGTTGCGTGGCTGGTGATGCGCCGCCCGCCCGGCCCGGTCAGAGCTGAAACCGCACCCCGAGCATCAAACCTTCCAGCCTCACGTCGTAGAGGAAGTCGCCTTCATCGCGATCGACGGCCAGATAGCGGTAGCCGGCGATGCCGGCGGTCGTGGGCGTGAACGCATAGCCGACCCCGGCAAAGGCATCGACCATGCTTTCGGACCCGGCGCCGAAGCCCCCGGTGAACAGGGCGCCGGTGAAGAACGTGCGCGCGCCGAGATCGGTGGTGCCGCGCACCGAGATCACCGGATCCCACCAATGGTCGTCACCGTCGAAGGAGCCGCCGGGCCGGGTGCCGGGATTGAGGGTGAGGTCGTTCGTGACGCCCCAGTAGCGCGCGCCCGCGCCGAGCCACAGCGTGGTGTCCGGCTGGTCGACGACGGCATATTCGCCCACGACGGTGACGAAGGTCAGGGTAGAATCGTACTCGTAGCCCGAGAAGGCGTCAGCCGCGATGTCGCCATCGGTGGCGGCGGCGAAATAGAACACATCCGCGGTGATGCCCCAGCGGCCGTTCCGGGCATTGCCGACGACCATGGCTGCGAATTCGAGGTTCTCCAGAAGGTCTGAGAAGCTCAGATCGATATCGGTGTCGGGGGCATTCTCGAACGCACCGACGCGCCCTTCCTGCCCGGACGCCCAGAGATAGGGTGTGATCGTGAACTGCCAGCCGCCGGTGGTTTGGGACTGGGCCTCGATCTGGGTTGCTGCGAGAGAGAGGGGCAGCGCCAGTGTGGCGGCGAGAGCTGCGGAGGAAAGGGAGATTGGAGCGAAAGGGATTTGGGTCATCACGTCGGACCTCCTGGTGACGAGCGTGCCCGGATAAGTTGTGCGGGGCTCCTCCTTATCGGCCAATTCGGTGCGTCTTGCGAGCAGAAAGGCGCCGCTACGTCATGCTCACGGCGCACGGCCGGTTCATCCAGAACGTGTTGTGCAATGTCGCGGGCGTTGGGGCGGCCCGGGGCGTGCCCGGGCCACGTTGGCTCAGAGGCCGGACCGCGCGGGCAGGCCGGAATAGAGCTGGATATGGGCGTTATGGCCGAACTCGCCCGGTTCGACGCCATAGACCTTGTCGTCGCTGTGCCAGTTCACCGCCAGGCCCGCGGCAAGATGTTCGCCGGTGAGCTGAAGGCAGGGCTGGAACGTCTGGTCGAAGACAGCATTGCCCTCGTCATCGGCGGTGAAGACCGACTGCGCGCCATCGCGGCTGCCGACCGGCAGGTCGTAGGTGCCGATGAAGGGCTCGGTCGGGGGCCAGGCCACGAAGTAGTGCCAGAGCGTGTAGACGCCCTCGGGCACGAGGCCCTCGAACGCCACCTGCAGATGGCCTTCGCCGTTTTCGCAGGTGTAGCTGCCGTTGCCGCTGGCGGTGAACCACTCGCCGAGGGTCAGGCCGAGGGGGGCGCCCTTGGGGAAGGGGCCCACGGCCGAGGAATCGAACGGCATATGGCGCTGCGGCTCGGCCGAGGCGAAGAGCGGCGCGTTCATGTTGCGCTCGGCCGGATCGGGGCGGACCACCTGCGCCGCGCCGGGGGCCGTCTCGATGAAGACGTCCTGCTCGGCGACCTCATCGTCCACATGGTAGCGGAAGGCGATGTCGAAGCTGACCGGCGCGTCGTGGCGTGGCGTATCCGTCGCGAAGGACGGAGCGGCCATAGCCGTGGTGAGAAGGGCGAGGGTAAGAACTCTCATTTCTATGTCTCCTGGTCTGGGAAATGTGCGGCCGGAGCCGCGGGTTAGTCAGCGACGGGGAGGCCGCTGGGCACGCGATCCGGGATGAGATGCTCCATCGTCCGGCTTCGCGGGTCGGTGAGGGCCTTCAGGAAGGCCACGATCTCGGCCACCGCCTCGTCGGAAAGGGGGGTGGCCTGGCGTTCGTTGGCGGCGGCGATGCGCGCGCGCATCTGCGGCTGCGACTGCACCCAGCCATCGCGCGCGTCCCACGCGGCGCGGCGGGCGGGATTGACCGGCTCGTGCCCATGGCGGGCGCCGACGGCCATCGGCTGAGACAAAGCCGCGAGGGGCGCCAGATGCCCGGGGTCGAGGCGGTAGGCGTCGAGCGAGGGCAGCGGGTCGAGGTGATGGCGCACGACGCCTTGGAGCGTGGCGAACGCGCCCGCGTGACCCCAGGGGCCCGTCAGTTCCACATCGCGGAGCGACGGCGTGCGGAACCGGTAGCGGTCGGCCGGGTCGCCCGAGATCGGCGCGCGCCCCACATCCTCGAGCCGGCCGGGATAGCCGGTGGCGCGGAAGTAGCTGTCGTCGGTGCCGTCCCCCTTGCCCGGGCCGATCTGCGGCATGGCGATGGCGTGAAAGGCATGGTCGGTCTGGAACGGGCCGGCATGGCAGGCCGCACAGCCCGCTTCACCGTAGAAGAGCGCCATGCCGGCCTGGGCCTGCGGCGTCAGGTGGTTCGGGTCGCCGGATCTGAGATAGCGGTCGAACGGGCTGTCATCGGCGCGGAAGGCCGTGGCCTCGAACGCGGCGATGGCATTGGCCGCGTGCACGAAGGTGATCGCGTCGGGCCCGTCGATCTCGGGGTAGGCGGCACGGAAGAGCGCAACATAGTCGGGGATCTCGCGCAGGCGGTCGGCCAGCAGATCCCACGCGCCGCCCTCGCCGGCGAAGCGGCGGAGTGCGGCGGCATCGGCGACCGGGTTCTCGCCGCGCGCGCCCGCCATCTCGATGTCGGACAGGACCGGGAACATAGCCTGGGCGGCGAGCGCATTGTCGAGGCCCTCGGGCAGTTGGGCGCGCGCCGGCGTCCAGAAGCCGCTGGAACGCGGGCCGTCGGGATCGGCCTCGACCCGGCCATCATGGAAGAGGGTGGTGAAGGCGCGGGCACCGAGGTTCTGCAGCGACGGGGCGTTGCGGGGCACCCGACCGAGGACGGAGGCGCCGCCCGGGATATGCCGGTCGGGGCCGAGGCCCGCGCCGCCCTCGCCGATGCCGAGCGCCAGGCCGTCGGCGCTGGCATGGTTGGGGTGGTGGCATGTGGCGCAGGCGATGTTGCGGTTGCCCGACAGGACCTTGTCGAAGAAGAGCATCTGCCCAAGCTGCACCTTGGCGGGGGCAGGCGCGCCATCGTCGTAGAAGTCGCTGTCGCTGACAGGCGGAACGGGGGGCGCGAGATCCTGACCATGGGCGGGCCAGAGGCTTGCGAGGCCCGCAATGGCAAGGGCGAGGAGGCTGGTGGTGTAGACGAGCCTGGGGGGATGGGGGAGCCGGGTCATGTCGGTGGCCTTGTGTCGAACGGGGAAGTGGCCGGGCTAGCTGGCCGGCGCGATGCGGGGACCGATGCCGGGCTTCAGCCACGCGATGTTGACGGCGCGGCGCGCACGGAAGCCGAGGCGCTCGTAGAGGCGGATCGCATTGGTGTTGTCGGCGAAGACGTGGAGGTAGGGCGTGTCGCCCATCGCCGCGATGTCGGCCGCGAGCCAGGACACGAGCCGCCCGCCATGGCCCTGACCGCGGTGATCGGGGTGAACCGAGACGGCGCTGATCTCGGTGAAGCCGGGCTGGCGCATGCGCTCGCCGGCCATCGCGATCAGACGGCCCGCGTGGCGGACACCCCAGAAGGCGCCGAGGCGATGGGTGCGCGCATGGAACGGCCCGGGTTTGGCAAGGCGGGCCAGGGCGCGCATTTCGGGCACGTCTGCCTCGCCAAGGCGCAGGATCCCTGTTGCTAACGGGCGCGCGATGGGGTGCTCGGCGAGCATCTGGACGCCTTCGGCCGCGGCATCGACGCGGGCGCTGATCGGCAGGAGCAGCTCGCCCACCTGCATCAGGACCATGCCGTCGGCGCATCCGTGCAGGAGGCGCTCGAGGGCGAAGAGCCCGGCGCGGCCATTGTCGCACGCGGCGGCGAAGGGGCCGATATCGGAGAGCATCCGCTTTGCCTGGCCGTCGCCCAGGGCGAAGCGCCGGTGGAACGTGGCGAGAGTCGACCAGACCGGACGGTCGAGCAGGTCGGCCGCGTCGGAGGGGCGCATGATGAGGGGCGCGTTCATTCGGCTGGCTCCTTCCTGGGTTTGACGGGGGCCTTGGGTTTGGCGGGCGTGGCGGGGCTGCGGCGCACCCAGGCGGGGAGAAACGCCATCGCGTCGCCCGCGACCGGGGCGGCGGTGAGGGGCGGATCGAGGCTGGCGAACGCGCTGTGCAGCTTGCCGTCGTTGAAGGCCGTCAGCGTGTCGGTCGCGCCGCCGATGCGGGTGCCGCCGACAAAGACCTGGGGGACGGTGCGCTCGCCCGCGTGGGCGAACACGGCGCGGAGGATCTTGCCGCCGAAATCGCCCTCGCGGAACTCCGCGGCGTCGACATCGATGGAGCGGAGCGGCACGCCGGCCGCGCGGAAGAGCTTGCGGACCGACCAGCAGAACTCGCACCATTCGAAGCCGAACATCACCACGGGCTCGGAGCTGCTGCCGATCACGGCATCGACGAAGGCGGCCGCCTTGGGGTCGATTGCCTCGGGCGCTTTGGCTTTCGCTGCGGGTTTCGCACGCTTGAGAGGCGGGACGGAGGCGGCGATGTCCTGCTCTTCGGCGGTCATCTCTTGTGGGATGTCGTCGAAGAGTGGCGTCGACAGATAGCGCTCGCCCGTGTCGGGGATCATCGCGAGGATGCGGGCGCCGGGGGCGGCGGTTTCGGCATAGGCCAGGGCCGCGGCCATGGTCGCCCCGCCGCTGACGCCGCAGAAGATCCCTTCGCGGGTCGCTAGCGCGCGGGCCGTGCGCAGGGCGTCGTGGCCCGAGACCGGCTGAAACCGGTCGATATAGGCGGTCGCCTCGCCCACGAGCTTGGGGATGAAGTCGGGCGACCAGCCCTGGATCGGGTGGGCGCGGGCATTGGGATGGCTGCGGGCGGCGGCGCCGTCGGCGCGGCGCTTCTGAGGGATGCCACTGGCGAGGATCTGGGAATTTTCGGGCTCGACCACGACGATCTTGGTGTCGGGGCTTGCGGCCCTCAGAACGCCCGAGGTGCCTTTGAGCGTGCCGCCTGTGCCAAAGCCCGTGACCCAGGCATCGAGCCCGTCATGGCCGAAATCGGCCAGGATCTCTTTAGCGGTGGTGGCCGCATGGATGTCGGCGTTGGCCTCGTTCTCGAACTGGCGGGTGAAGAACCAGCCGTGTGTCTCGGCCAGCCGCTCGGCCATCGCGAACATGCCCGTGCCGCGCTCGGCGGCAGGGGTGAGAACCACGCGAGCGCCGAGGAAGCGCATGAGCTTGCGCCGCTCGACCGAGAAGTTCTCGCCCATGACGATGACGAGCGGATAGCCTTTCTGCGCGCAGACCATGGCAAGCGAGATGCCGGAATTGCCTGACGTGGCCTCGATCACGGTCTGGCCCGGTTTCAGGGCACCGGCGCGTTCGGCCGCCTCGATCACCGAGATGGCGAAGCGATCCTTGACCGAGGCCATCGGGTTGAAGGCTTCGAGCTTGGCGTAAAGCTCCACATGGTCAGGGGCGAGGGCGTTGATGCGCACCGTTGGCGTGGCCCCGATTGTGTCGAGGATCGAAGCGAAGGGACCCTTGCGGGTTTTGACGGGGCTGGCGATCGGCGTGTTGACGGCGTTCATGGTCTGGCTGTCCTTGGTTGGGGTCACGCGGCAGTGGACTGGCGGAGGCGCGCGGCGAGGTGATCGGCGAGGTCGTCTGCGTCGGGGCCGACGCCCGAGATCAGCGGCGAGCGACGGCGGCGCAGGAACGGCAGGCCGAGCGCGTAGAGGCCCGGTGCGCCGGTCACAACGCCGCCCTGGTGGTCGAGCTCGCCCCTGCGGGTGAAGACCGGCAGGTCGAGCCAGCTGAGATCGGGCCGATAGCCGGTGGCCCAGACAATTGTCTGGATCTCGCCCGCGCGCAGGTCGATCCCGAGGCGCGCATTGGCCGGCACGGGCGTGGGCACGAGTGGCTCGGGCGTTAAGCGTTCGGGCGCGGCGAACCCAGATGCAGGTGCGGTGTCCTGCACCCAGGTATCGATCCGGTGTCGCAGGCGGGCGAGCTTGAGGTCGGCCGCGGCGCAGGCATGGGCGAGACCGCCCGAGAAGAGGGCCTGACCATCGCGGATTGCCCCAAGGCGGCCGACGAGTTCTACGCCGCGGGCCTGGAGCGCGCCGAGATCGACGGAGACCGGCCAGCCGGTGATCTGGGGCGAGGGCGTGCGACGGACACGGGCGATGTCATCGACCGCGTCGAAGCGCTCGTCCATGGACCCGATGGCATCGAGCCAGACATCGATGTCGCGCCCGCGATAGCGGCGGGGAAGGCGCAGATGCGTGCCGGCCGCGAGCGTGACGCGGTGGCCGGCGGCGCTGAGCTCGGAGGCGATCTGGACGCCCGAGGCCGAGCCGCCGACGACGAGAACACCGCCCTCGGGCACGTCTTGCGCCCGGCGGTAGGCAGACGCGGGGATCTGACGGATTGCGTCCGGCACGCCGCCGGCGAGGGCCGGGATCGCCGGCCGGGCACAGGCGCCGCTGGCGATCACAAGGCTGCGTGCGTGAAAGGGGCCCTGGTTGGTGGCCAAGGCGAACCCGTCGCCGGTCGCGCGCGCCGCGAGCACGTCGCAATATTCCTCGACCGGTGCGTCGATCATCTCGGCATAGGTCTCGAGCCGGCCGGCCATGGCGCGGGCGGGCAGGAAGGCGTCGGGATCGAGGTCGTGCGTGTCGGCGCCGGGCAGAGCGTTGGCCCAGTTGGGGGTCTGCAGGCGCAGCTGCTGCCAGGGACGGGCGCGCCAGGCGTGGCCGACCCGCTCGCGGTCGAGGATCAGATGGTCGATCCCGCGGAGGGTGAGGGCGCGGCTCATAGCAAGCCCGGCCTGCCCGCCGCCGACGATAAGGGTGGTGACCTTTCGCGTGGTCATGGCGTTGCTCCTGTGCTGGGCGCCTATGGGCGTTGGTTCGGGTCAGAGGCCGAGGGGCCGGCTGCGACGGCGCGCGGACGGATCGGGCGTGAGCCCGATGTCGCGCAGCGTGTGGTCGGAGAGGTCGGTCAGCCTGGGGCCGGCACGGTGCGTTCGCGTCCCAAGGCGGGAGAGGGCAAGCCAGAGCCGGCGGCCAAGGCCGAGCGCGGTCGGCCCGGCCGGCCGGGGGGCCGCGGGAAGTTGGATCGCCATCATCTGGCTCCTTCAGGGATTGGGGAGTTGGGGCAGCGGCCGGGCGGGCCGGCCGCTGCGTGGATGAGGGTGCCTCAGAAGAGCCAGGTCCAGTGCGGAACCTTGTAGAGTTCCGCGCGGATCTGGGCGTGGGTCAGACCGAGGTCGGCCAGCGCGCCTTCGTCCTTGCGAAGCAGGGCGCGATAGTCGCGCGCGTGCTTGATGGCGCGGCGCCCGGCCATGAGGCGCGCCCGCAGGCCGCGGTGCCGGTCGCCCGGACGGTCTGAGGCGCCGATGGTCGTGTGGTGGATTTGAGCGAGATGGCTCATGGGATGCTCCTTATCTCGCGGGCGGCGCGCCTAGGGCTCAGGCCACGGTCACCCGCACGTTGCTGGGGTTGGTGAGGATGTCGAAGACGGCGGACCGCTTCTGCGACTGGGCGACGATGCCGGCGATTTCCTCCTTCGAGGCATCGGCATCGACGCGGAACGACACGCGGATGGCGCTGAAGCCGTTCCGCACGCTCTCGTCGATCCCGAGGATGCCCTGCAGGTCCATATCGCCCTCGACGGTCGCGGCGACCGAGCGGAGCTGAACGCCGCGGCGCTGGGCCACCGACGCCACGCCGCCCGTCAGGCACGAGGCCAGGGCCGACAGCAGGATCTCGACGGGTGTCGCGCCCTTGTCGGAGGCGGCAAAGACCTCGGGGTGGTCGGCGTCGACCGTGAAGATCTTTTGGCGCACCTGCTCGGTGCCGAGCCCGTAGAAGCCCGAGATGGTCGACCGGCTGTGAACGCCGTCGAGCCATTCGCACTGCGCGCGCCAGGTGAACTGGGCGCCTTCGGGCTCGGCTGTGAGCGCCTCGCGGGCCGAGAGGATGGCCTCGACATCGACGCCGTTATCGACGCGGGGCTCAAGGGTTTCTGTGGTCATGTCAAAGTCCTTTCAAGGGTTGGGAGGCAGCCCGCTCGGTTGCGACGTGAGCTACCTGCGATCCGCGCGCCATGCGTGAAGGCGACGTGGAGATTGGGTGGAGAAGCCCCGGGGAACGGGTGCGGCCGGCCGGCGCCGGACCCGCGGTGCGCGGGGGCCTTTGCCGGTGCCGTGGGACCGGGCGACCCGGGCCGGTCGGCGGGGCTATGTCGGTCAGCGCGGGCCCGAGGACGACGACCGCGCCGGGGCGCGCGCCGAGGCCATGGGAGCTTTGGTCGGCTCCCCGGGAGGGCGTGCTCAAGCGATGATGTGGGTCGGTCATGGTCGTGGGTCCGTTCTGTCGATGGGACCGACATATGAGGGGTGAGCGGCCCTGCGAATGATCCTTTGACCGGGCGAGATGACCGTTTGGTTGGGCCCGTTCGCAGGTTCGTGAGGGGCGTGTGAAGTGACGCGGCGGCATGAACTTTTTGGATATTTTTCAATGCTGTAAGCGCGTCGAGCCGGGTCCTTTCGGACCCGGCGCTGGGCGGGTTGAATGCGGTCGGGCCGGGGCCCATCAGGCGGGCGGGCTCAGGCCTGGCCGCACTGTCGCCAGTCGGCCGGAGATCGGCCGGTTTCCCGTTTGAAGGCCCGCGAGAACGCCTCGGGCGCGTCATAGCCGACGCGGTAGGCGATCTCGGCCGAGGGCAGGTCGGTGTCGCGCAAAAGCGCCCGCGCCGCCGTGATCCGCTGGTCGAGCAGGTAGCGCCGGGGCCCGGTGCCCATCAGCTCGGAAAAGCGGTCGACGAAGGCCGAACGCGACATGCCGGCGTCATGGGCGAGTGTTGCGACCGACGGGGGCGTGTCGAGATTGGCGTGGATCGACGAGAGCGCCCGCGCGATGCGGGGATCCGACATGCCGGCGAGCCATCCGGTTGGGTGCGGGTTCTGCTCGAGATGCGCGCGGAGGGCCTCGATGAGCAAAAGCTCCGACACGCGGGACATAACGCTCTCGGCAGCCAGGCGGCATGCCCCCCGCTCCTGCGCGGCGATGGCGATGGAGGCCTCGATCCACCGGCGGGTCGCGGCGCTCTCGATTGAGATCACGAGAAGCTCGGGCAGGCTGTCGAGCAGCGGACATTGGGCGCGGCTGCACGCAATGAAGCCGCAAAGGATGCGGGTGACGGCCCCGCCGCCGCCATGGCGGATCTGGACGAGGCCGTTGTCGCTGCCGGGCAGGAGCAGGTCGTCGCCAGAACAAAGCGGCTGCCCCGGTTCGCTGGCCAGCACATGGAGCGCGTTCGAGGGCAGAAAGACCACGTCGCCGCGGCGGGCGACGAAGTCGGCGCGGTAGCCGTCGCCGGTATCCATCGAGACGATGGCCTCGCCCTCGGTCACGACATGGTAGGCGACGATCTTGTTGGGCAGCGGCATGAAGGGCCGGCAATCCTCTTCGGTCACGTGGGCGGTGATGGCCCAGGGCGCAGTGAATTCGGCCTCTAGAAAGACGCATCCCGTCAATCCGAGGCTCCGCACGATTTCGGTCAGGGGATCGGTGTGCATGGGGGGCTCCTTGGATCGTGTGATGGGTTTTGGGAGTGGCGCGCCGCCCTGGGTGGAGCGGCGCGCCGTGGGGTATGGGTCAGCCGTCGGCCGAGATGGTCTTGGGCAGGTCGCTCGCCGCACCCCATTCCGCCCACGACCGGTGGTAGACGCGGACCTGGGGGTGACCGATGAGCCGCAGGGCGAAGTAGCTGTGGGCCGACGCCTCGCCGGTCTGGCAGTGGATGATCACGGCCTCGTCGCCCTCGATGCCGTGGGCGGCGAAGTGGGCGGCGAGATCCTCGGCCGACTTCATGGTGCCGTCGGCATCGAGATTGCCCTTCCACGGCAGGCTTTGCGCCCAGGGAATGTGGCCCTTGTCGAACGCCGCCGTGGGGCGGACGTCGACGACGACCGTGTCGCGGTCGTTCCGGCGCTCGAGAATGTCGAGGGCCGAGGCGAACCGGCGCGGCGTGTGGTTGACGGCGAACGTGGCGAGTTCGGGCGCGTGGGCAGACGCGTCTGTCGACAGGGCGAGATCCTCGGCTGTCCAGGCCTGGATGCCGCCGTCGAGGATCGAGACGGACCGGTGGCCGTAATACTCCATCAGCCAGAAAAGCCGGGCCGCGCGAAAGCCGCCCTGATCGTCGTAAAGGACGACCTGGGTCTTGGCGTCGACACCGAGCGCGCCGAGCATCGATGCGATCGCCGGATCGGCCTTGAGCGCGCCCTCGATATGGGCGTCGGGGTCGGTCAGCGCGGTGAACGGCAGGTTGAGTGCGCCGGGGATGTGGCCCTCGGCGAACTTGTCAGCGCTGCGCACGTCGAGGACGACCAGATCGGCTGTGGCAGCCGCTCGCATTTGGTCGAGGCTGGCCGCCGAGGTGAGAAGAGTGGGGTTGGCGTAGCCGGGTTCGTCGGCCAGCGCGGGGCTGGCGAGCGCGAGGGCGGCCGTGAGCGCGAGCATGGAGATGCGCGATGTCATGGGAAGGTCCTTTGAGGTCGGAAGTTGCCGCGGTCAGCCGGGCTGTTGCGTGACGCGCAGGTAGGGGCGCAGGGTGGCCCAGCCGGCCGGGAAGCGCTCTTTCGCCTCGTCGTCGGAGATGGCGGGCACGATGATGACGTCTTCGCCGCGACGCCAGTTCGCGGGCGTGGCCACCTTGTGGCGGGCGGTGAGCTGCAGGCTGTCGACGACGCGGAGGATCTCGCCGAAATCGCGGCCGGTGGTCATCGGATAGGTGATCATCAGCTTGATGACCTTGTCGGGGCCGATCACGAAAACGGAGCGCGCCGTGGCGTTGTCGGCCGCGGTCCGCCCCTCGGCGCCACCTTCGATGCTTGCCGGCAGCATGCCGTAGAGCTTGGCAACGGCGAGATTGGGATCGCCGATCAAAGGAAAGCTGGGCGCGACGCCCTGGGTTTCCTCAATGTCCTTTGCCCAGATCTGATGGCTCTCGACAGGGTCGACGCTGAGGCCGATCACTTTGACACCGCGGGCCGTGAACTCGGGCTGCAGGCGGGCCATGGCGCCCAGTTCGGTGGTGCAGACGGGGGTGAAGTCCTTGGGGTGCGAGAACAGCACGCACCAATCCTCGCCCATCCAGTCATGAAAGCGGATCGGGCCTTGGGTGGTCTCGGCGGTGAAATCGGGGGCGATGTCGCCCAGCGTCAGTGGCATTGTCAGGTCTCCTGGAACAGCCGTGCGCCACGGGGAGTCGCGGCGGTGGGCGCAACATGGCGCCGGGGCCACGCGAATTCCTGAGGAAGAGCGGGAGGTTTTCTTAAGGTTTCCAGAGGTCATCCCGCCGGTTCACGCGGTTCGTTCGCGATCCGTGTGCGCGGCGTGAATCCGACGTGAGGGCGGCGCGGACTGGCCCAAACACGCAAACGTGCGTCGCCCGCTGCGGGCGGTTTGAGTAGGCCCCGCCCACCGCGGCCGCCCTGCGGGCAGGCCCCGGCTGTCGAAAAAACGACGTTTGAGGTATAGATGGCTCCGATCTGCGGGATTGAGGCGGTGGACGATTTTCAGGCCGATCCGTTTCGACTGGAGGCGTGGCACGTTGACCCCGGAACGCGGCAGGTGCAGCGGGACGGGCACGAGGTACGGCTGTCGCCAAAAGCTATGGGGGTGCTCCTGACGCTTGTGCGTGCGGGCGGTTCTGTGGTGTCCAGAGACGCGATGTTCACCGCGGTCTGGCCCGACGTGACGGTGGGCGACGAGGTGTTGACGACGGCCGTGGCCGAGTTGCGCCGCGCCTTCGGTGACAGCCGGCGCGCGCCCAGGGTGATCGAAACGGTGCAAAAGCAGGGTTACCGGCTGCTGTTGCAGCCGATGCCGCTGTCCGCGCCCCACCATCCGCCGTTGGCACCCACGGCAGACATGGTGCCCGCGGTCGCGTTGGGAAGATCGATCCTGGATCCTGAGCAGTCGGCCAACGCGGCGCTCGACGCAGGGCTGGTGGCCCCGGGCGCGGCCTCGGTGGCCGTGTTGCCGTTCCAGGGCCATGGCGAGAGCCAGGCCCGTCTGGCCGCCAACGGGATCAGCCGGGACATTTCGGCCACGCTGTCGCGGTCGCGGCAGCTTTTCGTCACGCGCATCGCCAGTGCCGCTGTTGCGACGGCCACGAGCCGCGATCCGGTCGACGTCGCCGCGCGGCTGGGGGTGCGGTACATTGTGGAGGGCGAGGTGTTTGCCTTTGCCGGGCGGCAGCGCATCTCGGCTGCGCTGATCGACACGCGCAACGGCGGCGAGCTCTGGGCCGACCATTACGATTGCCCAACCGAGGACGTGTTCGCGATCATTGACGAGGTGGCGCAGACGGTGGCTCTGGCCGTGGCGCAGGAGATCGACATCCGCGAGCGACGGCTGGCGGCGCTGCGCCCGATTTCGTCGCTCGATGCCTGGGGGCTGTTTCACCGCGCGCAATCGCTGATGACGCGGTTCGACGGGCCGGCGATGGAGGAGGCGGCGGCGCTGTTGTCGACGGCGAGCCGGCTTGCGCCGGGGTCGTCGCGCATCCTGGCCGCGCGGGCGACGGTGAGCCTGCGGCGGCATCTTTTCCTGGCCGGGCCCGCCACGGGGTCGCAGGACCTGGCCGATGCGCTGCGGCTTGGGGCGGAGAGCGCGGCAATCGACCCGCGCGACCCCCATGCCCATCTCGCGCTGGCCCGTGCCAACGGCATGTCGGGCGCACTGGAAGAGGCGGAGGCGCGCTATCTACATGCGCTTGAGCTCAACCCCAACGATGCGCTGTCGCACTATTTCTTTGGCTATCACCGATTTTTCGGGGGCCATACGGACGAGGCGATGACGGCGGTGCAACAGGCCAAGCGACTGAGCCCGCTCGACCCGATGATGTTTGGCTTTCTGGGGCTCGAGGCGCAGCTCCACGTGCTGGCCGGCGATCTTGAGACCGCGGCGGCCGTGGCCGAGCGGGCCGTTTCGATGTCGAGCTCGACCCTTCAGTCGCGGGTCATCGGGGCCTGGATCCTGGAGCGCACCGGTCGCCACGCGCAGGCGCTGCGCCTGATCGAGACGGTGCGTCGGGAGCGGCCCGACCTGTCGCGCGGCGCAATTCTGGGGTGGTTCCGGTTCGCCGATCAGGAGCGGGCCCAGATCGATGCGGCGCTTGAACGTCTGGGCCTTTGAACGGGCCGCGGGGCTGGCCGGCACCGGGGTGGTGCTGACGCGTGGACGCGGCCGTCAGACCGGCCCGTCGTGCATGTTGCGGCCCAGGTGCCGGGTTCGGTAGCTGCGCGGGGTCGTGCCGTACTGATCGCGGAACAGGCGGTGGAAGTAGCTGAGATTTTCGAACCCGCAATCGGCGGCGACTTCGGCCAACGGGCGATCGGTGCCGGCAAGCAGCATGGCGGCATGCTGGATGCGAATGCGGTTCACATACTGCGTCGGGCTGAGGCCGAGATAGCGGCGCGCCTGGCGGCAGACATGTTCCTGGCTGCGGCCCGCGGCCTCGAGAAACCCCTGCGCGCCCTGCCGGAACACCCGCGGCTCGCGCGCCGACCGGCAGGCCGCGAGCAACCAGGCCGGCGCGCGGGCGTCGATGATGTCGCCCGCATCCAGGACATGGGTCATCACCGACAGCAGGAAGTGCTCGATCCGGGCGAGGCTGCGGTGCGTGGTGTGGAGGGTCAGCATCGAGTTGACGGCGCGCTCCAGCTGCGGGCCGCGCAGGCGCAAGGCAACGGGCAGGGGGCCGGATTGCCAGAAGAAGCGGCCCGACACCTCGGCCGTGTAGCGCCGGCCAAGGTGGGCGGCCGTCTCTTGGCGGAACATCACGTTGAGGATGCGTGCGCCGGAGCCGGCCACGGCCTGCAGCGCATGGCTGTCGGACGGCCGGAGGAAGACGAGATGGCCACGGCCCAGCACCTCTTCGAACCCGTTGATCCAGTGATGGACCTGCCCCTGTTCGACGAGCATCAGTTCGAAGTAGTCGTGGTTGTGTTCCAGCAGGGGGGGCGTGTCGGGCAGGTCTTTGCGGACAAAGTGAAAGGCCTCGCCCGTGCCGAGATAGGCATCAATCCTGAACATCTTCTGAGGAAAGCGCATGGATGATGCACCTGTGCCGGACGCGCGGAGACTGCCACTACATCAATATAGTGCATGTTTATGTCAAGCATGGGTCTGCCCCACGCTCCGTCTCGCGCATAGGCTGACCTGGCGGCATGGGGATCGGGAGGGCTGGCTGCCATGGAGATCGCAGAGGATCTGGACCTTGGGTTTCGCCCGGTTCCGCCCCGGACGGGGCGGCGCCTGACGCTGGCCCAGATCGAGCGGTACAACCGGCTTGGCTATATCCAGCCATTCGACATTTTCGGCGCCGACGAGGTCGCGCGCATTCGGGCCTACTTCGATCGGATGATGGCGGATCTGGGCGAGGCGGGGGCCTATGGGATCAACTGCTATCAGGCGCGCATGGCCGGCATCTGGGACATCGCGACCGATCCCCGGATCCTTGATCATGTGGAGGACCTGATCGGCGAAGACATCGTCTGTTGGGCGAGCGCGATCCTGTCGAAGAAGGCGGGCGATCCGCGTCGGGTGCCCTGGCATCAGGACGCCTCGTTCTGGCAGTTGAGCCCGGCGCGGACGGTCACCGTGTGGCTGGCCATCGACGAGGCGGATGACGAGAACTCTGCGATGCGGTTCATTCCCGGCACCCATGATCGTGGCCCGATCGAGACGGCGGAGATGAGCGAAGGATCGGTGTTCCACAAGGGGATCGCCGATGCCGAGCGGTTCGGCGCCCCCTTCACCAACACGCTGAAGGCCGGGCAGATGTCGATGCATGCGGATATGCTGGTGCATGGCTCGGAGCCGAACCTGTCGGCGCGGCGGCGATGCGGTCTGACCCTGCGCTATTGCCCGCCCGAGGTGCGGATCGTCGATCCCGACTGGGCACGGGGGGTGGAGGCAATCATCGCCCGGGGGTCGGACAGGAGTGGCCATTGGCGCCATCACGGCCGCCCGACCAACGATGATATTCTGCAGACCTCAAGCCCGCACGTGGTGGGCAACAACTAGGCGGTGTGAGCCGTCGCCGCCACCTGGCACCGAAGACCGGGGGTGGTACTGGACCAATGGGAGGGGCGACCGGCTTGGAGATCACCTGGCTCGGCCATGCGGCCTTCAAACTGACCGATGCGGGCGGGCGTTCGGTGATCACGGACCCCTACACGCCCGAGGGTGTGGGCTATCCGCCGATCCGAGAGACGGCGGATATCGTGATCATCTCGTCCGACGATGACGACGCCCATTGCCGGGCCGATCTGATCCCTGGCGATCCCACGGTGGTCAACGCCCTGCAGGTTGCGCAGGCGGGCGGGACCGGGGGCGCGAAGGGGCTGGAGGTTCGCGCCATCGAGGCGGCGGAGTGGGACCATCACCCCGACCATGCGGTGCCCGGGCAGAACGGCATGTATCGCTTCGAGCTCGACGGCCTGAAGATCGCGCATATGGGGGATGTCGGGAACCCGCTCACCGATGCGCAGATCGCGTTTTTCGAGGATGTCGATGTGTTGCTCGCTTTGGCCGGCGGGTATCTCACCATCGAGCTGCCCGACCTGATGCGGATGATCCATCGCGTGCGGCCCCGGCTGATCATCCCGATGCACTTTCGCACGCTGACCTACAAGCCGCGCAACACGATGTGGATCGAGAGTTTTTTGAGCCATTTCAAGGAGGAGGCCGTGGATTTCGCCAGTAGCCATACGGCGCACCTGACGCGCGGCGATATACCTGAGGACACGCGCGTTCTGGTTCTAGATTACGTTAGGTGACGTCGGCCGCGCGGCCGCAGTTGAGAAGCCCACGGGACGCCGTGGCAGCAACAAAGACCCTAGGGAGGAACAACATGACATCGACGAAGAGGCTCTTGCTGACCAGTTGCGCGCTCGCCCTTGCGCTGGCCGCGCCAGTGGCTGCTCCGGTGGCTGCGCAGGATGTGGCGCGCGAGGACACGGTGATCTTCGATCTCGACCGGACGATCCAGGACCCCGAGAATTTCAACTGGATGACCGACGGCACCGGCATCCGGCGGATGCATGGCGCGCATCAGGCGATGTGGGAGCCGCTCTTCATCCTGAACTATGGCACCGGTGAGCTCGATCCGTGGCTTGCGACCGGGTTTCAAGGGAACGCGGACTCCACCGAGTTCACGATCACCCTGCGCGAGGGCGTGACCTGGTCGGACGGCGAGGCGTTTGATGCCGATGACGTGGTGTTCAGCACCGAAATGGCGATGGGCAACGAAGAGCTGACCGCGCGCGAGGTGGCGACGCTGCGGAGCCAGGTGGCAAGCGTCGAGAAGGTGGACGATCTGACCGTGACGTTCACGCTGAGTGCGCCGAACCCGCGATTTGTGGTCGAGAATTTCGGCGTTCGGATCTTTGGCTCGTTCCTGGTGATGCCCGAGCATGTGTGGAGCCAGACAGACAATGCGGCGACCTTCACGTTCAATCCGCCGATTGGCACGGGGCCCTATACCTTTACCAGCGCCGCCTCGAACCGGGCGATCTGGGATCGCAACGACGATTGGTGGGGGGCGGCGACCGGGTTTCAGGACCTGCCTGAGCCCCAGCGCGTGGTGTTTCTGGAATCCGGCGGCGAGGAGAGCCGGGCGCAGCTGATGGCGACGAACCAGCTGGACGCCGCGCAGAACCTTTCGGTCGGCACGTTCGAGGCGATCCAGGCGCAGAACCCCAACGCCATGGCCTGGTATCCCGACTACCCTTATGCCGTGGCCGACCCCTGCGCGCGGCAGCTTGAGATCAACACCACCGTGGCGCCCTGGGACAATGCCGCTATGCGCAAGGCGGTGGCGGCGATCATCGACCGGACGCAGATCGTGAACATCGCAGCCGAAGGCGCCACGACGCCGAGCGCGACCATGTTTGCGCAGTACGGCTCGATGGATCCGTTCATTTCGGCGGTCGTCGATGCGGGCCACGGGCTGCCCGAGAGTGCCGATGTCGAGGCCGGGCAGGCACTGATCGAGGGCGAGGGCTGGTCCCGGAATGGCGACTACTACGAAAAGGACGGCGAGACGCTGGCGGTGGAGATCCACGTCAACTCCGCCTCGACCGAATATACCCGCACGATCGACATGGTGGTCGAGCAGTTGCAGCGGGCGGGTGTGGATGCCCGGTCGGTGCCCGTCGAGAACTCGGTCTTCTGGGGCGAGGTTCTTCCGTTTGGCAATTACACGATGTCCTATTCGTGGCTGTCCTGCGGGTCGGTCAACGAGCCCTGGGCGTCGATGGGGCGCTATACGGTGCAGGATGTGGTGCCGGTGGGCGAGCGGAGCCCGGGCTTCAACAACACAACGCGCTGGGACGGGCCGGCCGCCGAAGCCTATTCCGAGGTGGTGAACGCGATGGCGGCGATGCCGCTCGGCGACCCGGCGATCCCGGGGATGGTGGCCGATGCCTATCAGCATCTGGACGCCGAAATGCCGTTCATCCCGCTGGTGCAGGCCTTCAAGCTGATGCCCTTCAGCACGACCTATTGGGAGGGCTGGCCGTCGGACGAGAACTACTACAACCACCCGTTCTTCCATTGGAATTCGGGCCACCAGATCATCCACAATCTGACCCGCGCGAACTAGGCCCGGTTTGAACCAAGGCGCTGGGGCCGCCGTACCGCGCGGCCCCGGGCATCACGGCGACAGGGAGGACGCTGGCGATGGGCCGCATCCCGATCAGTTATCTGATCAACCGCCTCACCACGCTTGTGCTGACGGTGTTGATCGCGGCGACGCTTATCTGGATCATCCCCAGGCTGTCGGGGCTCGACCCGGCCTCGGCCGCATTGGGAAGGATGGCCGCGGGCGGCGGATCGGTCGCCAATTCGGACCAGATCCTTGAGCAGTTGCGGGCCACCTTCGGGCTCGATCAGCCGCTGATCATTCAGTACCTCCTTTACGTCAAGAACACGGTCACGCTCGATTTCGGGCTGTCGACGGCGAGCTTTCCCACGCCGGTGGCGGCGATGGTGGGCAACGCGCTGCCCTGGACGATCGGGCTGATGCTAATCTCGCTGATCGTGACGTTCATCATCGGCAACCTTCTCGGCGCGCTGATGGTGTGGGAGAACACGCCGCGGTTCTGGAAGGCGGCGATCCCGGCGGCGATGGTGTTTACGTCGATCCCGCCGATCCTGTCGGGGCTTCTGCTGATGTATGTGTTCTCGACCCAGCTCCGGTGGTTTCCCCTGTCGGGGCCCTATGGGCTGAACGTTGAGCCAGGCTGGAGCGTGGAGTTCGCCAGTTCCGTGCTCTATCACGGGTTCCTGCCGGCACTTTCCATCGTGGTGGTCACCTTCGGCTTCTGGGCGCTGGGCATGCGCGGCCTGATGATTACGGTCCAGGGCGAGGATTACACGACGCTGGCCAAGGCCAAGGGGCTGCGCCCGCGCTACATCCTTTATCGCTACATGATCCGGAACGCGATCCTGCCGCAGATCACCGCCTTTGCGCTGAAGATCGGCATGCTTGTGGCGGGCCAAGTGCTGGTGGAACGGATCTTTGCCTATCCCGGGATGGGCAAGCTCCTCTACGACGCGATCCTGACGCAGGACTACCCGGTGATCCAGGGTGTGTCGTTCGTGATCATCCTGATGACCGCGATTGCGGTGTTCCTGGTCGACCTGATCTACCCGTTTGTCGACCCGCGCATCCGGCATGGAGGCTGAGCGATGACCGACCAGAACGCCGCCGTGCCCGAGACCGCCGCCCCCGACACTGCCGGGCTGACGAAGGCGCAGATCCGGCGCATGAAGCGCTTCGACAATCCGTGGCGGAACCCCAAGCTGACCTGGGGGCTCGGCCTCCTCCTTGGGATCATCGCGCTGGGGCTGATTGGCCGCCTCTTCTGGGACACCGACATGGTGTTCACGGGCTCGGGCCTGCCGCGCCAGGCGCCGGTGGGCCTTGAGAACATGCGCGGCCAGGTGGGAAGCTGGGCGCATCCGCTCGGCACCGATGTGACGGGCAAGGACATCCTTGCGCTCCTGATCGTCGGGGCGCCGAACTCGCTTTATGTGGGGGTTCTGGCTTCGCTGATCGGGATGTCGATCGGGATCTTCCTGGGCTTTTCGGCCGGGTTCATCGGTGGCCGGGTCGACGATGTGATCCGCGTCGGCTCGGACGTGATGATCACCATCCCGCCGCTTCTGATCCTGGTGGTGTTCCAGGCGGCCTATGGCGACATATCGCTGACGATCATGGCCATTCTCATAGCCTGCTTCGTGTGGCAATCGCCGACCCGGCTGATCCGGGCGCAGGTGCTGTCGATGCGGGAGTCGGGCTATGTGCAGATGGCGCGGCTGTCGGGCGCCTCGACCATGCACATCATGTTTCGCGAGATGCTGCCGAACCTGGTGCCGTATCTCTTTGGCTCGTTCATCGCCAACGTCACCACGTCCATCGTGACGGCGGTGGGGCTGGAAGTGCTGGGTCTCGGCCCGCAGCGCGTGCCGACGCTCGGACGGGTGATCTATGACGCGATCAACTCGGGCGCGCTGATCCAGAACCTGTGGTGGTGGTGGGGCATCCCGACGATCCTGCTCGCGCTGATGTTCATCGGGCTTCTGCTGATCAATCTGGGGCTCGATGAAGTGTCGAATCCCCGCCTGAGACGGCTCTAGGGGAGAGGCGCCGTGACGATCCTGGACCTCAAGAACATCTCCATCGACTTCCCGACATCGAAGGGTGTTGTGCACGCCGTCACCAATGTCACGCTTTCGGTCGACAAGGGCCGGCGCGTGGGCTTCATCGGGGAAAGCGGGTCGGGCAAGACGACGACGGCTTTGTCGGCGATGCGGATGCTGGCGGCGCCGGGCTTTGTGTCTGGCGGGCAGGTTCACCTGAATTCGCTGCCCCGGCCGAACGTGCTGGATCTTTCCGACGAGGAGATGCGGGAGGTTCGGCTGTCGAAGATCAGCTATATCCCGCAGGGCGCGATGAACTCGCTGAACCCGGTGATGCGGATCGCGCATCAGATCTGGGACGGGATCGTCGCGCATGAGGGCGGCATCGCGCAGGGGGAGTTGCAGCGCCGGTCGGATGCGGCGCTGGAGAGCGTGGGGCTCGACCCCGAGATCGTGGGCCCGCTCTATCCGCACGAGCTGTCGGGCGGGATGAAGCAGCGGGTCTGCATCGCCATCGGCGTGTGCCTCAACCCCGACCTGATCATCGCCGACGAGCCCACCTCGGCGCTCGATGTGATCACCCAGCGCCATGTGATGCAGACGCTCCGCGAGGTGCAGGCCGAGATTGGCGCGGGGCTGATCCTGATCGGGCACGATATGGGGCTGATGGCGCAGTCGGTGGACGAGATCGCCGTCTTGAAGAAGGGAGAGCTGGTCGAGTTCGGGCCCGTGCGGCAGATTATCGAGACGCCCCAACACCCTTACACGAAGGAGTTAATCTCGTCGGTGCCGCTGGTGGGCGGCGAGAGTTTTCTCGATCCGACGCCGGCACAGGCCGCCGAGGCCGAGGCGGACACGGGCGCGACGCCGCTTCTGGAGCTGCGCGGCGTGTCGAAAAGCTATGGCGCGGTGACGGCCCTGCACCCGATGACCTTCGCGCTCGATGGGACGGTGCCCAAGATCATCTCGATCGTCGGCCAGTCGGGATCGGGGAAGTCGACGATGGGGAGCCTGATGCTGGGCTTTAACGCGCCCACGAAGGGCACGGTGTTGTTCAAGGGCCGCGATATCAATCGCCAGTCCGCGGCCGAGGCGCTGACCTTTCGCAAGGAGGTGCAGGCGGTCTTTCAGGACCCCTATGCCTGCTTCAACCCGTTCTACCGGGTGAACCATGCTTTGAAATTCCCGTTTGAGCGTTTTGGTCTGTCTCGCGGGGCCGATCACACACGGCAAGCTATGGAGGAGGCGTGCGTCGCGGTGGGGCTGGCGCCCGAGACCGTGCTCGACCGCTATCCCCATCAGCTGTCGGGCGGGCAGCGGCAGCGGCTGATCGTGGCGCGGGTCCTGATGTTGAGCCCCAACCTTCTGATCGCCGACGAGCCGGTATCGATGGTCGACGCGTCGCTCCGCGCGACGATCCTGAAGAACATTCATGATCTGAAGGAGCGGCACGGGATCTCGATCATCTATATCACGCACGATCTGGCCACGGCCTATCACGTGTCGGACTATGTGATGGTGCTCTACCGGGGCCATGTGGTGGAGGCGGGCCCGCCGCACGATGTGATCGGCGATCCGCAGCACGCCTACACCCAGCTCCTGATCTCTTCGATCCCGTGGCCCGACCTTGATCGCGACTGGGGCTCGTCGGCCGATGCGCGCGCGGCGCTGGACGACCTCTCGCGGATCGAAGGGCGCCCCGACACGATCCTGCGGGGCGCAATACCCGGTTTCTCGCTGACACAGGGCTAGGCGCGCATGTCTCACCGGCAGCGCCTGACGGCCGAAAAGATCGCACAGCGCTTGCGCCTCGTGCGGCCGCTGGTCGCGCGGGCCCGTGCACCGATCGAGCGCTTTGCGTTCGAGGAATTGGCGGATGCCACGGTGCCGCCCGATCTGACGCGGAGCGCCTCGGACCCGGGCCTCGCCACGCTTGACTGGGACAGCTATTGGGGCCGGCAGGATTTGCACTTCGTTCTGCGCTCACGCTTCACGGTGCCACGGGGATGGGGCAAGCCTGCGCTGCACCTGCCCTTGGGCGTGGCGGGCGACATCTTCTCGCATCCCGAGGCGCTGATCTATATCGACGGCGCGCCGGTCGCCTCGGCCGACCGCTATCATCACACGATCGACCTCGCCGAGGCCCATGCCGACGGGCAGGCGCACGAGCTGCTGCTCCACGGCTGGACCGGTTTGACCGGCTGGCCGCCCGATCCCAGCGATCAGTCGCGGCTCTTTATCCGCGAGTGCGCCGTCGTCGACATCGATCCCTACCTGCAGAGCTTCGTGATGCTTGCAGAGACCGCGCTCGACCTGACGACCGAGATGAATGACAACCGGCCGGAGAAGCACGCGATCCTGTCGGCGCTCGATGAGGCCTTTCTGGTGCTCGATACCCGCGACCCGATGGGGGAGGCGTTTCGCGCCTCGATCCGCCCGGCGACGCGGCGTCTGCAGGAGGGCCTCGATCAGGCGGGACCGCCCCTTGACATCACGCTGCACGCGGCAGGCCACGCGCATATGGACGTGGCCTATCTCTGGCCCGTGGCGCAGATCCGCCAGAAGAATGCGCGCACCTACTCCAACGTCCTGCGCCTGATGGAGCGCTACCCCGAGTTCCGGTTCTCGCACTCGCAGCCGCAGCTTTACGCCTGGACGGAGCAGGACTATCCCGAGATTTTCGAGCGGATCCGCGCCCGCGTTGCCCAAGGGCGTTGGGAGATCCTGGGCGGCATGTGGGTGGAACCCGACGGCAATATGCCGGGGCCGGAGTCGCTCGTTCGGCAGATCCTGTTGGCGCGCCGCTATTGCAACGAACGGTTTGGGCCGGGTGCCGAGAGCCCCGTTCTGTGGCTGCCCGACACGTTTGGGTTTCCGGGATGCTTGCCGCAGCTCATGGTGCAGGCCGGGCTGACATGGTTCGTGACGAACAAGGTCAACTGGAACCAGTACAACCAGATGCCGGCCTCGACCACCTGGTGGGAGGGGATCGACGGCTCGCGGGTCATGGCGCAGTTCCTGACGACGCCGCGCACCGTGCAGCATTTGCCGTTTCCCACGAACTACAAGTCCGACCTGACGGCGGCCGAGGTCGTGGGCACCTGGACGCGCAACACGATGAAGGACCGGGTGCGGGAGCTGTTGATCGCCTATGGCTATGGCGATGGCGGCGGCGGCCCGACCGACGAGCTGATCCACCGGGCACGGGCCTATCAGTCGATGCCGGGGACGCCACGCGTTGTCATGTCAACGGTGCGGCGCTTCTTTGAGCAGCTGGAGAAGGAGGACGCGCCCCTGCCGGTGTGGCGGGGGGAGTTCTATCTTGAGGGCCATCGCGGCGTGCTGACCGGCAATGGCTGGATCAAGCGCGCAAACCGGCTCACCGAGCGGCTCTTCCACGAGGCCGAGCTTGCCATGGCGCTGGCCATGCTGGCGGGGCAGGCGCCCGACGACCTGACCGAGGCGTGGCAAACGCTTTGCATGCTGCAGTTCCACGATATCCTGACCGGCACATCGATTGCGCCGGTCTTCGAGGATGCCCGGCGCGACTTCGCCCGGATCACCGAGATGGCCGAGGCGGCGCTAGAGCGGGCCGCCGCGGCGATCCTGCCCGAGGAGGCGGCGTTTCTGGTGCTCGACGGGGCAAAGCTGCCTGGCGTGCGGCAGGCGCTGTTGCCGGTGGGGGCGGGCCCGGTGGCCGAGAACGGGCGGGCGCTGGCGACGCAGGCGGTGGCAGAGGGCGTTTTGGTGGAATTGCCCGAGGCCGCCCCGCTTGCGCCTCGCGTTTTGACCGCGAGCGCCGCTGCGGCGTCACCTGGCCCCGGCGTGACCGCGCGGCGGACCGCAGATGGCGGCGCGATCCTCGAGAATGCCAGCATTCGCGCGGTCCTCGGCAACCACGGGATGCTGACCTCGGTGTTCGACAAGCGGGCCGAACGGGAGGTGCTGAAGCCCGGAAGCCTTGGCAACAAGCTGGAGCTCTTTGAGGACCGTCCGATCAGCTGGGATGCCTGGGACATCGACATCTTCTTCGAGGATAGGGGCGAGGTGGTGACCGCGCTGAACAGCCTGGAGATCGTCGAGGCGGGGGCGCTGCGCGCCACGGTCGAGCTCACCCGGGTGTTCCGCCAGTCCCGGCTGACGCAGAGGATCGGACTGGCCCGGCATTCGGCGCGTCTCGACTTTGAGACCGATGTGGATTGGCACGAAACCCATTTGCTGCTGAAGGCCGCCTTCCCGGTGTCCGTGCGCGCGGCGCGGGCGGAGTTCGACATCCAGTGGGGCCAGATCGACCGCCCGACCCACCGCAATACAAGCTGGGACGCCGCACAGTTCGAGGTGCCTGCTCAGAAGTGGGCCGATCTCAGTGAAGGCAACTACGGCGTCGCGCTCTTGAACGACTGCAAATACGGCTACGATGTGCGCGGCGACACGTTGCGCCTTTCGCTGATCAAGTCGGCCACGATGCCGGACAGGACGGCCGACCAGGGGCGGCACCGGTTCACCTATGCATTGCTGCCGCATCAGGGGAACACCCGGGTCGAGGTGCGCGCCGAGGCCTATGCGCTGAACTGCCCGCCGCGCGTGGTCGTGGGGCCGGGGCAGGGCGCCGGGATCGGCGCGCCGATCGTGCGGTGCGCCGATGCGCGCGCGGTGATTGAAACGGTCAAGCCGGCGGAGGACGGCGCGGGCGTGATCGTGCGGCTTTTCGAGGCGCATAACACACGCGGACCCATCACCCTGTCCCTGCATGAGGCGGTGACGGCGGTCGAGATGTGCGGCCTCTTGGAGGATCAGGCCGACCCCCTGCCGCTCAATAACCACCGCGTCACCATCCCCTTAGGCAACTACCAAGTGCTCACGCTGCGTCTGCGCCTTGACTGACGTATGGTCGCAAAGGTGCGGCGGCCACGGCAACCCGCTCCCGTCTGGACCCGTCTGCGTCACCCGTGAGGCTGAGGAGATGGTGGGCGACCCTGGAATCGAACCAGGCATGGGTCTCCCCGGCGGAGTTACAGTCCGCTGCCGCACCTTGCAGCACGTCGCCCGACGCCGGCGTGGGATAGCGGGCGGTCTTGGGTCGGTCAACCGCAAAATCGGACGCCTGAACGGGGTGGTTGTGCCGGCTGGCGGCCCGCCTATGCTCGCTGCCTGCAGCCAGCGGAGGTGGACGTGAAGAAACCCGCGTGGGTCGTTGAAAAGGAGCGCAAGGCACGGGCCGAGGGGGCGCGGACGCTGTGGCTGTTCGGGCTGCACGCGGTGCGCGATGCGCTTGCGAATCCGCGGCGCGAGAAGCTGCGGCTGGTGTTGACGCGCAATGCGGCCGACCGGCTGGGCGACGCGGTGGCGGCCGGCGGGCTGGAGCCGGAACTGGCCGATCCGCGGAAGTTTCCAGTGCCTCTCGATCCGGGGTCGGTGCACCAGGGGGCCGCGCTTGAGGTCCGACCGCTCGACTGGGGCCGGCTGGAGGAGGTGTGTGATCCGGGCGGCGCCCCCGGGAAGGCGACAGGTAGAGCGACCGGGAAAGTGCCGGGGGAGGCGCCGAGGCTTCTGCTGCTCGACCGGGTGACCGACCCGCACAATGTCGGCGCGATCCTGCGCTCGGCCGAGGTGTTCGGCGCGCGGGCGGTGATCGCACCGTCCCGCCATGCGGCGCCCGAGACCGGGGCGCTGGCCAAGACCGCGTCGGGCGCGCTCGAACGTCAGCCCTATCTGCGGGTGCCGAACCTTGGCGACGCGATGCTGAAGCTGCGCGATATGGGCTATGTCCTGGTCGGCCTCGATGGCGAGGGGGCGGATGACCTGGGAGCCGCAGCGGCCCGCCACGCGGGCGATCCGCTGGCGCTTGCATTGGGCGCGGAGGGGCCGGGATTACGGGCGCGGACGCGGGAGCTCTGCGACACGGTGGTGCGGATCGAGGCTGCGGGCGCTTTCGGTTCGCTCAACGTCTCCAACGCGGCCGCGGTTGCCCTATATGCGACGCGGAAGGAGCTCTGATGCATCGCAACACCAAGATCGCAACCTGCAACTACTGTGGCACCCGGGCGGCGCTGGTTCTGGGCGCGGACCGCCACGAACTCGTGTGCTCGGCCTGTGGCGCGCCGCTCCATGACCTTAAGGCGCTGCCGTCGCGCAGCGAGGCGCCGGCCGAGCGCCGCACCGCGAAGCCCGCGCGGCCGGCCCCGCGGGGGCGCGGGGCATGGGATGAGGATCCGTGGGGGCATGACCGACCCTCCAAACCAAAGAAATCCAAGAAGAAAAAGAAGAAGTCGACGGCGCGCAAGTTCCTTGGCGAAGCGTTCGATCTGTTTGAGGACATCTTCGACTGAGAGCGGGAAGGCGCGACGGCGTGGCGTGGGCGCGGACGCGACACGGCCCCTTAACGCTGGTGAAACACTTCTCACGGGCGCGGACCGGTCTGTCACATGTGGGTCATGGGGGGCTGACGGAGGCAGGCGCGCGCGGCATTTTATCGGCCAACGTCTGCCGCTCAGCAACTGTGAGGTGCCCCATGTTGACCCGACGCACGCTTTTGGCTGCCGCCCCCGCGGCGCTTTTGATCCCGGCCGCCGCGCAGGCCGCGAACCCGCCCTACTATCAGGAAGGGGGCGTGGCGATCGATGGCACCGATCCGACATCGTATTTCACCGAGGGGCGCCCCGTCGCCGGCGATCCGAACCTGACGCTCCATTGGCAGGGTGCGACATGGCGGTTTGCGACCGTGGGTGCACGGGACCAGTTCGAGCGGATGCCCCGCAGCTATGCGCCGGCCTTCGGCGGCTACTGCGCCTGGGCCGTGTCGCAAGGCTATATCGCGCCGACCGTGCCCGAGGCCTGGAAGATCGTGGACGGGACGCTCTATCTCAACTTCTCGCGCCGGATTCAGCGGCGGTGGGAGCGCGATATCGCGGGCCACATCGCGCAAGGCAAGGCGAATTGGCCCGCCGTTCTGACCGCCTGAGCCCTCACGGTTTGGGGAGTGGGCCTTGGAACACGGGCTCGTCCGCCTACCTTAGTAACGTGGGCACGACGCCGGAACCGTTGTGCCATCCTACTGTCCCTCGTTCCGTACCTGCGCCCGGCCTTGGCTCGGGCGCTTTTTTTGCGCAGAAGGGGGCATGACGGAAACCACCGATCAACGGCTGAAGCGCATTCTGACGAGCACCCGCACGGTTGCGGTGGTGGGAGTGTCGGGGAACCCGGTGCGGCCGTCCTTTTACGTCGCGAACTATCTCAAACTAAAGGGGTTTCGGGTGATCGGGGTGAACCCGGGGTTGGCGGGGCAGACCCTCTTTGGTGCCGAGGTCGTGGCGGGCCTGTCGGAGATCACCGAGCCCGTGGACATGGTCGACATCTTCCGCCGGTCGGACCATGTGCCGCCGATTGTGGCCGAGGCGCTGGAGGTCTTGCCAGGCCTTCGCACGATCTGGATGCAGATCGGAGTGGAGAACCCCGAGGCGGCGGCGATGGCCGAGGCGCGGGGGCTTGAGGTGGTGATGAACCGTTGCCCGAAGATCGAGTATCAGCGGCTTTTTGGCGAGCTGCGGATGGGTGGGTTTTCGACCGGTTTGATCTCGTCGAAGCTTTGAAACATCAGATGGTTGCGGATCTTAGTTCACGTATTGGATGAAGTGCGGCTGGCCTTCTCGGCGAGGCCAGACGTTCTCTCGCGGCGCGCCAGTTCGGTGCGGATGTCGGCCAGCGTGACATCGCGAGCGGCGCACATGACGAGGAGATGATAGAGCACGTCGGCGGCTTCGGCTGTGAGCCGGGCGCGGTCGCCCCTGACGGCTTCGATCACCGCCTCGATGGCCTCTTCGCCGAACTTCTCGGCACATTTCTCGGCGCCGGTCGCGAGGAGCTTGGCCGTCCAGCTCGTCTCGGGGTCGGCGCCTTTGCGGGCGGCTATGGTGGCGGCGAGGCGGTCGAGCGGATCCATCTGCGGCCTCTAGCTGGGGCGGACGGGGATGCCGGCGGCGGCCATATGGGCTTTGGCCTCGCCGATCGTGTGGGTGCCGAAATGGAAGATCGAGGCGGCGAGCACGGCGGAGGCGCCGCCCTTTGTGACACCTTCGACCAGATGATCGAGGGTGCCGACCCCGCCGGAGGCGATGACCGGGACCGAGACGGCCTCGGTCACGGCGCGGGTGAGGGGAAGATCGAAGCCCGATTTCGTGCCGTCGCGGTCCATCGAGGTGAGAAGGATCTCGCCCGCGCCCTTGGCCGCGACCGTGCGGGCGAAGTCGAGCGCGTCGATCCCCGTAGGGCGGCGGCCGCCATGGGTGAAGATCTCCCATTTGTCTGGGCCGACCGACTTGGCGTCGATGGCGACGACGGTGCATTGCGCGCCGAACCGGTCGGCGGCGCGGGCCACGACGTCGGGGTCGGCCACCGCCGCGGAGTTGAAGCTGACCTTGTCGGCTCCGGCCAGAAGGAGGGCACGGACATCCTCGGGCGTGCGGACGCCGCCGCCGATGGTGAGCGGCATGAAGCAATGCTCGGCGGTGCGGGTGGCAAGATCGTACATCGTGCCTCGGTTTTCGTGCGTCGCGGCGATGTCGAGAAAGCAGAGCTCGTCCGCCCCGGCAGCGTCGTAGGCGATGGCGGCCTCGACCGGGTCGCCCGCATCGATCAGGTCGACGAAGTTGACGCCCTTGACCACGCGGCCGTCTTTCACATCGAGGCAGGGGATGATGCGGGTTTTGAGCATAGCGGCTGTGTGGCGCCTTTGGCGGGGGCGTGCAAGTGGGGGCGCGGCCCCCCGGCCCCCGGAGTATCTGGATCAAGATGATGGGGGGCGGGGCCCCGGACGCTCAGATCGAGAGTTTCTTGAAGATCGGCTCGGGGACGGACCGGATGATCATCATGATGTAGCGCCAGAAGAAGGGCGTGTAGATCACGTTGCGCTTCTTTTCGACGGCTTTGAGGATCGCGGTCGCCACGGCCTCGGGCGGGGCGACGAGGAACATGCCGGGCAGACCCCAGGTCATGGCGGTGTCGACGAAGCCCGGCTTGACGGTGACGACATGGCCGCCCGACCGGCCGAGGCGGTTGCGAAGCCCCGAGAGGTAGGTCGCGAATCCCGCCTTGGCGGCGCCGTAGGCATAGTTGCCGACGCGGCCCCGGTCGCCGGCCACCGAGGCGACGCCGACGATGGCGCCGGCGCCTGCAGCCTCGATCTGGAGCGCGACGAGGCCGAGGATATGGGCGGGGCCGGTGAAGCTGTCGGCCACGACGCCGGCGATCATGTCCGGGTCGGCGTCGATCTCGGATTGGGGGGGCATGGAGCCGGAGAACACGGCCGCGTGGGGGGTGCCGCCGGCCTCGGCCAGGGCGTTGGCCAGGGGGGAGAATGTGGCGGGGTCACGGGCGTCGAAGGCAAGGGCCTCGGCCGCGGCCGCGCCGCGGAACCGGCAGTCGGCGGCGAGGGCGGCGAGGTCGTCGGCGTCACGACCCGCCAGCAGAAGCGTGGCGCCGCGTTCGGCCAGCATGCGCGCCATGGCCCGCGCCATCGCGGAAGACGCGCCGAGGATCAGCCAGCTTTCGGTCATGGGAGGTCTCTGAGGCGGAGGCGGCGGACGAGCGCGGTCTGACAGGCGCGCTCGGGGTCGCGGGCGTTCACGGCTTCGGCCCAGCCCGCGCGCGCGGGGTACATGGCATGGGCCTGCTCCGCGGTGAGGCTTGAATCCTTGGCGAGATAGACGCGTCCCCCGGCCTCGACCGTGGCGGCGTTGAGCGTGGCCAGAAGGCGCTCGGCCCCGGTGCGGTTCGGCAGGTCGATCGCGAGCGTATAGCCCTCCATCGGGAAGGACATTGGCGCGCTGGAGGCGGGGCCGAGGCGCTTCAGCACGGCGAGCGGCGAGGCGAGCGCGGCCTTGGCGATCCGGGCCAGCATGTCGCGCAGGGCGTCGCGGGCCTCCGGCGGGACGACGCATTGGAACTGGTGAAAGCCCTTGCGGCCATAGAGGCGGTTCCAGTCGGAGATCTTGTCGAGCGGGAAGAAATAGTCGGCGATGGGCCGCACGAGGCTGCGCCCGCGGGCCGGCACGCGGCGCAGATAGGCGGCGTTGAAGGTGCGCACCACGGCGGGCGACAGGGCGAAGCCGGGCGCGTCCATGGGGACGCGGGCGTCGCGCTTGGCCGGGGCCGTGAGGCCGCGTGTGACCTCGCCCTCCTCAAGAATGCCGCGGCCGAGAGAGTCGCCGCCCGCCGTCGCATCGACCCAGCCGACGGTGTAGGGGGCCTCGGATGCGTCGAGCGCATCACAGAACTCGGTCAGGCCGCCGATGCGCCGCTCGGTCACCAGCATAACGTCGCCGCGGACCGGTGCGAGGCGGATCTCGGCCTCGAGGATCGGGCCGGTCTGGCCAAGGCCGCCTACCGTGAGGTCGAAGAGCGGGTCGCCGGGGCGCACCTCTTCGGCCGTGCCGTCGGGTGCGGCCAGGGTGAACCGGGTGACGTGGGCGCCGAAGCCGCCGGATTGGTGGTGGTTCTTGCCGTGCACATCCATCGCGATGGCGCCGCCAATGGTTGCTTGCCCGGTGCCGGGCATGACCGGCGGCAGCCAGCCCTTAGGGGCGAGGCGCGCGGCGAGATCGCCGAGGGGCACGCCGGCCTCGGCCGTGAGCGTGCCGGCTTCGGCATCGAAAGCGGTGACGCGGTCGAGCCGCTCGGTGAGCATGGCGCGATCCGCGAGGCAGGCGTCGCCATAGCTCCGCCGCCGGCCGATGGCGGGGCACGGCGTGGCAGCGGCCAGCGCGAGGGCGGCGCGTCGACGTTCCGGGCGGGCGAGGCTGGCCTCGGCCGTGAGCACGCGGCCCCAGCCTGTGAGCTGCTGATTGGACCATGTCATGTGGGCGAGGCCGTGGCGGCGCGGCGCTCTGCGGCCGGGAAGATCAGGCAGCCGATGCCGATGGCGAACCAAAGCGTTGTCAGCCGGATCACGGCGGTGGCCGGCAGCGCGATGCCGAGCGGCACGCCCTGGACCTTGAGAAGCGCGATCATGGCCGCCTCGGCCCCGCCAAGCCCGCCGGGCGCGCCCGTGAGCCCGCCGGCAAGGGTGGCGAAGGCGAAGATGGCGACCGCCATCCAAAGGCCGATATCGGCCCCCATCCAACCCAGCAGCAGCCAGAGCGCATAGCCCTCGGCGAGCCAGCCGATTGTGCCGAGGCCGAGCGCAGCAGTCATCATGCCGGGGCTGGCATAGGCCGACAAACTGCGTGCGGCGCGCCGCACGCGAACGAAGATGCGCGGCCACCGCCCAATGAGACGCCAGAGCGCGTGGGCGAGTTTCTCCATCACGCGGGGGTTGGTGATGGCCAGCGCGGCGCCCAGCGCGATGATGGCCACGGGCAGGGCGCCGGCGAAGCTGGCCGCGGAAAAGAGGAGCGCAAGGCCGAGCACGATGCCCATCGAGCCCAGATCGGAGGCGCGATCGGCAAGGGGCAGCGTGAGGGTGCGCGAATAGCTCCAGCCCGTTTCGCGCTTGAGCCAGCGGAGCCGGATCAACTCGCCCACCCGGCCGGGCGTGACAGTCATCGCGAAGCCGCCGAGGAAATGGCGCATGTCCTGCCATAGCGTGGTCGGCAGCCCCAGGCGCCGGACGAAGAGGTGCCAGCGCAGCGCACGCGCAAGGTAGTTGACGAGCGACAGGGCAAGCAGGAGCGCGACCTGACCCAGAGAGAGGCTTGTCACATGCTGAAGGCTTTCTTCCCACCCGGTCGCGATTGCGAGGCTGGCCAGCCCGGCCACAAAGAGGCCCAGCAACGCGGCTGCGAAGGTCAGCTCGCGCGCGCTGAGGCGCCGGACAGGTTGCGGGAGGGTCAAGGAGATCGCCATGGTTGAGGTCTTATGCAGATATATAGGCGGAAGTGTGAAACTGTCGCCCGCATGGAAACGGCAAACCGCGCCCCGTGGGCCTTAGGCAACAGGGGGCCGGTCGGTGCGGGGCTCCGTGTGAACGAGGCGGATGCGGCGGGCCTATCCGGCGGCGTCGGGCGAGGCGGATTTGGGGGTCGAAGACGATTTCGCCGCGGGTTTTGCGGCGGTCTTGGACGCCTTTTTTGCCCCTGCTTTCGACGTCGTCTTTTTCGGCGCGGTCTTGCCGTTGGCCGACTTGGCCGTGGCGGGCTTGGTGCCCGATTTCTTGCGGGTGGGGGCCTTCTTGCCGGTTTTCGCCTGCCGCTCGGCGATCAGCTCCACCGCCATCTCGACGGTGACCTGCGAAGGGTCCACGTCTTTGGGCACCGTGGCGTTGACCTTTTCCCACTTCACGTAGGGGCCATAGCGGCCTTCCATCACGGCAATGGGGCCGCCGGCTTCGGGATGCTCGCCGAGTTCCTTGAGCGCCTTGGCCGTGGACGCGCCGCGGGTCTTCTTGGCCGCCAGCACTTCGACCGCCCGATTCATGCCGATGGTAAAGACCTCGTCGACCTCGGGCAGATTGGCGTACTTGCGGCCGTGCTTGACGAAGGGCCCGTAGCGGCCGATGCCGGCCTCGATCATCTCGCCGTCTTCGGGGTGGGGGCCGACCTGGCGGGGCAGGCTGAGGAGCGTCAGCGCCTTTTCCAGGTCCATCGCGTCGGCCGACCAGCCCTTGGGCAGTGAGGCGCGGGGCGGCTTCGGAGCCTCTTCGGTGGCGTCTCCGCGCTGCACATAGGGCCCGAACCGGCCATCGCGCAGGGTGATCTTGTCGTCGCCGTCATAGCCCAGGAGCCGGCCGTCGGGCCCGATGCCGCTCTCCTCGGTGCCGGGTGGGCCGAAGGGGCGGGTATAGCGGCACTCGGGGTAGTTCGAGCAGCCGATGAAGGCGCCGCCCGAGCGCGCGGTGCGCATGCTGAGGCGCCCGACATTGCAATTGGGGCAGAGCCTGGGGTCGGAGCCGTCCTCCTTGGGCGGGAAGAGGTGGGGCTCGAGGACCTCGTTGATCTTTTCGAGCACATCGGTGATGCGCAGCTCCGCGGTTTCGTCGATGGCTGCCTTGAAGTCGCGCCAGAAGCGGCTCAGCACGTCCTTGTAGTCGGCATCGCCCGCGGAGACGTTGTCGAGCTCTTCCTCCAGTCCGGCGGTGAAGTCGTAGCCCACGTAGCGGCGGAAATAGTTCGTCAGGAAGACCGTGACGAGCCGGCCCTTGTCCTCGGGGAAGAGGCGGTTCTTGTCCTTCCGGACATAGCCGCGATCCTGGATCGTAGTGACGATGGAGGCGTAGGTGGAGGGGCGGCCGATGCCGAGCTCTTCCATGCGTTTGACGAGGGTCGCCTCGGTGTAGCGGGGCGGGGGCTGCGTGTGGTGCTGGAGGCCAAGGATCGCGTCGGTCGGATCGGCGACGGCGGCGCCGTCGGCCTCGGCGGTGGCCTTCTTGCGCTCGTCGGCCACGGCGCCTTCGGCAAGCCTCAGGGGCTCGCCCTGGCTGACCTGGGGCAGGCGGCGGCTGTCTTCGCTGTCGTCGTCGTCGCGGCCCTCTTCGTAGACCTTGAGGAACCCGTCGAAGAGGATGACCTGGCCCGTGGCGCGCAGGCCGACCTGACCGTCTTCTGAGCCGATCGCGACCGTCGTGCGCTCGAGCCGCGCCGCCGCCATCTGGCAGGCGATGGTGCGCTTCCAGATGAGGTCATAGAGCTTGCGCTGGTCGGCCTCGGTCAGCCTGAGGTCGTCGGGCCGCGCCGTCATCACTGTGGGCCGGATGCATTCGTGCGCTTCCTGGGCGTTCTTGGCCTTGTTCTTGTACATCCGCGGGGAGCCGGGGACGTAGTCGGGGCCGTAGAAATCCTTGATCGCGTCGCGGGCGGCATGGACAGCCTCGGGCGCCATGTCGATGCCGTCGGTCCGCATATAGGTGATGTGGCCGGCCTCGTAGAGGCGCTGGGCCGCGCGCATGGTGGCCTGGGCGCCCATGCCAAACTTGCGGCTCGCCTCCTGCTGGAGCGTGGAGGTCATGAAGGGAGCGGCGGGGTTGCGGGTGCCGGGCTTGGCCTCGACGGACGTCACCGCAAGCGGGCGCGAGGCGACGGCCTGCACGGCCAGTTCGGCGTCGGCGAAGGTCGCAAGGTCGAACCGGTCGAGCTTGCGGCCGCGCAGGCTGACGAGGCGCGCCTCGAGCGTCTGGCCACGTGGGGTGTCGAGCGCGGCCTTGACCGACCAGTATTCCTGGGGCCGGAACGCCTCGATCTCCATCTCGCGCTCAACGATGAGGCGAAGGCAGACCGACTGCACCCGGCCGGCCGATTTCGCCCCGGGCAGCTTGCGCCAGAGGACAGGCGACAGGGTGAAGCCCACGAGGTAGTCGAGCGCGCGGCGGGCGAGATAGGCCTCGACCAGCTCCATGTCGACGTTGCGAGGGTTCTGCATCGCCTCGGTCACCGCGGTCTTGGTGATCGCGTTGAATACGACCCGGCTGACGGGTGTGTCCTTCTTGATCGCGCGGCGCGAGGTGAGCGCTTCGGTCAGGTGCCAGCTTATGGCCTCGCCCTCGCGGTCGGGGTCGGTGGCAAGGATCAGCGCGTTATCGTCTTTCAGGGCGTCGGCGATGGCTTTGACGTGTTTCTTGCTGTCGGTCGCCACCTCCCATTTCATCGAAAATTCATGATCGGGATCGACCGACCCGTCTTTCGGCGGCAGGTCGCGGACATGGCCGAAGGAGGCAAGAACCGTGTAATCGTCGCCGAGATATTTGTTGATTGTCTTGGCCTTGGCGGGCGATTCGACGACGACGACGGGCATGCTCGGTGCTCTCTTGGGGGCTTTGGCGCGTTGGCGGGCGACCATGTGGGCGCCGCAGCGGAGATGTCAATCCGCCCTGTCCAATGCCGTGGGGGGCTGCGGCTGCGACCGGGCTTGATGCTGGGGCTCGGTGCGAGGGGGGCTCGGTGCGAGGGGGGACGTGACCCGAGGCGCCGGCCCGCGCGGCGCGGGGCGCATGCGCTGGGCGCGGAGGTGGACGTGCCTTGGTTCAGGTCGCCCGGGTCAGGAGGCCGCCCGGGTGCCGTTCGATCAGGCCGTCGAGCTCCAGCTCGGTCAGGAGCGCGGCGAGCGCGGCCGGGGTTGTGCCGATATCGGCGAGAAGCGCGTCTTCGGCCAGCGGTGCGGGGCCGAGCAGAGCAAGGACGCGGGGGCGCAGGATGGCGGGGTCGGCCTCGCACACCGCCGGATCGGAGTGGCGCGCTGTGGCCGTTTGGGCGGCCGGGGACGGATCGGGATCGTGCCGCGCGGCGGGACTCTCCGGCTCGGCACGCGGTTGCGGGGCGACCGGCATGGAGCGCGGGCTGAGGGTGGCAAGGACGTCGTCGGGGCCGCGGACAAGGCCGGCCCCGTCGCGGATCAGCTGATTGCAGCCGGCCGCGCGGCCGTCGAACGGATGGCCGGGCACCACCAGCACGTCACGCCCATAGTCGGCGGCCAGGCGCGCGGTGCCGAGGCTGCCGGATTTGGCGGCGGCCTCCACGACCACGACGGCGGCGGCGAGACCGGCGACGATACGGTTGCGGCGGGGAAAGTGGCTGGGCTGGGGGCGGGTGCCGGGCGGCATCTCGGACAGGAGCAGCCCCTCATCGGCGATGCGCGCGGTCAGCGCCGAATTTTCCTGTGGATAGACCACGTCGATGCCGCCGGCGACGACAGCGATGGTGCCGGTGGCGAGCGCGGCGTCGTGAGCCTCGGCATCGATCCCCCGCGCAAGACCCGAGGCAATGACCTGTCCGGCCTCGCCCAGCCCGCGGGCCAGGTGGCGCGCCATCCGGCGCCCGAGGCTCGAGGCGTTGCGGGCGCCGACGATGGCCAGCACGGGGCGGGCGGCGAGGCCGGCATCGCCACAGGCCCAAAGGAGCACGGGCGCATCGTCGAGCATGCGCAGGCCGGGGGGATAGTCGGGATGATCGAGAAAGATCGGGCGGGCGCCCGCTTTGGCCCCAGCGGCCAGTTCGGCCTCGGCGCGCCCCGGCGGGCAGGGCTGCCAGCGGGCGATGCCGGCGGTGCGCGCGATCTCGGGCAGGGCCGCGAGCGCGGCCTCGGCGTCGCCCTGGTGCTCGGCGATCAACTTGCGAAACGTCTGCGGCCCCACGCGCTCGGAGCGCAAGAGACGGAGCCACGGCAGTTCATTTCCTTCCGAGGTGGGTGGTGCGAGGGGGGGTGGGGAAGAAAACAAATCCAACCTGCCGTCGCTCCGTCTCTTGCAAGCTGAGGTTTAAGGTGAACGGGTTAACCACCGGTAAACGCGAACAAGGCTTCACGACTTTTTTGTAGGTTGTGACGCAAGATATTGTTTCGCAATGAGTCTTTCCCGCGGCCCTGAACGGCTGCGTGAGACTGGGTGCTGCGAGGGCCCTTAAGCGTGGCGATTGCCGTCTGGGCGGGCGGGGTTGGCAAGGAGGCTTAGGCCGCGGCGCCGCCGACCGTAAGCCCGCCGATGCGCAGCGTGGGCTGGCCCACGCCCACGGGCACCCATTGGCCCGCTTTGCCGCAGTTGCCGATGCCGGGGTCGAGCGCCATGTCGTTGCCCACCGCCTCGATCTTTTGCAGCGCGGTGGGGCCGTCGCCGATGAGCGTGGCGCCCTTGATCGCATGACCCACGATGCCGTTTTTCACGCGGTAGGCCTCGGTGCAGGAGAACACGAACTTGCCGTTGGTGATGTCGACCTGGCCGCCACCGAAACCGACGGCATAGATCCCGTCAGCAAGGCCCGCGAGGATGTCCTGAGGATCGTGGTCACCGCCCAGCATGTAGGTGTTGGTCATGCGGGGCATGGGCGGATGGGCATAGCTCTGGCGGCGGCCGTTGCCAGTGGCCGGCACGCCCATCAGGCGGGCGTTCTGGCGGTCCTGCATAAAGCCGGTCAGGATCCCGTCCTCGATCAGGACGTTCTTTCCCGATGGCGTGCCCTCGTCGTCGACGGTGATCGAGCCGCGGCGGCCGGGGATGGTGCCATCATCGAGCACTGTGACGCCGGGCGACGCAACACGCTGGCCCATGAGCCCGGCGAAGGCCGAGCTTTTCTTGCGGTTGAAGTCACCCTCAAGGCCATGACCCACAGCCTCGTGCAGCAGGACGCCGGGCCAGCCGGGGCCAAGCACCACGTCCCACACGCCGGCGGGCGCGGCCTCGGCGCCGAGATTGACGAGCGCGATGCGGAGCGCCTCGCGCACCTCACCCTCCCAATGGGTGCGCTCCAGAAGGGGGGCGAGGCCCGCGCGCCCGCCGCCGCCGGTGCCGCCGGACTCGCGGCGGCCATTTTCCTCGACGATGACGCTCACGTTGAGCCGGCTCATCGGGCGGATGTCGGTCACAAGCGTGCTGTCGGGGCGGAGGATCGCAACCTCCTGCAGGCTGGCGGCGATCGTCGCCGACACTTGCACGACCCGGGGGTCGAGGCCGCGCGCGAAGGCATCGATCTCGCGGAGCGTGTCGACCTTCAGGGGGAACGTGGCCTCGGCGATCGGGTCGTCCTCGCCATAGAGCCGGGTGTTGGTGGCGCGGGGCCCCTCGGCCAGGGTGCCGCCGCCATCGCCCACGGCCAGGCGGGCGGTGTCGGCGGCCCGCATCAGCGCGTTGGCCGAGATCTCGGTGGAGTGGGCATAGCCCGAGGTCTCGCCCTTGACCGCGCGCAGGCCAAAGCCCTCGGCGGCGTCATAGCTCGCCGTGCGGATGCGGCCATCGTCGAACACAAGCGTCTCGGCGCGGCGGCGTTCGAGGAAGAGCTCGCCATCGTCGGCGCCGTCGGTGGCCGCCCGCAGGGCGCGCGCGGCGTCGGCATCGCTGACGCGGGTCTCGAAGGGGCGAAAAGCGGTCATGGGGGCTCCTTGGCTTTGATCGAGATATGGCGCCGGGACCCGGGGACGCAACCGCTATTGCAGGATCGGTGCCGGGGCCGCCCCGATGACGACGCGTGGGCGAAGGCGACGGGCACGGGCCGGGGCGCCGGCCCTGCTGCCGCAACTCTTGTGGCTGATTGACGCGCAGCACGCGCTTGTCTGGGGGGCAGCACTATGCTTTTAGCCATTGGAAACGAACGACGGATAACGAGCGGCCCGCACCCGCGCCATACGCGCGCCAGAAGGCGGTCGCGCCGCGCTAGCAACGGGAACAGGACATGCGATTCTCAAAGCCGATGCGCGCCCTTGCGGCCGCTCTCCCCGCCTCCCTCGCCACCTTGAGCGCCCAAGCCCAGGAGGTGGCGCAGGAGCTTGAGTTCATCGGCGTGCCAGAGCCGGGCGGCATGGGCTTTCAGCCGGCCGTCACCGAGCTGGCGCGCGATTTGCAGTGGCTTGATGGCATGGTCAACGTGATCATCGCACTGATCTGTCTGATGGTTGTTGGCCTCCTGGGTGTGATCATCGTGCGGTACAATCGCGAGAAGCACCCAGAGCCCGCCACCTTCACGCACAATTCTCCGCTTGAGGTGGCTTGGACGGTGGGCCCGATCGCGATCCTGGTATTCATCGGGGCCTTTTCGCTGCCGGTGCTCTACAAGCAGCAGGTGATCCCCGAGGCCGACGTGACGATCAAGGCGACGGGCTATCAGTGGTTCTGGGGCTACGAATATTCTGACCACGACTTCCAGTTCGACAGCTACATGATCGGTGCCGGCGAAAACCGCCTGACGCCAGAGGTCGAGGCCGAACTGATCGAGGCCGGGTATGAGCGCGAGCATTTCCTGCTTGCCACCGACACCGCCGTGGTTGTGCCCGTGGGCAAGACCATTGTGGTGAACGTGACAGCCGCCGACGTCATCCACTCCTGGACCGTTCCGGCCTTTGGCGTGAAGCAGGACGGGATCCCCGGCCGCCTGGCCCAGCTCTGGTTCACGCCGGAGCGCGAGGGCATCTACTTTGGCCAGTGCTCGGAGCTTTGCGGCATTGCGCACGCCTATATGCCCATCACGGTGAAAGTCGTGAGCGAAGAGGAATACGCAAGCTGGCTCGACGGGGCGATCGAAGAATTTGCCGGCACGCCGCGGTCGGTCGAGGTGGCGCAGGCCGAGTAAGCCGCCGCGCCTATGCCGCAGCCCGGGGCCTGGCACCCGGGCGAGAAGAGAGTGTTCGATCGGGCCCTGTGCGGCCCCGCAGCCACGAAAGTAGCCGATGACCGATCTGAGTTCCCTCAGCACATCCGCGCAGACCCGCGAGCCGGAGCTGAAGGACTTCTTCGACCTGATGAAGCCGCGGGTGATGTCGCTTGTGGTCTTCACAGCCTTGGTGGGGCTTCTGGCGGCGCCGGTCGACCTGCACCCGCTCGTGGCCTTCGCGGCGATCCTGTTCATCGCCATCGGCGCGGGCGCGTCGGGTGCGCTCAACATGTGGTGGGACGCCGATATCGACGAGAAGATGCGCCGGACATCCGGCCGCCCAGTGCCCGCGGGCCGGGTGGCGCCGGGCGAGGCGCTGGGGCTGGGGCTCGGCCTGTCGGTCCTGTCGGTGATGATGCTGGCGCTTGCGGCCAACGTCGCGGCGGCGGCGCTTCTGGCCTTCACGATCTTCTTCTATGCCGTCATCTACACGATGTGGCTGAAGCGCTCGACGCCGCAAAACATCGTGATTGGGGGTGCTGCCGGGGCCTTCCCGCCGATGATCGGCTGGGTGGCAGCGACCGGGTCGGTGTCGGTCGAAGCGGCGCTGATGTTTGCGCTGATCTTCATGTGGACGCCGCCGCACTTCTGGGCGCTCGCGCTCTTCATGAGGGACGATTATTCGAATGCCGGTGTCCCCATGCTGACCGTGACCCACGGGCATTACGCCACGCGGCGGCACATTCTGGTCTACACCGTGCTGCTGGCGGCTCTGGCCATTGGCATGGCGTTCACCTCGGCCGGGGGACCGGTATACCTTGTGGCCGCGCTCGCACTCAATCTCGCGTTCTTCCGCGGCGCATGGGCAATTGCGAGGCGAACCACCGATGACGCCGAGACTGACGGGTACCGCACCGAGAAAGCCTTCTTCCGGCTTTCGCTGTACTATCTGTTCCTGCATTTTGGGGCGCTCCTGGCCGATGCCACGCTGACGCGCCTCGGCATCTGGCCCGGCTGGGCCGCCGTGTTTGGAGGGTAAGGCTATGGCGATCCGCGCCACGCATGAACTTCACGACCGTCGCCGGGGCCGCAATTTCGGCCTCGCCGCGCTGCTTCTGGCTTTCGTCTTGCTCGTCTTCGGTCTGACCGTGGTGAAGGTGCAGGAAACCGGGATCGCCCCGGGCTATGACCACGTCCTTCGCCCCGAGATCGTGCCGCAGGGGGACGGACAATGATCTTTCGCCGCCTCGAAGGGCCCCGAAAGACGGTCGCGCAAACCCTGTCGCTTGTGGTGTTCATGGGAGCGATGGCGTGGGCCTCGGTGCCGCTTTACGACCTGTTCTGCCGGGTCACGGGCTATGGCGGGACGACAAGCACTGCCGATGCCGGCTCGGCCACCGTGCTCGACGAGACGATCAAGGTGCGCTTCGATGCGAGCCTTGCCCGCGACATGCCGTGGCAGTTCAAGCCGATGGAACGCGAGGTGGAGATCCGGATCGGCGAGACCGGCCTGGCCTTCTATGAAGCCTACAATCCCACCGACAAGCCGGTGGCGGGCTCAGCCAGCTTCAACGTCGCGCCGTTCCAGGCGGGCGGCTTCTTCGTCAAGATCGACTGCTTCTGCTTCGAGGAACAGGTGCTGCAACCCGGGCAGCGGGTGCAGATGCCCGTGAGCTTCTATGTCGATCCCGAGATCAAGGACGACCGCGACGCCCGCCACGTGCCGGTGATCACGCTGAGCTATACCTTCAACGTAATCGACCTGCCCGAAGAGCAGGCGGCGCTCGCGACCGAGTGAGCAGGCAAGACCACATGAGGGACTGACGCCAATGGCACACGAGAAGAACCACGACTACCACATCCTGCAGCCCTCGATCTGGCCCTTCATCGCGGCCGTCGGGGCCTTCACCATGCTCTTTGGTGCGGTGATGTGGATGAATGATGCCGGCCCCTGGATGTTCCTGATGGGGCTGGTCGCGATCCTCTACTGCATGTTCGCCTGGTGGGCCGACACGATCACCGAGAACGAGGCGGGCGACCACACACCCGTTGTGCAGATCGGCCTGCGCTATGGGTTCCTCCTTTTCATCATGTCGGAGGTGATGTTCTTCGCGGCGTGGTTCTGGTCGTTCTTCAAGCACGCGCTCTACCCGATGGAGCAGTATTTCGGGACGGAGTATGTGGCGCCGTCGTTCTATGCGCCGAACGCGTTCGAATTGCCGCTGATGAACACCGTGATCCTGCTGTTGTCGGGATGCGCGGTGACGTGGGCTCACCATGCGCTGGTCCATGACGGCGACCGCAAGGACATCGAGTGGGGCCTTCTGATCGCAGTGCTGCTTGGCATTCTCTTTACCGCGTTCCAGGCCTACGAATACAACTACCTGATCTCGTCGCAGGACTGGACCTTTGGGCAGGACGAGTTCTTCTCGAACTTCTTCATGGCCACGGGCTTTCACGGCATGCACGTGATCATCGGGACGATCTTTCTGTTCGTCTGTTACCTGCGGGTGCGCGCGGGCCACTTCACTGCCGAAAACCACGTGGGCTTCGAGGCGGCGGCTTGGTACTGGCACTTCGTCGACGTCGTCTGGCTGTTCCTGTTCTTCGCGATCTATCTCTGGGGCATCTGACGCGCTGCCGTCCGGGGCCGCCATAGCAGGGCCGGCCGCAGGACGAGGGGAGACGGACGAGGGGAGAAGGGGGCGCGCGCGGGTGCGCCCCTTTGCATTGGAGGCACGCGATGACCCGATATCTTTTTCCGCTGGGGCTGGGGCTCGCGGGCGCGGCCGTGCTCTTGGCGCTCGGCGCCTGGCAGCTGCGGCGGCTTGAGTGGAAAGAGGGCGTTCTGGCCGAGATCGAGGCGCGGATCGCCGCCGAGCCGGGGCCGTTGCCGGCCGAGATCGACCCCGAAGCCGACCGCTACCGACCCGTCAAGGTCACCGGCGAAACCGGCGGGCGCGAACTCCATGTCCTGGTCAGCCTGAAGGGCGTGGGCGCGGGATTTCGTGTGATCACGGCTTTCGAGACCGACGCTGGGCGCCGGCTTCTCCTCGACCGGGGCTTTGTGGCCAATGCTGCCAAGGATGCGCCGCGCCCGCCCGCGCCCCTCTCGGTCACAGGCACCCTGCACTGGCCCGACGACCGCGATCGCTTCACGCCGCAGAACGACCCGGAGGCAAACTACTGGTATGCGCGCGATCTGCCCCAGATGGCCGAGGCGCTCAGCACCGAGCCCGTCCTGATTGTCGCCCGCGCCACCGACCCGGCCCAGGCCGGCATCGCGCCGCTCCCGGTGGGCACCGATGGCATCCCGAACAACCATCTGGGCTACGCCATCCAGTGGTTCGGCCTTGCGACCGTCTGGTTGGGGATGACAGCCCTCTGGATTCGGCGTATCGCTCGCGCCGGCAAGACGGAGCGTGCCGCCAGCTAGCAGGCCAGCCCCTCCATCATCTTGACGAAAATACTCCCGCCGGAGGCTCCGACATCCGCCATGCGCGCGGCGGCCGGGCCGAGGGCAGCAAGGCACGGAAGCAGGCCCCATGCGCTACATCTCCACCCGTGGTACCGCGCCGGTTCTCGGCTTCGAAGACGCGATGCTCTCGGGCCTCGCCCGCGATGGCGGCCTCTATGTGCCCGAGAGCTTCCCGGTCCTCCAGCCCGACGAGATCGCGGGCTTCGCCGGGCTACCCTATGAGGAGGTCGCGCACCGCGTAATGTGGCCCTACCTGGGCGATGCCTTCTCGGAGGCCGAATTTGGCGACCTGATCGCGACGGCCTATGCCGCAATAGGCCACCCAGCCCGGGCGCCGCTCAAGCAACTCGCGCCGAACCACTTCCTGCTCGAGCTGTTCCACGGGCCGACGCTGGCGTTCAAAGACTTCGCGATGCAACTCATCGGTCAGCTCTTCCAGTCCGCGCTCGCACGCCGGGGCGACCGTGTCACGATCGTGGGCGCGACGTCGGGCGATACCGGCTCGGCCGCGATCGAGGCCTTCCGCGGCCTCGGCGCCGTCGACGTCTTCATCCTCTATCCCCATGGCCGGGTGTCCGAAGTCCAGCGCCGGCAGATGACGACGCCGGTGGAGGATAACGTCCATGCCCTGGCGCTCGATGGCGATTTCGACGCCTGTCAGGCCCGTGTGAAGGACATGTTCAATGACTTCCCCTTCCGCAACGGGGTCGGGCTTGCGGGCGTGAACTCGATCAACTGGGCGCGGGTTCTGGCGCAGGTCGTCTATTACTTCACCGCCGGCGTCGCGCTCGGCGCGCCGCACCGCGCCGTGTCGTTCTGCGTGCCCACTGGCAATTTCGGCGACATCTTCGCGGGCTACATTGCACGGCGAATGGGCCTGCCGATCGAGCGGCTGGTCGTGGCGACGAACCGCAACGACATTCTGCACCGCGCGCTGACGAAAGGCGCCTATGAGCGCGAGGGCGTTGTGCCGACGACATCGCCCTCAATGGACATCCAGGTGAGCTCCAATTTCGAGCGTGCGCTCTTCGATGCGTATGATCGCGACGCCGGTGCGGTGCGCGACAGTATGGAGGCGCTGAGGGGGCAGGGAGCTTTTGCGATCAGCCAGGGCGCGCTGCAAGCGCTCCAGGACACGTTCGCCTCGGGCCGGGCCAACGAGGAGGACGTCGCCGCCACCATCGCCCGCATCCGTGCGGAGACCGGCGAGTTGGTCTGCCCGCACACCGCCGTGGGCCTCCACGTGGCCGAAAAGCATCTCGGCCCAACGCCGATGGTGACGCTGGCAACGGCCCACCCGGCCAAGTTCCCCGACGCGGTCGAGGCGGCGACGGGCCTCAGACCCCCTCTTCCAAATCGGATGGCAGACCTTTATGAGCGGTCGGAACGGGTGACGCGGGTCGCAGACGACCTCACCGCCCTTGAGGACCTCATCAGGGAGAGACGCGCGGCGTGACCGTGGAGCTTCACCGGCTGTCGAACGGCCTTTCTATCTTGACCGAACCGATGACCGGGCTCGAGAGCGCGGCGGTGGGCCTTTGGGTCGATGCGGGCGGCCGGCACGAGCGGGCCGATCAGAACGGCATCGCCCATTTCCTTGAGCATATGGCGTTCAAGGGCACCGCGCGCCGGACCGCCCTGCAGATCGCCGAGGAGATCGAGGATGTGGGCGGCTATATCAACGCCTACACGAGCCGCGAGGCCACGGCCTATTACGCGCGGGTCCTGGGCGCGGATGTGCCGCTCGCGCTCGATGTGATCGCCGACATCGTCCTCAACCCGGCCTTCGCCGACAACGAGATCGAGGTCGAGCGCGGTGTGATCCTGCAGGAGATCGGCCAGGCCCTCGACACGCCTGACGACATCATCTTCGACTGGTTGCAGGAGGCTGCCTATCCCGATCAGGCGCTTGGCCGCACGATCCTCGGCCCGGCCGAGCGGGTGCGGGGCTTTTCACGCACCGACCTCGCCGGGTTCGTGGCCGAGCATTACGGGCCGGAGCGGCTGGTGCTGGCGGCGGCGGGTGCTGTGGATCCCGAGGCGATCGTGGCCCAGGCTGAGCGCCTCTTCGGGCACCTGGACCGGCGTTCGCCCGCGCGGTCGGAGTCGGCGGCGTTCCGGGGCGGCGAGAAACGGATCGTAAAGCCCCTTGAGCAGGTGCATGTGGCGCTGGCCGTCGAGGCCCCGGGCTATGGCTCCGACGATCTCTACATCGCGCAGGTCCATGCCGCGATCCTGGGCGGCGGCATGTCGAGCCGGCTGTTCCAGGAGGCCCGCGAGAAGCGGGGCCTCTGCTATTCGATCTTCGCGTCGGCCGGGGCCTATGTCGATACCGGCATGCTGACGATCTATGCCGGGACCGGGGCCGAGGATGCGGGCGAGCTTGCCCGACTGACGGTCGATGAGCTGCGCCGGGTGGCCAGCGACGTCAGCGAGGCCGAAGTGGCGCGGGCCCGGGCCCAGCTCAAGGCCGGGCTCCTGATGGGGCTCGAGGGCCCGTCGGGCCGGGCCGAACGCATGGCGCGGACGCTGGCCATTTGGGGCCGTGTGCCGCCGCTTTGGGAGACGGTCGAGCGGATCGATGCGGTCGACCGCGCGGCGCTCATCGCCTATGCCGAGCGGCTGTTGGCGCAACGGCAGGCGGCCCTTGCGCTCTATGGGCCGGCCGATCAGGCGCCCCGGCTGCTGGAGTTGCAGGAGAGGCTCGCCGCCTGATGCGCCTTGGCCGGCGAAAGGTGCGAATCGTCACGGAGCGGATGGTGATGCGTCCGCCCGTCCACGCCGATTTCCGCGCCTGGACGGCCCTGCGGCGCGACAGCCAGTCTTTCCTGACCCCGTGGGAGCCGGCCTGGGCGCCCGATCATCTGTCGCGCAAGGCCTTCACCAATCGCGTCTACTGGGCCAGCCGCGCCACCGGCAGCGGCACGGCGCTGCCGTTGTTCCTGCTCCGGCAGGACGACGAGGTGCTCCTTGGCGCCATCACGCTGGACAATATCCGGCGGGGACCCGCGCAGGACGGCACGTTGGGCTATTGGATCGGCCAGCCGTTCGCGCGCCAGGGCTATATGCGCGAGGCGATCGCGGCGCTAACCCACCACGCGTTCGGAACGCTGGATCTGTCGCGCCTGACGGCCGCCTGTCTGCCCGAGAACGCTGCATCACGCGGCGTACTGGAGCGGTGTGGGTTCAAGTACGAGGGTGTCGCGCAAAGCTACCTGCAGATCGCTGGACGCTGGCGAAACCACGTGCTCTACGCCAATCTGCGACCCGATCGCCGCGGCCGGACAGAGACGGGATAGGTGCGCCGGGCCTGCCTCCGCCGCGCGCGCGAGATGGCAAGCCCGGCCGGACTAACGGTCTTCCGCTCCAACAGAGGGTCCGGCGGCAAAAGTCTTGATCCAAGACTTTTGCAAGAGTTTTGACCAAAACTCTTGCAACAGGTGTGGGACGGCGCGCGCCGCGGCATACGGGTGCGCGCTTTGGCTTTGCCGCCTGCCGGGCGGGCCCTACCATGAGACCTAGGAGGATCGCACATGGTCTCGCGCCACATTCTCGCCGCTCTGGCTGCTTCGCTTGCATTGGCCCTGCCTGTCGCGGCGCAGGAGGAGGCGCGCCCGCCCTCGCATTGCATCGCACTGGTCGACAACACTCCGGGTCTCGCCGTCATCCAGCCAGCCTCATACCTGGAACCGCTCGAGGACTTCACGGTTCGGCTCAGCTATGTCGACCATTCGATGTTTCTGTTGCAGACGCCTGGCAGTGTGTCGGCGGTGACAGACTACAACGGCTTTGTTGGGCAAACCGCGCTCGTGCCCGATGTCGTGACGATGAACCACGCCCATTCCTCGCATTGGACCGCGCTGCCCGATCCCGAGATCCCGCATGTTCTGAAAGGCTGGGGCGTCACGGAACCCGCAGAACATTACGTCGAGATTGGCGACCTCCTGGTGCGGAACGTCACGACGGACATCCGCAGCGCCTGGACCGGCGGCGTGGAAGAAAACGGAAACTCGATCTTCATCTTCGAGGTCGAGGGCCTGTGCATCGGGCATCTGGGCCATCTGCATCACATGCCGAGCGATGCACAGTTCGCCGCGATCGGACGGCTCGACGTGGTGATGGCGCCCGTGGATGGGGGCATGACCCTGCCTCTGCCCGAAATGATCGCGACGCTGAAGCGGCTGCGCTCGTCGATCGTGATCCCGATGCACTGGTTCTCGGGGGCGGGGCTCGGCGTGTTTCTTGAGGGCATGTCCGACGAATTCCGCATTGAGGTGACAGGGGACACCGCTCTTGAAGTCTCGCTGAGGGATCTGCCGTCGGAGCCCAAGGTCGTCGTCCTGCGGCCGCGCTTTCTTGGCTGGGACGAGACGCCGGCGCCGGCTTCCCCGCCGGAGAACCCGGCGATAGACTAGCGCCATGCTCAATCCCGTGACCGACCGGGCAGAGGCCGACCTGCGCGCCCGGCTGCCCCACGCCGCGTTCCGTCCGCTCGAGGCCCGCCATACCGAAGAGCCGCGCGGCAAGTGGCATACGACCGACGCGCTGCTTGTGGCGCCCGCCACAACGGACGAGGTGGCCGACGTGGTGCGCGTCGCTGCCGTGCACCGCGTGCCTGTTGTGCCCTATGGCGGAGGCACGGGGCTCGTGGGCGGGCAAGTGGTGCCGGAGGGGCCGCGCCCGATCCTGTTGTCGCTCGAGCGCATGGCCGCGATCCGCGCGGTCTACCCCACCGAGAACGTGGCGGTCGTGGAGGCTGGCGCGATACTTGCGGACGTGCAGCGCGCCGCGTCGGAGGCCGGGCGGCTCTTTCCCCTGTCGCTCGGATCGGAAGGGACGGCACGGATCGGAGGGCTTTTGTCGACCAATGCCGGGGGCGTGCAGGTCCTGCGCTATGGCAATGCGCGCGATCTGTGCCTCGGGATCGAGGCGGTTCTGCCCGACGGGCAGATCCATCACGGGCTGAAGCGCCTCCGGAAAGACAACACAGGCTACGACCTGCGCCATTTGCTGATCGGGGCTGAGGGCACGCTGGGTGTGATCACTGCCGCGTCGCTGCGCCTCTTTCCGCAGCCCGCGGCAGAAGGATCGGCCGTTTTCACGGTGCCGTCGCCCGAGGCGGCCTTGGAGCTATTGGCATTGGCACGCGCGCATCTGGGCGATGGAGTATCCGCGTTCGAACTGATGGGCGCGATGGGCCAGCGTTTTCTGGCCGAAGTCATGCCTGAGGTGCGCCTGCCGTTCCCGGAGATCCCTGAGTGGATGGTGCTGACGGATGTGGGCTTGCCGCGCGGATTGGAGCCGGCCGCGGCCCTCGAGGGCCTATTCGCCGAGGCGTTCGAGGCCGGGCTCGTGACCGATGGTCTTGTTGCCCAGTCGCAGGCGCAGCGGGCGGATTTCTGGCGGGTGCGCGAAGGCATCCCCGTGGCCAACCGCAAGATCGGGGCCATCGCGTCGCACGACATCTCGGTGCCATTGTCGGCCCTGCCGCGCTTCATAGCCGAGGGCGACCGGGCGCTTGCGCCGTTCGATGCGCGGGTCAATTGCTTTGGGCATGTGGGCGACGGGAACTTGCACTACAACGCCTTTCCGGCGGCCGGACGACGGCCCGCCGAGTACGCCGATGTGCGCGCCGAGATCTCACGGGTCGTGCACGATCTGGCCCATGAACTGGGGGGATCGATCAGTGCGGAGCACGGGGTCGGGCGGCTCAAGGTCGATGATCTGGAGCGCTACGGCGACCCGGCCAAGCTGGCCGCGATGCGGGCGATCAAAGCCGCGTTGGACCCGGCTGGCATCATGAACCCGGGCGCTGTGTTGCGGATGGCTGACTGACGGTGGTTTCTCCCCGGCTGCGCCGGGGCGACCCGGGCCGCTTCGCGGCGCATTCATTGCATTCGGCGAGAGTATTTCGATCAAGATGATGGACCGCGCGTACCCATCATCTTGACGAAAACACTCCCTCCGGAGGCTCCGACGCCGGATATGTGCGCTGTCGTTGGGCGGCCGGGCGCCTTGGCGCAAGAAAGCGTTGGGTCCGGCCGCGACTTGGCTTAGCAACGTCGTCGGGCAGATCGGCGAGGGGGCGGCACTTCCATGGGCGAGGCGAAGATCGGGGTGATCGGGGGCAGCGGTGTCTACCAGATCGAGGAGCTCCAGGACGCGGCATGGGTTGATGTCGAGACCCCTTGGGGACGGCCCTCGGACCAGATCCTGACCGGGCGTCTTGGGGATGTTGAGATGTGCTTTCTGCCCCGCCATGGGCGCGGCCATGTCCATTCGCCGACATCGGTGCCTTATCGCGCGAACATCGACGCGCTGAAGCGGCTGGGCGTGAGCGATATCATCTCGGTCTCGGCCTGCGGGTCGTTCCGGGAGACGATGGCGCCGGGGGACTTCGTGGTCGTCGATCAGTTCATCGATCGGACCTTTGCGCGGGAGAAAAGCTTTTTCGGCTCGGGCTGCGTGGCGCATGTCTCGGTTGCCCATCCGACCTGTCCCCGGCTCGGGGCGGCGGTAGCGGAGGCAGCCGAGGCCGCCGGCGTGACGGTGCATCGGGGCGGGACCTATCTGGCAATGGAGGGGCCGCAATTCTCGACCGTTGCGGAATCGAAGATGTATCGCGAAAGCTGGGGGGCCGACGTGATCGGGATGACGAACATGCCCGAGGCCAAGCTCGCCCGTGAGGCGGAGATTTGCTATGCCACGGTGGCGATGGTGACGGACTATGACAGTTGGCATCCCGACCATGGGGCCGTGGACATCACCGACATCATCGCAACGCTCACCGGAAACGCGGACAAGGCGAAGGCCATGCTGGCCAGGGTGGCGCCCATGCTTGGCGGCGAGCGCGCGCCGTGCCCGTACGGCTGCGACCGGGCGCTCGAGTTTGCCATACTGACGGCGCCGGAGGCCCGAGACCCGGCTGTCGTGGCGCGGCTCGACGCGGTGGCCGGGCGGGTTTTGTGATGAGCGCCCGGCTGCCGCTTGGCGCATTCTCGACGAGCCTCGCCGTGAAGGACCTGGGCGTTTCGCGGGCCTTCTATGGGGCCTTGGGCTTTGAGGTGGTCGCAGGCGTGGCCGACGACGGCTGGCTGATCCTGCGCTCGGGCGACTGCACATTGGGCCTCTTTCAGGGGCACATCCCCGAAAACATGCTGACGTTCAATCCGGGCTGGTCGAGCGAGAACGTGACGCTGGAAGAGTTCGAGGATGTCCGCGAGATCCAGGCGCGGCTCAAGGCGGCAGGGGCGGAGTTCGTCAACGAGGCGGATCCTAGGGGCACGGGACCGGCCTCCTTCACCGTGCGCGATCCCGACGGCAACCAGGTGTTTTTCGACCAACACGTGCCGGCGCCCGGCGCGGGCCCATCGACGACAGGGGAGACGGACGCGTGACACTGGACCTTTGGCTGACCTTTCTGGCGGCGTCGACCGCGCTTCTGCTCATCCCCGGGCCGACCGTTCTACTGGTTCTGAGCTACGCGCTCAGCCAGGGGCGGCGGGTGGCGGTGGCGACGGCGCTCGGCGTGGCCACGGGCGACCTGATCGCGATCACGGCGGCTCTGGCGGGTCTCGGGGCGCTCCTTTCGACCTCGGCCGTGGCGTTCACCGTGCTGAAATGGGTCGGCGCGGCCTATCTGGTCTGGCTTGGCATTTCGATGTGGCGCAAGGCCGGGCGGGCGGCTGGCATGTCGCCCGACGGTGAGGCGCCCCCGGCCGCCGCGCGCGCGGTCTTCGGCCATGCCGCGCTGGTCACGGCCCTCAACCCAAAGAGCATCGGCTTTTTCGTGGCCTTCGTGCCGCAGTTCATTCGCCCCGAAGCGGCGTTCCTGCCGCAGGCGGCCGTAATCGTGGCGAGCTTTGTCGGCCTCGCAGCGGCGAACGCGCTGGCCTATGCGCTGCTGGCCGATCGCTTGCGCGCGCGGATTGGGCAGCCCGGGGTGATCCGGGGGCTGACGCGGGCCGGCGGGGCCGTTCTCGTTGCGATGGGCGCGGCGACGGCACTGGTGCGGCGCGGGACGTGAACGGGAGCGGGCGCATATGAAGACGGTCAAGGATTACATTCGCACCATCGCGGACTTCCCCAAGGAGGGGATCATGTTTCGCGATGTGACCACGCTCTTTGCCGATCCGCGGGGGATGCGTATGGCGGTGGATCAGCTTCTTCACCCGTATGCCGGGCTGAAGATCGACGCGGTGGCTGGGCTGGAGGCGCGGGGATTTATCCTGGGCGGCGCGGTGGCGCATCAGCTTGGCGTGGGCTTTGTGCCGGTGCGCAAGAAGGGCAAGCTGCCGGGCACGACGATCTCGGAGGCCTATGCGCTCGAATACGGCGAGGCGGTGATGGAGGTGCATGACGATGCGGTGCCCGGTGGCGCCCGCATCCTGCTTGTCGACGACCTCCTGGCGACCGGGGGGACTGCCGAGGCCGGGATCAAGCTGCTCGACCGGCTGGGCGCGCATGTGGTCGGCTGTGCCTTTGTCATCGACCTGCCCGATATCGGCGGGCGGGCGCGGCTCGAGGCGCTTGGCCACGAGGTGCATGCGCTCTGCGCGTTCGAGGGCGACTGAGGCGCGGCGCGATGCGGCTGTTCTCGTGCCCGAATTGCGGTGCGCTGGTGAGTTTCCACAACACGCAATGCCTGACCTGCGGGCAGCCGCTTGTCTTCGACGACGGGGCGCAGGCCTTCATTCTGGGCCTTACGCCCTGTCGGAACCGCGCCGAGATCGATTGCAACTGGGCGTCGACCGCCGGCGAGGGCGGGCTCTGCCGCTCGTGCGATATGACCGAGGTGGTGCCCGAGACCTTCCATGGCGACAATCGCGCGCTTTGGGGCGAGACGGAGCTGTCGAAGCGCCGGGCGCTGGCCATGCTCGCGCGGTGGGGCTGGTTCGGGCCGTCCGATCCCGGGCCCGCGCCGTCTTTTCACCTGCTGTCGGAAGAAACCTCGGCAGGGCCGCGCGATGTGGTCATGGCCCACGCGAGCGGCGTGATCACCATTAATGTGATGGAGGCCGACGTGGTTGAACGTGTCGAGCGCCGCGAGACTCTGGGCGAGAAGCTGCGCACGATGGTGGGCCACGTTCGCCACGAGACGGCGCATTTCCTGTTCGAGCGTCTGGCGGCGGGGCCCGAGTTTCTCGAGGCGTTCCGCGCGTTGATGGGAGACGAACGGGCGGATTACAGTGCTGCTTTGCAGCGCTACTATGCCGAGGGGCCCGAAGACGGGTGGGAGGGTCGCTTCATCACCCGGTACGCGTCGATGCATCCGCACGAGGATTGGGCGGAAACGGTCACCCACCTTTTGCACCTGACCGATATCATCGACGGGGCAGTTGCCTGTCGCTGGCCGGTGCCCGACGACGCCGACCTCGCCTACGATCCCTATGCCGAGACGGATGCCGAAGAGATCATTCGCCGCGGTGTGTATTACGGGATGGCGGTCAACCACATCAATCGGTCGGTGGGTGTGGGCGACCTGTATCCGTTCGTGTTGACCGATGCCGTGCGCGAGAAGCTGGCCTTCGCCCATCGCTGGCTGTCCCGCGGAGGCGCGCCACGGTAGGGGGCCGTGTTCACCCTGCGGGAGAGGTGCCGCACGGCTGCAGGGGCTTGACCGATGCGCCGCGCGGCCGCGACACTGCCCGGTTCCGCAGGTCGCGCGGTCGGCCAGGGAGCCACTGGCGCAAGCGGCACCCGAAATCCAGGCCAGCGGCTCGGACACGCGTTTCAGTACGGCTGCATTTCGGAGTTCGGGAACACGCCGCAGACCCAAGACACGTCCGACAGGGACGCGGCGACCGACGCCGTGGCAAAGACCGTGATGGCGCGCTCTGCATCGTCGAAGGGGATCACGTCGGCGTCGGTATCCGGCTCGGCGCCCGCAGCGCTGAGACGCCGGAACGCCTCAGCGTCTGTGATTGTTTTGTCGACGGTGACAAGCCAGCTTTTCATGCCTTTAGGATACCAAGCGCGGTCCCGGGTTCATAGCCATGAAGGCCGCCGCGGCATTGACGATGCCATGGCCATGATCGGGGTCCCAGCCCACAACCGGGCCCACATCTGCCGACGTGTTGATCATCAGGTCCTTGAGTTGCGCGGGCGTCAGCGCGGGGTTCGCCGACATGAGCGCTGCGGCCACGCCCGCCGCCACCGGTGTTGCTGCCGAGGTTCCGTTGTCGAAATCGTCCGTTGTGCCGCCCGCCGGCCGACCCGGACCGAAATTCCCGAAGAAGTGCGAATAGCTTGCGACATCGGGCTTCTGTTGCTCGAACATGCCAGGCCCCTGGCTGGAATAGCCGATCCGTTCGTGCCGCGAGTTGACGGCGGCCACGGTGATGACCTCGGCCAGGCTGTTAGAGGCATGGATCGAAATGCCGGGCCCGATGCCCGAGGGATGACAGTCGCCGCTGGGGCAATTCTGCCCGCAGTTCCCGGCGGCAAAGAAGCATGGTACGCCGGCCGCCACCACTTCACGCACCTTTCGGTGCAGCGGGTGGTTGGGATTGTGGATCTCGTGGTTGGGGAAGCTCGCCACATCCGGCACGCCGGTAAATCCGTACGAGTTGTTCGTCAGGTGCGGCGTCCCGTCGACGTTGCGCTGGTTGAGAACCGCCTGGAACATCTGCAGCGCTCCGCCCGACCGGGGAATGCCCAGGAACGGATAATCGTAGAGGCGCGAGAAGGGGGCTGCGACCATCACATCGGCGGCGCACATCGACCCGTGGCTCGAGACCGACGCCGCCCCCGGCTGAAGCGCGGCATCCGGGCGCGCAAAGCCCCCCACAACCGGATAGGCGTTGCCATCGACCCCCTCGTCCAGGATGCCCACGATGATGTTCTGGCCCCGGAACCCGCTGTTCCATAGCGCGTCGACGCCCAGAAGATCTCGCAGCACGTCCAGCTCCACCGCAGGGCGAAACGGCCGACAATCCACACCGCCCCGTGAATCGGCCACTTCAATTGTCGAACGCATCGGGCCCAGAAGCGTGATCTGAGAGTTCGGCCAGACCGTGACATCGGCGGTGCCCTGCAACTCGTCGAGGCGAGTGCGGGTCACCTCGGCCGGCAAAATGAACGTTCGGGAGGTGGGAGGCGCAACGGCGGTTCGGGGCGAAAAGGCCTCGAGGAACTCGCCCGGGCCTGGGGGGGTGTCTTCGGCGGCATACATTGGGACGGGCGCAAAGCCGTCATCGAATTCGATCCCCAATCCGCCAATTCCGGACAGAAAATCAGAGGCTTGACGTTCTGCCTCTGCGCTGGATGTTGTTGCCGCGCCGAACATTTCCAAGGAATTCTCACGTTCCGCGGGCACCTCGAGCAATACCTGCACACCGGCCATAATTAATCTCCAGAGAATTAAAGGGGTGACGTAAGGGTAGCAGAATTGAGGCAATTCGCATAGTCGCGTCAGGGTGGAGCAGATCCGCCGAACCCGCATTTAACGGTTGACGTCCAATCTCCGCCGAGAATCCCGCGAATTGCCCGTGTTTCCCGTTATTTCCTCGTGAGGGCGACGTGATTATTGTGCGCCCCGGGAAAGGGCGGGCATTCTGCACCGCAACGCAATAAATTCGACGGGGCTCAGATGCGCCGATTGCAGCAATTTGGCACGGATCGGGCTTGCACCGATCGGTCCCGCGCCGGCCGGGCCCGTGCCGGGGCGCTTCAATCGACCGGTATGATGCCGTGGTCGCCGCCCTGCGCGTCTACGCGACGTCGATCTCTCGCGGCATGGGGTTCCAGTCGAAATACGCCTTGACGAGGCCATGGTCGCCGGCGCCTGCGGCCTTGTCCTCCGACCGGCCGACATGGTCGTTGAAGACCTCCATTTCGCGGAAGCTCCACTGCCGCTTGCGGGAGTGGTCGTAGAACTCTTCCGACACCAGGATGTGGTCGAGGCTCTCCAATTTATTCTTGAACGTGTAGGTGTAGTAGACATGCCGGAGCGAGCGGAGCTGCTGCAGCTGCTCGGCGGAATAGAGCCCCTTGTTGGACGAGCGCCCGGCCGTGCTCTTTTCGACAACGCGGTAGGTGGGCTGGTCGGAGATCAGCTCGTTCGTGACGCTGAGCGTGCCGTCGTTCAGATCGCCCATGACGACGACGGGCGAGAGCGCGTCCTCGTCCTCGGCCACCATAACTTCGTCGAGCATCGCGCGGAGCGCACCGGCCTCGAGCACGCGGCGGACATGGGCCAGCGCGCTCTTGGCGATGTTGGGGTAGGTGGCGAGGATCGTCGGCAGATCGTCGGGGAAGCTGACGCGCGCGGGGCCCTTCGACTTCAGGTGCGCGACATAGACGGTGACAACAGGCGGCTTGGGGCCGCGCCCCTCGGCCTGGATCTGGGCCTTGAGGACGGGGCGGGAGAATTCGCCGAGGGTGATGGTGATCTCTTCGGCGGCGCCGTCGGTCTCACGGATCTCGTCGAAGCGGAAGTCGGGCGGGAAGTTCGGCTCCCAATCGGCGCCGGGCAGAAGCTGGCTCTCGCCGTGCCGATCCTTCCGGACGGCCAGGGCGACCTGGGGACGCCCGCGGCCCGGCGAGTCGCGGGCGACAAGATCATACTCATCGGCGAGGCCGGCGGCGGTGAAGGCGTCGACCAGCGCCTCCTTGGCCCAGAGCTCCTGAAACCCGATGACTTCGGTGTCGAGCCGCTGAAGCTGCGCCGCGGTCCAGTCGATCTTGGCCTGATACTCCTCCCGCCCCTCTGGCGTGTCGGGGATGGCCGAAGACGTCCCATAGGTGATCCCGCCCGGGACCTGCAGGTTGAACAGATTGAACGTCGCGAAACTCAGGTCCCGCATATTGGCGCGCGGCATTGGGCTCTCCCTTGTCGAACGATCGAGGGAGTATCACGCGAACATGCAACCGTTCCGTGAAGGCGGGATCAGGTCCCGCCTCCCTGCCTCACGCCATCGGCGAAATCGGTTGAAACACAGGACCTCAGGTCGCCTAAAACGCAGTGCCACGTTAGACAGAATTGCTGGTTTTCGGCCGCGCACCGCATTTATGCAAAACCGAACCTCCTATCTGATTAGAAGGTCGTCCTCTGGCGTGCCAGCTTCTATGGCTTCCTTGAACCAGGTTGGTTGACGGCCGCGCCCAGACCAGGTGACGCTGGGGTTCTCGGGATGGCGATACTTGGCGGGCTGCGGTGACTTCTTGGGCGGCTTGGTGCTCTCCAGAAGCTCTGAGAGTTTATACCCCGCTTTCTTGGCAGCTGCTTCGGCCGCCGCCATCGCTTCTTTCCGTTTGCGTGATTCAAAGCCCTTGATCGCTTTCGCGAGGTCCTTCTCGAGAGCCTTCAGCTCATCAAGAGACAGCTTGTCGAGGTTGATTTTTGCCATGTCTTGCCTCTGTTTTGCTCTTCTTCCCTCTGAAGCCTACGACATCTACAAGCTCTGGACTAGAGTGCTATTCCACGGCCCAGATGTTGTGTTGCTCCAACCGATCCTACGCTGAGCCGAGACGGATCCACTGATCTTCGTCGAGCGACATAGTCCAGGCCAATGGCCCGGATTCGGGCCAAATTCGGCCCATTAGAGCGGGCGAAAGAGCGCTGAATTGCGATTATCCCAACGAGATTGATTGATCAACTCAAACACGCATGTTCGCAGGGCGAGATAAGGCGAAGCAATGTAGTGTTTTTTCCGTGTTCGAAGACCCGTTCTATGATTAATTGACGAAGCCATCGAAGGTGGCCGGGATGTCGCGCATTTGGTCTTCGAGATATGGCCCCGGAGGCGACATGCCGCCAATCCTGAAAAGGGAAAGGTACGATGCGTCTCCGATCTTAAAGGCGCAGGTCCTATTGACGTGTTCATCGGCGCATCCACCGCGCGTGTCATCTGAGGCCCCAGAAAAAGGCGCCGCAAGGTGCGTAGGAGCTGACGTGTTCTTAAATATTGTAAGCCGTAGGAGGTTTTTCCCTGTTCGAGAGTTGGAGTATCAGGAGACATATCCAGGGTAGTAAAGTACGATACCAATGCGGTCTCGCGGATCATCGTACCAGGGAGAATACGTCCAGTCGATCTCGTGCCGCTAGCCAGCCAAAGAGTTGCGAAGAGTATATCCCAATTCGACCTTTGTCGAACCTAAGTGCAGGATCGGAAGAGGTGGAATTGCGGCAAGGCCAAGAGCTATCAGGCGCCGCATGTGCCTGTGCCGATAGGGGAGCCACCCTGTGCTGATGATTGCCACGAGTTCGATAAAGACGAGCGCCTCGTGGAAACGTATACCTCAGTAAGCCCGTACCGGAGCGCCATACATGGCTACAATGCCCATGAGCATGTGTCCGTGGCCTGCCCAAAACACCCGGAGCACGGTAAGGACCCAAAACGAAGCGCGGAGATAAAACAATGACATGCGCGGCAGCATTGCGAGTTGATTGCCGCATCAAAGGCTTTGAAAGTCGATGACGCCGAGTCCTGCGACACTCTCGGATACAATCAGAAAGCAAAGCGTGAATTTCTAGGGTCGCTATTGGCTCTAAATCCGTCGTTTGCTTCCCCGGAAGCGCGGGCAGTGGATGCCAAGTGGTTGTGGCTGAAAAAACCCCAGGCTACGCCGAACGGATTTCGTCGCGGTTCTGGACTGGGTCTTTGGATGTTCACTCCCCTGGCCGCTTTAGCTCGAACACCTCGGACACGCTTGCATAATCGCGGTAGCCGCAGCGGGCGAGGGGGTGGAAGGTGGTGATGTCGAAGCGGCCGTTGCGGAGGCAGTCTTCGCGGATGTGGACGCCCGTCACAACGCCGAGGATCAGCTTGTTGGCCTCGCCCTCGAGGTCGATGATCTGAGTGAGGCGACATTCGAGGGAGGCTGGCGCCTCGGCGACGCGGGAGCAGGGGATCGTCTCGCAGGGGGTGCGGGGGATGCCGGCCTTGTCGAACTCGTCGACCTCGCGCGCCCAGTTGCCGGACGAGACGTTCATCACGTCGCGCATGCCGTGCTCCACCACATTGACGCAGAAGACACCGGCTTCGGCGATGTTCGACGCGCTGTCCTTGGTGCCGTCGCGGTCGGGCTTTGTGGACGTCGAAGCGAACATCACCTGGGGCGGCACATAGGCCACGGCGTTGAAGAACGAATAGGGGGCGAGGTTCTCGGAGCCGTCGGCGCCGCGGGTCGAGATCCAGCCGATCGGGCGCGGCGTGACGATCGCGTTGAACGGGTTGTGCGGCAGGCCGTGGCCGTCTTCGGGACGATAGAACATGGGCACCTCCTTTGCCCCCGCCCTAGACCCGTGCTAGGGCGCGCGCCAGCCGAAAAAAGCCAGGAAGAGGCAGGAGATGCAGGGCGGCGGGATGGAGCTGGAGCCCGAGGGGCCCGAGGATTGGTGGGAGGTCGAGGCGCTCTACGATCTTTGCTTCGCGCCGGGGCGCGAGGCGCTGTCGTCCTACCGGTTGCGGGACGATGTGGCGCCCATTTCCGCCCTTTGCCGGCTGGGGCGCGACGAGGGCGCTGTGGTCTGCGCGATCCGGGCCTGGCCGGTGCGCATCGGGCGGGCGGGCGCGGCGCTCGTGGGGCCCGTTGCGGTGCACCCGATCCGCCAGGGCGAGGGGCTTGGGGCCCTTATGCTCGCCGATCTGGCGGCGCGCGCCGAGGCGGCGGGCTGGGGCCGGCTTCTGCTGGTAGGGGACCTGCCGTATTACGGGCGCATCGGGTTTCAGCGCCTCGACGGGGTGGAGATGCCGCCGCCGACCAATCCCGACCGGATCCTGGGGCGGGGCGACTGGGGCGGGATTGCCGGCGCGGTGACGCGGTGGGCCTAGGCGCAGGGACGTTGCTGGGGGGCGGCGCAGCCTCGATTAGGACTGGCTGGCCAGCCAGTCCATCACCGCAGGCCGCACCGATTGCGCGCCGGAGCCGCGGGCGCGGTCGATCACTTCGCGCGCCTCGGACAGGTTGGTGCGGCGCAGAAGGTGCTTGACCGGGCCGATCGACGCGGGCCGCATCGACAGCATCCGGAACCCCATGGCAGAAAAGCACATCGCCTCGACCGGGCGGCCGGCATCCTCGCCGCAGAAGCTGAGCGGTGTGCCGGTATCCTCGCAACGCCGGACGATCCATTCCAGGAAGGTCAGGAACGAGACGTTCAGCGTGTCGTAGCGGCGGCGGACGCGTTCGTTCTCGCGGTCAGCGGCGAAGAAGAACTGTTTGAGATCGTTGCCGCCCACCGAAACGAAATCGGCCATCTCGAAGAACTGGCGGGGCGCGAAGGCCAGCGACGGCGTTTCGAGCATGGCGCCAATCTCGACCCGCTCCGGCAGAACATGGCCGAGCTTGTCCTCGCGCTCCAACTCGTCCTGCATCGCCTGTCGCGCGGCGCGGAACTCGTCGAACTGGGCGACGAACGGAAACATGATTGTCAAAGGGCGCCCTTCGGACGCGCGGATGAGGGCCTGGAGCTGCATCCGCATGACGCCCGGTTTGTCGAGGCCCACGCGGATTGCGCGCCAGCCGAGGGCGGGGTTCGGCTCGTCCTGCGGCTTCATGTAGGGCAGGACCTTGTCGGAGCCGATATCGAGGGTGCGGAAGGCCACGCGTTTGCCGCCGGCGGCGTCCATGACGCGCTTATAGATCTCGGCCAGTTCGCCCCGGCGCGGAACCTTGTTGCGCACCAGGAACTGCAGCTCGGTGCGGAAGAGACCCACGCCCTCGGCGCCGGAATTCTGCAGCGACGGCAAGTCGGCCATTAGGCCGGCATTCATATGCAGCGCGATGGTCGGGCCATAGACCGTGGTGGCGGGCACACGACGGATCGAGGCGTATCTCTGCTGTGCCTTGGCCTGCATCGCCATCTTGTCGCGGAACGCGGTGACGACGCTGTCCTCGGGGCGGAGATGCACGATGCCCTGCTCGCCATCGACGAGGATCTGGTCGCCGTTGAGCGCCTCGAGCGTGATCGACTCCGCGTTGCAGAGAAGCGGAATGGCGAGGGCACGCGCGACCACGGCGGCGTGCGAGCCCACCGAGCCCTCTTCGAGCACGATGCCGCGAAGGGCGCGGCCATAGGCCAGAAGCTCGCCGGGGCCGATATTGCGGGCGATGAGGATCGGGTCTTCCGGCAGGTCGGCGCCGGTGTCGGTTCCCTGGCCTGTCAGGAGCCGCAGGAGGCGGTTCGACAGATCGTCGAGGTCGTTCAGGCGCTCGCGCAAATAGACGTCGGGCACCTGCTGCATGCGCGTGCGGGCACGCGTCTGCTCGCGTTCGACGGCCGCCTCGGCCGACAGGCCCTGGGCGATGCTCTCCTCCATCCGCCGGAGCCAGCCCTTGGAATTGGCGAACATCCGGTAGGCCTCGATCACCTCGCGGTGGTCGGCATCGGCATCGGGGCGCACGGCGTCGCCGAGCATCTCGTCGACCGAGACGCGCAGCCGGTCGACGGCGTCGCGCAGGCGCGCGGTTTCGGCCGCGCCGTCATCGGCGAAGGGATTGGTGACGAGGACGCGCGGCTCGTGGAGCCAGACATGGCCTTGTGCGATGCCCTCCTGCGCGACGGTGCCCTTGAGCATGACGGCGCGCTGGTGGAGCGGGCGCAGGGCCGCGCCCTCGCCGACGAAGGCGCCGAGCTCGGTCATCTCGGCCAGGACCATCGCGACCACTTCGAGCGCGTAAAGCTCGTCTTCGTCGTAGGCGCGGGCGTCTTTCGACTGGACAACGAGAACGCCAAGGCGCTCGCCCAGTCGCTGGATCGGCACGCCGAGGAACGACGAATAGATCTCTTCGCCCGTCTCGGGCATGTAGCGGAAGCCATGTTCCGACGGCGCATCTGCGGTGTTGATGGCCTCGGCCCTGGCCGCGACACGCCCGACAAGCCCTTCGCCGAGCCGCATGCGGGTCTGGTGCACCGCTTCGGGGTTCAGCCCTTCGGTGGCGCAAAGCTCCAGCGTGTCGGCATCGCGGAAGAGGTAGATCGAGCAGACCGGCGTGGCCATTTCCGCCCCGATGAGGCGTACCACACGGTCGAGCCGCTCCTGCCCTTCGGCGGGCTCGGCCAGCGTCTCTTTCAGACGGCCAAGGAGCCGCCGCGAGCCGCTTTCGCTTGTCGTGCCGTCGGCCATTCTGCGCCCGTCTCCTCGCTGCCGCGCGGAACAGTTAGACCACAGAGCGCGTCTCGGTGGAAGCGGATGGGCTGCATGTGCAGCAATCGTGGCGCACTTGGCAGGGCCGGTGGCGGTGTGATGGGGCATGCGGCGGGCGATGCCGTTGCAGCGGGCACATCCGGTATTCCACGTCGGATGAGGTGCGCGCTAGGTCCGCGCCCTCGGCTCGGTGGGGCAGGCCCTGCGGCTTGCATTGGAGGCGGCCGGTGGGCTCGTGAAGGCCGGCGCCCCAGCCGATCAGGCCTCGAGGGCCGCGGGGGTGCGGTCGAGGCCGAACGCGTCGTGGAGCGCCTGGACGGCAAGCTCGAGGTACTTGCGGTCGATCAGCACCGACACCTTGATCTCGGACGTCGTGATCACCTTGATATTGATGCCTTCGGAGGACAGCGCCGAGAACATCTGAGCGGCGACGCCGGCATGGCTGCGCATGCCGATGCCCACCACCGAGACCTTGCAGACATCGGTATCGGTGACGAGTTCGCTGAAGTTGATGGCCTCGTGTTCCTTGGCCTCCATCATGGCGCGCTCGGCCCGCATCACCTGGTCGGTCGGGCAGGAGAACGTCATATCGGTCCGCCCTTCCTCCGAGATGTTCTGCACGATCATATCGACATTCACGCCGGCCTCGGCGAGAGGGCCGAAGATGGCGGCGGCGATGCCCGGGCGGTCGGCGACGCTGAGAAGCGTCATCTTGGCCTCGTCGCGGCTGTAGGCGACGCCGGAGACGACATTGTTTTCCATGATTTCCTCCTCGTCGCACACGAGCGTGCCGCCCGTGGGATCGTCTTCGAAGCTCGAGAGCACGCGCAAGCGCACATTGTAGCGCATCGCAAGCTCCACCGAGCGGGTCTGCAGAACCTTGGCGCCGAGGGAGGCAAGCTCGAGCATCTCCTCAAACGCGATGCGGTCGAGCCGGCGTGCCTTGGCCGTGATGCGCGGGTCGGTGGTGTAGACCCCGTCGACATCGGTGTAGATGTCACACCGCTCGGCGCCGAATGCGGCGGCAAAGGCGACCGCGGTCGTGTCGGACCCGCCGCGGCCGAGGGTGGTGATGCGGCCCTCGGGGCTGACGCCCTGGAAGCCCGAGACCACGGCCACCTTCATCCCTTCGGCGAATTTGGCTGAAATGTTTGTGGTGGGGATGTCCTCGATCCGGGCCGAGGCATGGGCGGCGGTTGTGCGCACAGGCACCTGCCAGCCCTGCCACGAGCGGGCGGGGACATCCATCTCCTGCAGGGTCAGCGCCATGAGACCTGCGGTGACGTTCTCGCCCGAGGAAACGACCGCGTCATACTCGCGGGCGTCGAAGAGGGGCGATGTCTCGGACACCCATCCGACAAGCTCGTTCGTCCGGCCGGCCATCGCCGAGACGATGACAATGACGTCATAGCCCGCCCCAACCTCGCGGCCCACGCGTTTGGCGGCGCGGCGGATCCGGTCGAGCGTGGCGACCGATGTGCCGCCGAATTTCATCACGAGAAGGGCCATCGCCGCCTTGTTCCTTTGATCGCGGGCGGGCTTAGGCGAAGGGGCAGGGGGGCGCAAGGGCGGCTATGTCGCGGCGCCGCCGCCGCTTGGATGATGGCTTGATGCGGGGGGGACGCTTTTCTATCCTTGCGGCGGTGGAAACCGAGGGGCACGCGCGGGCGGGCCGGTAAACCGGGAGTGCGAATGTGGCGCGAACGCTGGTTCTGACAGTCTTTTTCGCGCTGGTCTCGGGTGCGGCTGCGGCGTCCGACAGGATCGCCATGGTGATTGGGATGGGCGAGTATGCGGCGCTGCCGTCGCTCGCCAATCCGATCCGCGACGCAGAGGGCGTCGCCTCGACACTGTCGCAAATCGGCTTTGAGGTGGAGACGCTGGTCGACCGGCCGCAATCCGAGGTGCTGGCGGCGCTCGACCGGTTTGCATTCCAGGCCGAGACGGCCGATCTGGCGCTGATCTATTTCGCCGGGCACGGCGTGCAGGTGCAGGGCGAGAACTATCTGCTGCCCGTCGATGCCCGGGTGACGTCGAACGCCGATATCGCGCGCCAGTCGCTGTCGCTGAAAGATTTTCTGAGCGCCGTCGACCGGGCCCGCCGGATGCGGATCGTCATCCTTGATGCGTGCCGCGACAATCCCTTTGGCGACTTCATCACTGCCGCCGACCTCGCGTCGACACCCACGGCCACCAATACCACCGAGGAGGGGCGCAGCGTCGGCGGCGGCGGGCTGGCCCCGCCCGAGCCCGAGCGCGGCACGCTTGTGGCCTATGCCGCGCGCGACGGTCAGGTGGCGCTCGATGGCGTTGGCGAGAACAGCCCGTTTGCCAAGGCGCTGATCGAGACGTTGCCGCGGCAGGGGCTGGAGATCAGCCTGATGTTCCGCCAGGTCCGCGACAAGGTGCTGGACCGCACATCGAACCAGCAGGAGCCCTATGTCTATGGCTCGCTGCCCGGGCTGCCCTTCTATCTGGCCGGCGCGCAGGAGGGCGAGCCAGACGTGGTCGAGTTCGACGCGATTTCCGCCTGGTCGACGCTCCGTCCCGAGCAGGAGTTGCAGCTGGTGGCGCTGGCTGAAGCGGGCGATACGCGCTCGATGGTCGGCCTTGCCTACAAGCGGCTGAACGCGGCCGACGATTTTCAGCCCCAGGAGGCCTATCAGCTGTTCAGCCGAGCGGCCGACGCCGGCTCGCCGGTGGCGCAGTTCGAGCTGGCCAAGCTCTATGAGAAGGGGATCGGTGTCGAGCCGGACCGGGAGCGCGCGCTGGAGCTGTTCCATGCCTCGGCCGACGAGGGCTTTGCCGATGCGCTCAACGATCTGGGCTTTCTCTACTACCAGGGTGCGATGGGGCTGCCGACCGACCGGGAGCGCGCGCTGGAGTATTTTCGCCGCGCCGCCGACGAGCGCCACCCGGAGGCGCAGTTCAACTTCGCCGCCCTGATCGACGATGGCCTGGTGCCAGGGCGCGGGCCCGAAGACGCGGCGCGCTATGTTTACGGCTCGCTGCGGTCGGGCAGCGAGCGTGCGCTTGAGCTTCTAGGGTCACGTCCGACGATGTTCTCGCCCGAAACCCGCCGAGCTTTGCAGGAAGTATTGAAAGAACAGACGTTCTATGATGGCGTCATAGATGGAGATTTCGGCCCGGGGACGCAGCGTGGGTTGCGCGCGGCCTTCGGGTTGGTGGAGTAGCGCCGGGCGAGCCGGGTCACGAGTTGCACGGTTCCGAGAACGGCGCACCCTCAGGCCAGAAAGGCGGGCAGTAGGATGCACACACACGTTCCGGCAAGGCGGGGAATGCGGTGGGACCGCGCTCTGCCGGCGGCAGCTTTTGCAGTGATGACGGCGGGGACGGGCGCCATGGCGCAGGAGGGCTCTGTGCCGAGCGTCACCCAGGCGGCAGAGCCTCAGCGGGTGACGGACGCGTTTCTCAAGAACGTCACTCTGCTTGGGGTGCCCTCGGCGACGGCGGCGCCCGACGGGTTGGTGTTCTTCGCGCTGTCAGGCACCGATCGCCGCGACGGGGTCGATGACGATGAGGACGGGTCGGCCGCGGTGGGCCTGGGCGTCGGCCTGGGAGAGACCGCCAACCTGCAGTTCACCGCCAACATCACGTCGCTGGAGGACGATTTCGCGGATTCCGGCTATCTGAGCGCCAAGGTGTCTCAGCAGGTGAATACTGGCGAGGTGCCGAGCTTCTTGTCGGTCACGGCAGACCGGATCGCGCCCTGGGGAGATTCCGATACGCTCGATCCGTCCGCGACGCTTGCCTTCACGACATTCCCTGTCTTGAACACGGCCAACAACGCCTTTCCGCTGATGCTCACGGTCGGGGCTGGCACCGACATCCGCGACTTCGGGACCGAGCCCGGGGCCTTTGGCGGCATCGGCATCGGGGTGACGCGATCCTTCGGGGCGAGCTTTGCCTATGATGGCGACAATTTCGATCTGGGGACTGCGTTCCGGATCCCGGGCAGCGAACAGTTCGGGCTCAACGTAACGTTCAACGACGTCTTCGATGAGGACGATCGCCAGCAGGTAACTTTCTCTCTGATCTGGGTGCTGGACAATGTCTTCTGAGCGTCTATCACGGGCCCGGTCCCGCCGCGTGGCAGCACTTGCCGTTGCCCTGACCTGCACCACGGGCTCGGGCGCCCTTCTGGCCGGTGCGCTTCCCGTCGAGGGGGTCGGCCAGACCGGCCCGATCTTCGTTCCGCCCGGCAACCTCCCGCCGGCGAGCGCGGGGACGGTTGCCGGTGCGACCGACGCCGCGACCGGGAACGGTTCGGGCGGGGGCGGTGCGGCTGCCGGGGGCGCAGGCGGAGAAGCCATCGGCGAGACGTTCGATGCCGATGAGCTGGCGGCGGCCGCGGCGGCGGAAGAACGGGCGGCGGAGGCCGCACGGCAGGCGCGCGCGGCGCTCGAAAGTGCGCTGGCGATCTGCGGGTCGCTGCCTAAGGCCTATGTTGTGTCGTGCGTGGGCGAGCGGTTGGGGGTCGCGGCGGCGGCGCTGCCGTCGGACGCGGAGTTCGCGGCGCCCAAGGCGGCGCTCGCGCAGGCCTCGCGCAGCCTCGAACAGGTGGCAAGGGCCAACCGCGACCGCAGCGCGCCCCGGATCACGGCGCGCACCTCCGGCCCGTCGCCGATCCAGACGGAGCGCCCGCTGACGCCGGTGGCGCCCGAGCGGGTCGAAGCGGTGCTGGAAGAGGCCGAGGACATTCTGGACGAAGTCGAAACCGTTCTGCTGCGGTCGGCCGAAGCGTCGCAGCAGCGCGCCGAGCTCTTCTTCGACATGGCCGAGGCGGTGGAGTCGAACAAGGTGCTCCTGCGGTCCTGATCGCACCGTTGCCTGGGTGATCTGGGCGAACGATCCGTCGCGCCCGACCTTCGGGCCGGCGAACAATCCAGCATTCGGGCCGCGGCCCCTCAGCGGTCAGGGGCGGGCGTCGATGATGCGGGCGGCAAGCCCGAGAATTTCGTCCTCGCGCCCTTCCACGGCCTCACCGAGCGCCTCGGCCACCGATGGCACGCTTTCATCGCGTGGCCGGCGCATGTCGAAGAGGGGGTTTTCCGACAGGACCGCAATCACCTCGCTCTTGCCGTAATCGCCCTCGGTCACCTGCACGGCGAGCCGTGTGGCGTCCTCCTGCACCTCGGGGACCGACCACAGCACGCGGATGCGGCGCACGTCGCCGTCAACCTCGCCAAGCTCGCCGATACGCTGCTCTTCATTGTAGGCGTTGGGCAGGATGTGAAACACCTTGCCCGTGTTGTCGACCACAAGCACCCACAGCCAGCCCTCGGTCATCGTGGCGGGCACCTCGACATCGACGACCGGGTTCTGGCCCGTCCGGAACACGCCCGTCGTGGAGCGCTCGCCGGTCTCGCCCGAATAGAGCCGGATCACCACATCGCCGGTGACGGGCGGCAAAACCGCCCGGATCGCGCAGAGATCGTCGTTGAGTGTGGTGGTGTTCACTTGCAGGTTCCGATCACCCACCGTTTGCGCCAGACCGTTGCGCAGCGCCTCGGCGTCGCGGTCGCTTGCCACGTCGCCGGTGATCGTGATCGTGTCGCCGAGCGCATAGGCCCCGCTGTCGTTGCCCGACTGGAAAAGGCGCCCGCATGTGGAGAGCGCGTCGAGCGTTGGCTGCAGGTCTTGCGGGGTCAGCACCAGCGGGCCGGCAACAACGTCAACCGCCAGCGCCACCGACGCTGCATTGGCCCATGCCTCGAGCCGCCGTTCGGTTTCATTGCGCACCGTCGTGTTGGGCGCGAACCCTTCCAGCTGGCCGGCCGAGTCCGACAGGGCGAGGGAGAAGGTCTCGAGCGGCGCCAGAAGGCGCAGGAGGTCGCCGACGCGCGCCGCCCAGTTCTCGCTCGGTGCGCCGCGCGCCAGAGCAAGGGCATCGGGCGCAACCGAGACACCGGTGGACCGGTTGAAGGCGTTTGCCAGCACGTTTGCGGCTTCTTCGCTCGGCGCGTTGCCGGCGAGCGAGCCGTTGCCCTGCGCGCCGAGCACCGCCTCGAACCGGTAGGGCGCCGCAATCGGGAGGCGCCCGCCGACAAGGCCCGACAGCCAGAGCCCCGCGCCGATCAGCACCGCGATGGCGAGGCCGGCGGCGATGGGAACGGCGGGGCTGCGCTTCTTGCCGTCGTCGGCCTTGTCCTTGGCCGCCGGTTTGGATTTGGGAACGCCCGTCACATGCGCCGGGGGAGGGGTGCTGGCCCGAGCCTCGGCTTGCGGCGTCACGCTCGAAGGGGTCGCCGCCTCACGCCGTGGCGTCGGCACGACCGTCGGACTGTCGGTCTCGCCGCCAGTTTCAAGCAGGTTGCGGACATGGGCCAGGGCTTCGGCAGCCGACGTCGGGCGTGCACCGGACTCGGGCGCCGACAGCCAGCTGATCAGGCCGTCGAGCGGCGCCGGCACGCCGGAGACATCGAGCGGTTCCTGCTTGGTGCGCCAGATCTCCATCGGCGACCGCCCCACCTCGGGCACCTGCTGGCGCAGCGCGGCGAGAAGCGAGGCGCCGAGCGCGTAGAGGTCTGACCGGTCGGTTGCCGTGCCCTCGAGCTGTTCAGGCGCCGCATACTCGTATTTCCCGGCGAAATCGTTGCCGACGATCGTGCGGGCCCCGGCCGAAGTGTCCTTCGCAATGCCGAAATCGATGATCGTCGCCCGGCCCGGATCGCCCTTGCGCAGGATGATGTTGTCGGGCGACAGATCGCGGTGCACGACGCCCTGGGCATGGGTCGCGACCAGCCCTTCCAACACACGCTGCGCGACGATCATCAGGTCGCCGACATCGAGCTGGCGATCTGCCATCACGTCATTCAGCGATGGGCCGTCGATATAGTCCATCACCAGATAGACATGGCCCTCGGCGGTGCGCGAGCATTCGTTGTAGCGCACGACCGCATCGTTGATGATCATGCGCATCTGCTCTTCGCGCTTCATCAACTCCAGGTAGTCGTCATTGCCCGAGAAGATCGAGTTCAGCACCTTGATCGCCATCTCGCGCTCGACGATCTGGTGATGCGCGAGATATACTTCACCAGTGCCGCCACGGCCCAGCAAGCCCTTGATCTCGTAGGTGTTGTTGAGGATCTGCCCGGCCTGGAAAACGTCGTGGGGTTGGGGCTCCTTGAGCGTCGCCATGCCTGTTGTCGGGTCCCTTGAGATGGGGCAGGCCGAAGCCCGCTTTGGAGAGCGCACCGGCGCGCGCCTGGCTTAGTCGCGCCGACTATTCCATTTGGCCCCCGCCGCGGCAACCGCTTTCGCGTGTCCGGGCATCGGCCGGTGAGAGAGGTCTTTGACTGTTTCGGAAACCTGTTATCGTCGGCTTAAATGCGGGCAAGGAAAGGAAAGCTCATGCGTGTCTGGCTGGGAGGCTTGATGGCCGCCGCGCTTGCCGGGGGCATCGCCTCGGCGCAGGAGGGGGTGCCCGAGGAAGCGCTCGACGGGCCGCTGGTGGTGGAGCTGAACAAGCTGGAAGAGGGGGACGGGGGCGCCTGCCGGGCGTTTTTTCTGTTTCGGAACGAGACCGGCCGCGCGTTTGAAGGGTTCGAGGTATCTCTGGCGATTCTCGACCGCTCCGGGGTCATCGACCAGCTTCTGACCGTCGATGCGGCGCCGTTGCCACCGGCGCGAACGACCCTGAAGCTCTTCGAGTTTCCGCAGGTTGCGTGCGCCGACATCTCGGAGCTCTTGCTGCACGAGGTGGGTGCCTGCCGGCCGCAGAATGGCGACGAATTGGATTGCTTCGCCTTCATGACGCTCGACAGCAGGGCCGACGTCGCGCTGGTCCAGTGAGATGGGCGGTCTAGGCCTGGCCGATCTGGGAAGCGCGGGGCCCGTCCTTGCTCTGCTGGCCATACTGTCCCTGATCAGCGTCGCCGTCATCGTGGCCCGCGCCATGGCCCTTGCGGGGGTGGCGGGCGGTGCGGATGGGCGCGACAGCGCATTGGCGGCGCTTGAGGCGGGCCAGATCGATGCTGCCGGCTCGGCCCTGGGTGACGCCGCCCCCGCCGACCGGGTGGCGCGGCGGGCGGTCGAACTCGTCGGGCTCGGTGCGGCACCTGCGGCGGTCGAGGCCGATCTGACCGGGCTTGGCAACGCTGAGGTGGCGGCGATGGGCCGGGGCTTGCGCCTTCTGGACCTGGTCGGCATGGTCGCGCCGCTTCTGGGGCTTTTGGGCACCGTTCTGGGGATGATCCAGTCCTTCCGGTCGCTGGAGCTGGCCGCGGGGTCGGCCAATGCCTCGATCCTTGCGGGCGGGATCTGGCAAGCGCTGTTGACGACGGCGGCGGGCCTTTTGGTGGCGATCCCCGCTCTGGCCGGCGCGAGCTATCTGGCCAGCCGCATCGAGGCCGGCACGCTTCAGATCGAGCGGGTGATCACGCGGGCCGGCGTCGCCGCGGCTCGCGGTGGCGGCGGGGGTGCTGCACGGTGAGCCTTGCGCGTCCGGTCCGGGCCGGGGCGCGGGTGAGCCTTGTGCCGCTGATCGACGTGCTCTTCATCCTGCTGGTCTACTTCATGGTGACGTCGGTCTATCTTGACCTCGACATGGTGCCCGCGAGCCCAAGCGGCGACGCGGCGGCCACGCCACCACCTGCGGCGGGGCAGGGGGAGGCGGCCACGACGCTGCTTGTGCGCATCGACCCGGCGGGGCAGCCCGTGATCCGGGGGCGATCGTTCGAGATGGCGGGGCTCGAAGCGGCATTGGAGGGCGAGATGGCGACGCGCCCGGGCCTCGAAGTGGTGCTGCTGCCGAGCCCTCATGCACCGATGCAGGCCCTGGCCTCGGCGCTCGACGCAATTGCCGGGGCCGGCGTGACGCGGTCCCGCGTGTTGCGGCTGGAGGAGGCGGAATGAAGCTTGCCCGCCCCGCGCGCCGACAGTTGAGCGAACCTGTGATCGTGCTGGTCGACGTGGTCTTCTTTCTTCTGGTGTTCTTCATGCTGGTCAGCCGGATGGACGCAACCGCGCCGTTCGAGGTGATGCCGCCCGTTGCGGTCACCGGGTCGGATATGCCGGGCGGGGGCGTGACCGTTGCCGTGTCGCGTGACGGCGCCCTGGCGGTGGATGGACGGCCTGAGCCGGACGAGGCCTGGCTCGACGCGGCGCGCGCGGCGGCGGGGGGCGCAGGCGCGCTGGCCGACGGGGAGGCGCTGATCCGCGTCAACGCCCATGCCGGAGCAGAACTGCGCCATGTCCTGCCGGTGGTCGCGGCGCTCGAGCGCGAAGCGCTTGGACGGGTGGTGCTCGTCGTCACGCCGGGCGGGGGCTAGGGCGATGCGGTCGGCCCTGCGTTCGGCTGCGGGCCTTGCTGCGTCCCTCGCGCTGCACGGGGCAGGGGCGGCGGCGCTTGTCTTACTCGTTGTGCCCGAGGAGATGCCGTCGCAGCCCCCGCCCCAATCGGAGCTCACGCTCGAAACGGCGGCGTTGGAGCGACGCGACGCCGAGGCGCGGCCGGCGGAGGGCGAGGCGGCCGAGGGCGTGGAGCCGGAGACCGGCCTTGTGCAAGGTGGCGCGGTGGCGACCGCACGGGCCCGGCCGGCCGATGCCGACGCGAGCCCGGCGGAGCCCGGCCAGGCAGCGGGCGCGCGGCTCTCTGGCCAGGCCCCGACATCAGAGGCGTTGCCGGAGCGAGCGAAAGGCGGGGAGGCGGCCCGGCCTCTGGCGGAGAGCGGGACGCGCGCGGAGGCCGCGGCCCTGCCCGGACAGGTGGCGCCGGAGCAGGGAGCGTCGGCGCAGCCGGCGGTGGCCCGGCCGGCAGAGGGGCGCGCCGCGCCGGACCGCGCGCCGGCGGGATCGCGCATTTCCGAAACGACGGCCGATGCCGACCCGCTTGCCGCCACGTCGATGGCGGCCCCACGGCTTACTACGGCAGAGCCGCCTGCGTCGGCCGCACTGCCGGCGTCGCCGTCCGATACGTTGCTGGCGGGGCTCGCGCCGGACCAGGCGCGCGCGCGAACGCAGGATTTGGATGGGGCCGCGGCCACAACGCTGGCCCCGGCAGACGAGGGCGAAGCGCGGGTTGGCCCGGTCGACGAGACCGCGCCCCGTGTTGCGGCCGTGACGGCCGCCGGGGCGCTGGCCGAGGAGAGCGCGCCGGACAGTGCGCGCCTGACCGATCAGACGGCGTCGAGCGGGGCTCGGCTGAGTGCAACCGACGACGCAGCGCCCCGCGCCTCTGCCCTCGCGGCCGTCGGGGCGGAGGCACCGACCGAAATCCCGGAAGGGGCGCGCCTGAGCGGCGGGGCCGTGCCGGCGCAAGCCCTGGTGGCTGGAGCGCCCCAGGCCGCACCCGCCGGAGAAGGGGCGCTCGCCTCTCTTCGTCCGGCTGCCTTTCGCCCCGATGCGCCGACGGCTGCCGCGCCCCGTCCAGATGCCCCGGCGGCCAATGCGTCTCGCCCTGAAACACCCACCGCCGCCGCGCCCAGACCTGACGTTTCGGCGGCCGAGACGTCCCGCCCCGACGCCCCCGCGGCCCCCGCGCCGCCCCCCGAGGCGGGCACGGCGCCATCGGCAGACCTGCCGGCCGCCGAGGTTACGGCGCGCCTGGCCTGGAGCGCCGAAGACCTCGCGTCGGCAGACCCGGCCACGCTGGCCGCGCTGACGGCATTTCTGTCGCCAGAGCAAGCGGGGGCCGAGGGCGAGGCCCTGCGCGACGGGATCGCGGGGCTCATGGCATCGGTGCCCTGCGCGCGCCTGCAAACCGCGTTCGACCCCGAGACCGGCACGCTGGAGTTGCGCGGCCACGTGCCGGAGGACGGCGTGCGCGGCCCGCTGGCCGAAGCGCTGCAGGCGCAGGTCGGCCCGGGATTGCCGGTTGCCGACCGTCTGCGGCTGCTGCCGGCGCCGCAATGCGACGTGCTCGGCCGGGTCGAGGCGCTGGGCTTGCCGCAATCGGAGGAGCAGTTCACCGACCCCCATCTGATCGGCGAGAACCTCTTTGTGCGTGAATATGCCTTTGCGGCCGGCGCGCGCATGGAGATTGCCCTCGAGGCGGCCGACTACCCTGCCTATATCTATGTCGACTATTACGATGCCGAGGGAAACGTCCTGCACCTGATGCCGAATGACATCCTGCCGTTGCGGCGCCATGCGCCGGCCGAGCCCTTCACCATCGGTGCGGAGGGCAGTGGCCTGGAATTGATCGTCGAGCCGCCGTTCGGCACCGACATCGCGGTGGCCTTTGCCACCGACACGCCGCTATACGATGGCCTGCGCCCGATCATCGAGCCTGCCGGGCCCTATCTTGACTTCCTGCGCGCGCGCATCGCCGCCGTTGCGCCGGGGCGCGGCGAATGGGCCTATCTCTTTGTCGCAACCGGCCCGCCAAGGTGAGTGCTCCATCATTCGCGCGCCATCCCCCAAGGAGACCGACATGTTGAGGACAGCTCACGCCCCTGAAACGGTCGCCGCGGAGTTCCTGCGTGTTGAAGGCGAACTTCGCGATCTTATGACGGACATGGCTGATGCCGTTAGCCAAGACGTGCACTTGCGCACCGTCGAGGCGTTCAATGCGTTCGACAAGCGCGGCAACGTGATCTTGCGCAACGTCACCGATCTGTCCCATCTGGCCAGCCACGCGATCGCGCGTATCCAGCGCGACAATGCGACAGCCGAGGGGTTCTCGCCCCAGCAGGACCGCCGGATCGCAGATCTGCAGGAGATGCAGCACAAGGCCAACCACTGGCGCAGCCGTTTCTCTGCGATCATGACCTGCGGCAAACGGCAAATGGTGGGGCCGAGCGTGCCGCTCTACGAGCCCGAGACCGACGCCTATGATTCCAACCAACCGATCTTTGATGCGCTGGAAGACACGATCCTGAAGCTCGACTTCATGGTGAATTCGAACCGCCAGGATAGCGAGGCACTGGCACGGGGCGCCTTCCCCGACATTCGGTTGCCGCCCCAGCAGTTTGCGGCCCACGGCCATGCCGCCTATCGCGTGGCGCTGGCGCTCGGTCTGCGCAAGACGGCCCGGTTCCTTGATGTCGGCTGCGGCGGCGGGGTGAAGGTGGTGATGGCGAGCCATTTCTTCCCGACCTGCCACGGGCTGGAGTTCGACCCCGGCTATGCCCGGGCCGCGGAGGTTGTGATCGAGGGGGCGGAGGTGCCGAACGGCAAGGTCATCGAGGCCGACGCGCTCGCGTTCGAGGGCTATGCCGACTACGACGTCGTGTACTTCTTTCAGCCGATGCAGACCAAGGAAGGTCTGTATGCGCTGGAGCAGCAGATCATCGACCATGTCCGCCCGCAGACTATCCTGATCGCGCCCTATCTGCCGTTTCGGTCGCGCTTTCAGGAGCTTGGCTGCGCCCATATTGCAGGCTGCGTCTATCTCTCGGCGACGACCGAAGCGGAAGGCAATTCGATCCGCGACAATGCCGAGCGGACCGGTCTGAAGGTGTCGCCCGACGTCGAGGCGGTGCCGTGGGGCAATGTCTGGCGCCCCGCGCTGAAGGCGTTCGCCGCCAATGGCTTTGTCCCCTAGGGCGAACGGAAGCCCTGCCGCGCCCCAGCGTTACCCGCCCCTGCGGTAGCCGCGACACGGAAGGCGTGGCATCGACGCGGCAGGGGCGGGGCAGATCCCCAAAATCTCTTGGCGGGCCGCGGTTGCACCGGTATCCATGATTCAACCCGCGCAGGGCGCCGGCTATCGGCTATACTGCCCGCGGAACGCGTTCTAGAAAGGGCCCTTAATGCGTTGGCTGCCAGCTTCGCTCATCGCCATTGCGGTGTTACTGGCTCCAGTTGTTTGGCACGTCTCGCGCACGCTTATCCCTCAAAAGCCCGTCACGGGGGCGAGCGCGGTGGACAGCGGTGCGCGGATCGACATCGAGTTGATGCGGGGTGAGCTTGCCCAGTCGCGGGCGGAAAACGAGCAACTCCGCGGGGCGGTTGCCCGCTTGGAGTCGCAGTTGGCCGCCATGGACGACCGGATCACCGGTCTGCAGTACAGCCAGCCCTCGGGTGCGGGACTGTCGTTCGACGACGAGCCGGTGGACCTTGGCCCCAACATGATCGTCGACGCCTATTCCCAGGTCGTGCTGATCGCGAACCGCCGCAAGTATAACGACGGCCTGACGGTGCCGAGCCGCAGCTACCTGATCGACACGATCGGCCGCCCCCGCCCCGATCTGACCGACGATTGCCAGGGCATCACCAATCAGCGCCTGCGGGACCTTCTTTTTGTGGGCGATGTCGGGCCGATCAAGGTGCGGATGCTCAAGCCGGCGGTGGAGTCGCTGACGCGCGTGTTCGAGAAGGTGCGCGCGGTCGATCAGGACCTCTACGACCGGATCAACACGTCAGGCTCGCTGTGCGTTCGACGGATCCGGGGCACCCAAAACACACTGTCGTCCCACGCGTTCGGCTTGGCGCTCGATCTGAACATCGACGGGCAGCTCGACGGTTTCGCGGATGGCAAAACACAGCTCGGCCTGATCATCCTTGCCGACTTCTTCAAGGAGGAAGGATGGATCTGGGGCGCGGGCTTTGGCCGGGAGGACAGCATGCATTTCGAGGTGAGCCGGGAACTTTTGGAACAGTGGCGCGCAGCGGGACTGATCTAGACGCGGCGGCCTCCAAGGCGCAAAGCTGTGAACATGACGCTGCGTCAGCCCAGGATTCGGCGCGCAGCGGACACGAGACAAGAAACGGAAACGGAGGGAGCCACCCATGACAGCCATTCGCGGGATCATCGCCGGAGGCGTCTTGCTTGCCCTGTCGGCCTGCGGGCCGGAAGGGCCCGACACCGAGCCGCCGGTCATCCAGATGGCCGAAGGCAACAGCGTGTTCTTCCTCTCGTCGGGCGCGGCGCGGCCTGCGTCCTGCCCCAACGGGCTCGGCGGTGCCTACACCTCGTTCCGGGCCGGCGACCGGTTTGTGCAGGCGCGGTCCGGGGGCAGCACCGTGCGCATGAGGGTGACGTTCTCCGATCCGTCGGGCATCAAACGGGCATATTTGCAGATCCCGAACGGGACATTGCGTTCGCCCAATGTGTCTCAAACTGTGCAGGTTCCGACACCCGACGGGAATCTCTCGCAGGCCTTCGAATATAATTTCTTTGGTGACGAGACCTCGCCCCAGGCCACGCACACTGTCGACATCGACCTGACACATTCGGATTCCAATCGCGTTTTCAACGTGTTCGCGATCGACATGAATGACAATCGAACGTCCACCGCCTCGCTCTTGATTGGCGAGGCCTCACGGATCTGCGGCTGAGGGGCCATGGTACATCGAAAGCAACACGATCGCGTTGTGCACAGACGAGCCAGATCGCTAGGGTCATGAGCACGAAAAAACATTGAACCCGTTCTCCCCCGCCGCCGACCAATCACTGAACGCGGCGAGGGTGTGGTTCTCGCTAGGCTCACCCCGGACCCAACCGGGGAAACGGGCCAAGGAAATGGCCGGTGGCGCGCCCCCTCGGGAGCCGGTGCCGGAACCGCCCGAACCCTCGGGCCGGAAGTTGGAGAGAGAGATGCCCTGCTTGCATCATGCCCCGATCACCGCCGCCCAGGCGCCCGACTTCCGGCAGGTTTGATATGACGCTCGACGATCTCCTCGCCACTCTCGATGACGGCAGCGATGCCGGCGAGAATCTTGAATACGATCCGGCCTTTACCGCTCTGGAACTGGCCGCGCAGCCCGGCGAAGAGCGCCAGATGGGCGACGAGATCCAGGAGGCCGAAGAGCCCGACTACAAGGACATGCGCGAGAAGGCCTTCGACGTGCTGTCGCGCAGCAAGGACATGCGGGCCGCGGTGCACCTGTCGATGGCGGTTCTGCGCATCGAGGGCTTCCCGGCCTTCGCCAAGGTGACGACCTATATCCGGCGCTGCCTCGAGGAGCACTGGGACACGTGCCACCCCGAACTGGATGAGGACGACGACAACGATCCCACGATGCGGGTGAACGCGGTGCTTGGACTCGCCGACACGCGGGGCGTCGTCCGGGCGATCCGGCTCGCGCCGCTGACCCAGAGCCGGATCTTCGGCGCACGCACGCTGCTGGATATCGAAATCGCGACCGGCGAGATCCCCGCGCCCGAAACGATGGAGGATCCGCCAAGCGAGTCGGCCATCGACGCGGCGTTCCAGGATACCGACGACGAAGCGCTGACCGAGATCCTGGCCGGTGCCAGCACCGCCCATGACGATCTGGTGGCAATCGACACTGTTTTCACCGAGCAGACACCGGGGCAGGGCCCCTCGCTCGACCCCACCATCCGCGCGCTGAAGAAAGTGCGTGACCGGCTCGTGGCCGCAACCGGCGGCGACGCCGAGGAGGCCGACGGCGCCGACGCGGCGGGCGATGAGGCCGGCGCCGACACGGCGGGCACGGGCGGCGGCGGCGGTCGGCGCATCACCGGCGACATCACCAGCCAGGCCGACGTGCTGACGGCGATCGACAAGATCATGGCGTACTATACCAAGTACGAGCCTTCGAGCCCGGTGCCGCTGCTTTTGAAGCGGGCCAAGCGCCTGGTTGGCGCAGGCTTTGTCGACATCATCAAGGATATGGCGCCGGCCGGGTACGAGAATGTCGACCTGATTGGCGGCATCGCAGCAGAAGAAGCGGAAGAAGAAGAGTACTGATTGGTTGTGAACTAGTGCGCCCGGATCGAACCCGGGTTGGCGGGCGATCCGCACCAGAAATGAGGAACAGGGAGTGCCGAAATGGCTGACAGTTCGCAGAAATTCATAGCCAGGAACCGCGCGCCGCGGGTCCAGATCGAGTATGACGTGGAGCTCTACGGCGCAGAAAAGAAAGTCCAACTGCCCTTCGTGATGGGCGTGATGTCCGATCTCTCGGGCAAGTCGGAAGTGGCGCAGCCGCCCGTATCCGACCGCAAGTTCCTGGAGATCGACGTCGACAATTTCGACGAACGGATGAAGGCGATCGCGCCGAAGGTCCAGTTCTCGGTCCCCAATACGCTGACCGGCGAAGGCAACCTCTCGGTTGGGGTGACCTTCGAGAAGATGGAAGATTTCACGCCCGAGGCGATCGCGCGGAAGGTCGAGCCCCTGCGCAAGCTTCTGGAGGCCCGCGAGGAGCTGTCGAACCTGGTGACGTACATGGACGGCAAGTCGGGCGCCGAGGAACTGATCGCGAAGGTCATGAAGGACCCCGATCTGATGGCCGCCCTCAAAGACCAGGCCGCCTCCGCCGACGACGCGGACGAAGCGAAGAGCGAGGAGTGATCGATGGCTGAACTCGAAGGTCAGGCGCAAGAAGGCGCCGTCGAAGAAAAGATCGAAATCTCCGATTTCGCCAACCTTCTTCAAAAGGAATTCAAGCCGCAGTCGGAAACCGCCAAGTCGGCCGTCACCAACGCCGTCAACACCCTGGCCCAGCACGCGCTGGACAACGTCGACCTGCTGAGCTCCGACGTTGTGGAATCGATCAAGTCGATCATCGCGGAGATCGACAAGAAGCTGTCGGATCAGATCAATCTGATCATGCACCATAACGAGTTCCAGCAGCTGGAAGGCGCCTGGCGCGGGCTGCACTATCTCGTCAACAACACCGAGACCGACGAGATGCTGAAGCTGCGTGTCTTCAACATCTCAAAAAAGGACCTCGGCAAGACGCTGAAGAAGTTCAAGGGCACGGCCTGGGATCAGTCGCCGCTGTTCAAGAAGCTCTACGAAGAGGAATACGGCCAGTTCGGTGGCGAGCCCTATGGCTGCCTTGTGGGCGACTACCACTTCGATCACTCGCCGCCCGATGTGGAACTGCTGGGCGAGATGTCGAAGGTCGCCGCCGCCGCGCACGCGCCCTTCATCACTGGCTCCAAGCCGTCGCTCTTCCAGATGGAAAGCTGGTCGGAGCTCGCCAATCCACGCGATCTCACCAAGATCTTCCAGACGCCGGAATATGCGTCGTGGCGGAGCCTGCGCGAGAGCGAGGACAGCAAGTACCTTGGGCTGGCGATGCCGCGGTTCCTTGGCCGGCTGCCCTATGGCGCCAAGACCGACCCTGTTGAGGCGTTCGACTTCGAGGAAGACACGACGCCCGAGATGGATGCCGACGGCAAGCCCATCGAGAAGTACAACTGGGTCAACGCGTCCTATGCGATGGCGGTAAACATTAACAAGGCGTTCAAGCAATACGGCTGGTGCACGCGCATCCGGGGCATCGAATCCGGTGGCGCCGTGGAAGGTCTGCCGGCGCACACCTTCCCGACCGACGATGGCGGCGTGGACATGAAGTGCCCGACCGAGATCGCCATCGCCGACCGTCGCGAGGCTGAACTGGCCAAGGCCGGGATGATGCCGCTCATCCACCGGAAGAACTCCGACATGGCGGCCTTCATCGGCGCGCAGTCGCTGAACAACCCGGCCGAGTACGACGACGCCGACGCGACGGCCAACGCCAACCTTGCCGCGCGCCTGCCCTACATGTTCGCGACCTGCCGGTTCGCGCATTACCTCAAGTGCATGGTTCGCGACAAAGTCGGCTCCTACAAAGACCGCAACGACATGCAGGACTGGCTCCAGGGATGGATCAACCAGTATGTCGACTTCAGCGCCGACGTGTCCTCGGAAGACGAAAAGGCCCGTCGCCCGCTCGCCGCTGCCGAGGTTGTGGTTGACGAAGACCCAGAGAACCCGGGCTACTACAGCTCGAAGTTCTTCCTGCGCCCCCATTACCAGCTTGAAGGACTGTCGGTCTCTCTGCGCCTGGTATCCAAGCTGCCCAGCGAAAAAGCGGGCTGATCCCGGCCGCCCCCGGTGACGGGGGCGCGCCATCCACCTCGGTGGTCCTTCTTGTGCCACCACCCCTGCAACCCCAACCCCTATCCCCCTCCCCCAAATCAAAAAATGGAGAACTAAAATGGCTGTCGACGCGTATCTGTACCTCACCGGTGGCACCAACGGCATCAAGGTTGAAGGCGAGACCAACGACGACGCGATGTCCAAGAAGAAGGCGATCGAGGTTCTGTCTTACTCGATCGGCATGTCGAACCCGATCAACGTCGGTTCCGCCACGGGTGGTCTGACCGCGGGCAAGGCCGACTTCTCCGGCCTGTCGATCATGCACCAGGTCGACACGGCCTCGGCTGAACTGTGTAAGGCGCTGGCCCAGGGCGAGCACTTCACCGACATGACGATGCTCGTGCGCCGCTCGGGCGGCAAGAACCCGAACATCTACTGCCAGTTCGACTTCAAGAAGGTGTTCGTCTCCTCGATCAACTGGTCGGCGTCGTCGGGCGAAGAAACCCTGTTCCAGAGCACGTCGTTCGAGTGGGGTGCTGTGAAGTACCACTACTACGCGCTCGACTCGGCCGGCAAGCAGGTCTCCTCGCCCAAGGAGTTCATCTGGAGCCGCGTCAACAACAAGGCCGCCCACACCGTGTGATCGGCTTAAGGCGCCGGGCCCGCAAGGCCCGGCGCCGCCCCTTTTCGACGACCCCGGGCCCGACCTGGTCTGCGCGACCAACCGGGCCTGCAAGACTCCGACACAATAACAATCACAGGGACGGCAGAGCGTGATTGCCGAAGACAAACTCAAAGCCGGCGATCTCGACGGGGCGCTCTCGGCGCTCCAGGATGCCGTGCGCAAGAACCCGGCCGATGCCAAGCTGCGCATCTTCCTTTTCCAGCTTCTCAGTGTGATGGGCGATTGGAAACGCGCCATCACCCAGCTCAAGGTCTCCGCCGAACTTGACCCGCTCGCCATCCCGATGGCGCAGACCTATCGCGAGGCGATCATCGCCGAAGCTTTCCGCGAGAAGGTGTTTGCCGGTGAGAAGACCCCGCTTGTCTTTGGCGAGCCGCCCGAATGGTTGCCGCGCCTGATCGAGGCGCTGCGTGTCGCGGCCGAGGGCAATGCCGAGGCCGCCGCGGCCCTGCGGGCCGAGGCGTTTGAGGCCGCGCCGACAAGCGCGGGCCACCTGAACGACGCCGGCTTCGAGTGGATCGCCGATGCCGATATGCGTCTTGGCCCGGTCCTCGAAGCCATTGTGGACGGTCGCTATTATTGGATTCCCTTCGACGCGCTCCTGAAGGTCGACATCGAGGCGCCTGCGGATTTGCGCGACTCTGTCTGGACGCCTGCAACCCTCACGGTCGCGGCGGGCGGCGAGAAGGTGGCGCTGATCCCCACCCGCTATCCCGGCACCGCATCGGTGGGAACGCCGGCGCAGAAGCTCGGGCGCGAGACCGTCTGGCGCGACGTGGGTGCCGAGACCTTCGTCGGCACCGGTCAGCGCCTGTTGGCCACCGATGGCGGAGACACCAGCCTGATGGATGTCCGCAGCCTGACACTTGGGGAGGCTGCCCCGACGGTCGAATCCGATGGCTGACAGAACGATCGCCGAACGCCTGCAGCCGTCGCTCCTTGACCGGCTGACCGACGACGCCCCGGAATCCCTGAAGGAAGGCCGGGACGCGCGGGTGATCGACGTGCGGCGACTGCGCGAGATCATCGCGCGCGATCTGTCCTGGCTCCTGAATACATCGAACCTCGAATCCTCGATCGACACCGAGCGCTATCAAAATGTCGTTGTGTCGACAGTGAATTACGGGGTGCGCGAAGTGGCCGGCGACTTTTCCACCGTCCGCCGCGCTCAGGAAATCCAGGCCTCGATCCGCGAGGCGATCCAGCGCTTCGAGCCGCGGATCGGAGAAGGGTCGGTGCGGGTGGACCTGCGCCCGTCGGAAGGACAAACCGAGACGGTGATCCATTTCGACGTGCGCGCCGAAATGTGGGCGCAGCCGCTGCCACAGGAATTGTACATCCGAACCGAAGTCGATCTGATCACTGGTGAGCTGACGCTCGAGCGTATGGGATAGGGCCGCGATGGACACCCGCCTGCTGCGCCATTACGAGACCGAGTTGCGCTTCATCCGCGAGATGGGCGCCGAATTCGCCGAGGCCTATCCCAAGATCGCGGCGCGGCTCGGAATCGAGGGCACCGAGGTGCTCGACCCCTATGTCGAGCGGCTGTTCGAGGGCTTTGCCTTTCTTGCGGCGCGGGTGCAGCTCGAGCTGGAACTGCAGTATCCGACGTTCACCAACCACCTGCTCGAGATCATCTATCCCCACTATCTGGCGCCCGTCCCGTCGATGGCGGTGGCGCATTTTGAGCCCGACGAGGCGGTGGGCGCGATGGTGGATGGCTATCACATGCCCCGCCTAACCCAGCTGCGCAGCGGGTTGATTGAGGGGGCGCAGACCGCATGCACCTTTCGCACCGCCCACGACCTGACGATCTGGCCGCTTGAGATCGTCGAGACGGAGTATATCGACAGCCGCGCCGCTTTGGTCGCGGCCGGGCTGGGGCAGGGCGCCACGGCTCGGGCGGGCTTGCGGATCCGGCTCAGACGCATGGGCGGGGCACCGATCAGCGAACTGACCGCCGACCGGCTGAACGTGTTCCTGCGCGGCCAGGACGGCGGCAACTGGATCCTTCACGAGCTCCTGTCGACGCAGGTCGAAGGGGTGCTGGCGCGCTCGACCGACCGGCGCGACGACTGGAAACTGCCGCTGCCCGAGGGGCGGATCGAGCCGCGCGGATTTGAGGCCGAGGATGCGATCCTGCCGTCGACCGACCGGTCCTTCGACGGCTACCGCCTCCTGCAGGAATATTTCGTCATGCCGGAGCGGTTCCACTTTGTGGATCTGGCGGGCTTGCGGCCGGCATTCGAGGCCGCGAAGGGCGCCGAAGTCGATCTGTACCTGCTTCTCAGTGATGGTCATCCCGAGGCGTCGCGCCATGTGGCGCCCGAGGCCTTCTCGCTCAGCTCCACGCCCATCGTGAACCTCTTCAACAAACGCTGCGACCGGGTGCTGGTGCGCGACGCGGATTTCGAGAGCCATGTGGTGGCCGACAAGACCGCGGCCCTCGACTTCGAGATCTTCGAGGTCACCAAGGTCACCGGGATCAGCGCCGAGGGCGCGGCGGAGCACGATTTCCTGCCGTTCTATGCGCAGACGACGCGGTCGCCCATCGGGGACGCGCATGAGAGCTTCTACACCGTGCGGCGCCTGATGCGGCAGCGCTCGGAACGGGAGCGGCTGAAGGGGCCGCGAACATCGTATCTGGGCTCGGAGGTCTATCTGAGCCTCGTCGATCGCCAGGAAGCGCCCTTCAGCGCCAACCTCGCACAGCTCGCTGTGCAGGCGGTGTGCACCAACCGCGACCTGCCGCTTCTGCTCGCCACCGGTGCGCCCAACGTGTTCCACTTGCCCGATGGCGGGCCGTTCCGGTCGGTCGAGACGCCAATTGCACCGACGCGTCCGCGGCCGGCGCCGGCCTCCGACGGGTCGGCCTGGCGGCTCATCAGTCATCTCAGTCTGAACTACCTCTCGATTGCCGACACCGCGCTCGGCGGCGGGGCCGAGGCCCTGCGCGAGATCGTGGGCCTTTACGCCCCGGCCGAAGACCGGACCTTCGCACGCCAGGTCGAGGGGATCACGTCGGTCCGCAGCCGTCCCATCGTGCGGCGGATGCCCGACGAGGTGCTGTCGACCGCGGTCAAGGGGCTTGAGGTTGTGGTGGAATTCGATGAGGCGAGCTTTGAGGGCGCAAGCGTTTACACACTTGCAGCAGTACTTGAACAATTCTTCCGTAAGTACGCGTCGATCAACAGTTTTACCGAAACGGTGCTGCGCACCCAGCAACGAGGGGAAGTGACCCGATGGGACCCGATCAGCGGCCTGCGCCACGTGGTCTGAGCCACCTCGAGCGGCTGCAGGCCAATCCGAAGCGGTTTCATCTGTTCCACGCCCTGCGCGTGATCGAGGCCCATTATGCCGACGCGCCGCGCCAGGGCGAAAGCCGTCGGCCCTCGCAAGACCGGGTGCGGCTTGGGCAGATGCCCGAACTGTCGTTCCCCGAGACCACGATCGAGAGCTTCCGGCCCGCGACCGACGCGCGGCCGGGGCAGCTTATGAACCTGTTCTTCGGCCCGTTCGGGCCCAACGGCCCGCTGCCGCTGCACTTGACAGCCTATGCCCGCGACCGGCGGCGCAACCATCGCGACCGGACGTTCCAGGATTTCTCGAACCTCTTCACCCACCGGATGATGGGCCTTCTCTACCGCGCCTGGTCGTCTGCCCATCCCGCGCCCTCGTTCGACCGTGAGGGCACCGATGCGTTTGCCGACAAGGTCGCCGCGATCGCGGGCTATCGCGGCGAGTCCTTCGGCCAGCGCGACGCGATGCCGGATCTGACGAAGCGCTATTTCGCGGCGCATCTGGGCGGGGCGACCAAGCACGCCGACGGTTTGGCCTCGATGGTGGAGGCGGTGTTTCGGGCGCCGACCCAGCTTCGGCAGTTTGTGGGAACCTGGCTTGAGCTTGAGCCGTCGGATCGTTGGGCGCTGGGCCGCCCTGGGGGCCTTGGTCGCGCGCTGCATCTGGGGGAGCGGGTCTGGTCGCGCGCGACGAAGTTCGCCCTTCGCATCGGGCCGCTTTCGCGCGCAGACTACGCCCGGCTCTTGCCGGGCGGTCCGGGCTTTGCGCAGCTCCGCGCGATGGTGCGCAACTATGTGGGCGACGCGATGGAGTTTGACGTCGTGCTCGTTCTCAAGGGCGACGAGGTGCCCGCGCCGGTCCTCGGCAGCGGCATCGCGCTCGGCCACACAATCTGGATTGGCGAGCGCACGACGCGTGCCGACGCCGACGACCTTCACGCGACGGGGTGACGAGCATGCCCGCCGCCAGCGCCTAGAATGGGGAAGACACTATGGCCGAAATCAGCAGAGTCGCGCTCTTTGGCAAGCTCAACAAGCTTGGCTATCAGGCCATCGAGGGGGCCACGGTGTTCTGCAAGATGCGGGGCAATCCGTATGTCGAGCTTGTCCATTGGCTGCACCAGATCCTGCAGCAGCAGGACAGCGACATGCATAGGATCATCCAGCATTACGACCTAGACCCATCGAAGCTGGCCGCCGAGATGACGCGTGCGCTCGACGCGCTGCCACGGGGCGCCTCGTCGATCTCTGACCTGTCGAGCCATCTGGAACAGACGGTCGAGCGGGCCTGGACCTATTCCTCGCTGATGTTCAACTCGCCCCAGGTGCGCACCGGGCACCTGATGCTCGGGATGGTGAAGACGCCGGAACTGCGCTCGGTCGTATTCGGGATCTCGGGCGAGTTCCGCAAGGTGAAGCCCGACGATCTGTCCGACAGTTTCGCCACCGTCGTCGAGGGCTCGCCAGAGGACGACATGCGCCCCCAAGATGGCAGCCAGGTGGGCGGCGGCGCCGTGCCGGGCGAGGCGTCGGGTGCCATGGCGCCGGCGCAGATGGGCAAGGAGGAAGCGCTCCAGCAGTTCTGCACCGATCTGACCGAGCAGGCCCGCTCGGGCAAGATCGACCCCATCGTCGGCCGTGACGAGGAAATCCGGCAAATCGTCGACGTGCTAATGCGGCGGCGGCAGAACAACCCCATACTCACAGGCGAGGCCGGCGTGGGCAAAACGGCGGTGGTCGAGGGGTTTGCGCTGCGCATCGCGCGGGGCGACGTGCCGCCCTCGCTGCAGGAGGCGCGCCTTCTGTCGCTCGATGTCGGGCTTCTGCAGGCCGGCGCCTCGATGAAGGGCGAGTTCGAGAACCGCCTGCGCGCAGTGATCGACGAGGTGCAGGCGAGCCCGGTGCCGATCATCATGTTCGTCGACGAGACCCATACGCTGGTGGGGGCCGGCGGGGCCGCGGGCACCGGTGATGCAGCGAACCTTCTGAAGCCCGCGCTGGCGCGCGGGACGCTGCGCACGATCGGCGCAACCACCTGGGCCGAATACAAAAAGCACATCGAGAAGGATCCGGCGCTGACCCGCCGCTTTCAGGTGGTCCAGGTCGACGAACCGGACGTGCCGAAGGCGATTCTGATGATGCGTGGCATCGCCTCGATGCTGGAGAACCACCACAAGGTGCAGGTGCTCGACGAAGGCATCGAGTCCGCGGTCAGCCTGTCGGCCCGCTATATTCCAGCGCGCCAGCTGCCCGACAAATCGGTCAGCGTGCTCGACACGGCGTGTGCCCGCGTGGCGATTTCGCAGCATGCGGTGCCCGCTGAGGTCGACGATGCCCGCAAGCGGATCGACGCCCTGACGACCGAGCTGGAGATCATCGACCGGGACGAGAGCGCTGGGCTCGATGTGGCCGAGCGCCGGGGTGCGATCACCGCGATCAAGGATGAGGAAGAGGCGCGCCTGGCCGAGCTGACCGAGCGCTGGGAAAAGGAAAAGGCGGTCGTGCAAGAGGTGCTCGACCTGCGGGCCAAGATCCGCGAGGGCGGTGCTCCGGTGGACGCGCCCGATGCCGAAAGCGAAGAGGCCGCCGAAGCAAGCCCGATGACGGCCGAAGAGCGGGAAGAGACGCTTGCCGCCCTTCGCGCCAAGCAGGCCGAGCTTGCCGAACTGCAAGGCGAGAGCCCACTGATCCTGCCCATCGTCGATGCGCAGGCCGTGGCCTCGGTCGTGGGCGATTGGACGGGCATTCCGGTGGGCCGCATGGTGTCGGACGAGATCCAGACCGTGCTGGAGCTCGAAACCCATCTGGCCAAGCGCGTGATCGGCCAGGACCACGCGATGAAGATGATCGCCAAACGCATCCAGACCTCGCGCGCCGGGCTCGACAACCCCTCAAAACCCATCGGCGTTTTCCTGTTGGCGGGCACCTCGGGCGTCGGCAAGACCGAGACGGCGCTCGCGCTCGCCGAGGTGCTTTATGGCGGCGAGCAGAACGTCATCACCATCAATATGAGCGAGTTCCAGGAGGCGCACACCGTCTCGACGCTGAAGGGCGCCCCTCCGGGCTATGTCGGCTATGGCGAGGGCGGCGTTCTGACCGAGGCGGTGCGGCGCAAGCCCTATTCGGTCGTCTTGCTCGACGAGGTGGAAAAGGCCCACCCGGATGTGCACGAGATATTCTTTCAGGTCTTCGACAAGGGCGTGATGGAGGATGGCGAGGGCCGCGTGATCGACTTCAAGAATACGCTGATCCTGCTGACTTCGAACGCGGGCTCTGACCTGATCATGGATCTTTGCGCCGATCCCGATCTGATGCCCGAGCCCGAGGGGATCGCCAAGGCGCTGCGCGAGCCGCTGCTCAAGATCTTCCCCGCTGCGCTGCTCGGCCGCCTTGTGACCATTCCCTATTACCCGCTCAGCCCCCACATGATTGCCGAGATCACCAAGCTGCAGCTCGGCCGCATTCAGAAGCGGGTGAAGGCCACCCACAATGTGCCCTTCACCTATTCCGACGCGGTGGTGGACACGATTGTGGAGCGATGTCAGGAGCTTGAGAGCGGCGGTCGGATGATCGACGCGATCGTGACGAACACGATGCTGCCCGACATCTCGTCGGAATTCCTCAAGCGGATGCTCGAGGGCCAGGCAGTGTCGAAGGTCGCCATCGACGTGTCGGATGGCGATTTCACCTACGGTTTCGACTGAGGAGAAGGCGATGTTCCGGCTCGCGATCCTGGGAGACTTCAGCGGACGCGCCGCGCGCGGCGTGATCGAGACGGGCGACGCGCTGGCCGCGCGGCGGGCCATCAAGCTCGATATCGACACGCTCGACGAGGTCATCGAGGGGTTCAGAACTGAGCTGTCGATCCCGGTGGGCGAGGGCGGACCGACGGTGACGCTGGAGCTGACCAGCCTCGACGAGCTGCACCCCGATGAGCTTTACGAGAACCTCGCGGTCTTTGCCGAGCTGAGCGACCTGCGTCGCGCCGTGTCGCGCGGGGCGGCCCCGGCGGGCACGCTCCAAACGCTGCGCAAGCATGGGGGCGAGGCGCCGCCGCTTCGGGCCGTGCCGGGCCCTGCGCGGGGCTCGGCGATCCCGGCCGACCGCGGCATGGGCGATTTCGCGGCGCTGATCGGGGCCCCGGTCACGGCCGCCCCACCTTCGCCGGTGGAGGATCTCGTGGCGCGTGTCGTCGGCCCCTACATCGTCGACGCGCCCGACCCCGGCGCAAAGGAGCTGACGGCAGCCATCGACCAGGCGCTGAGCGCCACGATGAGCCTGATCCTCCATCACCCCGACGTGCAGGCCATCGAGGCGCAGTGGCGCGCGCTGGACTTTCTGGCGCGGCGGATCGAGACGGGCGCGGATGTGGCGCTGACGCTCTACGACGTCTCGGCCGAGGAGGTCGCCGTCGACCTTGCGACCACCGCAGACCCCGCAGAAGGCGGGCTTTACCGCATGTTGAGCGGCACGGCGGCGGGGGATGAGGGCTTTGCCGTGGTGGCGGGGCTCTACACGTTCGAGGCAACGCCGCCCCATGCCGAGCTTCTGGCGCGCATCGGGGGCATCGCCTCGCGGCTTGGCGCCCCGTTCCTTGCCGCGCTCGAGCCCCATGCCGCCGACGGTGCCCTGCAAGAGGCCCATCCCAGCGTCGCCGAAGCGTTCGGCGCGCTCGCGGCGCTCCCCGAGGCCGACGCGGTGGGCCTCGTTGCGCCACCGGTGCTGCTCCGCCGGCCCTATGGCGCAAAAAGCGATCCGGTCGATGCGTTCGCCTATGAAGAGTTCGACCGGGCGGAGGGCCTCACTGGCCTCCTCTGGGGCAATCCGGTGTTGGTGGCGGCAACCTTGCTGGCGGCCAATCGCGGCCCGGGCCGCGCGCTTGAGCTGGACGATATGCCCTATCACATCACGACCGACCGGCATGGCGACCAGGTTGCGCTGCCCGCGACGCAGCGGATCATGACGGAGGCGCGCGTCGCCGCGGCCCAGGGCTGGGGCGTGATGCCGGTTCTGGCCACGCGGGGCGGCGACCGGGTGCGCCTTGGCGGGTTTCATGCCGTGACGGGCCGACCGCTTGCCGGCCATTGGGGTGCCGCCGCCGGCCGGCGCCCCCCTTCCGACGCGCCCGGACGCGGTGTCGGGCTTTCCCTATCCCATCAACTTACGGCTGCGGAACTGGCCGATCTGCGCGGCCGCGCCTCGGCGGGGCAGGCCACCGGCCCGGCCGATATCGACCCAGATCTCGCAGCCCTTCTGGAGGATCCCGAATGAGCGATGGCAGCCGCAACCCCGAGGAGCCGCCCGAACGGGTGACGCTTCTTTGCCTCAACGAAACGTTCTGGATGCATGAAGGCGAAGAGTTCATCGACGCCGTGCTGTCAAAGAATGGATACTATCCCACACCGGTGCGCTGTGTCGTGTTTTCCAGCGCCTTTGAGATGCAGGAATACCGGTCCTCGCGTCTGCCGAAGGGAGAGTTGTGGACGGTTCATTCCGCGATCGTCGCGCGTCTGCGCGCCGACGGGGAACTTGTTGAAATCAATGCGTCGGCGGGCTGACCGCCGCCGCGAAAGGAAAGGTTCGATATGCCCGCGACCAACAAAACCTATGTGGTGAAGCTCTCCGGCCCCCTGGGCGACAAGGCAGTGCTGAAGCGCGCTCGCGTGGAAGACCGGTTGAGCACGCTGACGCGGACCACGGTCGAGTTCATGACCGACGATCCCAATACGGATCTGGCCAAGATTTTGGGCAAGGACCATACGCTTGAGGTGACACTCAGCAACGGATCGGTGCGCAAGATGCACGGGCTCTGCACTGAGGCCGAGTTCCTGCGCACCCACGGCAAGGTTGCGTTTTACCGGGCCGTTCTTCACCCGTTCCTGTGGCTTCTGACCCGGTCGAGCGACAACCGGATATTCCAGGACAAGGACGTGCTGGAGATCATCAAGGCGGTTCTGGCCGAGCACGGGTTTGGCGGCCGGATTCAGACGAGCACAAGCCATTCCTTCGTCAAGCGGGAGTACTGCGTCCAGTACCGCGAGACCGATTTCGCCTTCATCTGCCGGCTGATGGAGGAAGAGGGCATCTACTATTTCTTCGACCATAAGGGCGGGGAAGAGAAGCTCGTGCTCGCCGACGGGTCGGCGGCGCACAAGACCCTGACCGACGGCGCCAAGATCCCCTACGACCCGGCCGACGACCTGGCACTCGACGAGGACCACTTCACGTCGTTCCTTGGGGGCGAGGCGATCGTGTCGGGCAAGGTGTCGCTCGATGACTATAACTTCGAGACGCCCAAGGCCGATCTTGGCTCGTCCAAGAGCATCAAGAAGGGCAAGCATTTCTATAATCAGAAAGAGCTTTACGGCTATCCCGGCCGCCATCGAAAAGCCAATCTCGGCGAGTACTACGCCCGGGTGAAGATCGAAGGCGCAGCGGCGCAAAGCAGCAGCTGGCGGGCCTCGGGCTCGGTCCGCGCGGTCGAAGTGGGTGGCGTCTTCACCCTCGAAAAGCACGAGCGCACAAGCTGGAACCAGGAATACATGATCCTCTCGGCGGTCCACGAGATCTCGGAAGAGCTGGATGGCGAAGAGCACGAAACGCTTCCGGATGTCACTCAAAGCAGCGGTGTGTTCGACTACCACGCCGAGATCGACGTGATGAAGAAGTCCGAGCAATACCGCCCGCCGCAGACCACGCCCTGGCCCGATGTCTCAGGCGTCCATGTCGGGGTTGTCGTCGGCAAGAAGGGCGAAGAGATCTGGACCGATAAGTACGGCCGGGTGCGCGTGCAGTTCCACTGGGACAAGGACGGCAAGTCCGACGACAAGAGCAGCTGCTGGGTGCGCGTCTCGTCGCCCTGGGCCGGCAAGAACTGGGGCATGATCAGCGTGCCGCGGATCGGCACCGAAGTGATCGTGCAGTTCGAGGAGGGCGACCCCGACCGCCCGATTATCACCGGCACGCTCTTCAACGCCGACACCATGCCGCCCTATGCGTTGCCCGCGAACGCGACGATGCAGGGCATCAAGACCAACAAGTCCAAGGGCGGCGGCGGCTTCAACGAGCTGGTGTTCGAGGACAAGAAGGAAAAGGAGTTCGTCCGCTTCCAGTCGGAGCGCGACTACGTGCAGATCATCAAGAACAATGCCGACATCAAGATCGGCATGGAGCACAAGGACAAGGGCGACCTGGTCGAAACGATCCACCGCCACAAGACCCAGACCCTGAAGACGGGCGATCACACCTACAAGATCGAGAAGGGCAGCCAGAAGGTTGACATCAAGAAGGATCAGACGATCGGGATCGACGGCAACCAGAAGGAAACGATCAAGGGCACCAGCACCCGGGACGTGACCAAGGACGTCAAGGAGACCTACAAGGCCAAGCTGACCCAGACCATCACCGGCAACACCACCCAGACCGTGAAGCAGGGCAACTACAAGCAAGAGGTCAAGATGGGCAACCATCAGACCAAGATCGGGATGGGCAGCGTCAAGCAGGAAGTGAAGATGGGCAGCGTCAGCCGCAAGGTGTCGATGGGCTCGATCAAGGACACGATCAGCCTTGGCAACTTCACGATGAAGGCCAGCGCCGGCAAAGTGACCATCCAGGCAATGCAGGCGATCGAGCTGAAGGTCGGCGCCAACAAGATCAAGATCGACATGACCGGGGTCACGATCCAGGGCACGATGCTCAAGTTCAAGGGCACGGCGATGGCGAACTTGGAGGCGCCGATGGTCACGGTCAAAGGCAAAGGCATGACCAAGGTCGAGGCCCCGATGACGATGATCGAGGGCAAGGCGATGACCCAGCTCAAGGCCCCGATGACGATGGCGGATGCCAGCGCGCTCTTGATGCTCAAGGGCAGCATCGCCATGGTGAACTGATCCGATGGACGAGAGATTTGCCACTCTTCCAAAGATCGTAGCGCAGCCGGCAGCGCGGCTTCTGGCGCTGTCGAATGCCAGCTTCGACGAGCCGGTGACAGCGCCGGCGGCCGCCGATGTCGGCGCTGTGCTGGCCGAGCTCGACGCGTCCGATCGGCCGACCGATATGATCCGGCTTCTGTCGGTGGCGCTACCGGTCCGCGAGGGCGTCTGGTGGGCGTGCCTTGCCGGGCGCGATCGGGTGCCCGAGGGCGGGCGTGCGCCGAAGACACTGACCACCGCCGAGGCCTGGGCGTTCGAGCCCACCGAGGACAAGCGCAAGGCCGCGCGTGAGGCGCTCGACGCGGCCGATCCGAGCGACCCGACTGTGCTCTGCGCCATGGCCGTGGCGATGTGCGACGGCAAGCTGGGACCCGGCGAACTCGCACAATATGACGGCCCGCCGGGCGCGTCGCAAACCGCCGTGTTCGGGATGAACATGCTGTCGCTTGGCGACCGCGCGGAAGAGTATTTCCACTGGATCCAGGTGCTGATCGAACGCGGCCTCGACATCGCCCGCGGCGGCAACGGCACCATCGACCCTGCGGCCGTGGAGGCCAAGATACCGGCGCCCGATCCCGATGACCTTGAGGAAGACGAGGAAGAGGACGACGACGAGGACGACTTCGACGACGACGATGACGATGAAGACATCGACGACGACGAAGGCGACGACGAGGACAGCGGCGAAGACGACGAGGGTGAAGACGACAGGGGTGATGCAAGCGACGACGGCGACGGGGATGCTCAGCCGTCAGACAGTGACGAGGAGACCGATCGATGATGCCAGCAGCACGTGTGGGCGACATGCATGTCTGCCCAATGGTCACAGGGATCATTCCGCATGTCGGCGGGCCTGTCTTGCCGCCGGGCGGGATCATGACGCTCGTGGGCAAGATGCCTGCGGCTCGGGTCGCCGACATGGCATTCTGCGTGGGCCCGCCTGACACCATCGTCATGGGCTCATTCAAGGTCATGATGCAGAAGATGCCGGCGGCGCGGATGACGTCGCTGACGGCCCACGGCGGCACTGTCGTTATGGGCTTTCCGATGGTCCTGATCGGGTAGGATCCGCCCATGCCGCTGACACTGCGCTTTCAGACCACGGGGCGGGTGCCGGGCAATGCCCGCCCGGTGGAGATGCGCGGCCAGAACCTGACGGTGGGGCGGTCGCCCGACAACGATCTGGTGTTGCCCGATCCCGACCGCACCATTTCCAAGCGTCACTGCGTGCTCGAGGAGCGGTCGGGGCAGTTCGTGGTGATCGACATTTCGTCGAACGGCACCTTCCTGAACTATTCCAAGGAGCCCCTCGGCCCGGAGCTTCAGCCGGTACACGATGGCGATATCCTGTCGATCGGGCCGTACGAGCTGATCGTGAGCATCGCCGCGGCGGCAGGGCAGGGGGCCGATCTGCCGCCCGCCGCCGGAGCGCCGATGGACCCCGGCGCGATGATGCCGGGAGGGATGCCGCCCGCGGCCATGCCGCCGGGTCCCAGCATGACGGAGATGATGCCGACCGACAACGCCGGCGACCTGCTGGACGATCTGCTGAGCGGTCCGGGGACGTCGGAGAGCGAGCCCGTCCCCGGGGCCGGCAGTCTTGGAGGTGGTGGGCTCGGCGGTGGCGGGCTCGGTGGAGGCGGACTGGGCAGTGGCTTGGGCGGCGGAAGCTTGGGCGGGGGCGCGGGCGGCGGACAGCTTATCCCCGATGACGCCGACGACGATCTGTTGGGCGGGCTGCCCGGGCTCCCCCCGGAGCCTCCGCGCGCCGCGCCCGCCCCCTACACGCCACCGTCGCAGGGCGCCGTGGCCGGACAGAACTTTCAACCCTCCGCGCCAAGCGGCGGATTGATCCCCGACGATTGGGACCTCGAGATTGGCGGCGCCGACGACGCCCCACCAGACGCGGCCGCCCCGGAGCGCCCGTCGGGCGGTCCATTCGGAGCTCCTCCGTCTGCGCCTGTAGAGGCCGGGCCTCCGCCGGGGCAGACGCCCGAGCCGCGCGCCGTCGAAACCCCGAGCCCGCCTCCTTCAAGCCCGCCTCCCTCAAGTCCGCCGCCCCCAAGCCCATTGCCGCCAGCCCCGGCGGCCGAGGACCCCGCCGCCGAGGCGCCTGTCGCGGAAGGCACGGCGACGGATCTGCCGGCCACCCCGCCGCCTCCGCCATCATCGGACGCTCCTGTGGCTCCCGAGCCCGCACCGGCCCCCGCCGATCCGGGCATCGGCGGCGCGCCCGATGCTCCGGCAGCCGCGCCTGCCCCAATCCCGCCGGCGCCCGCCACGCCCGCCCCCGCGACGCCGGCCAGCACCGATGCTGCGCGGGCCTTTCTTGAGTCGTTCGGGGTCGCTGATCTCGACGTTCCCGACGACGAGCTCGAGGCCGTCATGGCGCGTCTCGGCACCACGATGCGGGCGCTCATCGTGGGGGTGCGCGAGATCCTGATGACCCGCACCGCGATCAAGGGCGAGTTCCGCATGGGGCAAACCGTGATCCGCCGCACGGGCAACAACCCGCTGAAGTTTTCGATCACAGAGGAGGAAGCCGTCGCGCGGATCGCAGGCCCGCCAACCAAGGGCTATATGGATCCGGATGCGGCGGTCGAAGAGGCGCTGCGCGACATCCGCGCCCACGAGATCGCGATGGTGTCGGGCATGCAAGCGGCGCTTGCCGGACTTCTGGCCGAGTTCGACCCGGCTGTGCTTTCGGCGAAACTTGCGGAAAGCGGGCGCGCAGGCGGGCTTTTGAAATCCAAGAAGACCCAGTACTGGGAGGTCTTCGAGGAGACCTATGCTGCGATATCCGATCAGGCCGAGAACGATTTCCACGAGCTCTTCACCCGTGAGTTCGCTCAGGCCTATCAATCCCAGTTGGAGAAGTTGAAATGACCCGTTCGCCCAGTTCAGTCACGGTCGCCCCCGGCACGCCCGGGGCGCAGATGGGCCGTACGCGGCCCGCGCGGGGCCGCTGATGTCCTGGGAGAGCAAGGTCGTCTGGAACGAGGGGCTGTTCATCCAGCCCCACCATTTCCAGCAATCGGATCGCTATCACGAGGCGATGGTGGGCGGGCTTGCGCGCCGCGCACTGCCCTATCTCTGGGGTGTCTCGAAGATCGAGATCGACGAGGAGATGCTGAAGCTCGGCAAGTTCGCCGTGCGCTCGGTGTCGGGCCTCACTCCGGACGGCGCGCTCTTCCGCGTGCCCCAGACCGAGCAGCATCCGCCGGCGCTTGAGGTGCCCGAGACGATCAAGGATTGCATCGTCTATCTGACCGTGCCCGCCCGCCGGGAGGGCGCCGAAGAGGTTGATCTGTCGCCGCAGGACAGCCCCGTTGCCCGCTACCGCGCCACCGAGATCGAGGTGGCCGACAGCATGGGCCGCACACGCCGGCCGGTGACCGTGTCGGTCGGCACCCTGCGGCTGGGCTTTGCGCTGGCCGTCGACGATATGTCGGATCTGCTGACGATCCCCGTTGCGCGGATCATCGAGGTGCGGGCCGACAAGGAGATCATCCTCGACGGCGGCTTCATGGCCAGTTGCCTCGATGTGCGGGCCGCACCGCCGCTCGCGGCCTTCCTGCGCGAGGTCGAGGGGATGCTCGGCGCCCGCGCCAACGCGCTGGCCGGTCGCTTCGTCGAGGCTGGCGGGGCTAAGGGCGTGGCCGAGATCACCGACTTCCTGCTGCTGATGACGGTCAACCGGTCGCTGCCGGCCTTCCGCCACATGCTCGGCATCGAGAACGTGCACCCGATTGTGGCCTATGAGCGCTGCGTGACGCTGGCGGGCGAGCTTGCGACCTTCATGGCGTCCGACAAGCTGGCGCCCGAATTCTCGTCGTACCAGCACGACAACCTGACGGCTGTGTTCCAGCCCGTGATGCGGGTTCTCCGGCAATATCTGAGCTCGGTGCTGGAGCAGAGTGCGGTCTCGATCCCGCTCGATCCACGGAAATATGGCGTGAGCGTCGGCATCATCGCCGACCGCAAGCTTCTGGGCACTTCGCAGTTTGTGGTTGCGGTCAGGGCCGATGTGCCGGCCGAAACGTTGCGCCGGCATTTCCCGACCCAGGCCAAGGTCGGCCCGGTCGAGGAGATCCGACAGCTGGTCAACTCAGCACTGCCCGGGATCGGTCTGTCGAGCCTGCCCGTGGCACCCCGCCAGATCCCCTATCACGCCGGCACGTGCTATTTTGAGCTCGAACCGGGGAGCCGCTACTGGTCGCAGATCACGACATCGGGCGGGATCGCCGTGCATGTTTCGGGTGAGTTCCCGGGGCTCGGCATGGAACTCTGGGCGATCAGGCAGGGCTAGCACGGGGACCGAGGCGATGGCAGGCAACAGACCCCCAGACGACGATCGCGGCCGGACGGTCATCGTGCCCAATCCGGGCGGTCGTCGGCCGGGCCGCGTCTCGCCGCTGGAGCAGCCGCCAGGCCCCGCTCCGGCCGCCCCACAGCCGCAGCCCGCCCCGCAACCGATGATGCCCCAACCGGCGCCCCAGCCCGCGCCGCAGCCCGCCCCCTTCGCCAGTTCCGGCCCGTTTGCCGTGCCCGATCCGGCGGCACCCAGCGGCGGGCAGGCGCCATTCGGTGTGCCCCAGGGGGCGCCGCAAGGCCCGCAGGAGAGCGCCGCCGAGCTGACGCTGACCGGCATGAACGTGCTGAACGCCAACGCCGCAACGCTCTTTGCGCTGGCCAGCCGCATCCGCTCGCGCTCGCAAAACATGGATGTCGACCGCCTGCGCCAAAGCGCCATTGCCGAGATACGGGACTTCGAGACCCGCTCGATTCAGTCGGGCGTCGATCCGCAGAAGGTGCGCGTGGCGCGCTATGCGATCTGTGCCACGCTCGACGATGTGGTTCTGAACACGCCCTGGGGCGGACAATCGAACTGGGCGCAGCAATCGCTCGTGGGCACTTTCAACAAGGAGACGGTGTCGGGCGATCGCTTCTATGACCTCCTGAATCGTCTCCAGCAGAATCCCGGGCAGAACCTCGATCTGCTGGAATTCGTCTACATGTGCCTGACGCTTGGGTTCGAGGGCCGGTTGCGCGTCGAGCATGGCGGGCCGGAAAAGCACCTGGCGATCCGGCAGGGCCTGGCGAATGTGATCCGTAACAATCGCGGTGAGCCCGAGCGCGAGATCGCCCCCCACTGGAAGGGCGTAACAGTGCCCTACCGCCCGCGCTCGCTGTGGCTGCCGGTGTGGGTGACGCTCGGCTGCCTGGCCGCGATCCTGGGCCTGACCTTCTTCGGCCTGGCCTATGCGCTGTCCGGTGACACCGACCGGTTGACCGGACAGCTTCTGGCCATTGAGGGTGGCGCGCCCCCCTCGCTCGAGCGGCCCGCACCACCGCCACCGCCACCGCCGCCGGTCGAGACCGTCCAGATCGAGCGCGTCTCGGAGTTCCTTCAGGAAGAGATCGAGGCCAAGCTGGTCACCGTCTTCGAGGACGCCAACACCGTGACGATCCGGATCGTGGGGTCGGGCATGTTCGCGCCGGCCTCCGACACGCTGCAGGAGGCGTTCCGCACGCCTCTGGAGCGGGTGGCGCGGGCCTTGAATGAAGAGCCGGGCAAAGTGATCATCGCGGGCCACTCCGACAGTATCCCGATCAACACCGCGCGCTTCCCCTCGAACCTGCACTTGTCGCTGGCGCGCGCGAAGTCGGTCATGAACGAGATTTCAGGCTTCATGGATGATCCCAGCCGCCTGTCGGCTGAGGGCCGGTCGGACCGCGAGCCGATCGCCTCGAACGAGACGCCCGAGGGGCGGGCGCTCAATCGGCGGATCGAAGTGATTCTGATCAAGGAAGGCGAGAGCTGAGATGGGGGCTGTGTTGCGCTTCTTCGTATCGACGGTGTTTCTGACCTGTCTGTTCACGCTGATCCTGTCGCTCTGCTTGTGGTTCTTCGGGCCCCTGCTTGGCTTTGGCGAAACGCGCCCGCTCGACGGGATCTGGACGCGCGGCATCGTGATCGGCGTTCTGTGGTTCGTGGTCATCCTCTTTCTCATCATCCGGGCGATCCGCATTCGCCGCCGCAACAATGCGCTGGCCGAGGAGATTGTGGCCGTCGACCCGCGCGACGAGGCGGTAGCGGACGAGCTGAAGGAGCTGTCGGACAAGCTGAAGCGGGCGATGGCGCGCCTGCGCAAGTCGAAGTCGGGGCGCCGGCACCTTTATGAGCTGCCCTGGTACGTCATGATCGGGCCGCCGGGGGCCGGCAAGACGACCGCGATCATCAATTCAGGACTGAAGTTCCCGCTTGAAGACGATGACGTTCAGGGCGCCATCGGCGGGGTTGGCGGCACGCGGAACTGCGACTGGTGGTTTGCCAACGATGCGATCCTGATCGACACGGCCGGCCGCTACACCACCCAGGACAGCGACAGCGAGAGCGACAACGCGGCCTGGCTCGGCTTCCTGAAGATCCTGAAGAAATACCGCAAGCGCCAGCCGATCAACGGCGCGCTTGTGGCCATTTCGCTCAGCGACCTGTCGATGCAGGATCACGAGACCCAGATGAGCCACGCCCGCGCCGTGCGCCGCCGGATCATCGAGCTGCGAGAGCAACTGGGCGTGCGCTTCCCGATCTATGTGCTCTTCACCAAGGCCGACCTGATCGCGGGCTTTGCCGAGTATTTCGAGCCGCTCGGCAAGGAAGACCGCGAGCAGGTTTGGGGCTTTACCTTCGACCACACCAGGCTCGCCGCCAAGGAACCGCCGCTGACCGGGTTCGACGAGGAGTTTGGCGGCCTTCTGGCACAGCTCAACGCCCATATGCTCGAGCGGTTGTCGGGCGAGCTGGACCCCGAGCGCCGCGGCCTCGTCGCGAGCTTTCCCAGCCAGCTGGCCTCGGTGCGTCAGGTGGCCAAGGACTTCCTGGCAGAGACCTTCCAGGAAACCCGCTATCAGGACAGGCTGCCGCTGCGCGGGGTCTACTTCACCTCCGGCACGCAGGAAGGCACGCCGATCGACCGCCTGATGATGGGCATGGCGCGGACCTTTGGGATTGGGCGGTCGGCCATCGGCACGGGCCGGGGAACGGGCAAATCGTTCTTCATCACCAAGCTTTTGCGCGATGTGGTGTTCGGCGAGGCGGGGCTTGTCTCGGTCGACGACAAGATCGAGCGCACCTATAGGTGGGTCACGCGCGGGGCGATCGCGGCGGGCGTCTTGGTCTGCGCGGGGCTGACCGGCCTCTGGGTGCAGAGCTTTCTCGGCAACCGCACCTACGTCGCGGACGCGTCGGACCAGATCACGACCTTTCAGACCCAGGCCAGCCAGCTCCCCGGCAACCCGATCAGCGACACCGATCTGCCCGCCGTCGTGCCGCCGCTGAATATCCTGCGCGATCTGCCGGGCAACCCGGTGGTGAACGAGCCCGAGCCCGACTGGAGCCTTGGCTTTGGCCTTTACCAGGGCGAGATCGTCGGAACCTCGGCGGCGCAATCCTATCGCGCGGCGCTCAACCAATACCTGCTGCCCCGACTGATCCTGCGGCTTGAGGAACAGCTCCTGGGCAACATGAACAACCCCGACTTCCTCTATGAGGGGCTCAAGGTCTACCTGATGCTGGGGCTTGAGGCGCCCTCGCTCGACGCCGATCTGGTGCGCGACTGGATGGAGATCGACTGGTCGCTGGCCTATCAGGGGCAGGGGCGCGCGGATCTGCGCGACGATCTGGCTTCGCATCTTGATGCTCTCCTTGGCGCGCCGATGCAGAAGGTCGAACTCAACGGCCCGCTCGTGGAGCAGGTGCGGGTGGTCCTGGCGGAAATGTCGCTGTCGGAGCGGATCTATAACGGCATCCTCGCCAGCCAGGCCGCCAAGGACCTGCCGGACTTCCGGATCACCGATATCGGCGGGCCGGCGGCGACCCGGGTTCTGACCCGGTCGTCGGGCAAGCCGCTGAGCGAAGGGATCGACGGCATCTTCACCTATCGCGGCTTCAACGACGTCTTCCTGCGCGAGGCGCTTGGCGTGGCCGTGCGCTATCAGCGCGAAAGCTGGGTCCTGGGGGACTATGGCGAGGCCGAACAGTCGCAGCTTGCGCTCGCCCAGATGAGCAGCGACATGCTCGGTCTCTACTACAACGACTATATCGAGCAGTACGACACGATCCTCGGCGATATCGACATCGTCCCGCTCGACAGCCTGTCGCATGCCGTTGAAGTGACGAACGTTCTGTCGGGGCCCACCTCGCCCATCGTCAACATCCTCGAGGCAATCTCCGAAGAGACGCGCCTGACGGAAGACCGCAGCGTGGCACCGGCGGGTGGCGGCGAAACGGCGGGCGAGCTGGGCGATCTGGCCGAGCGCGACGCGATCAACTCGCTGCGCAACCAGCGTGCCCGCGAGATTGCCAACGTTCTGGCCCGGGCCGAGGGCGCAACCGGGGGCGGGGCGCCGCCCGACCCGCCCGGCTATTACGTTGAAGAGCGCTTCGAGTGGCTCCACCAGCTGGTCGCCAAGGAAGACGATGCGCCCTCGCAGCTCGACGGCATCATCGGCCAGCTCGAAGAAGTGTATCGCGAGCTGAACCGCATCTCGCTGAACTCCTCGGCCGCGCCGTCTGGCGAGGCCACCGCCCTGTCGCGCCTTCAGGAGAGCGTGGCCCGCCTTCAGGGCCCGCTGAAACGGTGGGTGAGCCAGGTCGCGGGCGGTTCCTCGGGCATTACCGCCGAGGGCACGCGCGCCCAGATCAGCGCCCGGTGGAAGAACGAGGTTGCGCCGTTCTGCGCCCAGGCGCTGAACAACCGCTATCCGCTAAACCGTCAGGCCCAGCAGGAGATCGCAATCCAGGATTTCAGCCGCGCCTTTGCGCCGAACGGCCTGATCGACAAGTTCTTTCAGGACAATCTGCTGCGGTTCGTCGACACCAACGTCACGCCGTGGGCCTGGAAGCCGGTGAACGAGGCCGACCTTGGCATCTCCGACGCCGTCCTCGAGCAGTTCTACTTCGCCGCGCAAATCCGCGACACGTTCTTTGCCGGCGGCACCGTGCCGTCGATCCCGTTCGAGCTGACACCCCAGGCGCTCGATCCCAAGGCGCAGAAGGTGACGCTCGATATCGACGGTCAGTCGGTGGAATATGCCCACGGCGAACAGATCACGCCATCGGCCCTGCGGTGGCCCGGTCAGGTGGGGATCGGTCGGATCAGCTTCTTCCCCCCCTCCAACACCGTGGAAAGCTCGCTCAGCCGCGACGGGCCATGGGGATGGTTCCGTTTGCTGAGCGCGGCCGAGATGCGCAATACCGAGGCCTCCGAGAAAAAGCGCGTGATCTTCAAGGTCGGCGGGCTGATCGCGATTTACGAGATGCGCATGGGCTCGGCCTTCAACCCGTTCACGCTCGCCGCCCTGTCGAAGTTCCAGTGCCCGGAGAGCCTCTGATGGCCACGCGGTTCGGCGTCTTCGGCAAAATTCCGGGGAATGGAGACTTCGTGCAGGCCGGTCTGCCCCGCGAGTTCGTGCGCACGTGGGACACGTGGCTGCAGCAGGGGCTAATGGCGGCCCGGGCGCAGCTTGGCGAGCTCTGGGCCGACGCCTATTACTCCGCGCCGTGCTGGCGGTTCCTGCTGCCTCCGGGCGTGGCGGGGGCGGAGGCGGTGCAGGGTGTGCTGATGCCCTCGGTCGACCGTGTCGGGCGGCAGTTCCCGCTGACCCTTGCCGTGGCGCTCCCAGACGGCGTGCCGCCCCTGGCGATGCACTTCCATTCCGCGGCCCTTCTCGATGCGTTGGAGACGCTGGCCCTCTCCGCGCTCGACGCCGATGTCACTCTGGCCGAGATCGAGGCAGGGCTCGCGCGGCTGTCGCTGCCGGTCGAGGGGGCCGCGCAGGGCTCCCCGGGCCGGAGCGCCCGCCTCGTCAGTCGCGCTAGCGGGGCAGGGGCGCTGCCCGATCTCGCAGCCACGCTCATCGGACCAGCGGGCGAAGGCGTTTCGCTGTGGAGCATGCGAACCGAAGAGGCGTCGCAAGCTTTTGCCGCGCCGGGCCTGCCGGAGCCCGCGATCGCGGTTCATCTCTTCTATCCCTTCGACCGACCTGCCGCGCGTGAGGCCATGGCATGACCGACCTGACGCGCGTGCGCTATACGGCGCAGTCCCATCGCGGGCACGTCCGCAATGTGAACGAGGATTCCGTGCTGTCGCTGCCGGAATACGGCATTTGGGTGGTCTCAGACGGGATGGGCGGGCATCTGGGCGGTGACTATGCCAGCCAGACCGTCGTTGAGGCGGTCGCGACCATTGCCCCCGACGAGATGCAAAACGATGTCGTCGGCAGCGTGCAACGCGCCATCCAGACGGCGCATCACACGATCCAGGGCGAGGCCGACCGGATCGGCACCGACACGATCGGGGCCACGGTGGTGGTTCTGATGCTCGCGGTCGGGCGGTTCGGCGTCCTCTGGTCCGGCGACAGCCGGGTCTACCGGCTGCGCCGTGGCATGCTCGAGATGCTGACGACCGACCATTCCGAGGTGGCCGAGCTGGTGCTGGCGGGCAAGATGGACTGGGACGAGGCCGAGCGCTCGCCCTGGGCCAACGCCATCACCAACGCGGTGGGCATCGGCGACGATCCGGAGCTTGAGTTCGTCCACGGCACGGTGCAGAGCGGCGACCGGTTTCTTTTGTGCAGCGATGGTCTGACCAAATACGCGGACAGCGAGACCTTGCGCCGCGTGCTCTGCGAGACCGGCATCGAGAAGGTGTGCGACCGGCTCCTCGGGATCGCACTGGATGGCGGCGGCGCCGACAACATCTCGATCGTCGTGGTCGAGGTGCCCTGAGGCCGGTCAAGTCCGGCGCTTTGCGGCGCGGGCCGCGGGCGCCCTGTTTGACCGGCAACATTCTGGCATCACACAGAAATAGCGCCACACTTCGGTCGTTTCGACGCCTCAAAGCTTCAATCACCTGAACGGGCGTCGGAATCGGCAGCTGCGCCGCTCGACACACGAACGTGACCGACGAGACCGCCCTGTCGAAGGGCGCCCAAATCAGGAGCCACTCCCCGTTCGAGGACCTCGGCCTGCCCGCGCGCACGCCAGGGTCCAAGGCTGCAAGGATCGGACATTCACCACGTTCGGCACACGCATCCGGCTCCGCCCCCTCCCTGCAATCCCCCATCACACACGAGATCGGAACAGTAGAATGCCAGTAAAAGAAGTGACCTTGGAGAACGCGATTTCCCATATGGCCGGCCATATCGAGAAGGGAAATCTTTGCCTGATGCGCGAGCCCCATGGCGGCAACGACGCCGGTACGCGCCTGTCCCGGCTGACCATCACCAACACGATGGCCAAGGGCATCCTGTTCCTCGAGGTCCCCTACGACATGAACCGCGACGGCGAAATGACACCAGCGATCCAGGCATGGGAAAAGGGCCCGGGCGGTACTGGAGATTCCTGCCTGTCGAGCGTTGCCAAGACGGCCGAAGGCAAGGGCTGGAAAACGGTCGGCATCGATTCCAAGGTCGGTGGCTCCAAGGAATTCCACACCGACGGCGGCACGGGTGGCAAGGATCGCCAGGAGATGATGGCCGTCTACATCTATCAGTACTTCAAGAAGAGCCAGCTGGGCGCGATCTGCCCCATCGGCACGCAGCACATGAAGGGCACGAACTATAACGGTGGCTACGAGTCGCTCGCTCGGATCCTCACGCAGAAGGCCCCCATGAACCGCGACACCTACATCATCGGCGAGAAGATCCGGTATCAGATCGTCAAGCGCGACGACATCAAGTACTGCCCGAGCCTGAGCTAAATCGAGCGGCTTTCTGACGGGGAACTCTGCGAAAACGCTCGCTGGCAGAGCCCCGGTCCAGCGCCAATGACCATGGTCAGCCGGCCCGCGACACCTACGCGGGCCGGCTTTTCCTTTTTTGTCGCGAAGTTTAGTCGTATTTTTAGCGAAGAACCGAGTGTGGCCCCTTCGGTGATCTGGATTGAACCGGCTCAGGGGCCTATTCGACTGACATACATATCGCCCCGAGCTATGGAGACCTCGCGATGAAAAAGACCATCTGCACCGCCCTCGGCCTTACGCTCGTGCTCGCCACTGGGGCCGCTGCGCAAGACTACACGTCCGAAGAGCTGATCGAGCTCTTCTCCAAACAGAAAGCTGCCGTGTCGGAGGCCGAGAGCGGCCTTGGCCAGACCCGCGGCCTGAAGCTTGTCACGCAAGACACCGTGGCCAACACGGCCGGCGCCACGATTTCTGGCGAAGAAGCCGTCGTGTCGAGCCCTGCAGGCGAGATTTCCGCCGCAGGCACCGCGACCGCACAACTGGTCAGCCTGCCGGCTGAAGCGCAGATCAACATGCGCATTTCCTTCGACTACGACTCTGCGGCGCTGAAGCCCAGCGAGCAGGCCAAGCTGACCCCGATGTGCGATGCCATCCGCACCAGCGACGTCGAGGTTCTGCGCATCGTCGGCCACACCGACGCCGCCGGCTCGGAAGATTACAACCAGCGCCTGTCGCGCCTGCGTGCCGAAGAAGTTGCCCGCCACCTCGTGTCGGTCTGCGGCATTGCTCCGGAGCGTCTGCAGACGATGGGCCTTGGTGAGCGCTTCCCGCTGAACGAAGACAACCCCCGCGCCGACGAGAACCGCCGCGTGGAATTCCAGGCACTGAGCTAACGAGCACACCCCTCCGGGCGCACGAGGCCGGGGCGGGACAGGGAAAGGCGCCGTGTACAAAAGGCGCCCCCTTGGAGAACACCAGAAGGCCGGCCGCGTTGCGCGCCGGTCTTTCTGCTTGGCCCGGGGGCAGGGCAAGGGCCCGACGCGTGAACGCGCATGCTCAAGCACTCGGCACAAGCGCACGCAGAAGCGCACGGGGCGCGCGGACGCAATTTGGCGCATGAGTGGCTGGAGGGAGCCGGGACGCTGCGGCCCGGGCACACGCAGCGCAGAGATCGGCAGATCTGAGGGGCCTCCGCCAGTGTGGGACCGGCGCACTGCGCCGTCTCAGCCGGCCGCCTCAGCCGGGTGTGCAACGCGTGCCCGAAGCGCTGCACCGCGTGGCCGCCACCCAGGACTGTGGGTGGGGTAGGAGCTTCGTCGGAAGCCTCGATCGTCTTAAGAGCAGCCGCCCTCGGCCCAGACCCTGAGCGCGCGCTTGAAGCCCCCGCCATAGGGGTGGACCTTTTGCAGCGAGCGTTCGGCCAATTCCGTCAGGTAGGTGTTGGCCTGCGTGCAGAGCGCGTCGCGCGTCCAATCATGGCAGCTGGCGCATTGCTGTCCCTTCCACATCTCGTCGGGGATGCCCTCGATCGGCGGGAAGAGGGGTTCGCCGAGGATCAGCTCCGAGATGGCACGGCCATTCAATTCCGGCGAGGCGGAAACCAATGGCTGATTGAAGAAGACTTCAGACGGCAGATCGATTCCGCCGGGCGACTGAACGGTTCCGCCGCCGGCCGAGCCCTGGGGCAGAGCCGCGATCTCTTCGCCGGCGTCGGGGTCCTGCGCCCGGTTGGTCTCGATCTCGCTGCGCGCAAATTCGGCGAAGACGCCGCTCGGAAATTCGGCCAGGTAGGCTTCGTAATCTCCCAGATCGCCGCTGGCTTGTGCCTGCTCGATCATCTCCTGCTCGCGCGCGCTTGGCTCTTCCACCGCCGGGGCAGGGGCCGCAGCCGTCTCGGTGCCGAGCTCGGTCGACAGCAGGCCCGAAAGGATGCCGCGGGCCTCGGCGGCGTAGGGGCTGTTGGGGTAGCCGCGCAGGTACAGCATGATTTGGAGCGGATCGTTGGATTCGCGCACCCCAGACCAGAGCTGTTCTGCCGCGAGGTCTGCGGGGTCTTCCGGTTCAGTTTGCACGAAGCGGAACTCGGCGGTCAGCGACGAGGTATCCCACGGCGTTTGCAGACCCTGGGTCGTGCGGAGCACGTCGACGCGGACCTCGCGGAAGACATCCTCGATCGTGCGGCCAGGCACCTGCATCTGGCGGGCAAGCGCCGCCGTGAAGGGGCTGTTTTCGCCCTCACCATCATAGGCGACCTCGCCAGGTGCCGTGGCATAGGCGAGGAAGGTTCCGGTGGGCGCCTTCATCTCGGCCAGGCCGGTTTCGCCGAACTCGGGCATCGCCTCGAACGGGTTGTTGCGGCAGGCGTCGAGGATCACGATGTTGGTGCGGTTGCGGGCCGAGAACATCTGGCGCAGCACCGACTGCGCTTCCACCGCCACGAAATCGAGGTCGGCCGCGTTGCCAAGCTCTGCATCGACCGGCAGCAGATAGTTGGCGCCGAACGACTGCACGCCGTGGCCGGCGAAATAGAACAGACCCGTCGCCTCGGGGCCGGCCTGCCGGAGCGCGCGCCCGAACTGCGCGATGCCGCGGCTCAGCGCTGGCAGATCCGCATCGGTCAGGAGCGTCACCTCAAAGCCCACATCTTCGAGCGACTGGGCCAGAAGCTCGGCATCGGTCACAGGGTTGTCGAGCGGGGTGACCGCGCTGTAGCTGCCGTTGCCGATGACCAGGGCGAGGCGCGGCTCTGCCTCGACGGCCCGGGCGGCGGCCAGTCCGATGACGATGACGCAGCAAGCCGCCAGACGCGCCGCTGCGCGATAGAAACGGTTAGTGCATTTGGCACGGATCGTCACGGTGCTCGCCCTCATCCTTTGTTGGCATGCCACATTGTGTGGTCGATATCTGAAATAGACGATGAATGAGGGAATTTCCCTCGCAACAAAATGGTTTTTTTGGTGCAATGCTGTCGAAACACACCACGCTGCCGACCGCAACTCTCAGCATCCGGAGACTGATCATGACACTGGCAACGACGTTGCGTTATGCCGCCGCCGGCCTTGCGATGGCCCTGTGCGGGCTCGCCGGACCGACCCTTGCTAACCCCTTTGCTCCAGGTTGGATTCTCGAGGCGGAACAATCGGCTCTGCGCTTTACGTCGGTCAAGAAAGGCACAATCGTCGAGACGAGCGGCTTCGCAACGTTCACGGGTTTGATCGAACCGTCGGGGCGCGCCGAGGTCAAAGTGCTTCTTGATTCCGTCGACACCAAGATCGACCTGAGAAATGTACGCATGCGCTTCCTTTTCTTCGAGACATTCAAGTTCCCGGAGGCCACGATTTCCTTGCAACTTGATAACGCCATGGTTGCAGATCTGCAACAGGTTCGACGCAAGGTTGTGACCTTGCCCTACGAGATCGCGCTCCACGGCGCGTCGCGTGCGCTTGAGGCGGAGGTGGCGATTACCCTGCTGAGCGACGATCTGGTGTCGGTGAGTTCCAGCACGCCGATCACCCTGCCGCTGGCGGATTTCGACCTTGAGGGCGGGCGCGCCAAGCTCGAGGAGGCTGCGGGCGTGACGATCACCCCGACGGCGACCGTGACCTTCGATTTCGTGTTCAGCCGGCTGCCGGTTGCCGGCGGCGAGGCGCCTGTAGCCAGCGCCGCGCCGCAAGAGACCCCGGCGCCTGCGCCTGCGCCCGCACCGGCCCCCGCCGCTGCGGCCCCGGCCCCGGCCCCGGCTGTGGCCACTGCCGCTGCGGCGCCGGAACCGACGCAGGTTGCGCTTGAGACCCAGGGCAACTTCTCGCGCGAGGAATGCGCCGGACGGTTTGAGATCCTGAGCCAGACGGGGAATATCTACTTCAACACCGCTTCGGCGCGTCTGCGCGGCGAAAGCCAGGCGGTCCTCGACAGCATCGCCGACATCATCTCTCGCTGCCCCGGTCTGGTCGTCGAGATCTCGGGTCATACCGACAGCGACGGCACGGAAGCAGCAAACCAGCTTCTGTCGGAGCGCCGGGCGCAGTCGGTTGTCGAGTATTTCGGCACCCAGGGCGTTCCGGACGACCGGATGGTTGCCGTGGGATATGGCGAGAGCCAGCCGCTGTTGCCGAACACCTCATCACAGAACAAGCAGCGCAACCGCCGCATTGAGTTCATCTTGATTGAGTGAGTCCGTCGGGGTGAGTACCCGGTCGGACGGTGAGGCGCAAAAGTCTTGATACAAGACTTTTGCAAATCTCTTGATTCAAGAGATTTGTCCCCGTCCCAGCCGCGTGAGCAGGCTTTGCCGGGTGACGTGTCCTACAGGCGTATTTTCACGGCCCACGGGCAGCGACGTTGCGTGTTGCAGCGCGGCCATGACATCGGTCACGGGCGTTTCGGGGTCGAGAAGGGGCGCGCCGGCCGCTTCGAGCGGGCCCTTGTCGACCTCTACCGGCGCCATCACGTCGCGTGCGGTGAGCACACCGAGCGGGTTCATGTGAGCCACGAAATCGGCCACATAGCCGTCGGCGGGGTCAGTATAGATGTCGCGGGGGGCGCCCTCCTGCACGATCCGCCCGCCTTCCATGATTGCGATGCGCTGACCCAGCTTGAAAGCTTCGTCGAGATCGTGGCTGACGAAGAGGATCGTGCGCCGCAGGCGCGCCTGCAGCTCCAGCAACTCGTCCTGCAAGCGCGTTCGGATCAGCGGGTCGAGGGCGGAGAAGGGCTCGTCCATCAATAGGATCGGGGCCTCGGTGGCGAAGGCGCGTGCAAGGCCCACGCGCTGTTGCATTCCGCCAGACAGTTCTCCGACGCGCCGGTCGCCCCAATCCGACAGGCCCACGAGCTCCAACTGTCGCTCCACGCATTCGGCCCGCACCCGACGCGACAGCCCCGACAGCTCCAGCCCGAAGCCCACGTTTTCCGCCACGGTTCGCCAGGGCAGCAGGCCGAATTGCTGAAACACCATCGCCACGCGGTTGCGTCGGATCTCGCGCAGGGCGGCGGCCGAGCAGGTCGCGACATCGGTCATGCCGTTCTCGCCGCGCACCTCGACGGCCCCCCGGGTTATCGGGTTTAGCCCGTTCACCGCGCGCAAGAGGGTCGACTTGCCGCTCCCCGACAGGCCCATCAGCACAACTATCTCGCCTTCGCCGACATCGAGCGAGCAGTCGTGGACGCCCAGGACCTGCCCGGTCGCCTCCTGGATCTGGGCGCGGGTTCCGCCCCCATCGGCCAGGGGCAGGGCAGCGTCGGGGCGATCCCCGAAGAGGATCGTGACATTGCGAAAGCGCACGGCGGGGGCAGCTTCCGTCATCGCTTCTCCACCCGCAGCATCCGATCGAGGACGATCGCCACGACGACGATCACGAGCCCTGCTTCGAACCCCAGCGCCGTGTTCACCTGGTTCAGCGCGCGCACCACGGGCACGCCGAGCCCGTCGGCACCCACGAGCGCGGCAATCACCACCATCGACAGCGACAGCATGATCGTCTGGTTGAGCCCCGCCATGATCTGCGAAAAGGCCGAGGGCAGCTCGACCTTCCAGAGCTTCTGGGCAGGTGTGGCGCCGAAGCTGTCGGCGGCCTCCAGAAGCGGCTTCGGCACCGAGGACACGCCCAGATGCGTCAGCCGGATCGGCGCTGGCAGCACGAAGATGACCGTCGCGATCAGCCCCGGCACCATCCCGATGCCAAAAAGAACGATCGCCGGGATCAGATAGACGAAGGTCGGCAGGGTCTGCATCAGATCGAGAACCGGGCGCAGCACGCGGTAGAGGCCGGGCCGGTGGGCGGCGGCGATCCCGATGGGCACGCCGATCCCCATGCACACGATACAGGCCGACAGAACGAGGGTCAGGCTTTCGGCCGTCTCCTCCCAGTAGCCCTGGTTGACGATGAAGAGAAAGCCCAGGGCGGTGACGAGGCACAGCTTCCACGAGCGCTGCAGCACCCATGTCAGCGCGGTGAAAACGGCGATCACGACAAGCGGGTGAACCGCCTCCGGCCAGAGCGTGGCCCCCTCAACGCCTGTGAGCCAGCCGATCCGGGGCGGCTCGAGGAACAGAGTGAGCATCCAGTCGATGGCGTCTTCCAGCGCGAACGACAACGCGTCGAACCCGCCTGCGCCCACGGTCTGCAGCCAGTCGAAGAGATCGGCCGCCACGTCGCCCACGGGGATTTTCCGCTCGGTGAGCCAGCTCAGCATTGGCAGCGCGGCCTCGGGCTGGCACCGTTCGCGCAGGCGATCAGGGAGGTCCGGGCATGGCCGACATCACATTCTACACCAATCCGATGAGCCGGGGGCGCATCGTGCGCTGGATGCTCGAAGAGCTTGGCCAACCCTACGACACGGTTGTGGTGACCTACGGCCCCGAAATGCAGGGGCCGGACTACCGATCGATCAACCCGATGGCCAAAGTGCCGGCGGTCCGCCACGGGGATGCTGTCGTCACCGAGGCGGCGGCGATCTGTGCCTACCTGTCCGAGGCGTTTCCCGATGCGGGGCTCGCCCCTGCGCCCGGCACGCCGGCCCGTGCGGCATTCTTGCGCTGGATGTTTTTCGGTGCCGGTCCGGTCGAGGCTGCGGCCACAAACTCCGCCTTCGGCTGGACGCCCTCCGGCCCGCAGGAGGAGGGGCGCGTCGGCTATGGCTCGCTCAAAAGGGTCTGTGACACGCTGGAGGCCCAGCTCCAACACGGGCCGTTCCTGCTCGGCGCCGAGTTCTCGGCGGTCGATGTCTATCTGGGCTCGCAGATCATGTGGGGCATCCAGTTCGAGACCCTCGAGAAACGTCCGGCCTTCCTCGAGTATTCCAAGCGGATGGGAGGGCGGGCCGCAGCGGTGCGGGCCCGCGAGATCGACGATGCGCTGATGGCGGAGCAGGCCGCGCAAGAGCAGGGCGGCGCCTAGCCCCTGGCGGGCGCGCGTTCGGGGACAAGCCCTCGTGACGAAGGCGGCGCTCGGCCGCCTCCTGGGTCGCGCGCCGCGCAAGATCACTCCAGAAGCCCGGCCACGGCCGCAGCCGCATCGCCCCCATCGGCGGTGGTCACGCCGTCGATCCAGGCCGACACGGCGTCGGGATTGGCCTTCATCCAGGCAATTGCGGCGTCCTGCGGGTCTTCCCCGTCGTCGAGGATCGCACCCATGATCTCGTTTTCCATCGCCAGCGTGAATGACAGGTTGCCAAGGAACGTGCCGAGGTTCGGGCATTCGCCGGACAGGCCCGCGCGGGTGTTGGTGTAAACCGTCGCGCCCCCGAGGTTCGGGCCGAAATAGTCGTCGCCGCCTTCAAGGTAGGTTAGGTTGAAATTGGCGTTCATCGGGTGCGGCTCCCACCCCAGGAACACCACCGGCGCGTCGCGACGCGAGGCGCGGGCCACCTGGGCGAGCATGCCTTGTTCCGAGCTTTCGACCACCTCGAAGCCCGACAGCCCAAACGCGTCGCTTTCGATCATGTCGAGGATCAGGCGGTTGCCGTCATTGCCCGGCTCGATGCCATAGATCTCGCTGTCGAGCGCGTCGGCCTGCGTGGCGATGTCGGCGAAGCTCGTGATCCCGAGTGCGGCGCCCGCAGCATTGGTGGCCAGCGTGTACTTCGCGCCTTCGAGATTGGCGCGCAGCGTGTCAACGGTGCCGGCGTCGCGATAGGGCGCGATGTCGGCCTCCATGGTCGGCATCCAGTTGCCAAGGAAGATGTCGACGTCGCCTTCGGCCATCGACGTATAGGTCACCGGAACCGACAGAACCTTGATGTCGGTCTCATATCCCAGCGCGTCGAGCACGGCCGTGGTGGCAGCGGTCGTCGCGGTGATGTCGGTCCAGCCCACATCGGAAAAGGTGATGCTGGTGCAGTCGGCAAGGGCGGGGCCGGCCAGCAAAGCGGCCAACGCCGTGGCGGTGGTTGTGCGGATCATCGTGGTCTCCCTCTGGACGCTGCCGTGTTGGCGGCATTTTTCTTGATTGACGAGTCAATAAAGAACCGGCTAGCTCAAAAAGGCAAGGCACAAGGCGGTGGCGGATGCCGAAAGTTGGGATGGAGCCTATAAGGCGGGCCGCGCTCGTCAAAGCGGCGATCGAGAGGGTGGGCGCGGCCGGCTCGCTCGACGTCACGGTGGCGCAGGTGGCCCAGGCCGCTGGCGTGTCCGCCCCGCTGGCACACCATTACTTCGGCGGCAAGGAGGCGCTGTTTGAGGCGGCCATGCGGGCGATCCTGACCGAATACGGTCGAGAGGTGCGGGCCGAACTTGGTCGGGCCGAAGGGCACCGAGGCCGGGTGGATGCGGTGATCCGTGCCTCCTTCAGCGATCTGAACTTCGCGCCGGATGTTGTGGCGGCGTGGCTTGTCTTCTATCTGCAGGCCCACAGCCGCCCTGCTTTTCGCCGGCTCCTGCGGGTCTATCACCGGCGCCTGCGCTCGAACCTGCTGACAGACCTGCGCCCCCTCGTGGGCAGCCGCGCCGGGGAGGTGGCCGACACGACGGGTGCGCTAATCGACGGGCTCTACCTGCGCGCGGCCCTGTCCGAGCACCCGGCGAACGGCGCCGACGCGGTGGCGGTGCTCACGCGCTACCTCGACACAACTCTGGAGAGTGCCGCGTGACTGCGCCCAATATCCTGATCCTGATGGTCGACCAGCTGAACGGGACGCTCTTTCCCGACGGCCCGGCGGACTGGCTGCATACCCTCAACCTCCGCGCGCTCGCGGAGCGATCCGCCCGATTTGCAACCTGCTACACCGCCTCGCCCCTCTGTGCGCCCGGGCGGGCCTCGTTCATGTCGGGCCAGCTGCCGTCGCGAACGCGGGTCTATGACAATGCCGCGGAGTTTGCCTCCGACATCCCGACCTATGCCCACCATCTGCGGCGGGCGGGCTACCAGACGTGCCTGTCGGGCAAGATGCACTTCGTGGGGCCCGATCAACTCCACGGGTTCGAGGAGCGGCTGACGACCGATGTCTATCCGGCCGATTTCGGCTGGACGCCGGATTACCGCAAGCCCGGCGAGCGGATCGACTGGTGGTATCACAATATGGGCTCGGTCACCGGTGCAGGCGTGGCCGAGATCACCAATCAGCTCGAATATGATGACGAGGTCGCCTACCACGCCACGCGGAAGATCTATGACCTTGGCCGGCGGCACGAAGATCGGCCCTGGATGCTGACCGTCAGCTTCACCCATCCCCACGACCCCTATGTCGCGCGACGCCGCTTTTGGGACCTCTATGAAGGGTGCGACCACCTTCTGCCCGAGGTCGGGGCGATGGCCTATGCCGATCACGACCCCCACAGCCGCCGGATCTTCGACGCCAACGATTGGCGCAGCTTCGACGTGACCGACGAGGATATCCGCCGCTCCCGCCGGGCGTACTTTGCCAACATCTCGTATCTCGATGAGAAAATCGGTGAGATCCTGAGCGTGTTGGAGGCGACCCGGCAGGAAGCGGTCATCGTCTTAACTTCCGACCACGGCGATATGCTCGGCGCGCGGGGGCTCTGGTTCAAGATGAGCTTCTACGATGGCTCGTCCCGCGTTCCCCTGATGATTGCCGCGCCCGACTTGGTGCCGGGTCGCGTCGATACGCCGGTGTCGACGATCGACATCGCGCCCACGCTCTGCACCCTGGCCGGCGTCAATATGGACGAGGTTGCGCCCTGGACCGAAGGTGTGTCGCTCGCGAACGGGGCGGGCGGGCGCGGGCCGGTGGCGATGGAATATGCCGCCGAGGCCTCGGTCTCGCCCCTCGTCGCGCTCCGGGACGGGCGCTGGAAATACACCGCCTGCGCCGCCGATCCTGAGCAACTGTTCGATATGGAGGCGGATCCGCACGAGCTGACCGATCTCGCGTCCGATCCCGCCCATGCCGACACGCTCGCCCGCTTACGGGGTCTGGCTGACGAGCGCTGGGATCTGGAGCGGTTCGACGCCGAGGTGCGCCAAAGCCAGGCCCGGCGCCTCGTGGTGTACCAGGCGCTCCGGCAGGGCGGATACTACCCCTGGGACTACCAGCCGCTGCAGCGCGCGTCGGAGCGCTACATGCGCAACCACATGGACCTCAACGTGCTCGAAGAGCGCCAGCGCTATCCGCGAGGCGAAGCATGACCCTGCCGAACGTTCAACCCATGGCCAGCCATTTCGTGAATGGCGCCCATCGCGAAGATCCGGCGGGCCGCGTGATCCCCGTGCTCTATCCCGCGACGGGCGCCGAGATCGCCCGTGTCCACTCGGCGACGCCGGACATCGTCGAGGCGGCTCTCGCGGGCGCGCAGGCCGCCCAGGCCGACTGGGCCGCGCGGCCCGGAGCCGAGCGTGGGCGCATTCTGATGCGGGCTGCCGAGATCATTCGGGCGCGCAACCGCGACCTGTCGGTCACCGAGACGCTCGACACCGGCAAGCCGCTGCAGGAGACGCTGGTGGCCGATGCCGCCTCCGGCGCCGACGCGCTCGAATGGTTCGCCGGCCGGGCGGCTGGGCTTGGCGGCGCCCATGTTCAGGTCGGCGCCGACTTCTTCTACACCCGCCGCGAGCCCCTGGGCCTTTGCGTCGGGATCGGGGCGTGGAACTATCCGATCCAGATCGCGTGCTGGAAGTCCGCGCCGGCGCTCGCCTGCGGCAACGCAATGGTTTTCAAGCCCTCCGAGCTGACGCCGCTCTCGGCGCTCGCGCTGGCTGAGATCTACATCGAGGCCGGCCTGCCGCCGGGCCTTTTCAACGTTGTACAGGGCTATGGCGATGTCGGCGCAGCGCTGGTCGATGATGCGCGCGTGGCCAAAGTGTCGCTCACGGGTTCGGTGCCGACCGGGCGGCGCGTTTATGAGGCGGCTGCGCGCGGTCTGAAGCAGGCGACCATGGAGCTCGGCGGCAAGTCCCCCCTCATCGTCTTTGCGGATGCCGATCTCGACGCGGCGGTGTCGGGTGCGATCAACGGCAATTTCTATTCGTCGGGCCAGGTCTGCTCCAACGGCACGCGCGTGTTCGTTGAGCGGGCGGCGCTCGAGCCCTTCCTCGACCGCCTGGCCGCGCGCGCCGGAACCGCAAGCTCAGGCGATCCGCTCGACGAAGGAACCACGCTTGGGCCCCTGGTGAGCCAGGCGCAATTCGACAAGGTGATGGCCTATATCGAGGGCGCGAGAGCCGAAGGGGCGCGCCTCGTCTGCGGTGGCAACGCGGTGGATGGCCCGGGCTGGTACGTCGCTCCCACCGTGTTTGCGGATGTGACCGACGACATGACGATCGCGCGCGAGGAGGTCTTCGGCCCCGTGATGTCGGTCTTTGCCTTCGACAGCGAGGCCGAGGTCGTGACGCGCGCCAACGCGACCGAGTTCGGCTTGGCCGCCGGCGTCTTCACCCGCGATCTCGCGCGGGCCCATCGCGTGGTCGGTCAGCTCGAGGCGGGCACCTGCTGGATCAACCAGTACAACCTGACACCGGTCGAGATGCCCTTCGGAGGGGTTCGCGCCAGCGGGTTCGGGCGCGAAAACGGGGAGGCGGCAATCGAGCATTATACCCGCCTGAAGTCCGTCTATGTCGGCATGGGAGATGTCGATGCGTCCTATTGAGGCCGTTTCGCCGGGCCGGGCCGGTGCGCCGGCGAGTATTTATATCAAGATGATGGGGCAGGGATGCGCGCCGGTTTCGGGCGCCGCGCCGGGTTGTCCGGTCGGACGCGAGGGGCCGCGCTAGTGGAGGCCGATATTGTCGTCGTGGGCGCAGGGTCTGCGGGCTCGGCGATGGCCTTCCGCCTGGGGGAGGCCGGGCGCCGGGTGATTGTGGTCGAGGCAGGCGGGTCGGATTGGGGGCCGCTCATCAACATGCCGGGCGCGCTCAGCTATCCGATGAACATGTCGCGCTATGACTGGGGCTATCGCACCGAACCCGAGCCGCATATGGGCGGGCGTCGCATGGCCGCGCCGCGCGGCCGGGTCATCGGCGGGTCGTCCTCGATCAACGGCATGATCTATGTGCGCGGCCATCCGGAGGACTACGAGCATTGGGCCGAGAACGGCGCGCACGGCTGGGCCTGGGCCGACGTCGCGCCCTATTTCCGGCGACAGGAGGACTGGCATGACGGCGGCCACGGCGGCGACCCCGAGCGGCGGGGCCGGGGTGGGCCGTTGCACGTCACGCGCGGGCAGCGCCACAATCCACTGGTGCAGGCCTTCGTTGCCGCGGGCGACCAGGCGGGCTATGGCGCGACGGGCGACTATAATGGCGCGCGTCAGGAAGGCTTTGGCCCGTTCGATGCCACGATCTGGCATGGCAAGCGCTGGTCGGCGGCCTCGGCCTATCTGCGGCCTGCGCTTGCCTTTGGCAACGTGTCGCTCGTCCGGGGCGAGGTGGCCCGGGTGAACATCGTCGAGGGCCGGGCCCGCGGTGTCGTCCTGACCGACGGGCGCGAGATTGCGGCGGGCGAGACCGTTCTTGCGGCCTCGGCCTTCAACACGCCGAAGCTGTTGATGCTGTCGGGCATCGGGCCCGGCGCGCATCTGGCAGAGCACGGGATCGAGGTTGTTGCCGATCGTCCGGGCGTTGGCGCCAATCTGCAGGACCATCTGGAGCTCTACGTCCAATATGCCGCGACCCAGCCGGTCTCGCTCTACTCGTACTGGAGCCTGCACGGAAAGGCATGGGTCGGCCTGCGCTGGCTGATGGGGCAGAGCGGGCCCGGCGCGTCGAACCAGTTCGAGAGCGCAGGCTTCATTCGATCGCGCCCGGGCGTGCCGTATCCCGACATCCAGTTCCATTTCCTGCCGATCGCCGTGCGCTATGACGGACAGGCCTCGGCCGAAGGGCACGGATTTCAGGTGCATTGCGGGCCGATGCGCTCGCCCTCGCGTGGGCGCGTGCGGCTCACCGCGTCCGACCCGGCTGCGCCGCCCTCGATCCTCTTTAATTACATGTCGGCGGAGGAGGACTGGCGCGATTTCCGCACGGCCATTCGCCTGACGCGCGAGATCGTGGCGCAGCCGGCGTTCGACCCGTATCGCGGTGCTGAGATCTCGCCCGGTGCCCCGGCCACGAGCGACGCAGCCCTGGACGCTGTGATCCGCAACGAGGCCGAAAGCGCCTATCACCCCTGTGGCACGGCCAGGATGGGCGCGGCGGACGACCCGATGGCCGTTGTCGACCCGGAGGCGCGGGTGATCGGGGTCGACGGGCTGCGCGTGGCCGACAGCTCGATCTTTCCGCGCATCCCAAACGGCAACCTGAACGCCCCCTCGATCATGGTGGGCGAGAAGGTGTCCGATCACGTCCTCGGCCGTGCGCCGCTTGCGCGCGAGAACACCGATTGGTGGCGCCCGACCGACCCTGACCGGACCCAGCGGGAAGGCGCGCCCGTTTACCAAGGCTGAGATGTCGCCTTGCCGGGCTCGGGGAGCCCCGGGCACAAGGGCGACATGGTGCGAGACATCGCGGCGGCGCTTCTGGCGGCGCTGCTCCTGATCGATGGCGAACCGGCCCGGGCGGCGCAGGTTCTTTCCGGGGATGTCGAGGTCGTCGACGGCGATACCTTGCGGATCGCCGGAGAGACCGTGCGGCTCCACGCCATCGATGCGCCGGAAGGGGGTCAGACCTGCCGCGACGCGGATGGGCGCTCCTGGGCGTGCGGTGCGGCGGCGACCGAGGCGCTCCGTCGTCTGGCCGCCGATGGCCTGACCTGCACCGGCCACAGCCGCGACCGGTTTGGCCGGCTCGTGGCCACCTGCCGCGACCCGTCGGGCGCCGACGTGGCGGAGGCTCTCGTGCGGTCTGGCGCCGCATTCGCGTATGCCCGCTATGGCACCGACTATGTGGATGCCGAGAAGGAGGCACTCTTTGCCGGCCGCGGCGTCTGGCAGGGAGATGCGGAACGCCCTTCCGATGTGCGCGCGGTCCAGGCGGCGGCGCCCGAGGCGGGTGCCCCGCCAGGCTGTGCGATCAAGGGCAACATCTCGAAGGGCGGCCGGATCTACCACGTGCCCGGCCAGGAGCACTACGGCGCGACCCGGATATCGCCCGCGCGCGGTGAGCGTTGGTTCTGCAGCGAGGCCGAGGCACAGGCGGCCGGGTGGCGGCGCGCCCGCCGCTGAGGGGTTGATCTCGGTCAACGCACACGGCGTGCCGGCCCGGATAGCCTGTCCTCCAGCGCGGACGAGACCGCACCGTCAGGAGAGCAGAAATGTCCCACGTTCCCCACGAACTGGCCGAGGATTTCCCCGAAGCCGTCGACCTGATCCATCGGCTCAAGCAAGAGGATCCGCACTTCGCGCGCCTGGCCGACGCGTATCATGACGTGAACCGGCAGGTGCACCGGGCCGAGTGCGATATCGAGCCGATGGACGATGCCGGCATCACCGTCCTGCGCAAGGAACGGATGCGCCTGAAGGACGAAATCGCGGCCCTCCTCCGCGCCCATGCCTGAGCCTGCGCACGCACCCTAGCCGCCGACCCGATAGGGCAGGGTGCCGCGCGCATCCGGCGTCACCTCGAGCGGGCGCTCGAGGGGTGGAACGGCGCGCTGGTGGCACTCTCGCCGGGCGCAGATCCGGCAGCTGACGCCGATGGGCTCGAACGCGCCCGCGCGCCCCACATCCAGCCCGTCGGCATAGACGAGCGCGCCGGCATGGGCCACTTCGGCCCCGAGGGCGATGGCAAAGCGGCGGTCGGGCACGCCCCAGGCGCCGCCCGGCTTGGTCACGTCGCGCGCCAGCAGGATATAGCGCGCGCCGTCCGGTGTTTCGGCCAGTTGGCGCAGGAAGCGGCCCGGTGTCTCGAAGGCGCGGTGCACGTTCCAGAGCGGGCAGGCGCCCCCGAAGCGGGCAAACTGCAGCTTGGCGGCCGAATGGCGCTTGGTGATCGTGCCCGCCTGATCGACACGGGCGAAGAAGAACGGCACGCCCTTCGCGCCCTGCCGCTGCAGCGTCACCAGCCGGTGCGCCACCTGCTCGAGCGAGGCGTCGAACCGCTGCGCCAGCCGCTCCAGATCATGCCTCAGCTCGACCGCGGCGGCGTGAAACACGCCATAGGGCATGCAGGCCGCGCCAGCGAAATAGTTCGCCAGGCCCATGCGCGCGACAGCCCGCGCATCGGGTGTGGCGAAGCGCGCCAGATCCAGCGTGGCCTCCAAGAGCGGCTCCTGGGTCAGCAGCGCCACCTGGTGGAGGATCTGGAAGTTGCGCGTGGCCCGCGGCGCTCGGGCAGACAGAACGAGCCGACCGGCACGGGCGTCGAACCGGCGCAGGGGCGCGTCCTCGGCCAGCTCCACATTGATGCCCTGCGCCGCGAGGGCCGCCTGGGCCGCTGCCATCGGGTCGGCGCCGGCAAAGCGTTCCGCGGCCTGGTCAAGGCTGTCGAAATGATTGTCGCAATAGTGAAAGAAGTCGCGCACCTCTTCCCACGGGCTGATCGCGGCGCCGGCGCGGTCGCGGCCAAGCGCCTCGTCGAGCAGGGCCAAGCGCTCGTGGCTCTGGCGGTAGGCGCGGTGAAGCTCCAGGAATGCGCGGGCCAGCGCCGGGGCGTTGGAGGCTGCCAGCCGCAGATCGGCCAGCGCCGGCCGGTCGGTGAACACCTCGTCGGCCAGCGCCTCGCGCATGTCCGACACGAGCCGCTCGGTGTCGCCGGCGGCCAATTCGGTCACGTCCTGCCCGAACTCGGCGGCGAGGGCGACCACCACCGTGGTCGAGACCGGGCGGTGATTGTTCTCCATCTGATTGAGATAGGGCAGCGACACGCCGAGCTTTTCGGCGAATGCCTTTTGCGTCATGCCGATCCGGCTGCGGATCTCGCGCAGCTTTGCGCCCGCATAGAGCTTTTGCACCGCCATCCCGCGCCCTCCGCTTTGCAAAGCCACAAAGCACAGGGCGACGCGGTTTGCAAAACCCGTGTCACCGTTCCGAGGCCGCCTGGTCTGGGCGCTAGGCGTCCTCGGTCCGGGCCTCGCGGATCAGCGTCAGGATGTCTTCGGCCGCGGCGGGGATGTTCGTGCCCGGACCGAAGATCGCCTTGATCCCGGCATTCCGGAGGAACTCGTAATCCTGATGCGGGATCACACCGCCGCAAATCACGATGATGTCGCCCGCGCCCTGGGCCTTCAGTGCCTCTACGAGCCGGGGCGCCAACGTTCGGTGGCCGGCCGCCTGCGACGAGATCCCGACGACATGCACATCGTTGTCGACCGCGTCCTGCGCCGCCTCTTCCGGGGTTTGAAAGAGCGGGCCGACATCCACATCGAAGCCAATGTCGGCAAAGGCCGTGGCGATCACCTTGGCGCCCCGGTCGTGCCCGTCCTGGCCCATCTTGACGACGAGCATGCGGGGGCGGCGCCCCTCGGCCTCGGCGAAGGCTTCGACTGAGTTCTGGATTTCGGCGAACCCGTCGTCGCCCTCATAGGCCGCTCCATAGACACCGGCGAGTGTTTTGACCTCGGCCCGGTGGCGGCCCCAGACCTCCTCCATCGCCAGGGAGATCTCGCCGACCGTGGCGCGGGCGCGGGCGGCTTCGACGGCCGCCTCGAGCATGTTGCCACCCTCGCGGGCGCGACGCGACACCTCGGCGAGCGCGGCCGTGCACGACGTGTCGTCGCGGCTGGCCCGGATCCTTTCCAGTCGTGCGACCTGCGCCGCGCGGACCTTTTCGTTGTCGATGTCGAGGATGTCGATCTCACCCTCTTCGGCCAGGCGATACTTGTTGACCCCCACGATCACCTCGTCGCCCCGGTCGATGGCGGCCTGGCGGCGCGCGGCTGTCTCTTCGATGCGGAGCTTCGGCATGCCCGCGGCGACCGCCTTGGTCATGCCGCCCATCTCCTCGACCTCGCCGATCAGAGCCCAGGCTTTCTCGGCCAATTCCGAGGTCAGCGCCTCGACATAGTAGGAGCCGGCGAGCGGATCGACGACCTTGGTGACGCCGGTCTCTTCCTGCAGGATGAGCTGTGTGTTCCGTGCAATCCGAGAGGAGAATTCTGTCGGCAAAGCAATGGCTTCATCGAAAGAGTTCGTGTGAAGGGATTGCGTACCCCCGAGCACGGCCGACATCGCTTCGAACGCCGTGCGCACGATGTTGTTGTAGGGATCCTGCTCCTGCAGTGACACGCCGGATGTCTGGCAATGGGTGCGCAGCATCAGGCTCTTGGGGTCCTTCGGGGCGAACTCCTCCATGATCCGCGCCCAGAGGAGACGCGCCGCGCGCAGCTTGGCCGCTTCCATGAAGAAGTTCATCCCGATGGCGAAGAAGAACGACAGCCGACCGGCGAACTTGTCGACATCCATGCCACGCTCAATGGCCGCACGCACATATTCGCGCCCGTCGGCCAGGGTGAAGGCGAGCTCCTGGACGAGGTCGGCGCCCGCCTCTTGCATGTGGTAGCCCGAGATCGAGATCGAGTTGAACCGAGGCATGTCGCTCGCCGTGTACTCGATGATGTCGGCCACCAGCCGCATCGAGGGTTCGGGCGGATAGATATAGGTGTTTCGGACCATGAACTCCTTCAGGATGTCGTTCTGGATAGTCCCTGAGAGCTGATCGCGGCCGACGCCCTGTTCCTCGCCCGTCACGATGAAGTTCGCCAGAACGGGGATCACGGCGCCGTTCATCGTCATCGAAACCGACACCTTGTCGAGCGGGATGCCGTCGAAGAGGATCTTCATGTCCTCGACACTGTCGATGGCGACACCGGCCTTGCCGACATCCCCCTCGACGCGCGAATGATCGCTGTCATAGCCGCGGTGGGTGGCCAGATCGAAGGCGACCGAGACGCCCTGTTGGCCCGCGGCGAGGGCCTTGCGGTAGAACGCGTTCGATTCCTCGGCCGTTGAGAAGCCCGCATATTGCCGGATCGTCCAGGGCCGCCCGGCATACATCGTCGCCCGCACCCCGCGGGTGTAGGGTGCGACGCCTGGCATCTCGCCGATTTGATCAAGCCCCTCCACGTCGTCGGGCGTGTAGAGCGGGCGCACGCGGATGCCCTCAAGCGTGTCCCAGTCGAGATCGGTCAGGGGCCGTCCACGCAGCTCTTTCTCAGCCAGCTTCGCCCAGTCGGCCGCCGTCGGGCGGGGGTCGGTGGTGTCGGTCATGGTGCGGTCTTCCTCGTGTCCTGTCCATCTCGCGCAGCTCTTGGGCGTCCGCGCTTTCGATGAAGGTGGCAAGGCCCGACGCGCCTTTGCGCAGCCAGGCGAGATCCTCGGCATAGGCGTGGCAGAGGTCGGCGACCTCTTCCTCGTCGAAGGCGCACCAGGGGCCCTGGCCGGCAAGGCCGGGGTCGTCGGCCGGCGCGCCCCGCTCGGCGAGCATTGTGCGCAAATCCGCGGCCTCGGGACCACGTGCCAGCCTGTCGCGCCCCGCGCCGTCGACTGCCGGTGCGGGGACCTCCGGCGCTGCGGCCCCCGATGCGTCGCGGAGCGCGGCGCGCCCCGCTTCGCCCGCGAGCACGGTCATCTGCGCGTCCCAATGGCCCGCCAAAGCCTCGAACGGCACGACGATGAGGTGTGCGCGCGGCAGGATCTGACCAATGGTCTCGATCACCCGGCGCCACCGGACGGGCTGCACGGCCAACCGTGCACGCGCCCGTCGGTCGAGCAGGGGATGGCCATCGGCCACGGCCTGCGCGGCGGCCGAGCGCCAATAGGTGTCATAGGCGCGAATGATCACCAGCACCCGGTCGCATCGGTCGTGAAAGACGGGGGCAAAGCGGCCAAGCCGCTCGCTCAGGAACGGATAGAGCCGCTCGCGCTTCAACATCTCGGGCAGGCTGCCACTCATGTGCGGCTCCGACACGATGAGCCGCTCGACCCCGTCATCCTCGAGCACCTCCATCAGGGTGCGGAGTGTCTCGACGCTGCGTTGCCCGCGCTCGGCGGCGGCCTCGGTCAACGTGTCCGCCGGGCGAATCAGTTCGCGGTAGTGCCCTGCGCGCCGCTCCTCCTCGCCCCAGAAAGCCAGGCCGTTGGCCGCAAGGGCCGGGCGCGCGGCCGACAAAAGCGCCTTAAGGCTGGTGTTGCCGGTGCGATAAGCGCCAAGATGCAACGAGACGTCCATGGAACCCTGGTCTCCACGTTGGGGAACTGGCGCTGCCGAGCCTAGCGCGCGCATGCTTGCCCGCGCCTTAACAGCGGCGCACGGCGTGAGGCCTGCCCCTTGGGAAGGCGCGCATTTGGCCTTAGCTTTCGGCGTGGCGCCTCCTATATCTGCGCGGACAGGAGATCCCATGCAGCGACGCGATGTTTTCCCCATTCTGGCCCTCGGCACCTTCGGCTGGCCGAGCCTTTCGCCGGCACAGACCGCCGGAAGCCCGGCCGAAACCGATATGGCGGCGGAGGGCGCTGTTCCGGGCCTCGACATCATCGACGCCGCCGACGTGACGCTCGACGACTTTCTCTGGACGCGCCGGCCCATCGTGGTGTTCGCTGACACGCCCGCCGACCCGCGCTTTGCCGAGCAGCTGCGGCTGCTCTCGGCACAGCCCGGCGAGTTGATCGAGCGCGACGTGGTGGTCATCACCGACACCGATCCATCGGCCCAAAGCGCCGTGCGGCGCCAGCTGCGCCCGCGCGGGTTCCAGCTTGCGCTTGTGGGTAAGGATGGGCAGGTCAAGCTGCGCAAGCCATCTCCCTGGTCGGTTCGCGAGATTTCCCGGACGATCGACAAGATGCCGATGCGGCAACGCGAGATCCGCGAACGGCGCGCCGGCGCCGGCTGACGCGCTGCGCCGGCCGCGGCCGGCTGGAAGGGGTGTGCCGCCGTCACGGCGCCACCGCCGGCTCAAAGCGGGCGCCCCCGGGCAGGCTGGCTGCCCACTCCTCCAGCGCTTCCGCCAGGGCAGGGACGGCCTCGGGGTCGGTGGCATAGAACGCGACGTCGTAATCGCCGAGAACGAAGGCCTGTCCGCGCTCGCGATAGATGCCCATGCGCGCGGTCTCGAAATCCGGGCTGAGGGTGCCGAGCCGGACCCACTCCGCCCCGACGGCATCGCCGAGCCACTGGTCATAGATCATGGCGAACCGGACGCCTTCCGCGGCGGCGAGCGGGGCGCCCCAGCCCGGCGCAGGGTCGGACAGGCGGATGCGGCGGGCCTCCGACGAGGCAAGGCCCCAAAGGTCGAGCACATGGTTGGGGCTGGTCCACGACACCCAGCCGAGATCGTTCACCGCCACGGGCGCCTTCGCATAGTCCTGCGCAAAGCGGGCCATCTGCCCTTGCTGCAGGTGGATCATGAGCGGGTTTCGCACCACGAGCGGCAGCCCGAGCAGCACGAATTGCAGCGCGAGCGCCAGCGACGCAACCACAAGGCCGCCGGCAAAAACCACCCGCAGGCGCCCGGCGAGCGGCGCCAGTCCGGCCAGAACGCCCGCGAAGACAAGGGCGATGGCGTAGGGTTCATAGCGGTTGAGCCAGCCGATCTTGCCGGCGATCAGGTGAGCACCGCCCGCCATGGCCGCGATGAAGGCAATCCACGCCGCCTCGCGCGCACGGGCCAAGGCAGCGCAGACGGCCGCGAGCAACGACAGGGCCGTGAGCGCTAGGAGCGCCAGGCCGCTGACCTGGCTGAGATTTCTTGAGATCGAGGAAAGGAGGCCCGACGCCTCGCTGTCGCCTGCGCCCAGCTTCGTGAGCACCGAACTCGGCACAGGGTCGAGCCCCAGCACGGCGAGAAACCCGGCAAACGCCACCTGAGGGGCCAGACCGATCACCGCAAGGCCGATCCCCGCCGTCCAGCGCCCGTTCAGCGCGACCGCGCCTGCGGCCAGCAGCGAAAGCGCCAGGCCTTCCGGCCGGAGGGCCGGCGCCAGGACGATGCCGACGACCAGAAGGGCGCCGATCCGGCCCGTCTTCACCATGTCGAAGAGGCCCGACAGGATCGCCAGGCTCGCCGCCATATGAAGGCTGTGCTCCATGCCGATGGCCGCGATGCCAGACATGTTGAGAAGCAGGGGTGCCGCCGCGGCGGTGGCGATGGCCGGCCAGCCCTGCAGGCCCGCCTGGATCAGGATCCGGCCGAACAGAGCGGCCGACGCCAGAAGCCCGACGATATTCCACAGAAGCGGCAGCATCCGCTGCAGCTCGGTGCCCGCAAAGGGCAACAGGAGCAGCGGATAGAGCGGAGAGGAGGCAGGCGACGACACCTCGCCCGGGTTCACTCCATAATTGCCGGCCGCGATCTGCTCGGCGACCGCGAGGTGGATGTAGACGTCGTCGAGCGGGTACTCGAAGCTTCCGACCAGGCGCAGGCTTGCCAGCTGCAGTGCTGCAAACACGGCGAGCGCGACGGCCATGGCGACCCAAACCACCTGGGTCGCACTTGCGCGCGCCTCGGTCAGAGCCCCCTCGGAAACGCTCATCCGAACTCCATGATGACGTCGTCAACGGCGAGGCTGTCGCCCGGGCCCGCGTTGATCTTGGCCACCGTGCCCCTCTTCTCGGCGCGCAGGATGTTCTCCATCTTCATGGCCTCGACGGTGCAGAGCGCCTGACCCTCCTGCACCTCGTCGCCTTCTGCCACATCAAGCTTCACCAGAAGCCCGGGCATGGGGCACAGGAGCATCTTAGACGTGTCGGGCGCCTCCTTGACCGGCATATGCGCGGCCAGTCGGGCCTGCGCTGGCGTCCAGACGTGGACCTTCAGATCGGCGCCGCGGGTGCGCATGCGAAAGCCCGATGTGACCTTCGACACCTTCACCGCCATCACGTCGCCGTCGATGTCGAGAAGCGCCAGCGGCGTGCCCGGGGTCCAGTCCGAGGCGACGCGGTGGGTGGCGCCGTCAATGGTGACGCTCGCGCCCTCGCGATCGGCCTCGACATGGGCCTCCCACCGCTCGGCCCCGATCGCCACAACCCAGTCGTCTCCCACATTGCGCTCGTGATTGCCGAGGCGGCCTGTGATGCGCGTGCGCCGGATCTCGGCCACCCGGAACATCGCCGCCGCGCCCGCCGCCACACGCCGCAGGGCGTCGGGCTCCAATGTCGCGCCCTCGAACCCCTCGGGATATTCCTCGGCGATAAAGGCCGTGGTGATGGCGCCCGAGATGAAGCGCGGATGGTCCATCACCGCCGAGAGGAAGGGCAGGTTGTGCCCGATCCCTTCGAGCTCGAACCGGTCCAGTGCGTGGCGCATCTCTTCGATGGCCGCGTCCCGGGTTGGCGCCCAGGTGCAGAGCTTGGCGATCATCGGGTCGTAATACATTGAAATCTCGCCGCCTTCGTAGACGCCGGTGTCGTTGCGCACGGCCTTATCGCCCGCGGCAACCTCGGCGGGTGGGCGATAGCGCGTCAGCCGACCGATGGACGGCAGGAAGTTGCGGTAGGGGTCTTCGGCGTAGAGGCGGCTCTCGATCGCCCAGCCGTCGATCTTCACATCGTCCTGCGTGATCGACAGCGGCTCGCCCGCGGCCACTCGGATCATCTGCTCCACCAGGTCGACGCCGGTGATCAGTTCGGTCACCGGGTGCTCCACCTGCAGGCGAGTGTTCATCTCGAGAAAGTAGAAATTCTTGTCGGCGTCCACGATGAACTCGACGGTGCCGGCGCTGGTATAGCCCACCGCCTGGGCCAATGCGCAGGATTGGGCGCCCATGGCGGCGCGCGTCTCGGCGTCGAGGAAGGGCGAGGGCGCCTCTTCGATCACCTTCTGGTTCCGCCGCTGGATCGAGCATTCGCGCTCGTTGAGATAGATGCAGTTGCCGTGCTTGTCGGCCAAGACCTGGATCTCGATATGCCGCGGCTGGGTGACGAACTTCTCGATGAAGATCCGGTCGTCGCCAAAGCTTGCCGCCGCTTCGTTCTTGGAGCTTTGGAAGCCCTCGCGCGCCTCCTGATCACTCCAAGCGATCCGCATGCCCTTGCCACCGCCGCCTGCCGACGCCTTGATCATCACCGGATAGCCGATTTCGCCCGCGATCTTCACCGCCTCGTCGGCATCCTCGATCAGACCCATATAGCCCGGGACGGTCGAGACGCCGGCCTCCTGCGCGATCTTCTTCGAGGTGATCTTGTCGCCCATCGCCTCGATGGCGCCCTTGGGCGGTCCGACAAAGGCAACGCCCGCGGCGTCGAGCGCCTCTGCGAATTTGGGGTTCTCGGACAGGAACCCATAGCCCGGATGGACCGCCTGCGCGCCGCTCTGCTGGATGGCCGCCATGATCTTGTCGATCACAATGTAGGACTGGTTGGCCTGTGGCGGGCCGATATGGATTGCCTCGTCGGCCATCTCGACATGCAGCGCGTGCCGGTCCGCGTCGGAGAAGACGGCGACAGTTCCGATCCCCAACTTGCGGGCCGTCTTGATCACGCGGCAGGCGATCTCGCCGCGATTGGCGATCAGGATCTTGTCGAACAGAGGCTTTGTCACGGGATCGTCCTTCTTGGTCTTCGTCGAAGCGCGGCCGGCCGTTGCCGCGCCGCGCGCCGGGGATCGGGCACGAAAAAGGCGGGGCCCGTTCTGGGGCCCCGCCGTTTCATCGTGTGAGTGGTGGTCGTTGTGGTGTGAGGGGCTGGTGCCGCCTCAGCGGTTTTCGCACACGCCCGCGTCGTCGCAGACGACACCGGCCGCGCCACCGATGAGCGCGCCGGCCACAACGTCGGAGCCGGTGAGTTCGGCCACGGCTGCGCCGCCGGCGGCGCCGAGGGCGCCGCGCTCAAGGTCGCTGCCGGCGCAAGCCGAAAGGCCGCCAAGCGCGGCGACGACAAACGCGATACGGGTAGTTCTGAACATGGACTGGGTCCGCCTTTGCTGCTGCTCGTCGAAACGTCGTACCCTAGACATGTGCGCTGCGCCTCGTCTTCTTCGGACAAGCCCGCGTGATCCCTGGAAATGAGCGCCGATCCGCCGGAAGGGGTGTTTTCGTTCGGCGAAGCTTCACCGGCCGGGGCCGGGGCCGGGGGCGCTGCCTTACCGGTCGCGCGCGCCAAACGAAATCCTGCGGGTGGCCGGGGGATCAGGGGGATCGGCCACCCGCAGGGGGAAGGGGTACGGTCTTGAAATTGAGCCGGCGTCCAAAAGCTGCCAGACGCACGTCCCGGTTGCAGAATGCCATGTTTCGCAGTTTGCGAAAGCAAAATCGGAGGCACAACCGGAGCGCGAGCCGATTTTCGCCGATACGCCGCAAACTTCGGCACAATCACGCCCAATCCTCCGTATCGTCGCCGGCCGGTTCCCCATTTTCGCCGCAATCTTCATCACCTGCGAATTCTGTGTCCGCTTCGGCGTCGAAGAGGTGGGGGAAGCTGCGGCGCGCAGCCTCTAGATCGACCCGCAGGAGGGCGTCGTAGTCGGCCGGGTCGAACGCATCGTCCGCCGGCAAAACCTCGCGGTCCAAGAGCCACGACAGACGCCCGGCGTCGAGATTGCCGCGCGCGAACGGCGCGTCCTCGAAATGGTCGATCAGTGCGGCGAGGAAGGCCGTGTCGGCGCGCCGGTCGGCCGGCCGGCGATCAGCAAAGCGCTTGCGCGCGGCGAGCGGGGTCGCTCCGCCCTTGTTGGCCCGGCGAATGGTGAACTGAAAGTCCGAGCCCGGCAGACGCGAGGGGAAGCCGCGGTGCTTGATCATCGCATTCCCCTACGGCGCGAGAGGGGGCTTCCAAGTGCGATTTTCAGTGGCCACGATACGTGAACAATAGCCCGCATCTGTGGCATGTTCGCCACGATCGAGGCCCCTTTTTCGGGGGTCTTCCCCGGGATTTCGGCCCTCGCATTCCGGCCACGAGGCGGGTCAACAGCGCCGTGAGCCGCGCCACGGGGCGCCGCGTGATTCCTGACTGCGAAAAGTGATTCTGACGTGGCCGCGCGCTGCACCTGCAAAGAGGTCGGGGGCCGTCCGATACGCTCGGTTTTTCCTTGTCGGGGAGGCCGCGTCGACGACCTAGCGGGTCGTCCGCTTCGCGAGAGAGCTAAGGGTTTTGAAACGCTTGGAAAAATGGTCGGGTGGCCGAGCGAATGGCCCGGCCACCCGCACAAATCAGAACTTGTTGAATTCCGGCTCGGGCTCGACCGGCGGCACAATAACAACTTCTTCCTGCTGCGCGCAGGCGGCCGCGAAGCCGAGAAGACCCATGAGAAGGGCAAGCTTGAGAGCAGTTTGCATGACGTCATTCTCCTACTGTCATCTTCGGCCGGGCGGTCGCTATGCGCCCCCGGTCCATGCCGCACCCTAGACCAGAGCGACAATTGCGTATACCGCGAATTAACTTCAGCGCCAGTCTGGAAAAACCTGTGACATCCGTTCATTGCCAGGCGCAGCCTCCCTCACCCGGCAGGTACGCGCCGATGAACTGCGTGGCATCGGGATCGCTCATGCCGCGGGGCAGCGGGCGGTCGAGGAGCGCGACCACGATCTGGTCGGGCGGGTGCCCGGCAACCGCGCTTGCTGCGGCTGCAGCAAGGCCGGGCCCGTCGCACAGCGCGTCGAGATCCGGGGCCACCGCGTCATAACCCAGATCGCCGGCGTCGCGCGCGATGCGGGGGGACAGATACCGCAGGACCAGCCAAAGTTGCCCGTCGGTCTGTACCTCGAGCGTCATGTCGAGGGGCGCGACCTCCTGGCCTGACGGCAGGGCGGGGGCGGGCGGCGGCAGTACCACCTCTTGCGCCATCGCGGTGCCGACGAAGAGCACAAGCGCGGCTCCCACGGCCACCATCGGGCGCAGCATCGATGCATAAACGGCGCGCGTGCGCCGGAGCCTCCCCTCACCGGCGCACGCGCGGCGGACCCTCGGGCCCGCAGATCGGCCGGCCGGATGCGTCATCGCGCGCCCTCCCGGTCGTATTCGCTGATCAAGGTCTTAGCGCGTCTTGCGTTTCTGATCCAGCGGGCCCGATTGGCCCCATCCGACAGCACGCCGTCAATGCGCGCCTCGAGGCGGGATCGGTCGAAGATCGCGTCGATGCGCCCACCCGCGCGCACGGCCAGATCTGCGCCCTTTGGGGCCACACGCACCGCGGGCGAGAAGCCTCGCTGCCGCCGCAGCGCCCGCCACAGATCCTGCCGCACCTGGCTTGCCACCAGCAGACGGCCGGCCTCGGGTAGGTGTCCTTCGGCGGGCAGGGTGGTCTCGGCCGTCACGTCCCATTGCACCACGGGCGCGCGGCTCACGGTGACCGCCGCTCCGTCGCGTAGGATATGCCAGCCGCGCGGCGCCATCCTATGCCGCCCCGGGAGAGGTCGCGGCGCGTGCGCGCGCCGCACGTCCGGGCAGCGTCAAAACCAGGATGGGCCGGGCGCCGGATGCCCTCTGCCGGGGAGCTGATCGGTGCGCCGCCATGTCAAAGCGGGATATTATCGTGCTTTTTCCAAGGCATCCGGCGCTGCTTCGAGCGAAGCGCCGCGAAGGCGCGGGCCACCCGGCGCCGGGTCGAACGGGGCTGGATCACCTCGTCGATAAAGCCGCGTTCGGCCGCCACGAACGGATTGGCGAAGCGATCTTCGTATTCGGCCGTGTGCGCCGCGATCTTCTCGGGATCGCTCAGATCGGCCCGGTGGAGGATCTCCACCGCTCCCTTGGCGCCCATCACGGCGACCTCCGAGGTGGGCCAGGCATAATTGAAGTCGGCGCGCAGATGCTTCGACGACATCACCACATAGGCCCCGCCATAGGCCTTGCGGGTGATCACGGTCACCTTCGGCACTGTCGCCTCGCCATAGGCAAAGAGCAGCTTCGCGCCGTGCTTGATCACACCGCTATATTCCTGGCCCGTTCCCGGCAGGAAGCCAGGCACGTCCACGAACGTCAGGATCGGGATCTCGAAACAATCGCAGAAGCGGACGAACCGGGCGCCCTTGCGGGCCGAATCAATGTCGAGAACGCCGGCCAGCACCATCGGCTGGTTGGCCACCACGCCCACTGTCTGCCCCTCAAGGCGAATGAACCCCGTCATCAGGTTGCCCGCATGCTCTCCCTGGATCTCATAGAAGTCGCCCTCGTCGGCGACCTTTAGGATCAGCTCCTTCATGTCGTAGGGCTGGTTGGGGTTGTCGGGCACCAGCGTGTCGAGCGATGGCTCGATCCGGTCGACATCGTCGAAGAACGGCCGCACGGGCGGCTTCTCGCGGTTGTTCAGCGGCAGGAAATCGACCAGGCGGCGGGTTTCGGCGATCGCCTCCAGATCGTTCTCAAACGCAGCGTCGGCGACCGAGGATTTGCGGGTATGGGTGGTGGCGCCGCCCAGCTCTTCGGCCGTGACATGCTCGTTCGTCACCGTTTTCACCACGTCGGGCCCGGTGACGAACATGTAGGAGCTGTCCTTCACCATGAAGATGAAGTCGGTCATCGCGGGGGAGTAGACGGCGCCGCCTGCGCAGGGCCCCATGATGAGCGAGATCTGCGGCACCACGCCCGAGGCCTCGATATTGCGCTGGAACACCTCGCCATAGGCGGCCAGCGAACCCACGCCCTCCTGAATCCGCGCGCCGCCGGAATCGTTCATCCCGATCACCGGCGCGCCGTTCTGCATCGCCATGTCCATAATCTTGCAGATCTTGGCGCCGTGGGTTTCCGAGACAGAGCCGCCGAGCACGGTAAAGTCCTGCGCGAAGACATAGACCATCCGCCCGTTGATCGTGCCCCATCCCGTCACGACCCCGTCGCCGGGATGCTGGGTTCCGGCCATCCCGAAATCGTGGCAGCGGTGGGCGACGAACATGTCGAACTCTTCGAAGGAGCCGTCATCCAGCAAGAGCTCGATCCGTTCGCGGGCCGTCAGCTTGCCCTTGCCGTGTTGCGCGTCGGTCCGGCGGCGGCCGCCGCCCGCCCGCGCCCCCGCGCGCCGCGCTTCGAGCTCCGCAAGGATGTCCTTCATGCCCGCTGTCTCCCACATCCGATCCGTTATGGCGTCCTACCGTGCGAGCCGCGCTGCGGGAAGGGATTTTCGGCGGATTTGCAAAGGCCTTAGCTGAGCGCGCCTGCAAAACGCAAAGCTGCAAACCCCCGGCGTGGGACTAGCGGGCGCGGGCCGGCATACTCGGCATCGCATTTCGGGTCAGCCGTTTGCCAAGGGCCTGCCACCGCGCCTCCCACCAAAAGGTCGAGGCATGGGCCGCGCCGAACATCAGCGCATAGCTGATCGGGCGCTTCAAGAGATACCGCTCGGCGGTCGATCCGGTGTTCAGCCAGCCCCAGATCATCAGCATGTGGTAGAGATAGAGCGCATAGGAAATCTTGGCGACATAGGCCGCCACACCGCTCTCCAACACCGAGGTCAGAAGCGGAGGCCGCCCGGCCAGAAGAACACCGACGAGGCCAGCCGCAAGATAGGGCCGGAGATAGGGCAGCGCACCGCTCTCGGGGAAGCACGACAGATACCAGAGCGCCCCGACCCCGGCCGTGGCGACGAGCGCAATGGCGGGCCGCCCCAGCGCCGTGCGGAGCGTCTCGCCCGACCGGGCCCAGACCAGAGCGAGCATGCCGCCGGCAAGGATCTCGTCGACCCGAAGGTGCGTTGCGATGTCCAAGGCCGCGCCCTCGGAGATCCGCAGACCGGTGGTGGCAACCGCCGCGGGGATCACGAGCCACACGCCGCGCCGTCCAAGCACCGCTACGGCGAATGCGATGGCAAGGTAGAAATGCACCTCGACGCAGAGCGACCACAGATGCGACATCGACAGGTTGTGGAGCGCGCCCGGCACGTAGTTCGATACATAGAGCGCGTTAGCCAGCAGGACGTGGACAGGCGGCTGCATCACCACTGCGATGACCAGCAGAAACATCCAGAGCGCCGGCACGATCCGCATCAGCCGCCGGACCAGAAAGGCCCCGGGCGTCATCCCACGCTCGAGGATCGACACGATCAGAAAGCCCGACAGCACGAAAAAGAGCGACAGGCCGGCCGCGGCCGTTCCCTCGTTCAGCCGCAAGGGGCCCAGATGCAAAGGCAAGGTATGTCCGGCGAGCACCAGAAGGATCGAAAGGGCGCGCACACCGTCGAGGATGCGAATATGCTCCACGACCCCTCCCGTTTTCCCTTGTCTGACACGCCATTTTCGCCCTGGACCGTGCATGCGATCCACCGGGCCCCGAGGTCGCATCGGGGTAGCAGCCGCTCCCGGGCCTGACAACACGCAATGCTGGACCTTTGGCGCGCGAAGGACTAGCTGCCGGGCATGTCTGCGATGCCCGTGATCCGGTTCCTCGACCGGACGACACCCCCACACATCATGACGCTTGTGCTTATGGCCGGCATTGCCGCGATGAGCATGAACGTCTTCCTGCCCTCGCTGCCGGCCATGGCCGCGCATTTCGAGGTGGACTACGCGGTGATGCAGCTTTCGGTGTCGCTGTATCTTGCCACGACGGCTGGCATTCAGTTGATGATCGGCCCGCTGTCTGATCGGTACGGGCGGCGCCCGACCACCCTTGCGGGCCTTGCGATCTTCATGGTGGCGACCATCGGCTGCCTGCTGGCCCCGAACGCGGTGGTGTTTCTGGTGTTTCGCATGATCCAGGCCGCGGTGGCCACCGGCATGGCCCTGTCGCGCGCGGTGGTGCGAGACATGGTCCCCCAGAACGAGGCCGCCTCGATGATCGGCTATGTGACAATGGGGATGGCGGTGGTTCCGATGATCGCGCCGGCCATCGGCGGCGGGCTTGACCAGCTCTTTGGCTGGAAGTCGGTCTTTGTGTTCCTGCTTCTGGGTGGGGCAGGGGTGTTCTGGCTCGTATGGCGCGATCTGGGGGAGACTGCGACCTCCACCGGCATGACTTTCGCGGAGCAGGCGCGCGACTATCCCGAGCTTTTTGCCTCGCCGCGCTTCTGGGGCTATGCGCTCGGCGCAGCCTTTGCGTCGGGTGCCTTCTTTGCCTTTCTCGGCGGTGGGCCGCTGGCCGCCGATCAGATCTACGGCATGACCCCGTTCTGGACCGGGCTGTCCTTCGGCGCGCCGGCAACGGGGTATGTCCTTGGAAACTACCTGTCGGGCCGGTTCTCCGTTCGGGTCGGCATCAACCGGATGATGCTGATCGGTGCGTGGATCGTGGTGCTGGGGCTGGCGGTCTCGGTGATGGTCGCAGCCGCCGGGGCCAATCACCCGGCGCTCTTCTTCGGATTCGTCACCTTCGTGGGTCTCGGCAACGGCTTTGTCATCCCCAATGCCACGGCCGGTATGCTGTCGGTGCGGCCGCACCTGGCGGGCACGGCGAGCGGCCTCGGCGCGGCGATCATGATCGGTGGCGGCGCGGCCCTGTCGCAGCTCGCCGGCATCGTCCTGCGCGGCGCGACGTCGAGCCTGCCGCTTCAGTTGCTGATGCTGGCCACCTCGATCGTGGCGCTGATCTGTGCGGTCTATGTGATCCGGCGGGCCCGCCGGCTGGCGGCCATGGCATGACGCGGGGCGCCCGAGCCCGCTGTCCCGCCCAAGCGTCCACGGATAGGCTTGGGCCGATGCGACGGAGGCCAAAATGGCCCTGACCCTGGAAGAGCTTTCGCCCGACTGGCCGGTCTATGGCCCGGAGGCGGGCACCGACCTGCCCGGCATCGTCCTCTTGCACGGCGCCGAGGGGCCGGGCGCCGGCTGGTCGCACCGCTTCGCCGCCATCCTGGCAGCCCACGGCTTTCTGGCGCTCCCGGTCAGCTATGGCGCGGGAAGTGTGCTGCGCGCCGGCCTGATCGATCAGGTCCCCATCGACGCCTTCACCCGGGCCGGCGAGGCGCTCCTCGCCCATCCGCGCTGTGCCGCGGTGGGCGTTTTCGGCTGGTCCAAGGGGTCCGAGGCGGCGCTTCTGCTGGCGGCCCTGGATCCCGGGCCGTTCCGGGCCTTTGCCGTCCACGCCCCCTTCGCATCAGTCACCGGGGCGTTCGATCCCGAGACGTTCCTCAGCTCCGGCACGATCGACCGGGATCCGGGCTCGAGGCCCTGCTGGATCTGGCCCGGCCACGAAGACGCTTTGATCCCCGGCCGGCCGATTCCAATCGAGCGGGCGACGCTGCCCCTCTTCATCTCATCTGGCACCAGAGACGACATCGCCGCCCATTCCAAGGCCCTGCAATTGGCCGAGCGCGCGCGCCGGCCGGTGGACCTGTTCGTTGCCCACGGCCAAGGGCATGCCCTGTCGATGGGGTTCGAGCCGACCCTCTGGGCGAGCCTCTTCCCGTTCTTTCGGACCCATCTCACCGAGGATGTTCTGGTATGATCTGGGAACTCGATCACCTCGTCATCTCCTGCACGGATCTGGCCGAAGGGGCCGCACAGATCGAAGCTGCGCTTGGCGTGCCACTGACGCCGGGTGGGCAGCACGCGGCGTTCGGCACCCACAATCGCCTGCTGTCCCTCGGCCCGGCGGCCTACCTTGAGGTGATTGCCATCGACCCCTCGGCCGACCGGCCCGACCGCGCGCGGTGGTACGGGCTCGATGCGTTCTCTGGCGCCCCCCGTCTCACCCATTGGGCGGCGCGCGTTGCAGACCTGGACAAAGCGCTCGCCGGCGGCCCTTTGGCAGAGGTGGCCACCCCGCTCAGCCTGGTACGGGGCGATTATCGCTGGCGCATGGCGGTGACCGACACGGGTCAATTGCCGTTCGACGATGTCTACCCCGCGCTCCTTGAATGGCAGGGCCCGCACCCCGCCGCGGCGCTGCCGGACCGGGGCGTTCGTCTCACGGAGCTGGTCCTCCATCATCCCGAGGGCGCCGCGCTGGGTCGCCTCCTCGGCGACGCTGATCGCCGCATGACGGTGAAAGACGCCCCTCCGGGCCTATCGGCGCGCCTTGCCACGCCGCAGGGCGAGGTGGTGCTCTGACCCTGTCCGGATTGTTGGCGGCCCGCGGCCGCGGTCGACCCGACGTCACACCGACTGATGGACGGAGAGAGCATGTTGCGGCGCAGAAAACTCTGTCGGGCCCTCCGAGCCGGCCCTAGACTCACCGCATGTCGCTTTGGAAACGCATTGCCCAGGCCCTGTCTGCCCTCGCCGCCGGCGAGGCGCTCGGCACTGTCTTCGACCGGCTGCGCACGCCGCCGGAGCGCTCTGTCGCGTTTGCCATCGCCATCATCGCCCTCGGCGCAAAGATGGCCAAGGCCGACGGGCTTGTGACGCGTGACGAGGTGACGGCCTTTCGCGAAGTCTTCACCATCCCCACCGGCGAAGAGGACAACGCCGCCCGCGTGTTCAACCTTGCCCGTCAAGACGTGGCGGGGTTCGAGGAATATGCCACGCGGATCGCGCGCATGTTCGGCCTGGGCCACGAGGCGCTGCCCGACCTGCTGGAAGGGCTCTTTCATATTGCCGTGGCCGACGGGGCCTATCATCCCAAGGAAGACGCATTCCTGGCGCGGGTTGCCGAGATCTTTGGCCTCGACACGCCGGCCTTTCGGACGCTCCGCGCCCGCTATGTCCCCGATGCCGAGCCCGACCCCTACACCGTCCTCGGGGTCGCGCCTGACGCGCCGTTCGAGGAGGTGCGCGCCGCGTGGCGCCGCGCCGTGCGCGAAAGCCACCCCGACGTGATGATGGCGCGCGGCGTGCCCCAAGAGGCGATGAAGCTGGCCGAAAAGCGCCTGATCGCCGTCAATCGGGCCTGGGAAGAGATCGCCCGGACGCGCGACGCCTGAGGCCCCGGTCTCGCGGCCCCGCGCCGAGCCGCTTTGCGCGAATCGACGCAAAGGCGTAAGACAGGGCCATGATCCGCATTGCTCCGTTTGCCCTGGTCTGCGCCCTGGCCTATGCCCTGACGTCTTCGCCCGCTGCGGCGCAGGACGAGGGTATCACCCCCTCCGATCCGCCGGCCGGGTCGGAGGATGGCGGCATCGAGGAAGGCATGGACCTGCTCGGCGAAGGCATGAACCTGTTCCTTCGCGGCCTGATGGAAGAGATCCAGCCGGAAATCGAGCGCCTGACGCCCGAACTGCGCCGGTTCGCCACCGAAATGGGCCCGATGATCGAGTCGCTGTCGAGCCTCGTCGACGAAATCGACCTCTATCATCTGCCGGAACGGCTCCCGAACGGCGACATCATCATCCGGCGCAAATCGCCCGACGAGCGGGAGCGCGAGGCCGATCCCGAGGTCGCGCCCGAGGGTGGCATCGACATCTAGAGCGTTTCAGGTTTTGACGGAAGCGTATCCTGCGTTCTTGAAGTAGTTTGCACAGTCTTGTGCTGAGAAGCGATCGAGTATCGTTCCGACGGCCCGCCAGAGTGTTTCTCGTGTGCGGGCGCTGGTGTTTCTCATG
>JBCBMY010000011.1:0-220967 GCA_039822045.1 Pseudomonadota bacterium | reverse complement strand
CTGACTGGCGGAGCCGAGGCGGACACGTTCCGGTTCGAAGACGCCTTCGGGACCGACACGATCACCGACTTCGAAGATGGAATCGACCTGATCGACCTGCAGAACATCACGCTGGTTGGCGGGTTCGGTGGGCTCACGATCACTCAAAACGGGAGCGATGCACGCGTCGACACCGGCCAGGGCGTCATCGTTCTGCAGGGTGTGGATGCGGCGGACCTGTCTGAGGCCGACTTCATATTCCCCAACAATATCGAGGGCACCGACGCTGGCGAAACGCTCGATGGAACGTCCGACGACGATGTCATCCTCGGTCTGGGCGGGAACGACACGCTGAACGGCGGTGGCGGTCGCGACCTGTTGGACGGCGGTGCCGGCAACGATGTGATCCGAGGCGATGGCAGCGCCGATACGCTGATCGGTGGTCTCGGGGAAGATGTCCTGGAGCCGGGCCGTGGGGCGTCCGACCTTCTGACCGGCGGTGCCGAGGCGGACACGTTCCGGTTCGAAGACGCCTTCGGGACCGACACGATCACCGACTTCGAAGATGGAATCGACCTGATCGACCTGCAGAACATCACGCTGGTTGGCGGGTTCGGTGGGCTCACGATCACTCAAAACGGTAGCGATGCACGCGTCGACACAGGCCAGGGCGTCATCGTTCTGCAGGGCATTGCCACGGCGGACCTGTCTGACCTCGACTTCATCTTCTAGAGCGTCGGACAGGCCCTTTGCATCGTGGGGCATCCCTGAGGCACTAACAGTCGGTTCTCCGCGTCTTGCGGTGGACCCTCGCGTGGAAAAGTTTTCCCGACACCCGACAATGGGCGATTGCAGCCGTTGCCGGGTGTCTGTCTTTCCGGAACAGTGCGAGCGGGTTAGGGACTTCGACATCAAGCGCGTGTCGGATCTTGTAGCGGCTCGCAGAGAAGGTGCCGGTCTCTGCAAGCAAGTGGAGACGTCGCAAGAGCGGGGCACACTGAGGCCTGTTGCCACCCACCTACACAATAAGGTCTAGGTCTGGCCCGACTTGGCAGTGTCGGAGCTGACGAAGGGATCGCATGGGCCCTGCCTCCCCCCTCCGTTTTTCCGGTGCAAGCCGGGCACACACGACCGACCAGCTTGATTTCAACTCCTCGCAGCGACCGCCCAGGGTGCGCCGATGCGGTCGGCGCACCGGTCCCAGCTTGGGTCGGCGGCGCCGCCGCGATGGACGATCGGGCGGCAGAGGACTTCGGGGCGACCCGATCCTACGTGCTAGCGGGCTGTGCCCCCATCTCGCTCGAGCCGTCTGCCACAGCCGCGGGCTGCTCCGCGTCCGGCCAGGCCGTTGGATCGGTGTCTAAATCCGAGAAGTCGGCCGGATTGAAGACCGGTTTGTCGATACCGTTGGCAAGCTGGGCGCGGTAATCCTCGATGACCCGAAGCGCGACCGGGAACAGCATCATCAGGGCGAGCAGGTTCACCACCGCCAGGATGCCCATCATCGGATCGGAGAACGCGAACACCGCCATTGCGCCCGGTGCGACCGCGCCGAGAAAGACGATCCCCATGATTGCGAGGCGAAGGATCAGGATTGCCTCGGGCCTGTCGGTCATGAAGGTCATCGCGTTCTCGCCGAGATAGTAATTGTACATGATCGACGAGAAGGCGAAGAGCAGGATCGCGAAGGTCAGGAAGTACTGCGCCCATCCGCCCAAATGGCTAACCATCGACTGCTGGGTCAGCGCGACCCCGTCGACCCCTTCGGCGCCCGGCTGGTAGACATCCGCGAGCAAGATGACGAAGGCGGTGCACGAGCAGATGATGATCGTGTCGATGAAGACCGACAGCGACTGGGTGATGCCCTGGCTGACCGGGTGCTTGACGTAGGCCGTGGCCGCCACGTTAGGCGCCGAGCCAAGCCCGGCCTCATTGGAAAAGAGGCCACGGCGAAGGCCTTGCGCGATCGCCGCGCCCATCCCGCCAGCCACCGCCTCGCGAAACCCAAAGGCGTTGGCGACGATATCCCAGATCACGGCAGGCAGGCTGAAGAGGTTCAGCACGATGATCAGCAAGGCCATCGCGATATAGCCAATTGCCATGATCGGAATGATCACGTCAGCCGCCTTTGCGATCCGGTGAATACCGCCGAAGATGATGAACCCGGTGATCGCCGCGAGAAAGGCACCGGTGTAGATGCGGGGCACGTCCAGGCTGTCGAGGGCCGCGCCGGCAACCGTATTGCCCTGGAACGCGTTGAAGCCGATCGAGAACGAGGCAATCAGACAGACCGCATAGATCACGGCCAGCCAACGGTAGTTCTCGCCAAGCCCGTGGATAATCGTGCGGGCCGGCCCACCGCGATAATCTCCCTCCGGCGTGGTGCGCTTGTAGAGTTGTGCAAGCGTCGCCTCGATCAATGCGGTGCACATTCCGACCAGGGCGATCATCCACATCCAGAAGACCGCGCCCGGCCCGCCGACCGTGATCGCAACCGCAACGCCTGCGATGTTGCCGCCACCCACGCGACCGCCGACGGACACGAAGAGTGCCTCGCGCGCGCTGATCTTGGTTGGATCTCCTGTCTCGTCGCTCCTGAGAACCGAAAACATCCGTTTGAAGAAGCGGAACTGGACGAAATGACTGGCGGCCGTGAAGAACAGGCCGAAGATCACAAGGATCGGCACCAGGGCCCATCCCCAGGTCAAATCGTTGATCAGGCCAAACAACCAATTCAGAATTTGCATGTCCGTCCCCTCCGTTACGTGGACTCAAGCTCGCTCACGGACGCCGGCCCCAAGCCAGTTCGCTGCGCGATGGCCGCACCTGAATTTGGCCGCAGAGGCAGGCTCCGCCGCGAAATTGGCCGCTCCGGCGCCAAAATGCGCAGTCTTATGTTAGCATAAGGGGAGTGGCGGCGCTTCTGTGCAACCGAGTGTCCGAAGTCTCTTCGCGGGTTGAAGCCGGCGATCTGTGCCGCAGACTGCCATCCCGGCCCCGGAGCATCACAGGGTCCGCGTGCTGGGGCTTGCTCTATGGCGCCCGAGCGACCGCGTGCCTGGATACCAGCGCCGCGCTGCACGCACATCGGGCCCTGCGCGGCACCGGGCGCATCGCTCTGGCGGACGGGATTAGGAAAATCACAATCCCAGCAGTGTAATGGCGGTCATAGTCCGCTGGGAGCCCTCGTATGATGCACTCGACACTTTCTGGCCGTAAAACCCGACAGGCCTCGATTGGGCGTTTCCGTCATGACCGTTTGGAACGCAGGTCCGCCGACCTGGAGGAACGGCAGAGCATGTTGCTTGCTGTCGCCGAGCAAGTGCTCAGGATTGTTCAAGACACGCGCGCGGATCTCGATGCGACGCGCGGCAACCGCAACGATTGGGGCGCGCGTTTGCGCGCGGAGCTTGCTGAGAGCAAGCAATTCCTGTCGAAGCAGACAATCGAAACCCTCAGCGGCTTTCTCCAAAAGAGGTTGGATGACACGACCCGCGCAAGGCTCGATCGGAAAGCCTTTGTGAGAGAACTGAAGGACGACGTCGTCAGGATCGTGTCCGAGGATTTCCGGGTCTGATTGCGCGGGACGCACGCTCGTGCGTCCACTGCGCCCCGACCTGCCCGGCTTCGCGTCGGGCGACGCACCCGGGGTCTGTCTTCAATCGCCGCGCCGCAAGGACGGAGCGATGTGGTAAGCGGCGGCCCTGCTCTGCTCCAAATGTCCGCTGATCCGAGCCACGAACTCGGAAAGCCCCCGGGTCGGCCCGCGATCTTCCAGGGAGTAAAGGCCGATCGTTTCCCAGGTCTCCTCGTCCTGAACATCCAGCGGAACAATCCGGAACCGGGCAAAATGGTCCTCGAGCGCTCGTGGATACCCCAGGATCGCATCGCTGCTCGTCAGCAAGTCGATGCACACGGTCATAGAATTCGATGACAGGATCCGAGGGGGAACAGCGGTTGGCCCGCTCGCAGTCGCATTGGGCATGGGATCGACAATTGAGAGATGTCCGGTCTCGAGCGGAACGACGTCCATTCTTTCGTAACGGTCGATCTCGCGTCGGAGGCACGGCCGCCCCGCGAGGGGGTGGCTGTCGCGCGCGAAATAGGCGTGCCGGGCATCGAACATAGGTTTGAAGTCGACGGCCAGTTCCGACTTCAGGGTGTCGACTTTGGTGCCAAGAAACAGCGTGATGTCGCCCGACAGAACCTTGCTCAGCCCGTTCAGGCTGTTTGAGATGTCGACAAGAACCGAACGTTCGGGATTGTCGCGCCTGAACTCTGCGATCACATCTCGCAACGGGAAGTGCCACCACGCATAGCCGCATCCGACCCGGAGCCCATGTTCCTTGTTCGAGCGCCGGGCTCGGATCTCGGTGCGGGCGTGATCGTCCAGCCGCTTCATCGCGCGAACATGGTTGTAAAGGATCTTCCCGAACTCCGTAAGGACCACACCGCGCGAGCTTCGTTCAAACAGCCGCACGCCGTGATCCTCCTCCAAGCGCCGAAGGTTCACCGAAATGGTCGGTTGCGAGACCCGAAGATCCTCCGCCGCTCGGCTCAGGTTTCCCGTCTCCGCAACGGCGAGGAATTGAGTCAGCCGTCTGTCCATGGCCGCCCCTCTATTGATCCTATCTATAGTAGGCGCGCAAATTCGTATTTCTATAATGCAGGGAGCGCCCCTATCCTCTTTCCCAGATAGAGACCGACCAATCGGTCGGACTCATGGACAGGGGAGGACTATCCATGAAGCTCTGTGTCTCGGGCCTCGCGGCCACCGTGCTGGTTTTCGCCCATACCGCTGCAGCCAACAGCCAACAGATCTTTGCCCGCGGCGAGGGCGATTTCAGTTGGGACAGCCTGGACCAGTTCGAGGCGGACCACGACTATTCGGGCGAATCCATCACGGTGTTCGGGCCGTGGCTGGGGGCCGATGCAGACGCGGCGGAGGCGGTCTTTGCCTATTTCGAGGAGGCGACGGGCGCGACCGTGCAGCATACGGGCTCCGACAGCTTCGAGCAGCAGATCATGATCGATTCCGAGGCCGGATCGCTGCCCAACATCGCCATCTTCCCACAGCCCGGCCTGGCCTGCGATCTGGCCGGGCGCGGGTTTCTGGTTCCTCTCGGGCCTGAGACCGGCGATTGGCTGGAGGAGACCTATGCGGCCGGAAGCTCCTGGGTCTCGCTAGGCACCTGCGCCGGGTCCGACGGAGCGGAGAACGTCTTTGGCCTGGCCTACAACGTGAACCTGAAGTCGCTGGTCTGGTACAGCCCCGAGAACTTCGACGACTTCGAGTATGGCGTGCCGGAAAGCATGGAAGAGCTGAAGGCGCTCACCGACCAGATCGTGGACGACGGCGAGACGCCCTGGTGCATCGGCCTCGGCTCCGGCGGAGCAACGGGATGGCCGGCGACGGACTGGGTTGAGGATCTGCTCCTGCGGACGTCTCCGCCAAGCGTCTATGACCAATGGGTGACCAATGAGATTGCGTTCGATGACCCCGCAATCGTGGCCGCCATCGAAGAGTTCGGGCATTTCGCCAGGACGGATGCCTATGTGGCGGGCGGGGCAAGCGGCGTGGCCGCGACCGACTTCCGCGACAGCCCCAACGGGCTCTTTTCGAGCCCGCCGCAATGCTTCATGCACCGACAGGCCTCCTTCGTCCCCGCCTTCTTCCCTGACGACGTCGAGGTCGGTGTCGATGTGGACTTCTTCTACTTCCCTTCCTACGACAGCGCCGGTCTCGGCGATCCGGTCGTCGGGGCGGGGACCTTGGTGACGATCGGCCAGGACAGCCCTGCGGCGCGCGGTTTCATCGAGTTTCTGAAGACGCCGCTTGCCCACGAAATCTGGATGGCCATCGAAGGGGGAGGCTTCCTCACCCCGCATTCCGGCGCCAACACCGACGTCTACTCCGACGAGATCAAGAAGGCGCAGGGCGAGATCCTTCTGAACGCTACCACGTTCCGCTTCGACGGGTCCGACCTGATGCCCGGCGCGATCGGGGCAGGGGCCTTTTGGACCGGAATGATCGACTATGTCGGCGGCAAAGAGGCAGCGGACGTGGCAGGCGAAATCCAGCGGGCCTGGGATGCCCTGAAGTGACGGGGCCTGCGCCTTTGGGGGAGCGTCCCGACGGGCTTCGGCAGAGCGAAAGACGGTTCGGCGCCGACAATGCGCCGGACCTGTTCGACGTGTCGCAAGGACCCCAGAGAATGACGCAGCACGACGTCTGGTGGAAGAAAGCCACCGGTTATCAGGTCTATCCCCGGAGCTTTTGTGATTCCAACGGGGATGGCATCGGCGACATCCCTGGCATCATCTCGAAGCTGGATCATCTGCGGGATCTTGGCATCGGCTTTATGTGGTTGTCGCCGATCTACGCCTCGCCGATGGTCGACAACGGCTATGACATTTCCGACTACAGGAATGTCGCGCCGGAATTCGGCACACTTGGGGATATGGATCGGCTGATCGCCGAGGCGCGCGCGCGCGACATCGGCATTGTGATGGACCTCGTCGTCAATCACACATCTTCCGAGCACGGCTGGTTCAAGCGGGCCTGCGCCACGGCCGACCCCGACGCGCGCGACTTCTATATCTGGCGCCCGCCTGGGGCGGATGGCGGCCCGCCGAGCGACCTCAAGGCGAGCTTCGGCGGGCCGGCCTGGCATTGGGTGGAGGAGGTGGGCGCATACTACCTCGGCTATTTCAGCGCCGACCAGCCGGACCTGAACTGGCAGAACCCAAAGGTCCGCGCTGAAATTTATGACATGATGAACTGGTGGCTGGACCGGGGCATTGCGGGCTTCCGGATGGATGTGATCTCGCTCATCGGGAAGGACGTCGACGCCGGCGTGTTCGAAGAAGGCCCGTATCTGCATACGTTTCTTCAGGAGATGCACCGCGAAACCCTGGCGGGCCGCGACGTCGTGACCATTGGCGAAAGCTGGTCTGTCAGCCCACAAACCGCGTTGCTCTATTGCGGCCGTGCCCGGGGCGAGTTGGACATGGTCTTTCAGTTCAACCACGTGATGCGGGGCTGGGACGACACGTTCGGCAAGTTCAAACCCAAGCCCTTCGATCTGGTCACCTTCAAGAACGTGCTGGCCGACTGGCAGGCCGCACTGGCAGACGATGGCTGGAACGCGCTGTTTCTGTCGAACCACGACTTGCCGCGGCAGGTCTCGGCCTATGGCGACGATGGTGCGCACCGGGTGCGGTCGGCCAAGATGCTGGCGATCGTGATGCACCTCCTCAAGGGCACGCCGTTCGTCTATCAGGGCGAAGAGATCGGCATGACGAATGTCGCGTTCAGCCGCATCGAGCAGTTCCGCGACACCGAGACCCTGGGCCACTATGCCGATCTGACGGCCGCCGGCATGGCCCCAGAAGCGTTCATTGCCGGTGCCAATGCACAGGGCCGCGACAATGCGCGGGTTCCGATGCAATGGACCGATGGCCCGAATGCAGGCTTCACGTCTGGCGTTCCCTGGATCGAAGTCAATCCGAACGCGTCCGAGATCAACGTGGCCGCAGACCGAGCAGACCCGGCCGGCATCTTCGCAACCTATCGAACCCTGATCGGCCTACGGCGGGAGTTGCCTATCGTCGAGCACGGCTCGGTCACATTCGAGGCTCCGACCCACCAGAGCATCCTGGCCTATACTCGCGCGTATTCCGGCGATCGACTGACGGTCATTGCCAATTTCAGCGCCGAAGAGGTGGCGTTCGCGGTTCCACATCGGCTCACGGGCCAGGGTCGGGCGCTCGCGTGGTCGGTTGCCCCGCGCGACAACATTGAAAGCCTTGTGCGACTGCAGCCCTTCGAAGGCTTTGCTATCCTTCACTCCGACGTTCCACAGCCGGCGGCCAAAATCTGAAAGGCCGCGAAGGCTGATCTCGGAACTGGGGTCGTTGTCTAAGTGTTGAGCGTCTCAAAGCGCCCAACCGGTGGTGGCGGTGAACGCAAGCGCCTAAAGTGTCGCGAAGCTGCGCGCGAGCGATCATGGCCACACAACAAGCACTTGACGCCCTGGAACGCGATTTCGTGCGCTTGGGCATTATGCTGTCGCCGCAAGACTGGCGGGGCATATGCGGAAGGCTCACGGACCTGTCGTTCCCGTCCGGGCAGACGATCCAGAATCAGGCACATGTCGCGAACGCCTGGGTGTTCCTTGTCAGCGGCATTGCCGCCTCTGAACAGACCTGGGACGACGGCACAACGACCATCGCCCGGTTCTTCCTGGCCGGCGACTTCTGCGCCAACATGACCAGCGCGTGGACGGGCGACATCGCGTCGGACGATCTGATTGCGATCACCGATGTCACCGGCCTGTCCCTGCCCGACAGCCTGTTTCGGCCCGAATATCTGAGCGGCGGTGCCTTCGGCACCTATCTGCGGATCAAAGCGATGGAGACGCATCTGTTTGACAAGGAACTGATCTGCGCCAAAACCGTGGGCCGCTCCGAAATCCGGTACCGCTTTCTGGAACACTACCAGGCCGACGTGATCGCCCGTGCCCGCCAACAGGACATCGCCCGCTTCATGGGTGTGACGCCGCAGGGCCTGTCGCGGTTTCTGCGGCGGCGAAATCGGCCCACGGATTAACCAAGGTTCATCGGGCGCCCCGACCCGTCCTCTAGTCTTCCGCCGACACCATCAAGCGCGGGGACCATTGCGATGTCGGAGACGATCAAGACAATCCGGGCCGCCTGGCCGATCCTGAAACGAGCCATCCGGAGCGGGCAGCTTTTCCGTCCCCACTGCACCCTCGTGGATCCCGACCCCGACGTGCGCTGCGAGTACGATGTCCAGGTCCCGCTCGCGGATGACAAAGTGCTGACATGCAACGTCTTTCGCTCGAAGGCGCGCGCCGCCGATGGCACAGCCGATCCCGTGGTCATGTGTGCCCACCCCTACGACAATCACCTCACGCCGGCCCTGCGCAAGACGCCCCTTGGCGGCCCGCCGCAGCAATACCGTTTGATCCCGCAAGCTGGCGGCATTCCGGTCTTCTCGACGCTCACAAGCTGGGAATCCCCGGATCCGAACCGCTGGGTTCCGGCCGGCTACACGCTCGTCAACCTCAACCTGCCGGGCTACGCCAACGCGACCGGTCAGGCCGAGCTCATGTCGCACCAGCAAGGCGAGGACTACTACGCTGCCATCAAGTGGGTCGCCGACCAGGGCTGGTGCGACGGCAATGTGGGCCTGACGGGCGTAAGCTATCTGGCGATCAGCCAGTATCATGCCGCCGTTGCTGCCGCGGCGGATGGCGAGGCGTCTCCCTTGAAGTGCTTCTCGCCGTGGGAGGGGGTGTCGGATCTCTACCGCGACCTGGCTTGCCGCGGCGGTGTTGAGGACCGGACGTTTCTGAACTTCTGGTGGCACACCGAAGTCAAAGAGCCGCTCAACAATCCGCCCGAGGATCTCGCCGCTCGCGAGGGCGCGCTTCCCCCGGATATTCTCGATGCGCACCCTCTCTACTCGCCCTATTGGCAGGGCAAGGTGGTCGACTTCAGTAAGATCCGCACGCCGATGCTGGTCTGCGCGTCGTTCTCCGACCAAGAGTTGCACACGCCAGGCTCGATCCGCGCCTATCTCGAGGCCGCCAGCCCGCGAAAGTGGCTCTACACCCACCGCACGGGCAAGTGGGTATCCTACTACTCCGACGAGGTGACCGCGCTGCTGATCGACTTCATGGACCATCACCTGAAGGGTCGCGGCAACCGGTTCGATGATCTCAAGCCCGTGCGCCTCGAAGTGCGCAGCCAAGGCAAGGAGCTCCGCGAGGTGAGGTTCGAGGACGACTGGCCTCTCCCCGGAACCGACTATCGCAAGCTCTTTCTGTCGGATCAGGGCCTTGTCAAGGTCCAGCCCGAGGACCCGTCCGAGACGTCCTATGGGATGGCCGGATCGGCCAAGTTCGACATCACGTTCGCGGAGGACACCGAGCTCAGCGGCCATATGAAGCTGCGTCTCTGGTGCGAGGCACGGGCAACGGGGGCCGGAGGTGTGCCCGACGACATGATCCTGTGCTGTTTCGTCGACAAGCGCGACCGACGCGGTCGGTCCGTACGGTTCAACGGGTCCGTTGGAACAACCGACGACATGGTGACCCGCGGCTATGTGCGCGTCTCCCGCCGCGAGCTCGACGAGGCGCGGTCCACCGATTGGCTACCCGTCGCAACCGGTAACAGCGAAGCGCCCCTCGCCGCAGGCGAGATCGTCGCGGTCGACATCGCGTTGTGCCCCAGCAGCACCTTCTTTGCCGCCGGAGAGGGCTTGCGCCTGATCATCTCGCCCACCGAGATCATCCATGCGCCCATCTTTGGGAAAGACACCAGCCTCAATGCCGGACGGCATGTGCTGCATTTCGGCGGTCGCTACGATGCGCACCTCCTTGTGCCCGTCGTGCGCCAACAATCAGACCGCTCGTAGCACGGCTTGCCGTTCTCAAGCGCTTGGGACACGCGCTGGACGCCGTCATCTGGCGTCATGCCGTCGCCCGGGCGGGCGCAGACCCGCCCGGGCATAGGGATCAGGCCACCAAATCGAAGCGGTCGGCGTCCATGACCTTGGTCCAGGCCGCTACGAAGTCGCGCGCGAACTTCCCGGCATTGTCATCCTGGGCATAGACCTCGGCATAGGACCGCAGGATCGAGTTCGAGCCGAACACCAGATCGGCGCTCGTGGCTGTCCACTTGATTGCGCCGGTCTTGCGGTCGCGGATCTCAAAGATCCCATCGCCGACCGGGTGCCAGCTGTTGGCCATGTCGGTCAGATTGACGAAGAAGTCGTTCGTCAGCTGGCCCTCGCGGTCGGTGAACACCCCATGCGCTTCGCCGCCATGATTGGTGCCCAGCACCCGCATGCCGCCCAGCAATACCGTCAACTCGGCCGCGGTGAGGCCCAGAAGCTGCGCCCGGTCGAGCATCATCTCCTCGGCCGAGACGGCATAGGCGTCCTTCTGCCAGTTGCGGAACCCGTCGGCGAGGGGCTCGAGCACATCAAAGCTGTCGCCATCGGTCATCTCGTCGGTCGCGTCGCCGCGGCCCGGCGTGAACGGCACGTTCAGGTCGTGCCCGGCCGCTTGGATCGCCTTCTCAAGGCCCACATTTCCGGCCAGAACGATCACGTCGGCCACCGACGCACCGGCCTCGGCCGCAATCGGTTCAAGGATGCCGAGCACTTTCGCCAGACGCTCCGGCTCATTCCCGTCCCAGTCCTTCTGTGGCGCCAGGCGGATACGCGCGCCATTGGCCCCGCCCCGCTTGTCCGAGCCGCGGAAGGTGCGCGCGCTGTCCCACGCCGTCGAGATCAGCTCGGCCGCGGTCAGCCCGCTTTCGGCGATCTTGGCTTTCACCGCAGCCACGTCATAGCCGGTTGGGCCAGCCGGGATCGGATCCTGCCAGATCAGGTCCTCCGCCGGCACGTCCGGCCCGAGATAGTTCGCCTTCGGGCCCATGTCGCGGTGGGTCAGCTTGAACCACGCGCGGGCGAAGGTGTCGGCGAAATAGTCCGGGTCGGCCATGAACTTGCGGCAGATCTCGTTGTAGACCGGATCAACCTTCATCCCCATATCGGCATCCGTCATGATCGGGTTCTGCCGCTTGGTCGGATCGGTCGCGTCGACTGGCTTGACGTCGTCCGGCATGTCGACGGGCTCCCACTGCCAGGCGCCGGCGGGCGACTTCTTCAGCTCCCACTCATAATTAAAGAGGTAGTCGAAATAGCCCATGTCCCACTTCGTAGGCTCCTTCGTCCATGCGCCCTCGATGCCCGAGGTAAAGGCGTTGGCGGCTTTGGCCGCATGCCCCGGATTGGACCAGCCAAGCCCTTGCGCCTCGATTGCCGTCGCCTCGGGTTCCACGCCGATCTGGTCATGTGCGCCACCGCCATGGGCCTTGCCCACCGTGTGACCGCCGCAGGTCAGCGCCGCCGTCTCTTCATCGTTCATTGCCATCCGGGCAAACGTCTCGCGCACATGGGTCGCCGTCATCGCCGGGTCGGGCACACCGTTCACGCCCTCGGGATTGACGTAGATGAGGCCCATGTGAACGGCGGCCAGCGGGTTCTCGAGGGTCGCGGCTTCCTTGATGTCGCCATAGCGGTTTTCCGACGGCGCCAGCCACTCCTGCTCCGAGCCCCAGTAGACGTCGGCCTCAGGGCCCCAGATGTCCTCGCGGCCATAGCCGAAGCCAAAGATCTTCAGCCCCATCGACTCGTAGGCCACATTGCCTGACAGGATGATCAGGTCGGCCCAGCTCAGCGCGTTGCCGTACTTCTTCTTGATCGGCCAAAGGAGGCGCCGCGCCTTGTCGAGGCTCGCATTGTCGGGCCATGAGTTCAGTGGCGCAAACCGGATATTGCCCGATCCCGCACCGCCCCGTCCGTCCTGCATCCGGTAGGTGCCGGCGGCGTGCCAGGCCAGACGGATGAAGAGGCCGCCATAATGGCCCCAGTCGGCCGGCCACCAGTCCTGGCTGTCGGTCATCAGCGCATGAAGGTCGGTCTTCACCGCGTCGAAATCGAGGCCCCTCACCGCGTCGCGATAGCTGAACCCTTCGTCCATCGGGTTCGTGCGCGCACCGTGCTGGTGCAGGATGTCGAGGTTCAGGTTGTTCGGCCACCACTTGGTTACAGGCTTCTCCAAGGACGTGTTGCCACCGTGGTTTACGGGGCATCCGCCAAGGGTGTGCACACTGTTTCCGTCCATCTCAATCTCCGTTTGCTGGCTGGGTCGGCGCGCGGCATTGCGTCTGGAATAATTCTAACTTGCCGCCACGATTGATCCCAATTGAATCTGCTGACCGAAGTGATAAGCCCAGCAAATGAAAGGCCTCACTCTCAAGCATCTACGCTATTTCGAAGCTTTGGCGCGCCACCGCCATTTTGGCCGCGCGGCCGACGCGTGCGCGATCTCGCAGCCGGCCCTGTCGTTGCAGATCAAGGAGTTGGAAGGCATGCTCGGGGCGCCGCTCGTCGAGCGCGCCACGCGCAAGATCCGGCTCACGGCGCTCGGCGAAGAGTTTGTTGCCCGGGCCCAGAAGATCCTGCGAGAGGTCGACGAACTCGACGATCTCGTGCGCGCCGCACAGGGGCCGCTCTCTGGAACCCTGCGCCTGGGAATCATCCCAACCGTCGCGCCGTATCTTCTGCCCGACATCATCCGGGCACTCTCCGCTCGATTGCCGGCTCTCGAGGTGCAACCCCGTGAAACGGTGACCCGCTCGCTGATCGCCGATCTGATCGATGCCCGCCTCGACGTCGCCATCGTCGCGCTGCCGATCTCCGAGCCGGCGCTTCAGGAGTTCTCGCTCTTTTCCGAAGAGTTTGCCTTGGTGCGGCCCGAGGCTGACGCGGCCAAGCCCGTTCCGAGCCCGGAAAACCTGCAGCACATGCGCCTGTTGCTGCTCGAGGAAGGGCACTGCTTCCGTGATCAGGCACTCTCGTTCTGCGAGATCTCCACGGCCGATCCGCGCTACCTGATGGAGGGCAGCTCGCTCTCGACCCTGGTACAGATGGTCGGCGCCGGGATGGGAGTCACACTCATTCCTGAAATGGCGCTGCCGCTGGAAACCCGCTCGGCCGCGGTGTCCTATGCGCGATTTGCGCCGCCCGTTCCCTCGCGCACCATCGGCATGGTCTGGCGCAAGCGAAACCCGCTGGCCGACCACCTGATGCAGGTCGGCGCAATCGTTCGCCAGGTGGGCCAGGCGCAGCGAGACGAGCGCGCACGGGGTCCTGAGGGCGCGCGCTCCGTGTGACACCCGCAAACATTCGAGATGCCGGGGGCTCGTGTCCAGCGGCTGAATGGTGCAGGCTCGCCGCGCGGCGCGAACGCGCTGGAGACGACGAGGGTAACAATGGTCGAGGCCGGGTACGGCGATCCGCGCGTGGGCGAGGGGCTGCAGCCCCCACCTGCGCCGGTGCAGTTCCTGGAAAGCCCGGGCTTTGCGGAGTTCCTGTCCGGAGCGGGTGTTTCGCTCGCCTTTTCCACCTACCAGGCCGGCAAGATCATTCTCGTTGGCGTGAACGAGGCAGGCCGGATCTCGATCTTCGAACGCAGCTTTCCGCGGTGCATGGGCCTCTCTGTCTCCGGCCACACCATCTGGCTCAGCTCCCTCTTTCAGCTCTGGCGGCTCGAGAACTTCCTCGATCCCGGGCAGGAGCATCAGGGCTACGATGCGCTCTTCGTCCCCGTCTCGGGCCACACCACCGGCGAGATCGATATCCACGACATGACCGAGGGGCCCGACGGCCAGCCCGTCTTCGTGGCTACGCGCGTAAACTGCCTCGCGACGATCGACGCGCGCCACAGCTTCGTCCCTGTCTGGACCCCGCCCTTCATCGACGCGATCGTGCCCGAGGATCGCTGCCACCTGAATGGCGCGGCGTTCGACAATGGCCGGGCCGCCTATGTGACCTGCGTCGCCACGACGAACTATCCCAGGGGCTGGTCGGACCGGCGGCGCGACGGCGGCGTCGTCCTCGACGTCCCATCAGGAGAGACCGTGGCGCAGGGCCTGTCGATGCCCCATTCCCCCCGCCTCTATCGCAATGACCTCTGGCTCATCCAGTCCGGCACCGGAGAGTTCGGGCGCATCGACCGCGCCACCGGCCGGTTCGAGCCCGTCACCGAGCTTCCCGGCTTTGCCCGTGGCCAGGGCTTCGTCGGCGATCACGCCGTCATCGGCGTCTCCGGACCCCGCCGCGACAAGACGTTCGAGGGGCTCGCGCTGAACGAGCGCCTCGCCGCGCGAGGCCAAGTCCCCCTCTGCGGGATCGTCGTTGTGCATCTCGGCACCGGAGAGATCCAGCATCTTCTCGAGATCCGCGGCGCTATAAGCGAACTCTACGATGTCGCCGTTTTGCCCGGCTTTCGGCGGCCAATGGCGCTTGGGTTCCGGTCCGAGGACATTCGCTATGCCCTACGTCCCGCGCCCTTCCCACCGGACGCGCCAGAGCCATGACACGCCTTGTCCTCCACGCTGGTGACTGCAAGGCGGGCAGCACGGCCATCCAGTCGGTCCTGCAGCGCGGCAGCTATGGCTTCGAGGGCGGCGCCGCTCCGAAACTCCACTATGCCGAGGGTGGGCGACGGGATGGTCTCAACCATCATCGACTGGCGGACTCCCTGCACATTCCTCGCGCGCAATCCTATCGCGACACCGCATGGGGACGCTTTGGAGCGGAGTTCGCCGAATTGGCTGGGCAGGTCGACGCCGTCATCGTTTCTTCCGAACGGTTCGAGTTCGCCCCTCCCGGCGCGCTCCATGCAGCGCTCCTGCACTACGCCCCAAGCGCGCTCGATTACCTCAGCGTCGTCATCTATGTCCGCCCGCATGTCGCGCGTCTCTTGTCCGGCTACGCCCAAAATGTCCGGCAGGGCCTGTTCACCGGTGATCTCGCCGCATTCCTCGACAAGATGACGGCCGAAGGGCGCTTCAACTATGCCGAACGGCTGATCGCCTGGCGCCGCGTTTTCGGTGATGCGCTTCAGGTGCGCCCCATGATCCGCGCCAAGCTCGACGGCGGATGCGTGGTTCACGACTTTCTGGGCCTCTGCCTTGCGGAGCTCAGTGATGTCGCGCCCCGTGTCGACAAGATCCCAGTCGAAAACCGCTCTCCCAACCCGGATGCAGTGGCGCTTCTCCGCGGGTTCCATACCGCGCTGCAAACGTGCAACCCGGCGCCAGACACTCAACGCGCGGCCCTGATCCGCCGCTTCGCCAGCAGGCTTGAGACGCTGTCCAGCTTTCGCGACGGGCGCATCGAGCTCCCCGCCAGCCTTCGCTGCGCCGTCCGCGAGGCCTATGCTGAGGACGCCGCGCGCTGCGATGCCGAGGTCTTCGGTGGGCCCGTGCTCGCGCCCGAACTCGCCGCCGCCCTGGCTAATGCGCAGGCGGACTGGGCGACGCCCGACCCGGTCGCGACCGAGCGCATGGTGGATCTGTCGCTGACATGGCTCGACCTTGCGCTGCAAACCGTCCCGCCCCGCCGCTAGCCCGCAACCTCCTGCTTGGCTGCCAGCACATCTCGAATGTCCTCGATCACCTTCTCCTCCATCGAGACGTAGATGAGGGCCATATTCGTGCGCTCCCGAACCATCGAGCCCGGATAGGCCAGATAGCTCAATTCGCGCGAGCCGAACGAGGGCGAGGCCGTGCCCACCTGCCACTCCGTCTTCAGCTCCACATCCACCAGCTTTAACGTGGCGGCGCCGGTCTTGCCCGGCTTCTCAAACAGTACCCCCGCCAGGCGCAGATAGGCCGACTTGTCCGCCGCGCTCACGAACCCGTCGATGAACTGGGCCGTGAGCACCTGCAACTCCGCGGCCTCGTCCTCGGGTCTGAGGTGGCTGTGAAGATGATCGTGCGCGTGGTTGTGACCCACGGCGCCGCCCAAGATGTCATGTGGCATTGGACCACCTCTTGCCGTCGAATTCGCCTTTCTCGATGGTCACAGGCTTGTCGATATGCGCCTTGTGCGCGCCGAGTTTGCCGGCCGACACGAGCGAGCCCAGCACGTCTACGATCACCCGTGTTCCCATCAGTGCCGTGATGTCCGATGTGTCGTAAGGCGGCGAAACCTCGACCAATTCCATCCCGCAGATCCCCTCTGCCGCGACCTTGGATGCCAGCGCCAGCGCCTCCCGTGGCAGGAACCCGCCGGGCTCCGGCCACCCCGTGCCGGGCACGAACCCGCAATCGATCGAGTCGATGTCGAAGGACATATAGACCATGTCGACCCCGTCCCACGCCATCTCAAGCGCCATCTCGGCGGTCCGGTCGACCCCCATCCGCTCCATATCCGACATCGTAATGATGTTGGTCTCGCGCTCGCGGGCGACCTTCACCGCCTCGCGCGGCACCTGCCAGCCGCCGATGCCCACCTGAACGAGGTTCTTGGCAGGCACGTTCGGCAGGTTCGTGGAGTGGAACCAGGGTGTGGTGTGCATCCGTTCATCCAGGTCCTTCTCCTGAATGTCGGCGTGCCGGTCGAAATGGACGATGCCGATCTTCTTCGAGGTGCACTCGGCGATCCCACGGACGCAGGGAAACCCGATTGAGTGATCTCCCCCGATCATCACCGGCATGGAGCCCGACGAGAACACGTGGCTGACGGCGCGGCTGATCTGGTCGAAGCTCTTCTCGATATTGGCCGGGATGGTGAACACATCGCCCGCATCGCACAGCGTCATCTGCTCGCGCAGATCGATCGCCATCTCGTAGTTGTAGGGCGTGTAGAGCGCCGAAATCTTTCGGACCCCTTGTGGCCCGAACCGCGTGCCCGGCCGATAGGTCGTGCCGCCGTCAAAGGGGATGCCGAGCACCGTGGCGTCGTAGTGTCCAACCTCCGTGACGTCTTCGGTATAGGGCGCCTTCAGAAACGTATTGATGCCCGCATAGTGCGGCAACTCCCCCCGCGCGAAGGTCGGGATCGACTTGTCCTCGATCGAATCCGCGCCGGTCAGCCCCATGCGCAGGGCCCAGCGGCGCTCCTCGTCCCAGCGGCCCTCGGGGATGTCGGCCTCCGCCTTCATCGACTTCCAGCCCTGCAGTTTCGACAGGTCCGGGTGGTGGTGCCGCCGGTCCGGCGCCGCGCGGTCGGCCGGATGGTGCGAGCGGCGCCGCTCAGGCGGGGCGCAGAACATGGGTGTCCTCCTCAATCGTCTGATAGGGGATGCCGCCGTTGCGGGCATCGAAGTCATAGGTGATCGTCGCGCCATAGGCGTTGGGATCGGTCGGGTCCCATCGGGGCTTGTCGAACACCAGCACTCGGTCCCCCAGTTTGAACCCTTCCGAGAGGTCATGGGTGACCATGAAAACGGTCATGCCCGTCTCGGCGCGCAACTCCTGCAGGAAGTCGTGCATCGACAGGCGCGTGCCCGGATCGAGCGCGCCGAAGGGCTCGTCGAGCAAAAGGATACGCGGGCGCGCGACCAGCGCCTGTCCGATGGCCAGCCGCTGCTGCATCCCGCCCGACAGGGTCGCGGGATACGCGTCCGCCACGTGGTCGAGCCCGATCCGGGCCAAGGTTTCGTCGGCGCGGGCCAGGGCCTTGCGACGCTCAGCCCCAAAGAAGCGCCCCCACGGCCGGCGAAAGGTCTCGCCGGCCACGATGTTCTCCCGCACCGTCATGTGTGGGAAAACCGAATAGCGCTGGAAAACAACGCCCCGGTCGAGCCCTGGCTCCTCCGCCGGAGGCTGACCCGCAACCCGGATCTCACCACGGCTCGGGCGCTCCTGCGCCAAGAGAAGGCGAAGAAAGGTCGACTTGCCACAGCCCGACGCGCCGACGATCGAGATGAACTCGCCTTCGTCGACATGGACGTTGACCCGCTCCAGGATCGGCCGCTGCCCGTAGGCCTGAAACACGTTCTCGACATTGACGAAGCTCATCCGGCCGTGCCCCGTCCTTGCCCGAAACGGGTCGTCCAACGACCTGTCGCCTTGTTGAACAGCGCACTCACAGCCCGGCCCCGGCCCATGGGAAGGCCCTGCGCGCCAGATTGCGCAAGGCGAGGTCCATCAGGAACGCAAGCAGCGTGATCCACAAAACGTACGTCAGGATCACATCCATCGCGAGATAGCGGCGAACAAGGAAGATCCGATAGCCCAACCCGACATCCGATGCGATCGCCTCGGCCGCGATCAGAAACAGCCAGGCCGGCCCCAGGCAAAGCCGGATTGCCTGGACGAGGCGGGGCAATAGCTGCGGCAACGCCACCCGGGTTGCGATCACCCAACTCGAGGCGCCGAGCGTTTCGGCCTTCACAATCATCTCGCGCGGGATCTCGGCCACACGGGTCGAAAGATCGCGGATCAGGAAGGGCAAGATGCCGATGACGATCAGAACGACCTTCGAGGTCTCCCCAAGCCCGAACACGATGAACAGGATCGGCAGCACGGCCAGCGGCGGGATCATCGAGATGACGGCGACAAACCCCGCAAGCGCCGCCCGCATATGGGGCAAAAGGCCGATGAGAAGGCCAAACGCTGTGGCAAACGCCGCCGACAGGCCCACTCCGATGAAGAGCCGCCTCAGGCTCGCCCATGTGTCGTGCCACAGCAGGATGCGCCCCGAGCGGCGGTCGGACTCGGTGAAGAGCCGCTGCGCGGTTTCACCGATGGTCGAGAGGGCGGGCAACAGCTTGTCGGCCGGGTTCGCAGCCAGCCGGACCCCCGAGCCGACCATGTAGGCCACGATCACCAGAACGAAGGGCAGCGCGATGAGAGCCGCCTTGGTCGCGGCCCCCGGCTGCCGGTTGATCAGCCGCATGAATTCCGGCCCCCGGCCGCCCTACAGCTCGCCGTCGGCCGCCATCTGCATATAGGTCACGTCGTACCGCATTTTGACGTTGCCCGCGTCGCCCGTGGTCGATCCGTCGGGATATTCCACGCCAACGAAATCGGCCGACGGCGCGCCCTCGCCCAGAATGCCCTTGTCGAACAGGAACTCCGCCACATTCACCATCGTGTCCTTCAAGGCTGGGTCCGAGGTAAAGGCCACCGCATCGGCCGGGTCATAGAACATCTCGGTCGAGGCAAGCTGCGCCTGATAGCCTGCGAGGTCCGTACCCGAAGCTTCGGCCATCGCCGTCAGAGCGTCCGTATCGCCTGCAGCCATCAGGCCCATCAGCTCATACCAAGCGCCCGTCAGCGCCTTGCCGAAGTCGGGATTGGCAGCAAGCGTCTCGGTGTTCACCCACATGATGTCGATAATCTCGCCCGGGATGTCGGCGCTGTCATAAAGCAGGTTCGCCCCCGGCTCCTCCATGATGGTCGAGACCAGCGGGTTCCAGGTCACCACCGCCTCGACATCGTCAGTGGCGTAGGCCGCAATCATGTCGGCGTCGGAGGTGTTGATCACCCCGTCCAGATCCATCTCGCTCAGCCCGACACTGTCGAGCGCGCGGGCGAGCAGGTAATGCGACACCGACAGTTCCACCAGGTTCACCGGCTTGCCCGCCAGATCCTCCAGGCCGCCTTCGCCCTTCAGGATGACCGCGTCGTTGCCGTTGGAGAAGTCGCCCACGATCAGGGCTGTCGTGTCCACCCCGCCGCCGGCCGGGATCGACAACGTGTCCATGTTGGTGGCCGACACCCCGTCGAACGCCCCGGCCGTGTACTGGTTGATCGACTCGACATAGTCGTTGATCTGCACGATCTCGACGTCGATCCCATACTTCTCGGCCCACGTGTCCATGATGCCGCTTTCTTCGAGATAACCCCACGGCATCCAGCCCACATAGATCGACCAGGCGACCCGGAATTCTGTTTTTTCCTGTGCATGCGCGGGTGCGGCCAGGCCGAAGGCCAGAGCAGCGGCAGCAGCCGTTCCAGCAAAGTGGCGAACCTTGATCATGGGTCTTCCCCCTGTAACCGTTCCGCCAGGATTGGGTCGCGCGCGGGCGCCGCGGCGGAACGTCAGAGATCGGCTACCCCATGGTGCAGTGTTCTCCCGGGATTTTGCCCCGCCGTGTCCGCCACGGAATTTGCCGCGCCGGTGGCACCTCTCGGACCAGACCTCCAAACATGGAGCGGAACCCTAGGCGCCCTGCGCGGACCAGCATGGAACGACCCTTGCCCGTGGGCACGGACTCACGGATAGACCGCCCCGTAGCGACAGTCGATTCATTGCTTTCTTGGGCGCAATGGGCAGCACCTGCACAATTTCAGGGCGCTTCAGGCCCTGACTCCGTCTGTGCCTCCCATGCGCCAGAAGCCCGACCCTTTCACTCGGCTGTTACAGTGCTCTGAAAAGACGCGGCAGTCTGACACATCCAACCACCGAAAGGGGAACTCATGCGTACTCTCGCAGGTCTTCTCGTCGCCGCGCTCGCCGTCGGCGGCCCCGCCATCGCCCAGGACGTCTCCGGCAAGCTCGTGCTCTACACGTCGCAGCCGAACGCCGATGCGCAGCAAACCGTCGACGCATTCACCGCCAAGTACCCCGATGTCGAGGTCGAGTGGATCCGCGACGGCACCACCAAGGTCATGGCCAAGCTCCGCGCCGAGTTCGAGGCCGGCGCGCCCCAGCCCGACGTGCTGCTCATCGCTGACATGGTCACCATGGAAGGCCTCGAGGCCGAGGGCCGTCTGATGGCCTATCCTGATGCCGACGTCTCGGCCTACGATGCCGCGCTGATGGACGATGAGGGCCACTACTTCTCGACCAAGCTCATCACCACCGGCATCGTCTACAACACCGCCGCCGAGATGGTCCCGACATCCTATGCCGATCTCCTGGCCGAAGAGGTCAAGGACAAGATCGCCATGCCCTCGCCGCTCACCTCCGGCGCCGCGACGATCCACATGGCCGCGATCACCTCGCACCCCAATCTCGGCTGGGAGTTCTACGAAGGGCTCGCCGAACAGGGCGCCAACCCCCAGGGCGGCAATGGCGGCACCTATCGCGCCATCGCCGGCGGCGAAAAGCTCTATGGCTTCGTCGTCGACTTCCTGCCGATCCGCGAAAAGCTGAACGGCGCGCCCGTCGAGTTCGTGTTTCCCGAGGAGGGCGTTTCGGCCGTGACCGAGCCCGTCGCGATCCTGTCGACCGCGCAAAACCCCGACGCCGCCAAGGCTTTCGTCGACTTCCTGATTTCGGCCGAAGGTCAGCAGCTGGCGTCCGACATGGGCTATCTGCCGGCGCATCCCGACATCACGCCGCCAGAGGGCTTCCCGGCGCTCTCCGAGATCGAGCTTCTCGACTTTGATCCGGCCGCGGCCCTCGCCAACGATCAGGCCAACAAAGAGCGGTTCACCGAGATCTTCGGCGGCTAATGCTGCGATATTTGCGGAGCGGCGAGGGCCTGACCCTCGCCGCTCTCGCGCTCATTGCGACGCTACTCTTTGCGGTCCCGCTCGGCCTGCTCTTTCGGGTCGGTCTTGGCGGCGATGCGGGCCTGACCCTCGCCCCCCTTCTCGACGCGCTCGAAAGCCGCTCGGTCCTCCGCGCGCTCTGGAACTCCCTCGAGAGCAGCCTGCTCTCGGCCGCGCTGGCGCTCCTCGGCGGCACGGTCGCCGCGCTGATCCTCGGCCTGACGGATGTGCGCGCGAAGGGCCTTTTCACATTCCTTCTGCTGATCCCGATGATGATCCCGCCGCATGTCACGGCCATCGCGTGGATCCAGGCGCTTGGTCCCTCCTCGGCGCTCCTGCGCACGTTAGGCATCGCGCCCGAGATCGGCACAACCCATCCGCTTTATTCGCGGGGCGGCGTGGTTTTCCTCCTCGGCGTTCAGCACGCGCCCCTCGTCTTTCTCGTCGTCCTCGCCGCCCTCAGCAGCCTGCCGCGCGAGATGTCCGATGCCGCGCGCGTGGCTGGGGCAGGGGCCGCACGGCTCCTCCGGCGCATCCTGTTGCCGCTCCTCGCACCAACCCTGCTCGCCGCCTTTGCCCTCGCCTTCGTTTCGGCGCTGGGCAATTTCGGCATTCCCGCTCTCCTCGGCATCCCCGCGCGATACACCACGCTCCCGGTTCTCATCTGGCAACGTCTGGCGAGCTTTGGCCCCACTGTCCTGACCGACGTCGCCGTCATCGCGTTCCTCGTCGCGATCATCGCCATCGTTGCGGTTCTCCTGCAAGGCTGGCTGTCGCGCCGCTCCCGCGCCGCCCTGATCGGCCCGCCACAGGCCCCGCTGGCAATCGCGCTTGGACCAGCGCGGATCTGGGTCGAACTCGCCCTCGCGCTGACCGTGCTGGCCACGCTCGTGCTACCCATCACGGCGCTCTTCTCCACCGCCCTTGTCCGGACCTACGGCTTGCCCCTGAACGCCGACACGGTCACGTTCGACAACTTCGCCGAGATCCTGCTCCGCCAATCCGTCACGGCGCGCGCGTTCCTGAACTCGACGTTCGTCGCCGCCACGGCGGCGCTTGTCATCGCGATTCTCTGCACGCTCCTTGGGCGTTTCCTGACGGCGCGCGAGCGGTCGGCCCGTCGCGTGGGCTCCAGCATCGCCACGATGGCCGAGATGACCTACGCGATCCCCGGTCTTGTCATCTCCATCGCCTTCATCCTCGCGCTGATCCGGCCGCTGCCGATCCTCGGTTTATCGCTCTACAACACGCTCTGGATCATCCTGATCGCCTATCTGTGCGCCTTCTTCTCCATCGCGCTCAAACCCGTCTCGGCGGCATTCCTCCAGCTCGACCCGGCGCTCGACGAAGCCGCCAAGGTTTCCGGCGCGCGCTTCGCCACCCGGATGGGGCGCATCACGGCGCCCCTCGTGGCCCCCGCCGCAGCGTCGGGCGCCATCCTCGTCTTCCTGACGGCCTACAACGAGGTGACCGTGTCGGCCCTGCTCTGGTCGTCGGGGAACGAGACCATCGGCACCACGATCTTCAACTACGAAGACGGCGGCTACACCACGCTCGCGGCTGCCATGTCGGCCGTCACCGTGCTCGCCACGATCGGGCTTATGCTCGCGCTCGATCGCCTGGGCCGCGCCGCACCTCGCGGCGTCGTCCCCTGGCGGCTCTGACATCAGTCGGGCAGCACCCAAGCGCGCCGAAACGCCAGCCGCACCGTCTCCCCCTCGGCCACGGGCCGGTCGAGATCGACCGCAAAAGGCGCATCGATCCCGTCGGCCACGGCCTCCGCCTCCCAGACCCCGCCGCGATAGTGGACGGACGACAGGCGCGCCGGCCCCCCGACATCTCCCACCGCGATGTCCCGAGGGCGGAGGAACAGCTCCGCCGGCCCGTCGAACTCCGCCGCGCCATCCACGGGCACGTCCTGCCCCCCAATGTGTGCGATCCCGGTCGAGACCGACGCCGCGATCACTGCCCCGCGCCCGATGAACCGCGCAACGCGGGCACTCACAGGCCGGTCATAGATTTCCGCCGGCGGGCCAACCTGAAGAAACCGCCCCGCATGCATCACGGCCATTACATCGGCCAGCGCCATAGCCTCCCGCTGATCATGCGTGATATAAAGGGTCGTAACGCCGCTCGCCCGGTGGAACGCTTTCAGCTCCGTCTCCATCTCGGCCCGCAAGTGCGGGTCCAGATTCGCAAGCGGCTCGTCCATCAGGATCGTGCGGGCCTGGCCCGCCAGACACCGGGCCAGTGCCACGCGTTGCCTCTGCCCGCCCGACAGGGCTTCGGGCCGTCGATCCTTCAGCGCCTCCAGCGCGACGGTCTTGAGGTGGCCGGCTGCCTTCTCCTTGGCGGCCTCGGTGGCCATTCCCTGTGCCTCATAGGGAAAAGCCACATTCCCCTCGACCGTCAGGTGCGGCCAGAGCGCGTAGGACTGGAACACGACGCCAACGCTCCGTGCTTCCGGTGGCACGAACGTTTTTCCGTTGGCGACGAGCGCACCGCCCAGCCGGATCTCCCCGCCGTCGGGCGTCTCCAGGCCGGCCACGAGCCGCAGAAGGGTGGACTTGCCGCATCCCGACGCACCCACGATGGCCAGGAACGTGCCATCGGCGACGTCGAATGACACATCGTCCACGGCGGCGGCGCCCCCGAACCGCTTCGTCAGATGCGTCACACAGATGCCCATCGCACGCGATTCCCCCGTTCGCCCCGCGTCGCGGCTCCGCATGCCGAACCGCGACGAGAAAGGCAAACCGCTCGGCATTGGGCCACGATGAAGACGTTGCAATGAAAACCAACGCGACCCCCAACACACGCGGACACGGCGCATTGACGTTGCCGTCGGCGCCACGCAGGGTCTGCCCGATGCGCGCCCTCACAAATCCCTATCGTGGAACAGGCCTCACATGGCCGGGGTCCGAGGCCATCCCGTCTCCGTCCACGGATGGGGCCCGTCCCACCGCGCTCCTGGCTCGATGCCCGATCGCCGCCGAAACGCCGCTCTGTGACCTGCCAAAGCTGGCCGCTGAGCTTGGCATCGCGCAGATCCAAGTGAAGGACGAGCGCGATCGTATGAGCCTCGGCAGCTTCAAGGCCCTTGGCGCCGCCTATGTTATTGCCGTCGACGCCGAAGACGGCCGGGCACGGGGCCACACGTACGTGACCGCGAGCGCCGGCAACCACGGTCTGTCCGTGGCCGCGGGAGCCGCTGCGTTCGGTGCCAACGCCCAGATCTTCATCGCCGATACCGTCCCCGAGAGCTTTGCCGACCGTCTCCGATCCCTCGGCGCAGCGGTCGTCCGTGCCGGCGCGACCTACGAGGACAGTATGCACGCCGCGGCGCAGACGGCCGACGACAATGGGTCGGTCCTGCTCTCCGACAGCTCGTGGCCTGGCTACACCGATCGCCCCCATCGCCTGATGGAGGGGTACCTGGCCATGATGGTCGAGGTCTTCGCGCAGATCCCGAAAGCCCCAACTCACATCCTCCTGCAGGCCGGCGTCGGCGGTCTGGCCGGCGCCGCCGCGGCAGCCGCCCGGTCCGAATGGGCCGACGGGCCTCGCATAATCGTCGTCGAGCCCGACGCGGCGCCCGCGCTCGCGGGCTCAATCTCCGCCGGCGCACCTGCGGCAGCAACGGGGCCCGTCTCCGCCATGGGCCGGCTCGACTGCAAGGAGCCCTCGCTCATCGCCCTGAAGGGCCTGGCGCGCGACGCCGACTTTTTCGTCACGATCACCGAGGCCGAGGGGCATGAGGGCGCAGCCCTCGCGGCCCGTCACGGCCTGGCAACCACACCATCGGGCTCCGCGGGTCTCTCGGCGCTTGCAGGTCCCGGCGCCCACGATGCTCTGGACCTCGCCGCAGACAGCCGTGCCCTGATCATCCTCAGCGAGGGCCCTGAGGACATGGCAGGCACGTCCTGACATGCCCGGCACCGCTCCAGGTCTCTCATCCCCCAAGCCCCCTGCCGCACCGTCCGGCTTCACCCGGGGGTTCTCGGAGGCCGAGTTCCGCGCCCGCACCGCGCGCGCCCAGTCCCTCATGGCCGAGGCCGGCCTCGACGCGCTCCTCCTCACGACCGAGCCCGACATCCGCTATGTCACCGGCTTCCTCACCCGCTTCTGGGAAAGCCCGACCCGCCCGTGGTTCGTCGTCGTTCCCGCCGCGTCAGACCCAGTCGCCGTGATCCCTGCCATCGGCGCCGACCTCATGGCGCGCACCTGGGTCACCGACATCCGCACCTGGCCGTCGCCCAACCCCGGCGATGACGGGATCACGCTCCTGGCCGAGACCATTGCCGCTCTCGTTCCCGGCACCGGCCGCCTGGGCACGCCCATGGGCCCCGAAACCCACCTGCGCATGCCCCTCGACAGCTGGCGCGCGCTGGCCCACGCGCTCGCACCCCGCACGATCTCGGGTGACGCGGGCATCCTGGCCAGCCTGCGCGCCATCAAATCCCCGGCTGAAATCGCTAAGATCCAGGCGGCCTGCGACGTGGCGAGCCGCGCTTTCGGCCGCGTGCCTGAGATCGCCAGCGTAGGAACGCCCCTCAGCAGCGTCTTCCGGCGCTTCCAGGCCCTGTGCCTTGACGAGGGTGCCGACTGGGTTGCCTACCTGGCCGGCGGCGCGGGGCAGGGCGGCTATGCGGACGTCATCTCACCCGCCACCGACGCGCCGCTTGCGCCCGGCGACGTGCTCATGCTCGACACGGGTCTCGTCGTCGACGGCTACTTCTGCGATTTCGACCGTAACTTCGCAGTCCCTCCGGTGTCGCCCCTGACCGATGCCGCCCATGCCCGCCTGATCGATGCCTTCGAGGCCGGCCTTGCCGCCGCCCGCCCGGGTGCCAGAGCCGCAGACCTCTTCCACGCGATGGACGGCATCCTTACTGGCGGTTTGGCGCCCCCTGGCCGCCTCGGACACGGGCTCGGCATGCAACTGACCGAGGGTCTGTCGCTGATCCCGCAAGACGAAACCGTTCTGGCCCCCGGCATGGTCTTGACCCTCGAACCTGCTCTCGCTCTGCCCAGCGGTCGCATCCTGGTCCACGAAGAGAACATCGTGATCGCTGAGGACGGCGCGCGCCTGCTGTCCTCGCCCGCCCCGCGCGCAATGCCCAGACTTCAGGCCGCGCTATGACCGCCTATTCCTACACGCTCGCTCCTGATCTGCGCCCGGCCATAGGCGTTATCGTCCTGCAATCGGACCTGACGGTTGAGGACGACCTCCGGCGCCTCCTGCCCGACGATGTGCGCCTTCTGGTGTCCCGCGTGCCGTCCGGTGCCGAGGTCAGCGCCGAAAGTCTGGCCGAGATGGCCCGGCACCTGACGGCATCGGCCAGCCTCTTCCCGCGGGGCTTGCATTTTGGGGCGGTCGGATACGGCTGCACCTCCGGCACCGCGCAGATCGGGGCACCTCGGATCGCAGAGCTCGTCGCCGGTGGATGCGAGACGCGCGCCGTCACCGAACCCGTCTCCGCCCTCAACGCCGCCTGCGCCGCGCTTGGGATCCAGCGCCTTGCGTTCCTTTCGCCCTACGTCGCCAAAGTGTCCGACCGCTTGCGCGCCGTTCTATCGGATCGCGGCATCGCCACCCCGGTCTTCGGGACGTTCGCCGAACCCGTAGAGGCCCGCGTCGCCGAGATCGACGGCACTTCCGTCTACGATGCTGCGCTCGCGCTCTGTGCGGGCGCCAAGGTCGACGGGCTCTTCCTCTCCTGTACCAACCTTCGCACGCTCGACGTTGTTCCAGGGCTCGAAGCCGCGCTCGGCCGCCCGGTCCTGTCGTCGAACCTCGTCCTGGCGTGGGATCTCCTGCGCAAGGTCGGCCATGCGCTCGGCAACGGCGCGCCTTCAGCCCTCCTCGCCGGGCCCCATCAAGGCCGATAGCGCCCGCGCAGCGCGCCCGATCGCGGGCAGGCACCCCTCGGCCCGGTCGGCATCGAACCTCTGCACCGGCGCGTGCACCGACAAGGTCCCAACCAGGCGCCCAAGGTGCATCACGGGCGCCGCAACGGCGAACATGCCCGCCATGAACTCTTCGCGGTCGAGCGCCCGGCCCAAGGCCCGCGCCTCGGCAACCTCCGCCACCAAGCTCGCAGCATCCGTTATTGTCGCCGGTGTCCGCCGCTCGAGGGACGCCGACCCTGCATAGCGCTCCAGCTGAGCGGGGCTGAGCGAGGTCAGAAACATCTTGCCGCTGGCCGTGCAGTAGAGCGGCACCCGCGTCCCGGGCGGAAGCTGGATGCGCAGGGGCCACTCTGTCTCCACCCGGTCGAGATAGACCATCGCGTCGCCCTCTGGCAGCGCGATGTTGCAGGTCTCCCCGATCTCGCGCGACAGCCGCTCCAAGACCGCCCGCCGCGCCGTGCGAAGCCCTTCGGCCGACAGCACGCCCCAGGCCAGCCCACGCAGCCGCGGCCCCGGGCCATAGGCGCGACCGTCCAGATCGCGCTCCAGGAATCCCTCGGCCGCCAGGGTGGCGAACAGACGGTGGATCGTCGCCTTGGGCAAGTCGAGCCGCGCGTTCACCTCTGTCGGCGTCACGGCGCCGCCCGCCCGCGCCACCTCTTCAAGCACCGCAAGAAGCCTCAGGTTCGTCGGTATCTGCGCGCGTGCCCCGTCCATGCCGCAAGCCCTTCCAAGTCGCAGCCCCAACCTCCGGCCGTCCGGAAAATGAGACTTGCCGTCTCAATACCCGATATCCTAGAAGCACCACAAGGTGTCGCTCGGGGGAGGGGTGGCGCCCGATTCCCTCGTCGCCCCGCCGCCGTCAACGACCAGCAGAAAGGGACGTTCCATGCGCATGACCACCGAAGAAGCCTTCGTCAAAGTCCTTCAGCGGCACGGTATCCGCCACGCCTTTGGGATCATCGGGTCCGCCATGATGCCGATCTCCGATCTCTTCCCGAAGGCCGGCATCACGTTCTGGGACTGCGCGCATGAGGGCTCGGCGGGCATGATGGCCGATGGCTTCACCCGGGCCACTGGCCAGATGTCGATGATGATCGCGCAGAACGGCCCCGGCATCACCAACTTCGTCACGGCGGTCAAAACGGCCTACTGGAATCACACGCCGCTCCTCCTCGTCACGCCCCAGGCGGCCAACAAAACGATCGGGCAGGGCGGTTTTCAGGAAGTCGAGCAGATGAAGCTCTTCGAAGATATGGTAGCCTATCAGGAAGAGGTCCGCGACCCGACCCGCGTCGCCGAGGTCCTGACCCGCGTCATCGCCAAGGCCAAGCATCTCTCGGCCCCAGCGCAACTCAACATCCCCCGTGACTACTGGACCCAGGTCGTCGATATCGACCTGCCGGATCCGATCTTGTTTGAGCGCGCCCCTGGCGGTGAGACGTCCGTCGCTGCCGCAGCGGATCTTCTGTCGAGCGCCAAGTTCCCGGTCATCCTGAATGGCGCTGGCGTGGTCCTCTCGGAAGGCGGGATCGACGCCTCCCGCGCATTGGCCGAACGGCTCGATGCCGCGGTCTGCGTTGGCTACCAGCACAACGACGCATTCCCGGGTTCCCATCCTCTCTTTGCCGGCCCGCTGGGCTATAACGGCTCAAAGGCCGGGATGGAGCTGATCTCACAGGCCGACGTGGTGCTGGCCCTCGGCACCCGCCTCAACCCGTTCTCAACGCTGCCGGGCTACGGCATCGACTACTGGCCCAAGAACGCCAAGGTCATCCAGATCGACATCAACGCCGACCGGATCGGCCTGACCAAGAAGGTCAGTGTGGGTATCGTCGGCGACGCCGCGAAGACGGCGCGCGCCATTCTTGCCGGTCTTTCGCCGGACGCCGGAGACACCGGCCGCGCCGAGCGGCGCGACACCATCGCCGAGACGAAGTCGCGCTGGGCGCAGCAGCTGTCGTCGATGGACCACGAGGACGATGATCCCGGCACCAGCTGGAACGAGCGCGCCCGCGCGTCGAAGCCCGACTGGATGAGCCCCCGTATGGCCTGGCGCGCGATCCAGGCCGCGCTGCCGGGCGAGGCGATCATCTCGTCCGACATCGGCAACAATTGCGCCATCGGCAATGCCTATCCCTCGTTCGAGGAGGGTCGCAAGTACCTCGCTCCAGGCCTTTTCGGGCCCTGCGGATACGGTCTGCCGTCCATCGTCGGCGCCAAGATCGGTTGCCCCGACGTGCCCGTAGTGGGCTTTGCAGGCGATGGTGCGTTTGGCATCGCCGTCAATGAGCTCACGGCCATCGGCCGTGGCGAGTGGCCGCCCATCACTCAGATCGTTTTCCGCAACTATCAGTGGGGCGCCGAGAAGCGGAACTCGACGCTATGGTTTGCCGACAATTTCGTCGGGACCGAGCTCGACGAAAGCGTCAGCTATGCCGGCATTGCAAAGGCTTGCGGGCTCGAGGGCGTCGTGGCGCGCACGATGGATGAGCTGACCGCAGCGCTCGCTAAGGCCATCGACGACCAGATGAAGCACGGCAAGACGACGCTCATAGAGGCGATGATCAACCAGGAGCTGGGCGAGCCCTTCCGCCGCGACGCGATGAAGGCTCCGGTCGAGGTCGCCGGCATCGACCCCGCAGACATGGTGAGCGAACCTGCCTGAGCCGGCGCCACCGTGGCGGATCTGATCCTCGCGCTCAACGCCGGCTCGTCCTCCCTGAAGTTCGAGCTGGCCGAGGCGCCGAGCCCCGACACCGCGATCCTGTCGGGCCGGGTCGAGCGCATCGGCGAGGACGTTCCGCGTCTTACCATTGATGCCCCGTCGGGCCGAACCAGCGAAGACCTCCCGCCCTCCGATCATCACGCGGCCCTCGCCGCGGTGACGGCCGCCGTCGCGCACCACGTGCCCGGCGCCCGGATCGCGGGCGTCGGTCACCGCATCGTCCATGGCGGCACGCGGTTCGATGCCCCCGTGATCGTCACCAACGCCATTTTGGCCGAGCTGGAGGCGATCCGAGCACTTGCGCCCCTCCATCAGCCCGCCGGTCTCGCCGGGATCAGCGCCGCAACGGCGGCCGCGCCCAGCGCGATCCAGGTCGCCTGTTTCGACACGGGCTTCCACGCGGGCCAACCTCGCCTCCACGACGCCTACGCCCTGCCGCGGTCGCTCTACGATGAGGGGATCCGCCGCTACGGCTTTCACGGTCTCTCGTGCAGCTCGATTCTGCGCGCCCTAGGGGCCGAAGGCTATCCCGTCGCTGACCGCCGCATCGCCATCGCCCATCTCGGATCAGGTTGTTCCGTCACGGCGGTGGCCGGCGGACAGAGCCTTGCCACGTCCATGGGCTTCTCGACCCTCGACGGCCTGACGATGGGTACCCGCCCCGGCCATCTCGACCCCGGTGTCCTCCTCCACCTCATGCGCCAGGGGCATGACGCCGACAGCCTCGAGCGTCTGCTCTACAAGCAATCGGGCCTTCTCGGCCTGTCCGGCCTGTCGAACGACATGCGGGATTTGCGCAATTCGGACGCGCCCGAGGCGGCCGAGGCCATCGCCCATTTCACCGCGCGCATCGTCGAAGAGATCTGCCGGATGGCCGGCGCCATGGGCGGGCTCGACACGGTGGTCTTCTGTGGCGGCATCGGCGAGAACGACCCCGAGACGCGCGCCGACATCGCCGCCGGTCTGGCGTTTCTCCCCGGGCATGCAGGCCAGGGCGTCGATTTCCTCACCCGCGAGACGAAGGAGGAACGCGAGGTCCTCCACGCCGTCGCGGCATGTCTGAAATAGATCCAGACGAGCGCGAAGCTGCACATCGCCGGCCTACGGGTCGGCCCCGAAGTGCGCGGCGGCCTGACGCCCTTGAGTCCCGCGCAGGGCCCGTGCCCCTGAAAACGCCCGTCGGCCTGTTGTGGCCCTCTACGCCCGGCCCTTCCACGGCACGAGCCACAGCTCGGCCCGCCGCATCAGGATGTCGATCGTGTAGCCGATGATCCCGATCAGCACGATGCCCATGATCACGATGTCGGTCAGCTGGAACTTCGAGGCCGCGATGATCATCATCCCCGCGCCCTTCTGTGCGGCGACCAGTTCGGCCGCCACCACCGTGCCCCAGCACACGCCCATCGCCACCCGCGCGCCAGTGAAGATCTCGGGCAGCGAGTTCGGCACGATGACATACCGCATCACCTGCCATTTCGTGGCACCCAGCGAATAGGCCGCGTGGATTTTGGTGATGTTGACGCCCGACACGCCCGCCCGCGCCGCGATGATCATGATCCACAGCGCAGCGAGGAACAGAAGTATGATCTTGCCCGTCTCCCAGATCCCGAACCAGATGATCACCAGCGGGATCAGCGCCAGCGGCGGCACCGGCCGCATGAACTCCACGATCGGGTCGAACCAGCCCCGAAACCACCCCGAAAGCCCCATCGCATAGCCCAGCGGAATGCCCACGATCGCCCCGCACGCAAAGCCCACGATCACGCGGATCAGCGACCAGCCCAGATGCTCCCAAAGCGTGAAGTTCTGATAGCCCTCCGACGCAATCTCGAAGAACCGCGACACCACGGCCTCGGGCGACGGCAACCAGATCGGCTCCATCTGCATCCCGCTGGCCGGCGTGAAGTTCAGCGAGCCTTTCGGCGTCATCGTCACTTCGCCATTGGCCACGCTCACGGTCTGATCGGGCGCAATCGGCTGCCCGGCGACCGACACGATGCGCGCGTCCTCGCCCTCATCGTTGCGCGTGGCGCGAATGAGGGTGCTGCGCCACGTCGCCACCGTGTCGCTCTCATTCTTGGCAAAGCCGTTTCCGGCCTCGATCTCGGGCGCCTCCGGGTCTTCCCCCACGTGATGCACCAGAACGCGCACGATCGCGTCATCCTGGCTGCCGTCGGGCAGCTCCGCGGTATAGGTGAACTCCGTCAGGCCGGAATAGGGCCCGGGCACATGGAGCGGCACGAATTTCGAGCCGGTGAATGCGCCCCAGATCAGAAAGATCACGAGCACCGAGATCACCGAAGCCGCCCGGTCCGGCGTCACCGCGCTTTCGTCGCCAAACGTCACCGTCTTCAGCGAGGTGAAGTCGCTCCGCGCCGTCATCGTGCGCCGCACCGCCGTCACTGCAGCGAGCGCGATCACAAACAGCGCGACATAGAACACCAGGACCATCATTGTGCCGCCTCCGTGCGACCCATGATCTCCTCTTCCATTTCCCAGATCATCGACAGGATCTCCTCCCGGGTCTCCGAGAAGCCGTCCGACTTCTTCACTTCGCGCAGGTCCGCATTCACGCCACGGTCTGCAAAGGGCAGCTCATATTCCCGGTGGATGCGTCCAGGCCTTGGCGCCATCACCAAGAGCCGCTCGCCAAGCAACAGGGCCTCCTCCACCGAATGGGTGATCAGGATCACGGTCTTGCCTGTCTCCTTCCAAAGCTTCAGCACGAGGCCCTGCATCTTTTCCCGTGTCAGCGCGTCTAGCGCGCCCAAGGGCTCATCCATCAGGATCACGTCAGGGTCGTTGGCCAGGCACCGCGCCAGCGCGACCCGCTGCTGCATCCCGCCCGACAGCTCGTAGACGGCCTTCTCCTTGAAGTCCTGCAGGCCCACCGTTTCAAGCAGGTGATCCGAGATCCGATCCCGCTCGGCCTTCGGCATGCTCTTCATCCGAGGCCCGAAATCCACGTTCTCGCGCACGCTCATCCATTCAAACAGCGCGCCTTTCTGAAAAACCATGCCCCGCTCGGCGGCGGGGCCCGTCACTTCATGGCCATTGATTTCCACCGTCCCCGAGGTTGGGGCGAGAAACCCGGCAATGATGTTGAGAAGGGTCGTCTTCCCACAGCCCGACGGCCCGAGGACAGACATGATCTCCCCCTCCGAAATCGTCAGGTTGATGTCCTTCAAGGCCTGAACCCAACTGCCATCGGGCAAGTCAAAGCGCATCGAAAGGTTGGAGATCGTGAGGTCCGACATGGGCGCGGGCCTTTCTGTAAAGTGCGAGCGGCCCCGCTTGGGGGCCGCTCCGAAGTCTGGTCAGGCTCAGCTGTCGCCAGCGGCGACGGCGGCTTCAAGCGGCCCGGTATTCACCCGGTCATCGTAGCTTTCGAGCTTGGTCTCCATCGAGCCCGCGCCCACGAACACGCCGGCTACGCCGTCCATGTGGTCTTGCACGTTGCCCGAGAGCCAGGTCTCAAGCTGATCGCTCGCGCTCGGAAAGGCGAACGTGTCGATGGTCGCCGCCGTGGCGTCTTCGTCCATGCCGGCATCCTTGGCGATCACGGGCAGCATCTCGTCGCGGTTCGCGCCGGAATTCCACATGTCATTCGCCGCGGCCGTAACGGCCAGGAATTGGGCTACCACGTCAGGCTCCTCCGACACGAACTCCGCCGGGGCCGAGGTCACGTCGAAGGTCAGAATGCCAAGCTCGGTCTTCTCGTCGCCGGTCAGCAGCACGTTGCCGTGCTCCAGCATCCGGCGCAGTGCGCCACCCCAGCCGCACACGAAGTCGAGGCTGCCCTGCGCGAAGGCGGCCGCGCCGTCGGCCGGCGCCATGTCGACAATCTCCATGGTGGACGTGTCCACGCCGAAATGGCCCATCTGGCTGAGGAAGCCATAGTGCGCAGCCGTCCCGATCGGCACGCCGACCTTCTTGCCTTCCAGCTCACTGGCGCTTTCGGCGTCGATCTCAAGCGTCTCGGCCACGACGCAATTGTCGTTGTCGGCATAGCTCACGGCGACGTCGAGGATCTGCAGGTCCTGCCCGGCAGAGGCTGCCACCACGAAGGGCGGCACGCCCTGGCTCACCGCGATCTGCACGTCGCCCGAGGCCATCGCCGCCGACATCGCCGTCCCGGTGTCGAACGACACCCAATTGATCGGGATGCCAAGGGCCTCGTCGTACATGCCCGTTTCCTTGGCGAACTGGAACGGCATCGGCCATTCCAGGAAGTATGCGACCGTCAACTCATCGAGCGCCGACGCGCTCTTGACAGTGCCCACGAGGGCCGCTGCGATCGCGCAGGTCGTCATCAAGGTCTTCTTCATGGTCATCCCCTGTTGTGGAGCGCCCGGTCTCCGCCGGGCCGTGGAAGTGTCTGCGAACTCTAGACCGGTGATTTTTCATCTGCCTAGGCCCAAAACGTACCATAGGGCAAACTCGATGTGAAAGCGCTTGCAAACGGCTCTGCGTGTCGCTTTTGGCCCTGTTCAAGCGCTCCTGATTGAGGCACATCGAAATAAGGATGGCGTTTTGGCCCTGCGGCGCCGGCCGGCCGGCCCGCATCCACGCCCACTCGACCCGGAGGTTGCCCAATGAATACCCATCTCTCGCAGAACGACCTCAGCCACGTGATCGAGGCCGACCGTGCACATCTCTGGCACCATCTCATCCAGCACAAACCGTTCGAGACGAAGGACCCACGCATTATCGTCGAGGGCCGCGGCATGCGCGTGTGGGACCAGCACGGCAAGGAGCACCTCGACGCCGTGTCGGGCGGCGTCTGGACGGTGAATGTCGGTTACGGGCGCGAGCGCATCGCCAATGCCGTGCGCGATCAGCTCGTCCAGATGAACTATTTCGCGCAATCCGCCGGCTCTATCCCGGGCGCCCGGTTTGCCGAAATGCTGATCGACAAGATGCCGGGGATGAGCCGGGTCTACTACACCAACAGCGGGTCCGAGGCGAACGAGAAAGCCTTCAAGATGGTCCGCCAGATCGCGCACAAGCGCTATGGCGGCAAGAAGCACAAGATCCTCTACCGCGAGCGCGATTACCACGGCTCGACCATCGCCGCGATGTCCGCCGGCGGTCAGTACGAGCGAAACGCCCAATACGGCCCCTATACGCCTGGCTTCGTCGAGGTGCCGCACTGCCTGGAATACCGTGCCCAGGTCGCGACCGAGAATTACGGTGAGTGGGCCGCCGACCAGATCGAAGCGGTCATCCTGCGGGAAGGCCCAGACACCGTCGGCGCGCTCTGTCTCGAGCCGGTTACCGCGGGCGGCGGCGTGATTGCCCCGCCCGAGGGCTACTGGCCGCGCGTGCAGGAGATCTGCCGCAAACACGATATCCTCCTGCATATCGACGAAGTCGTCTGCGGTGTGGGCCGCACCGGCACCTGGTTCGGCTACCAGAACTACGGGGTGCAGCCCGATTTCGTGACCATGGCGAAGGGTGTTGCCTCGGGCTATGCCGCCATCGCCTGCATGGTGGCGACCGAGGAGGTCTTTGAGATGTTCAAGCAGGCGCCCGAGGACCCGATGGATTATTTCCGCGACATCTCCACGTTTGGCGGCTGCACGGCCGGCCCCGCCGCGGCGATCGAGAACATGGCGATCATCGAGGAAGAGGGCCTCCTCGACAACACGATCCAGATGGGCGCGCGCCTGATGGCCAACCTCTCGGCGCTGATGGAGAAGCACGCCGTCATCGGCGACATCCGCGGCAAGGGGCTCTTTTGCGGGGCCGAACTCGTGGCCGACCGGGCCACCAAGGAACCGGCCGACGAAAAGGCCGTCCAGGCTGTCGTCGCCGATTGCATGGCGCAGGGCGTGATCATCGGCGCCACCAATCGCTCGGTTCCCGGCTTCAACAACACGCTTTGCATGTCGCCCGCGCTCATCGCAACCGAGAGCGACATCGACGAACTGACCGACGCCATCGACGGGGCCCTCGGCCGCATCTTCGGCGGCTGAACCCGGGCCAACGGCACCGTGCGTGCCCGTCGGCCTTGCGCCGGCGGGGCGCATTGGCACAAAATGAGCTAGGATCAACGGCCGGCAGCCGCGCGCCGGCCGAGATCGCGAGCAGGAACGACACTTGAACGTTGAGAACTCCAGAACCGGGTCTGGCGCGAACCAGGCGCTGTTCGACCTATTGGCCGAGGGCGATGTCCCGCGCCAGGCCCTGATGGAGCAGGCCGCGCGCATCGCCGATCTCGGCTACTTCGTCTTCAACGTCGATACCGACCGGGTCGAGATCTGCTCCGATCGCCACGCCGCCATGTTCGGCCTGACCCCGGAGCAGTTCATGGAGCGTGCCAGCGGCCTGAAGGGCGATCTGCCGATGATGCACCCCAACGATGCTCCAGCGGTCCGCGCCGAGTACGAGCATCTCAAGAAGGGGCGGCGGATCGAGATGGAATACCGCTTCTTCCGCTCCGATGGCGCCACTGGCTGCATCCGCGAATTCGTCAATCCGATCTTCGACGAACGGGGGCATGTCGTGCGTGGCTTTGGCAGCTCGCTCGATGTCACCGAAGAGCGGCTGCGCAGCATGCAGCTGTCTCAAGCAAGCCGAATGGTCGCCGTGGGCGAATTGACCGCCGGCGTCGCCCACGATTTTAACAACACGCTCGCTGTCATTCTGGGCAATGTCGAGCTGATCCGCGATCTTCGGCGCGAGGTGGACGTGACCGATCTCATCGACGAGATCGTCGCGGCCGTGCATCGCGGAAGCGGCCTCACGCGCAACCTTTTGAGCTTTGCCCAGCGCGCGCCCGTCGCCCCACGGCTTGCCGATCTCAACGAAGATGCCTCCAACGCCCTCAAGTTGTTTCAGCGCGCGTCGCTCAGGAAATTCCAGATCCACTATCAGTTCACAACCGAGCCGCTCCGGGCCGATGTCGATCACGACCTCCTGCAATCTGCCATGCTGAACATCCTTATGAACGCCGCCGATGCCTCCGAGGTCGCGGGGGAGATCTCGATTGCCACGCGTGCCCTTTGCGTGGGCCCCTCGTCGTCGCTGGCCATCGGGCACGATCTGACCGAGGGCCGCTACGGCGTTGTCGAGGTCCGCGACTCCGGCCGGGGCATCCCGCCCGAAATCCTTCCCCGCGTCACCGAGCCGTTCTTCACCACGAAGGGGCGGGCTCAGGGCTCGGGTCTCGGCCTCTCCATGGCCTCGGGCTTCGCGCGCCAATCGGGCGGCACGCTGCTGGTTCAATCGTCGGAGGGGGAAGGGACCATCGTGCGCATCGTTTTGCCCTTGGCCAAGGATGCTGCCGATACCCCACATGGCGACGAAGCCGCGGATGCATGCAGGTGCTCGGGCAACGTCCTGCTGGTTGAGGCCGCGCAGGCCGGTGCGCGCGCCCTCACGGCGCAGGTTACCTCTCTGGGCTTCACCGTCGCGCGTGCGGCCTCACTGGATGAGGCTGTCAGGCTTGCGGCCGAGACGCCGTTCGATCACGCGATCCTCGGAGAAGTCTCCTGCGGCGACGCCTCGGTTTGCGAGCTGGTCATTGCCCTGAAGGCCGTCCAACCGAAGCTCAACGTCCTGCGTCTTGCGTGCCTGACCGAAACGGACGGGGCAGCCAAGACGCGACCCCAAGTCGACGGTGTCCTGATCCAGCCTGTGACGCTCGCCGATCTGCACCAGGCGCTCTGCGACGTGTAAGACCAGGTGCCCCAATGCCAACCCTGATCGCGCTCTCCGACCTCGCTGCCCGCCTTGCGGCAATGCCCGTCGGCCACCGTCACATCGTCGGGCTGGCGGGTGCGCCCGGGTCCGGCAAGTCCACCGCCGCCGATCGCCTCGTCGCCCGCATCGAGCAGATAGCGCCAGGCCGCGCGGCCGTTCTTCCTATGGATGGCTATCATCTCGACGACGGTATCCTTGTCGCGCGTGGCTTGCGTCCTCGAAAGGGTGCTCCCGACACGTTCGACGTGCCAGGCTTTGTGCACATGCTCGCGCGCCTGCGCGCCAACGAAGAGGCAGAGATCGCGATCCCGGAGTTCGACCGGGATCTCGAGATCGCCCGAGCCGGCGCGCGGATGATCCCCAAAACGGTGGAGATCCTGGTGGTTGAGGGGAATTACCTCCTGCTTGACCGTCCCCCTTGGTCGGCCCTTGCCGGGGCGTTCGATCTGACCGTCTTCGTCGACGTTCCCGAGGCCGAACGCGCCCGCCGGCTGATGGCCCGCTGGCTTGACCTGGGCTTTTCCGATGCCGAAGCGCGGCTTAAGGTCGAGCAGAATGACATGCCGAACGGACGGCTCATCACCGACGAGAGTCTCCCGCCCGATCTCACGCTCGACGGGACGGCCTAGCGCTCGCGCCACCAGGGTCCGGGACTTGGCACCCTACCGCGTGCCATCCCTCCGACCCTGCTGATCTTACGGCATTGGCGTGCGCTCGGTCGCAGCGGTCTCAGCCCGTCGCGATCTGACATTCCCTATAGATGCGGAATTCGCGGTCGAGGTCGACAAATTCCGGGATCGCTTGGGCAAGGAAGCTGCCGCGCGCCGCCACAAAGTCCATCACCTCGTCGCGCGCAACGTCCCCCAGGAGTTCCACGCGCGCGCTGTTCATGTCGCTGGCCTGGGCCGCCAGTTCGGCAACGAGCGCGGCACCCGGCACGTCCGGCATCACGGTGAATTGCCCCTCTGCATACCACCGGCCAGCGGCGGCCACAGCCACCCGCCAGTCGACCTCAATGTAGGGCACGTCGCCATGGGTCTTCGGCTCCCACGGCATGGGCGCACGAATGCGCAACAGGTTGTCGGGCATGCCCTCAATCCCGGATGCACCCAGCCCCGCGCGCTCGATCTGCGGGATCGCCGGGCCCAGAAGGGCGCCGAAATGAACGCGCACTCCGGCCTCAAAAGCGATGGCGGCCATCTCAACAAGCCACGGGCTGTCGGTCGGCCGGTCCTCATCCTCAAGCGTCTTCAGATGATCCATGGCGGGATGGCCGTGGCGGCCCTCCGATTGCAGCATGCCAAGGAGGGCGCGGGCCGCCTCACGATCACGCTTGAGGGCGTCGACTACGCCGGGCTGGTCTGGGATCAGGGTCATCGCCGTCCTGTTCAGTCGCAAGCGGTTTGCCTGATGTACGCGAGGGGTTTCCAACAGAGCGTTAATTCCGCACGGGTTTTCCGCCACGTCCCACACTGCAACCCCAGCCAGACCCGACTGTTGTCAGGGGCGCGACCCGACCCGCACGGCCTCCGCCTCGATCTCCACGCGGTGATCCCCCACCAGCGCGGCCACGATGACCAGCGTGTTCGCCGGTTGGATACCGCCAAAGATCCGGCCATGCGCCCTGGCCACCTCGGCCGTGTCCGCCTCGTCGGTCAGATAGATGCGCGTGCGGATCACGTCCTCTGGCCCTGCTCCCAAAGCGTCCAGCGCCGCCAGGATCCTGTCGAGGATGAACGTGGCCTGCGCTCCCGCATTATCCGGCGCCACCGCGCGGCCCGCACCGGCCACCGCCGTCGTCCCCGACACGGTGATGCGATCGCCTACGCGCCGGGCCCGGGCATAGCCCGCGATCTCCTCCCATTCCGTGCCGCTCAGCACCTTCGCGCCGCGCGCATCCTCGATCACCCCATAGGGCGAGGGCAGGGCGTCAAGATGGTGGCTCAGATCGCCCGACGCGGTCAGGAAGGGTGGCCGACGATACTCATCTCCGCAATCGCCGGGCACCGGGTTCGTGACGCCGAACGCCGCCTCGAGGGCCGCGCGATCTTCGGCATCGAGCACAAGCGAGAAAAGCCGCGCATTATCGCCCGTATGCTCCCGTTCCCCCAACCGAGCCCCGACGATCACCCCCGCAACCGCCGGCTCTGACAGCACCCAGGCTGTCGCCACGTTCGGGATCGACACCCCATGTTTGCGGGCGATGCCATCCGCGGCCCGCAAAATCCCCTGAAAGGCGTCCCAGCCACCGGCCGCATCGATGAAGCGCTTGTATTTCATCTTCGACCAGTCCGAGATTTCGGTTGGCTCGGCCGCCCCCAGCCACCGCTCCGACAGAAAGCCCCCGCAGAGCGTGCCATAGGCCAAAAGCCGGATCCCGGTCGCTGCACATATCTCGGCCAAGGCGCCGCGGGCGCGCCGGTCGACCAGCGAGAACGAGACCTGGTTCGACACCAGCGACACACCATCGGCGGCAGCAAGGGCCAGATGCGCGGCGTCGAAATTCGTCACGCCTATCTCGCCGATCAGACCCTCATCGCGCAGTCGCGCCAGCGCATGGAGCGCATCGAGCCAGGCCGGATGGGCAAAGCTCCACCAATGGAACTGCAGCAGGTCGACCGATCCGGTGCCAAGCCGCTCCAGCCGCTCTTCGACGCCCCGCCGCACGATCGCGTCGGTCATCGGCCCGGGCTCGGGGCACCATTTCGTGCAGATCGTCGGCCGTCCGGCCCCGCTATGCCGCGCCAGAAGCCGCCCGGCGATGATCTCGGCGCTGCCATAGTGATCGGCCATATCGAACGTGTCGAACCCGGCCGCGCGGTAGCGCTCCAGGTCATCGGCCCCGCGCTCGGGGTCGATCGTCGAACCGTCCTTCTCGATATCGGCCACCTGCCAGAGCCCGGTGAGCACGCGCGAGATCTCCAGCCGGTCGGTCAGCCTCTGCCGTGGCACATGCTCAGCCATCCCGCTCTCCCAGCAGCCCAAAGCTCCGCTCGATGTCTGCGCGCAGTGCCGCTTGGGCTGCGGCGATGTCGCCGGTTTTGAGCGCGGACACGATCCTTTGGTGAAACTCGTGCTCCGCCACCGAAGCGGCGGCCTGGGTCTGCACCACAAGATGCAAATACGCCCCGTATTGCAGCCAGAGCGCCCGCACGACGGGAAGGATCACGTCCGAGCCCGCCGCTCCATAAAGCGTGAAGTGGAAATCGTGGTTCAGTTGCAAATCGGGCTGCCCGCCGCGCTGCCCCGGTGTTGCAATGAGGTCTTCGAGCTTGGCCAGCGTGCCGGCCCCGATCCGCGCGGCTGCGCGATCCAGCAACAGGGCCTCCAGCGCAAGCCGGGCCGCCTTTAACTCTTCCATGCGCCCGGCGTCGAAGGGCGCAACGGCCAGCGTCCGGCTCGGCGTGTCCACCAGCGCCCCTTCCGCCACCAGCCGCCGAACCGCCTCCCGCACGGGCGTCAGCGACGTGCCAAGCTGATCGGCCAGCGTACGCAGGCTCACCACTTCCCCCGGTGCGAACGCGCCGCGTGTAAACGCGTCGCAAAGCGCCTCGTAGACGCTCTCTCGCAGCTTCGACTGGTCAATCCGCGCGACTTTGGCTTCGTCCATGGGCGCCCCCTTCACGTGCAGCTTGACACCGCAGCGTTGGCCAGAGTGTAAAATATCACAGATCACACGCAAGCCCCGGAGGGAGCTATGCCCGAAGAAGACGGTTTCTGGCTCTACGATCTGACGGTCGAAACGGTCCTCGACGGCCGGACACCGGTCTGTCGCCATATCGAGGGTGAGAGCTTTCGCGTCGAGGGCGAAGCGCTTGTGTTCCCCAAAGACACCCGCATTTCGATGTATGCGCTCGCCGCGCTCCTGCCCCTCCTGCCGGCCAAGCAACGCCCGACATCGCCGCACGACTGGATGTCGACCGACGCCGAAATCGCCTGCCCCGACCCCCATTGCGGCGGCCGATTTCGCGTGACCCGTGGCGCCCGCCGCCACTTCACCAATGCCGAAACAACGGGCCTGCCCGACGCACGCGACACGCCCTATTGGGCGAAGGACGACACATGAGCGACGGCCCACCGCCCCCGGTCGAGAGCGTAACCCTCGCGCCCGGCTACAGCATCTCGCGCGTGATCAAGGGCGGCTGGCAACTTGCGGGCGATCATGGCCCCGTCGAGCCCGCGACGGCCATCGCCGATATGGAGGCGTTTCTCGACGCCGGGATCACGACGTTCGACTGTGCCGATATCTACACAGGCGTCGAAGACATGATCGGCACGTTCATCGCCGATCTTCGCAAGCGTCGCGGCGCCGACGTCGCCGACCGCGTCAAGGTTCACACCAAGCTCGTGCCCGACCTCACGCGCTTGGCCGAGCTTACACCGGACGAGGTCGAGGCCATCGTCGACCGCTCGTTGAAGCGTCTCCAGATCGACCGCCTCCACCTTGTGCAGTTCTATTGGTGGGATACATCGCTCGGCACACCGACCAAGGCGCTCGACGTCCTCAAGCGCTGCCGCGACGCCGGCAAGATCGCCCATCTCGGCGTCACGAACTGGGACGTGACCGACACAGCGCCCTTTGTCGAAGCGGGCTTCGATCTGGTGTCGACCCAGGTGCAATATTCCCTGCTCGACCGGCGCCCGGCAGGAACCCTCGTGCCCTGGGCGCAGGAACACGACATTGGCCTGCTCTGCTACGGCACGCTTGCGGGCGGGTTCTTGACTGACCAGTGGCTCGGCCGGCCCGACCCCGGCTTTGCCTTCGAGAACCGCTCGCTCGTGAAATACCGGCTGATCATCGACGAGTTCGGCCCCTGGGACCGCTTTCAGGATCTGCTGACGACGCTCAGCGAGATCGGCAACGCGCACGGCGTCTCCCTCTCTACCGTCGCCACGCGTTGGGTCCTCGACAGGCCCGGCGTCGCGGCGGCCATCGTCGGCGCCCGCTATGCCCGGCACCTGCCGAAAACGCGGGAGGTCTTCCGCCTCACCCTGTCAGACGATGAGCGCGCGCGCATCGAGGCAATCCTCGCCCAGGCGCCCGGCGTCGGTGGCGAGGTGTTCGGGGCCGAGCGTGACCGCTCGGGGCGCCACGGCCGGATCATGAAGTATAACCTCAACACGCGGCCCGACGATCAGATCCATGCCGCGCAGGCGGGCGCCAATGGCTGAGGCGCTCCTCGAAACGCACGCCCTCACGTGCCGCTTCGGGGCGCTGACGGCGGTCGAGGATGTGTCGGTCGCAATCCGTCCCGGCACCATCACGGGCCTGATCGGCCCTAACGGCGCCGGCAAGTCCACGCTCTTCAACCTGCTCACCGGTGAGCTTGCGCCGACCGCGGGCCGGGTGACGCTCGCGGGCCAAGACATCACCCGGCTTTCGCCCGACCGCCGCTTTGCCCGAGGCCTCGGCCGCACGTTCCAGATCCCCCGGCCGTTCAAGCGCATGACGGTGATGGAAAACCTGATGCTCGCCGCGCCCGGCCAATCCGGCGAAGGCCTGCTCGGCCCGGTCTTCGCCCGGTCACGCATCCGGTCAGACGAGGCGCGCCTGCGCACCCGCGCCCGCGAGGTCCTCGATTTCGTGACGCTCGCCCCGCTCGCCGACCAGCCGGCCGGCAAGATCTCGGGCGGTCAGGCCAAGCTTCTGGAGCTCGCCCGCGTCCTCATGGGCGCCCCGCGCCTGATCCTGCTCGATGAGCCCGCGGCGGGCGTCAACCCGGCCCTCACCGAAACGCTTGTGGCCAAGATCGAGGAGCTGAACCGCCAGGGCACAACTTTCGTCGTCATCGAGCACGACATGGACCTCGTCATGCGCCACTGTGACCCCGTGATCGCCATGGCCGAGGGCCGGGTGGTGTTTGAGGGCACGGGGGCCGAGGCGCAGTCCGATCCCCTTCTGCTCGACGCGTATCTGGGCGCACCCGTCGATGCCTGATGCCCTCCTGTCCGTCACGGGGCTCACCGCCGGCTATGTGCCCGACCTTCCCATCCTGCGGGACGTCTCCATCACCGTGCCCCGCGCGTCGCTCACGGTCATCATCGGGCCCAACGGTGCGGGCAAGTCGACGCTCATCAAGGTGATCGCGGGACTGGTGCCGGTCACTTCGGGCACGATCATCTTCGAGGGCCGCACGATCACCGACCTTCGTCCCGACCGCCTGACCTCGCAGGGCATCGCCTATGTCCCGCAGTCCGACAACGTCTTCAAATCCCTGACTATCTCGCAGAATCTCGACCTGGCGCTCCGGGGGGCTGGATCGGGCGGCACGCCCGAGCCCCTTTACGCCCGCTTCCCCGTCCTGGCCGAAAAGCGGCGCGACCGGGCCGGCGCGCTTTCGGGCGGCCAGCGCCAGCTTCTGGCCGTCGCCATGGCCCTTGCCACCAACCCGCGCCTCATCCTGATGGACGAGCCCTCCGCCGGTCTCTCGCCCAAGGCGGCCGACGAGGTGCTGGGCCACGCGCGTGCCCTTACTGAAGGCGGCACAGCCATCCTGCTTGTCGAACAGAACGTCAAACAGGCGCTGGCGCGGGGCGATCATGCCTTTGTCCTGGCCGAGGGTCAGAACCGCCTCGATGCCGACGCCCGCACGCTCCTAGCGAGCCCCGAGCTTGGCCAGATCTATATGGGCGGCGGACACCCCGCAGCGGCGCCCGCCACAGAGGTGTCGGCGTGATCCAGCACCTCGTCGATGGCATTCTGGTCGGCTCTTTCTTGTCGCTCGGCGCCATCGGCCTGACGCTCGTGATGCACATCCTGCGCTTTGCCAACTTCTCCCATGCCGAGCTTCTGTCGATCGGCGCCTATGCGGCCCTCGTCGGCACGCGGCTTTTCGAGGTGCTGCATCCGGCCTTCGCCGCCTCGATCGGTCCCCTGTCGATGACCGGCGCGCTGGTTCTGGCGATCCTCGTGTCGATGTCCGTGACCGCCGCCTCGGCCATTCTCTTTGACCGGCTGGTTTTCCGTCGGGTGCGCGAGAAGGGCGAAGAGCTCTCGATGGTCTTCGCCTCCTTTGGCATGGCCCTGATCATCCGCAACCTCATCGGGCTTGGCTTCGGCCTCCACCCGCAGCTCTACAGCCAGGACATCGCCTTCGCGATGGTGCTGTCGCGCGATCCGCTTCTGCTGGTGAAGCCCGACCAGGTGTTCGTTCTCGTGGCCGCCCTCGCCATCATGGCCGCGCTCCACCTTGTGCTGACGCGCACCGGCTTCGGCTTTGCCCTCCGCGCCGTGGCCGAAAACCCGACCCTCGCACAGGTCCATGGCGTCAACCTGCGCGCCATGATCGCCGCCGTCTGGCTGATCGGCGGAGCGCTCGGCGCAGCCGCAGGCGTGTTCTACGGCCTCAGCTACCAGATCTCGCCAGTCATGGGGCGCGACCTCGTTCTGCCGATCTTTGCGGCCACGATCGTGGGCGGCATCGGGTCGGTCTACGGCGCCGTGGCGGGCGGCTTCATCGTCGGTATCGCCTCGAACCTCGCGCTGGTCGTGCTGCCGTCGGGCTATTCGCCGTCCGTCCCGTTCCTCATGATCCTCGCGGTCCTCCTCATTCGCCCCAATGGCCTTTTCGGCGAGGCGCGCGCATGATCGGCGTCGTCTCCTACCTGGTCTTCTTTGGCACCGTTGCCGCGATCCTGGCCATCGCCACCCTCGGGCTGAACCTTCAATGGGGCTACACCGGCCTCTTCAATGGCGGCGTCGTGGCCTCGTTCGGGGCAGGCGCCTATGGCACACTGATCCTCGGCGGTACCCCGCAAGAGGCGCATCTGGGCGGCTTCGGCTGGCCCTGGGGGCTTGCGCTCACTGGCGGCCTTATCTTTGCGGCCGGCCTCGCCTGGCTCGTCGGGGTCCTGACGCTCCGCCTCCGGCACGATTATCTTGCCATCGCCACGTTCGGCGTCGCCGTCGCCTTTGAGAACGTCGCGCGCAACGCCACCGGCCTCACGGGAGGGGCGCAGGGCATCCGCGGGTTCGAGCGCCCCTTGCGCGACGCCCTCGGCGACGGGTTCGCCTACAACCTCGCCTTCTTTGCCATGGTCCTTGCCGCGCTCGCCCTCACCTACCTTTTCCTCGAGCGCCTCACCGCCTCCCCCTTTGGCCGCCTCCTCCGTGCGATCCGGGAAGACGAGATCGCCGCGCGATCCCTCGGAAAATCGCCTGCCCGCGTCCGGCTGACCTCCTTCGTCACCGGCTCGGTCGTCATCGGCCTCGCCGGCGGGCTCTATGGCACCTTCTATGCCTTCGTCTCACCGCAGGACGTCCTGCCCATTCTGACCTTTCAGATCTGGGCGATGCTCATCGTCGGCGGGGCCGGCAACAACGCCGGTGCCGTCGCCGGCGCGCTGATCATCTGGGGCGCCTGGTCGTTCTCGGGCTGGGCACTGGCCCGCTTCGCCCCGATTGAGGCGCAGCTCTACACCGGCTCCGTTCAGTTCGTGCTGATCGGCGGCGTCATCGTCGGCATGCTGCTCTGGAGGCCCCAGGGCCTTTTCCCCGAGCGGCTCGTCGTTTCATCCTCCGGGGGCGCGCCGCGTTTCGCTCCCGGCACCAACCCAACAGGGAGACCGACATGAAAACCAAACTCACCGCCGCCGCGCTCGCCACCTGCGCCGCCGCCGCCCTGACCGCCGGCGCCGCCCATGCGCAGGACTGCACCACCAAGATCGGCGCCGTTCTGCCCACCTCCGTCGACTGGGGTCGGCCGATCGCCGAGGTCGCGCAGTTTGCCGTCGATCTGGTGAACGAGGCCGGTGGCGCCGCCGGGTGCGAGATCGAGATGGTCCTCCGCGATACCCAGGTCGACCCCAAGGTCGGCGTCGACGCGGCCAAGGCCCTCGTCGATCTCGAAGGGGTCGACGTTCTGCTGGGTGCAGTGTCCTCGGGCGTCTCGATGCCGATCCTGTCCTCGGTCACCGTACCGGCGGGCGTGATGCAGATGTCTTGCTGCTCGTCCTCGACCGTCTTCACCCGCTTTGCCGAAGAGGGCAAGGCCGAGGGGCTCTGGTTCCGCACGTTCGCCACCACCGGCGTGCAGTCGGCCATGGGCGCAAAGGTTGCCGCAGACAAAGGCTATGAGAGCGTCGCGATCCTCTACAAGAACGATGATTGGGGTCAGGACATGGCCAAGCTCATCGAGGCTGATTTCGCCGCAGCGGGTGTCGAGGTCACGGCGTCGGTCGCGATCAACGATGCCCAGCCCTCTTACCGCGCCGAAGTGACCGAGGCGCTCGCGTCCCAGCCTCAGGCCCTCTATCTCGCGCTTTACCCCAATGAGGGCACATCGGCCGTGCGCGAATGGATCTCGCTCGGCGGCACCCAGAACATGATACTCGCCAACTCGCTGAAGTCCGACGAGTTCCGCGACAATGTCGGCATGCAGTACCTTGGCGACGCGCTGGGCACCGACACCGCCTCGCCCCGCGTAGCCTCCGCCGATGCCTTCGTCGAAGCCTACAAGGCCCGGTTCGACAGCGAGCCCAATGGCCCCGGCCTCGCCAACAGCTTTGACGCCACCATGATCGCGCTCCTGGCCATGGAAGCCGCGGGGCAGGGTGCCACCGGCGCCGAGATCGCCGCCGCCGTCCCCAGCGTGACCGACCCCGAAGGCACGCCGATCACCGCCGACGCCGCCGGTTTCGCTCAGGCCAAAGAGGTGCTCGCAGGCGGCGGCACCGTCGCCTACCAGGGCGCCACCGGCAATGTCCGATTTGACGTCAACGGCGATGTCTCGGCACCTGCCGTCATCTGGTCCTTCACGGACGAGGGCACCGCCGAGGAAACCTACGTCTCGCTCGACGAGGTCGAGGCGTTCATTTCGTCCCTGAACTAACCGTCTCTTCCCCGGGCCCCGGCGTCAGCTGCCAGGGCCCGGGGGCCGCGCGGACCGCTCCTTGAGCTCATGGGGCTTTGCCGTCCCGTTCACCCCTCTTCCCCGCCCGGCGAGACGATGCGATCGAGCGCCAGCGCCCCGCCGATGTCCAGATCCGCCGCTGAGCCTTGCATTGCGGCAAAGGCGGTGCCCGGCAGGAGCGCCCGGTCCCATCGCTTGGCACGCCGCTGCGCCGCCTCCATGCCCTCGGGCCATTCCGCCGGCTCCAGGCTCCGCGCGCACCAATCAAGCCCCGAAGCGAGCTGCCGCACGCCCTTGGCAAAGCGCGGCGGGCCTCGGTGGGCGGCGTCCGTCAGGCGCATTGCCGCGTCGACGACTGGGTCCTCGGGCCGCGGCGCAGCGGGGTCGGGGTTGAACCGCGTTGCGGGCGGAGGCCGACTGACGCGCCAGTCGGGGTAGGGCGGGTTGCCATCGTCTCCCGCCTCCAGCCGCCGCCACGCCTCAAGCACCGCGCCGTCGGGCAGTTCCGGGAAGTAGTCGGCCATGTTTCTCGGCCAGTCGCGGATCGCCCCCAGCCGGTTGATCCGCATCAGATACCACCCCGCCGCCGCGGCCAGATCGGGCGCAATGAACTTGTCCTGCGCAAACCGAACGGCCATCTCGCGCACCTGGGCCTCCTCGTGCCCATCGTCGTAGAGGTCCTGAAAGGCCCAGTCATAGAGCATTTCGGGCGCGTCGGGTGCCGGATTGGCCAGCAGATCCAGCATCATCTGCAGGGCGCCGTCCTCAACCCGCCCCGCATCGTCCCCAACCTGCACGCCGACCTTCGGCGCCTCGCCAGGCTTGTGCACGTCCACGGTCAGCGCGAACGAAAACCGCGGCAGAAGGACCACGAGCGGCGGCAACCTGCCCCCGCCCGCCTCGATCTCGACCTCGAGCGCCAAGGCGGGGTCCATCGGTCCATAGCTCCGGTGCAGCCGCAAGCCTGCATCCCCGCCCACCCGCGCAACGATCCTCACGCCCGACGGCTCGGGAGCATCGGCCGCCTCGGGCGGCTCCTCTCCCCTGGCCCGGGCAAACTCTGCCGGCGACGGCACCTCCCACAGCCGCGCGCGGTGCCCATCCACCGCCCGCAATCCCGTGCTCACCCGCGCGAAACCAGACATCTCAAGCGACACGGCCGCACCCAGTGCCGCATCGGTCGTCGTCCACTCGTGCACCATATCGTCGGCCACGAGGTCGATCCCCGGCTCACCGTAGGAGGGGACAACCGAAAGCGCGTCACGCACCCGCCGCCCGTCATTCAGCCGCATCTCGACATGATACTCGCCCGGGCCAAGCTCGAACTCCGTGTCCTGGAACGGGGTCACGTGAACGCGCTGGATCGGCACCATCCGGTCATCAAGCACATCCATCACGCCCGACAGCATCCGGCTGCGCACCCGCACATTGGTATCCTGCGGCCCGGTATCCATCATCCGCCCTCCGAGGGTGGCGTCTTCAGGATCACCGGGTTGTCGAGGGGCCGCGCCGCAAAGGGCCACATCCGGTCGGCATAATCGCCGGCCTCAAACCGCGCATTGGCGATGTACCCGCCCTGCGCCTTCAGCGGCAGCACCACTTCGGCCTCCGCCGGGTATGAGACATGCCCCGCCGGCCCGTCGTCGACATGGTTTACCTCAAGCTCGCCGTAATAGATCGCGGCATCCGGGTCCGTCCGGAACCGCACGTCGACCACGGGCGCGTCCGGCAATCGCGCCAGCACCGGCGCATCGCCATAGCTCGTGAGCCACAAGGGCTCCAGGAGCACCTTCGCCCGTCGCGCCGCGATCCGCGGGATCGCGTCCTTCAGCGATGGGATCGACACCACCCACGAGCCGTCCTCGGCGCCACGCGCCCCCTCACCCTTCACCGCCTCAAGGAACGCATCGCAGAAATGGGTGACCCCTGTGGCCCGCGCCAGCGCTTGCCCACCCGGCTGCGCCGACTTCACCAGGGCGCGCTGCGGCCTCAAAAGCGTTTTCCGCCCGGCGGACCCAAAGTCCTCGGCATTGGGGTTCAGCAACGCGTCGAACAGCTCCGGCGGATGCTCCTGACAGCAATCGGCGATGATGAACTGGCGCCCGGCCTTGCGACAGCGCACCACCATCTCGAACCCGTCGATGTCGATCAGCCCGAAATACGGATCATACTCCTGGGTCCCCCAGTCTGCACTCAGCAGATAGCTCGAGTTCCGGGCAATGCCGTGCCCGCAGAGATAGGCAAAAGCCGTCGCGCCCGGATCTTCGTCGAGCCTGCGAAACCACGCCGTGACCACCTTCCTCAGATTGGCAAGTGTCGGGAACGGCGCCTCGACGGGGCCATCGGGCGTGTCGACCGGAACCGGAACGGGTCCGAACTCCGGGTCTGCCAATGCCGCAAAGACCGCGCCGAGCGGCGGGTCGAACCGCGCGCCATCCTCAAACACCCAATCCAGGATGCGCCGCGCTGACCGGGGGATGGCGCTGTACTCGCGAAAGGCCATCGCCTCGCTGTTCGCCTCGCGAGCACCATAGCACCCGACGCCAATGATCAGGACATGGGTCGCCGCGCCCGACCGGCCGCTGTCCCACAGGGCGGTCATGGCGCCCGGCGCGGCAGCCCACCGATCAGGCCGCTCTCCGACAGAAGGGCGGGCGCGGCATTGTCTCGCTCTGCGCCCAATGCAACCTCGCCGGGCCTGACCGGTTTGAAGGTCAGCCGCAACTCGTCGGGGTCGCTCGGGGTCTCTGTCACCGCAAGTTCCATGCACTTAAAGCCAAAGACCAGCGCGACCGCGCCCGCAAAGGTGATCTCGCCGCCATTCTCGCCCTCGGTCGCCACATTCACCTCCGCCGACCCGATCGCCGCCTCGATCGCTGGCACGTCCACCGCAATCTCGGCCTTGTTTCGGGCAAAGGCCGAGACGCCGACCGAGGGCGACTTCAAAACCTCGGTCACCAGAAACAGCCGTCCGCCCGGGCTCAGAAACTCGCGAATGCCCATCGCGTCCCATCGCACGGTGCCGCTTTCGATGAAGGCGCCGGCATCGGCCAGCACCACCAAGTCGCGGGTGACCTTCTTGAATGTGAATTGCAGGGTCCGGGCCGTTTCGAACGCCGCCTTCACGCCGATATTCCCGCCCAGCCCGCTCAGCACCGCACCCAGAATGTCGATCCCGATCGACACCGGCATGCGCGAGGTGCGCTTGCCCTCGATACTCGCCGCCCGACCGCTGCGCGCCGCCGGCAGCTCGCCCGAGGCCTCCTCTACAAGGTCGGCCACGGTGCCAACGATCATTGGTGTGCCATCGATGATGCCGAAAATGTCGAGCGGTGCGAGGCCCTCGGCCGGCAGCCGCACCACGTTGTAGCCCTGGTCGCGCAGAAATCGCGTCGACTGGTCAATGCAAAACCCCATTGTCCGTCCCCCCGGTAAACCCCTGCCTCGCCCCAGAGGGCGGGCCTGTCCGGCGCCCCGTTCACGCGCCTGACGTAAGGTAAGGTTACTGCCAGAGGTGCATCGCGCAACCGTGCGGTCGCGCCAGGCGGCCTTCGGGCGGGCGCACTCACGGCCGGTTCACGGATTGACGTCGAAAGGCCGGAGTTTCACAACGCCCCAAAGGGAGGCTCCACGCCCGATGTCCGCCGCTGCGCCCCGCCTGCTGATGGTTTGTCTTGGCAATATCTGCCGCTCGCCGACCGCCGAGGCGGCCCTTCGCGCCGAGGCCACGGCGCATGGGCTGGCCTTGGAGGTCGACAGCGCGGGCACCGGGTCCTGGCACGTCGGCAATCCGCCGGATGCCCGCATGCGCGTCGCTGCCGCCCGGGCCGGCCTCGCCATGGACCATCTTCGCGCCCGGCAGGTTGGTCCGCGCGATTTCACCCGGTTCGACGCGATCTACGCCATGGATGCCAGCAACCGCGCCGATCTCGAGGCCCTTCGCCCGTCGGGCAACGCCACGCCGGTCCACCTCTTCCGCGCCGACGGCCTCGACGTGCCCGACCCCTACTATACAAGCACGTTCGATGAGGTGGTCACGCTGATACGCGGCGAGGCCGCACGGATCGTCGCCGACATCGCCTCACGCTAGTCAGGCGTCCCAGCGTCGCCTTAGCTGGCCTCGGGCGCCCCAGTCGCGCTCGAGCGTCAGCCGCAGATGTTTGCCGCGGTGCGCCCGAAATCCCGCCAGCGCTTCCAAAACGCGTCGTCCGCCACCGTGTCGGACTTGCGCACCTCCTGCGCCCTCTGCGGGTCGGAGAAGAAGCGCGACGCCCGGCGCTGATCGGAATTGGTGAGCATCTGGTCGGCCACCTGCTGGATGCAGGAGCACAGAACCGGGTTCGAAGCGCGCCTGTCCGACTTGTTGCAGGCCCGCTCGATCCGCCGCGCCTCGGCCTCGCCCGCCGGCAGAACGATGGCCGCCGGCAGCGCCAGCGCAAAGATAACAATGCTCGTGGTCAGCACTTTCATGGGTCTCTTGCCTCGTGAGGGGGGCGCCCGCCGCTTATCCCCGCGCGGTGCGCCATGGTGCCCTCCGCTTAACCACGATCGGCGTTAAAATTCAATGATCGGAGGGCATACTCACGCGCGCGCATCCTTGGGTGAGGCCATCACAACGAAGGTCTGGATCGCGTTCACTTGCTCGACGGTGCCCAGCACCTCGGTATGGAACCGCTTGTATTCCACCAGATCGGCCGCCTCGACGCGCAACAGGTATTCGACCGCGCCGGTGATATTGTGCACCTCGCGCACCTCGGGCGCGCGCGCCATGGCCCGCTCAAACGCCTCCTGATCCGCCTTGGTGTGCGACGACAGCCCAACCGTGACATAGGCGACGAACCCCACGCCCCGCGCGACCGGGTTCACCACCGCGCGATAGCCGGTGATGACCCGCGCCCGCTCCAGCGCGCCCACCCGCCGCAAACAGGCCGAGGCGGACAGGCCGACTCGCGCCGCCAGCTCGGTGTTTGGCAAACGCCCCTCTCGCTCAAGGATTTGCAATATACGCGCGTCGATATTGTCGATCTTCGTCATATCGTGCGCAAGGGTCGATCAGATCGGCGGCATTCGCAACCCGCTTCACGCCCGGCCGCGCTATCGTCGCGCCCATGTCGCCAGATCTCCTCCTCGCCCTCGTCGGCTACGCCTTCGCCGCAACCGGCACGCCGGGCCCCAACAACATGATGGTGCTCGCCTCCGGCGCGAACTACGGCTACCTGCGCACCGTGCCCCACATGGTCGGGATCTGGACGGGCCTGGCCACAATGCTCGTGGCGATGGGCGCCGGGCTCGGCCAGGCGTTCGAGGTCTTCCCGCCCCTCCAAACCGGGCTCAAGATCGCCTCCACCGCCTACCTCCTCTACCTTGCCTGGAAGATCGCGACCGCGGCCCCGCCCGACGGGCAGAGCGCGGGCGGCCGGCCCATGACCGTGGTCCAGGCCGCGCTCTTCCAATGGGTGAACCCCAAGGCCTGGGCGATGGCACTCACCGTCATCTCGGCCTATCTGCCCGCGCCCTCGCCCGAGAATATCGGCATCGCCATCCTCACCTTTACCGGAGCCGCCATGGTGTCGAACTCGGTCTGGGCCGTCCTTGGCATCCAGGGCGCGCGCCTCCTGACCACGCCCGCGCGCCTGCGCAGCTTCAACCGCGCCATGGCGGGCCTGCTCGTCCTATCGCTCTGGCCGGTTGTCGTGGCGTAGGCCCGTCGCCCAATTGTCACGTGCGCCCGCTACCCCTTAGGGAGAGTTGACCCGGAGACTGCCATGCCCACACTCACCGCCACCTTGATGCACGGCAAGCGCGATGCCGAAGGCACCTACAGCTTCGACGTCTCCGACACGACCGCGGCCGACACGCCCGTCCGCATCATGCGCGCCTTCATGGAGCATATTCAGGCCACGGCGAATGTCGGCCACATCGACTACGAGATCAACGCCGCCATGAAGAACCGCGACAAGCAGATCACGACGGTCATCGGCGAGATGGTCTTCGAGGCCGGCAACCGCGAGCCCTTCACCTGCTTCATCGCTTTGGCGCCGTGACACCACGGCCAAGCATGCCGCCGGTCAGACCATCACCACAGAGGGCGGCCCATTCTCGAGCACCTGCGCCACCCGTCCCACGATCAGGGGGTCCGGCGGTGTGGCGATCTTGGGATCCTTCCCGGGGTAGTCGAGCGTCGACAGGAAGTGCCGCATGCAGTTCAGCCGCGCCCGCTTCTTGTCGTTCGACTTCACGATGGTCCAGGGCGCATCCGCCGTGTCGGTGTAGAAGAACATCGCCTCCTTCGCCTGGGTGTAATCCTCCCATTTGTCGAGGCTCGCCTTGTCGATCGGCGACAGCTTCCACTGCTTCAGCGGGTCCGTCTCGCGCGACTTAAACCGTGCCCGCTGCTCCCGCCGCGTCACCGAAAACCAGTACTTATAAAGCCGGATGCCTGAGCGCACCAGCATCCGCTCGAACTCCGGCGCCTGCCGCATGAACTCCAGATATTCGTGCGGCGCGCAAAAGCCCATGACCCGCTCCACCCCCGCCCGGTTGTACCAGGAGCGGTCGTAGAACACGATTTCGCCGACCGTGGGCAGTTCGGTTACATAGCGCTGGAAGTACCACTGCCCCTTCTCCTCCCACGTCGGCTTGTTCAGTGCGACGACGCGGGCGGCGCGCGGGTTGAGATGTTCGGTAAAGCGCTTGATCGTGCCGCCCTTGCCCGCCGCGTCCCGCCCCTCGAAGAGCAGGACGAACTTCTCCCCCGTCTCCTGCGCCCAAAGCTGCACCTTCAGAAGTTCCGCCTGCAGCGCCGCCTTCTCGGCCTCGTAGGCGCGCCGCCCCATCTTGTGCTTGTAGGGATACCGCCCCTGCTCGAACCCGCCCGTCGCCGGAGCCGGCGGGATCTCCACATCCAAGCCCTTCTCCGCGGCGTCGGCCATCAAATCCGTCTGCCCATCCATTCCCTGTCCCTTCGCTTTATGTGATCGGACCAGTATACGCCGCGCCGCAGCAACCTGCCTTGAGCCACGTCAAGAAACCGTTACAAAGCTAGGAGCCGTCCCCCGGCGCGCGCCCAAAGCCGCCGCGTCGCGCCCCCCTCACCCCAATCAAACGACGGTCGCACAAAGCACCCCGGCGCGGAATCAAGGCCTGAAAGGCCGCCGCGCCATCGCCGGGCCGCCCCCACGGACCGGCGATACGTCATCGCCGGCGCCCCGCTCAAACCTAGCCCGAGAACCCAACCATAAACCGCCCCACCCAACCGTAAGATCGCCGCCCCGCGGCCCGTCGATGGCGCGGCTCAGAACCCGTCTGTCCCGTCTGAGGTCGTTGGGCAGGGACTAGAACAGTCCGGCGGCAAACTGGACGACAGCAGTCAGCGCAGCCACCAGAAACCCAGCACCCATGCCAAGCCTGACAAGTTTATGCCCGGCCCCATCGTGGACCTTGTGGATCAGTTCCGGCGACTTCCGAAGCAGGAGCACTATCTGAGCGATTCGATTAAACGTGCGGACTTGTTCAGGGTAGGCAGTCGGGATACGCGAGCCGCCACCTCCTCCCAGGCCGGGTGGCCCGAGAGACCAAGAGGCACCGGTGAGCTCCGCTATGTCTTCGCGGAAGTCCAACTGAAGGGTGCCCTCGGTGATCTCTTCTAGGAGTTCGCCGGCCTTCGACAGTGCCGCGCGCGCCTCGTCAGGCATCTCACCGAGGCCGCGTTCACTCAGGATGCGCCTGTTCTCGGCGATCTCGGGATGAGTCCCTCGGATGGCACGTGCGCCCTCGCCGCAAGCGCGCTGGAGGGCCAGATTGGCCTCGGAGGGGGGCAATTCCTCCGTTGCGATCTGTCTGACGAGTGCACCGTGAACATCCGTGCACGACATCTCGATCCTCTGAGGATCGTTGCCATAGCGATCAAGGGTGCGGCGCAATACTCCGATCTCGCGAGAGCCGTCATGCAATCCGTTGGATTGTTCGGCCAGGACGTCGCCCAGGGCATCATCGATCTGCCCCAGCACGGCAGAGAGCAGAGATGCGCGTCGCACCTCGATCGGGTCGACGCGAAACCGCTGCGTTGCTCCATCGAAAGAGACACGTTCGGCAAGGGGAAGGCCCTGTGCAACATGCTCGGCCTCAATCCGCTCGATCTCTCGCGATACAGCCTCGGGCCCAGCGTCCCACACGTCGTCGGGGATCAGCGCGACCTTTTTCTGCAGCGCCCAGGCCATGGGCGCGCCGTTGAGCATCCCATCGTACCAGCGCTGCCAGAAGCCCCAAAGCTTGGGCTCGGCGCTCCAGAACATGCGCAAGGCTTCAAGCCCCTCTGCCAGGCCGTCGGGGATCGGCGCGTCCCACCACAAAGGCTCCGCGAAACCGGCCACCATGCCCTCGTTGCGCTGAACCGCTTCGGCATCTCGGGCAGCGGCGGAGTCGGCGGCGGAGTGGGCGGCGGAGTGGGCGGCGGAGCGGGCGGCGGAGCGGGCGGCGGAGCGGGCGGCGGAGTGGGCGGCGGAGGCGGCGGAGCGGGCGGCGGAGCGGGCGGCGGAGCGGGCGGCGGAGTGGGCGGAGAGGGCGGCGGAGGCGGCGGAGCGGGCGGCGGAGCGGGCGGCGGAGCGGGCGGCGGAGCTCACTTCGGGCGTCGGTCCCACCGCCGCGACGCCCGAAGTGAGTGTCGCGCGCAGCAGAGGAAGCGCAATATCGCGCAGTGTCGCCGCATCCGCGCGCCCAAGCCCCGGGAGTCCACGCAGCGCAGACCGGGCCGCGAACGCCACCCGCTCCCGAGGTGGCAAGCCCTCAAGCCAGCGCTCGACCTCTTTGAGATCGCTGAAGTCCACCATGCCCGTGCCTCAACCGGATTTGCGCTCGTCGGGCACACATTGCCCGGTACCACTTGCCCCGGCCACCCCCTGCGCCCCCTTGCCACTGGAAACCGCCGGCATTTCACGTATGTGTCCCCGAGCTCCGGCTGTCCCGCCGGCACCCCTTTCATGGTACCGACCCGATGACCGAACTGTCCCGTATCCGTAACTTCTCCATCGTCGCCCATATCGACCATGGCAAGTCAACGCTGGCCGACCGGCTGATCCAGCTCACCGGCACCGTTGCCGCGCGCGACATGCAGGAGCAGCTCTTGGACAGCATGGATATCGAGCGCGAGCGCGGCATCACGATCAAGGCCAACACCGTGCGCATCGAGTACCCCGCACAGGACGGCGAGACCTACATCCTCAACCTGATCGACACGCCGGGCCATGTAGACTTCGCCTACGAGGTCTCCCGCTCAATGCGCGCCGTCGAGGGCTCGCTCCTGGTCGTCGATGCGACCCAGGGCGTCGAGGCCCAGACGCTCGCCAATGTCTACACCGCCATCGACGCCGACCACGACATTGTCCCCGTCCTCAACAAGATCGACCTGCCGGCCGCCGAGCCCGACCGCATCCGCGAGCAGATCGAGGACGTGATCGGCATCGACGCCTCCGAGGCGATCGAGATCTCCGCCAAGACCGGCATCGGCATCCCGGATGTGCTGGAGGCCATCGTCCACCGCCTCCCCGCCCCCGAGGGCACCCGCGACGCCCCCCTCAAGGCCATGCTCGTCGACAGCTGGTACGACCCCTATCTCGGCGTCGTCGTCCTCATCCGTGTCATGGATGGCGTCATCAAGAAGGGCGACGAGATCCGCATGATGCAGACCGACGCCCGCTACCGGATCGACAAGCTCGCCGTCCTGAAACCCGCCATGCAGGACATCGCAGAGCTCGGCCCCGGCGAGATCGGCATCCTCACAGCCTCGATCAAGCAGGTCCGCGACACCCGTGTGGGCGACACCATCACCCATGACCGCAAGCGCACCGACGCCGCGCTCCCGGGCTTCAAACCCGCCCAGCCGGTCGTCTTCTGCGGTCTCTTCCCCGTCGACAATGCCGAGTTCGAGGACCTCCGCGACGCCATCGAAAAACTCGCCCTCAACGACGCGTCCTTCTCCTACGAGATGGAGACCTCGGCGGCGCTGGGCTTCGGCTTTCGCTGCGGCTTCCTCGGGCTCCTGCACCTTGAGGTCATCCGCGACCGCATCGAGCGCGAATACGATATCGAGCTGATCACCACCGCGCCCTCCGTGGTCTACCACGTCTACACCCGCGACGGCGTGATGTCAGAACTCCACAACCCCGCCGACATGCCCGACCCCGCCACGATCGACCATATCGAGGAGCCGCGCATCAAGGCCACGATCATGGTGCCCGATGAGTATCTCGGTGACGTCCTCAAGCTCTGCCAGGACCGGCGCGGCATCCAGCTCGACCTCACCTATGCCGGGTCTCGCGCGATGGTGGTCTACGACCTGCCGCTCAACGAGGTGGTGTTCGACTTCTACGACCGCCTGAAATCGGTGACCAAGGGCTACGCGTCCTTCGACTACCAGATGGAGGGGTATCGCGAGGACAACCTCGTCAAGATGTCGGTGCTGGTGAACGAGGAGCCGGTGGACGCGCTCTCCATGATGGTCCACCGCGACCGGGCAGAGAGCCGCGGCCGCGCCATGTGCGAAAAGCTCAAGGAGCTGATCCCCCGCCACATGTTCAAGATCCCGATCCAGGCCGCAATTGGCGGGAGGGTCATCGCCCGCGAAACCCTCTCCGCCATGCGCAAGGACGTGACCGCCAAATGCTACGGCGGCGACGCCACCCGCAAGAAAAAGCTCCTGGAGAAGCAGAAGGCGGGTAAGAAAAAGATGCGCCAGTTTGGGAAGGTGGATATCCCCCAGGAAGCGTTTATCAATGCGTTGAAGATGGACGGCTAGGCGACGTTACGTTCAATAGCTCGCTTGCTATCCATGCTTTTGGGTACACTACATCGAACTCTTTAAGAATACCTATCTCGACCAGTTTCGTAAGGAGGCCCCTAGCGGCAGCATCAGTAATGCCGATTTGACGAACTACATCCTTCGTTCTTACTGCTGGTACTTCGAAGAGCATGTCGATTATTCTCTGAATGTTAGCGGAGTTCGAAGCCTCCGCGGCTCGCACGCGGTATTGTTCCTGTAGCGAAATGATTGCATCGATTGTGGCAATACTCGTAATGCAGGCGTCTGCGGTTGCCTTGAAGAAGAAGTTCAGCCACTCAGTCCATTCGGCAAAGGCCGAAACTCGATACAGTTTGTCGATGTAAGTATCCTTTTTTCGCTCAAGTTCCGGGCTGACATACAAGGCAGGAATGTCCAACAGGCCTTTCGATACTGCCATCAAGGAAACCAACATCCGTCCGACGCGACCGTTGCCGTCGGCAAACGGATGGATGGTCTCGAATTGGTAGTGCGCCAATGCAATATCAATCAACGCCAGATCGGTTCCTCTATCAGCGTTGATGAACTTCTCAAGCTGACTAACGCAATCCAAGGTTTCCTTTGGTGGAGGTGGAATGAACCTCGCTTTGTCCAAGGTGATGCCTCCAATCATGTTTTGATCGCGCTTGAATTCGCCTGGGAGCTTATCCTCCCCTCGAAGCTTACCTACGCCTCCTAGCAAAGTTTTGTGGGCCGCCTTCAACGTACGGTGCGTGATTGGCTCGTTTTCGATGCTATCTACGGCATTATTCAGGGCAAGAATGTAGTTGGACACTTCCTTAGTATCGTCATCGGCATTCTCCGCGACGCCGGACTCGGCTAGCGCTAGTTTCTGGACCGTCGTGAACGTGCCCTCCATGGCAGATGACGTTTGAGCCTCCAATCTCTGAAGAGGCCGAATGAAGATGAAGGGGTTTTGAAGTCGGCGGCATGCGCCCCGCAGCTCTCCAAGGCGACCGCGTGCTTCTCCTAAGGTCAGCGCGATGTCTGCTAGGTCGATGTGAGGAGGTAGAGCATCCGGAACGAACGCCTTCGCATCGAAGACAGTAGGAACAAGGATGCCCGGCGAGGTAGCAGTGAAGTCTTCGTAGCGCACTTGCAAACCTTTTTGGATATGGGTCTGAAGACTATAGTTTGCACAGCCAAAATTATAAAGTGGAGGGTCACCTACAACGATTTTTGGAGGTCATGGTGGGCTGGATACAAGTCGAAGATGAACCTACAGTCTGCGTCAGGGCGGTTAAGCCGCGACGCAACCACGAGCCACCGCCTACGACCTACCCATGCCCCGCCTCTTCTCGATCATCTACTCGCTCGCCTCGACCGTTCTTGCGGGCTCGGCGCTGGTGTTTGTGCTCGAGGCGGGGTGGGTCTCGGGCGTGGCCATTGTCGCGGCGTTGGCCACGGGGGCGGTCGTGGCCGTCCCCGTCGATTGGGTCATCGCGCAGGAGCTTGACCGCTAAGGCTTACCGGCAGATCGAGTCGCCGCCGCCGTTTTCGCGGCAGTAGAAGCCCTCGCAGCAGCGTTGCAGGCCAAAGCAGGAGCCGCCGCGGCGGGAGCAGCTTTGGCGGGATTGGGTCGACAGGTTGGGGGTCAGGAGCTCCAGCCCCGCGGGCGGTTGCGGCGCCCCTGGCATCGGGGTCATGGCCGGGGTCCCGGCCAAAAGCACCACGCTGAAAAGTCCGGCCGTCCACGTCGAAACACGTCCCATGCGCCTTGCCCTCCGTTTGTCCGCGCCCGCCATGGGCCCATGCTACAACTCTAAAACGAGGGGCGGGCCGGCCGAGTAACGGGGGCGTGTGTGGCCCGTGACACCTTGCGCGATATCAAGGAGATCCGCCGACGGCTCGGCTATCCTCCGCCCATGACACACGATGACGCCAAGACCACGCTGCTCGCCCGACGGGCCGAGCTTAACCGCAACCTCCTCCGCATCGAAGACCGGCTCGACGACCCGGTGACGAAGGACTGGGAAGATGCCGCGACCGAGCGCGAAGATGACGAGATGCTCGAGGCGCTCGGCACCGTCGAACAGGCCGAGCTGGCCCGGATCGACGCGGCCCTCGGGCGGATCGCCAAGGGCACCTATGGGACGTGCGTGAAATGCGGGGATCCGATCCGCGAGAAGCGTCTGATGCTTCTGCCGGAGACGCCATTCTGCGCGAGATGCGCGGCCTGAGGGCGTTGCGAACCCGTTACCGCTGAGACCGCACGCAGCGGCAGACTCATATGAAGCTCATATGCTTTTCATATGGTATTCATATGCGAGTCCTACGCGATTCATATGGTATTCATACGCGCTCAGAAGGCGCGGCGCACTTCCCGGGCCCCGTCCGAGACGAACTGTCCGGCCTTCGAGATGTCTCGGCCCGCGCCCTCGATCGTGGCGCAGCCGGCAAGGCCCACAAGGGCCAGGAAAATCAGGATACGGCGCATCATCACGCTCCTTGGTGCTACTCGGGCCATACTCTAGCGCTACCTGATGCGCATTCCCAGACGGAGCCAGCCTATGCAAGCCCAACCAGCACCCAACGGCTACACCCGCCTCCAGATCCGCCTGCACTGGGCGGTTATGGTGTTGATCCTGCTGCAATATCTTCTGCATGAGGGGATCGCCGCGACCTTCGATGAGGGGCTCGACACCGGCGCCATGGTGCTCACTGGCCCCGCCATCGGACACATGGTCGGCGGCACGCTGGTGTTTCTCCTGATGGCCTGGCGCCTGATGCTGCGCAACGAGCGCGGCGCCCCCGAGCCGCCCGATAGCGACCCCGAGTGGCAAAAGCGCGCCGCCCGCACGACCCACCTGCTGTTCTACGTCCTGGTGCTCTCGATGCCTTTCTCCGGCGGCCTGGCCTGGGGCATGGCCAGCCCCGCCTTCAGCACCATCCACGAAGTCACCCGCGCCGTTCTTCTGCTGCTGATCCTGTTGCATATCGCCGGCGCGCTCTATGGGCAGTTCGTGCAAAAGACGAACATTCTCAACCGGATGCGGGTGGCCTCTGACTAGCGTGCCGCGCCTCGGGCCGCCTCTGGGTGCTCGGCCATGAAGTGCCTGAGTGTCGCGAAAAGCTCTTTGGCGTGGCCCAGATCGTCCCGCCTCAGCGCATCGCGAACGTCCTCGGCGATCATCTGCGCCACCTGCTGCGGACCATGGTGCAGGTGCATCAGGTAATCCCCCAGCAGCGCCGCAGACCCCTCGCCGAGATGCTCGTGCTCCGCCACGGCCTCGATCTCCTTCCGCGTGAGGTCGGTCATGTCTTCGATGTCGTCCAACGTGATCATGGTGCCCTCCCTGCTCAGCGCCCGAAGCCTAGCACAATCTGTCGCTCATTCCGATGTCCGGCCGAGAAACGCTTCGACGGAAGCCACGAACTCCTGGGGCTTCTCGGCATGGAGCCAGTGGCCGGCCCCGGGGATCTTGGCGAAGCGCGACGCCGGGAAGAGCGCCTTGATCGTCGGGCGGTGCGCGGGGAGGACATAGTCCGACGCGCCGCCCGATAGAAACAGGGTCGGGCCGTCGAACCGGCCTTCGACCTCGGGCCAGCCCAGGATCTTGTCCATCTCGCGTTCAAGCACTGACAGATTGAGGCGCCAGCGCGGCGGCGCGGACCTGAGATCCAGTGATTGCAACAGGAAGGCGCGAATGCCGGCCTCCTCGACCTGAGCGGCCAGCCGCGCGTCGGCCGCGCTGCGGCTGTCAAGATTGCCCAGATCCATGTCCCGCATCGCCACTAGATAGGGCATCTGGGTGTGGTCGTAGGCCACCGGTGCGATGTCGGCCACGACAAGCCGACCCACGGCCCGCGGTTCCAGAAGAGCCAGCGCCATCGCCGCCTTGCCGCCCATGGAATGGCCCACCACGTCGGCCACGCCGCCGTGGGCCGCGATTACCTCGGCGAGATCGCGGGCCAAATCGGCGTAGGAATGCGTGTCTTGCCAGGGGCTTGTGCCATGGTTGCGCATATCGACCGCGAGAACGCGGCGGGTGCCGGACAGGCGTTTGGCGATCACTCCCCAGTTTCGGGCCGACCCGAACAGGCCGTGTGCGATCAGAAGCGGGCGGCCCTCGGCGGGCCCGTGATGCACGATATTCAGCATGGGAGCCTCCTAGCGCTCCAGGCGGGCCGCCGCCAGTAGTCAGGGCGTCCGGGCCGAGCGTTGCGAGTGCCCAGGCGGGTCGCTAGAGAGCCGCAATGGGAGAGATCGATCTGCCCTCAGCCAACGCCGAACTCGCGCACATGCTGCGCGAGCGGCTTGGCGTGCGCCGGGGCAATTCGCTCGAGGCGAAGCTGCACCACGCTGGGCGCGTGGTGCCAAAGCACTTGCGCCACGCGGGGGCGCGGCTGGCCGAGGCGGAACGGCTTTGGGCCAACCCCAAGCTGCGACGACAGCTCGACATTGGTGCACTTGCCGGAGCGGAGGCCGAACTCAGGGGGTGGCTCGATGGCATTGATGCCGCCGACAGGCGCAGGGGCATCCTTCTTGGGATCCTTGCCGGTCTGGCGTTCAACTTCATGCTCATCGCCACCGGAGTGATTGTGTATCTGGCCTATATCGACTGGTTGTAGGCCGGGGGTCGCCCGGTTCGCGCCGGCCTACGTCGCACTCGGTGGGGCCCCGCCTGCAAACAGGTTCTCTTCGGAGTAATCGCAGGGCGCGTCTTGCATCTGCAGGTGCAGGCCGTCGCCCGCGAACGGATGGGCACGCGCGACCTCTTCGTTCACCTCGATGCCAAGCCCGGGCCCATCGGGGGGAATCAGATATCCGGCGTCGAACCCGATTGCATCGCCGATGAGCGCGCGGTGAAAGTCGCCGCCTGTGCCGATCGTCTCGACAAGCAGCAGGTTGGGGCAGGACGTCGCCAGATGCACGTTCGCGGCCCACTCTACCGGACCGGCATAGAGGTGGGGCGCGATCTGGGCGCTGCATGCCTCGGCGATGGCTGCGATCTTTTTGGTCTCCCAGATCCCGCCCGACCGGCCCGTGGCCGGCTGCGCGATGGCAACGGCACGGGCTGTCAGAAGCGGCGCAAACTCGGCCTTTGTCGTCAGCCTCTCCCCGGTCGCGACAGACAGGGACGTTCCGGCAGCAACCTGCGCCATCGCCGCGACATCGTCGGGCGGCACGGGCTCCTCGAACCAAAGCGGGGCGTAGGGCTCGATCGCCTTGGCAAGTCGGAGGGCGCCTGCAGGCGTGAACTGGCCGTGGGTGCCAAATAGCAGGTCCGCCCGGTCGCCCACAGCGTCGCGGATCTTGGCGCAGAACGCGGCAGACCGTGAGATATCGCGCATCGCCGGCTGGTGCCCGCCGCGAATTGTGTAGGGCCCGGCGGGGTCGAATTTCAGCGCGGTGAAGCCATCCGCCTCAACCCGGCGCGCGGCCTCGGCGGCGTGTGCGTCGGCATCGTGGAAGAACGCGATCGGGTCCTGGTGCGACTGGGGATAGAGGTATGTATAGGCCCGCAGGCGATCATTCATCCGGCCCCCGAGAAGCGCCCAAACGGGGCGCCCGCGCGCCTTTCCCAGAATGTCCCAGCAGGCGATTTCGAGGCCCGAGAATGCGCCGATGACCGTGGGATCGGGCCGCTGGGTGAAGCCGCTGGAATAGGCGCGGCGGAACATAAGCTCGACATTCTCCGGGTTCTCGCCGGCCATGTGCCGCTCGAACACATCGCGCGTCACGGCAGCCATGGCGTCAGGGCCCACGGCCGCGGCATAGACCTCACCCCACCCCACGATCCCACAGGCCGTGGTGACCTTCACGAATTGCCAATAGCGCCCGCCCCAGCCCGGCGGCGGTGGCGCGGTCACGATGATCTCGAGATCTGCAAGCTTCATGGCGCGTAGCCTCCGTTCGTCGGGTTCGCCGCCTTTGCCCGTGCGTCGCGGCCCCCTTGGCCAGTCTGGCGCAAACCGGCGGCGTGGGGCCAGGGCGGACGTCAGATCAGTCGAAAATGATCACGTTGCGCCGCGCGTGGCCGGCCTTGGCGTCGGCCACTGCCTCGGGTCCAACGCGGACTTCGCCCGGCTCAGGCCCGGCCAGGTCGACCTGTTCGATGGCCAATCGAGCGCTGTGGGTGCGGCAGACAGCGGCTTTGATGCGGGGCACGGCACTCTCCTTGGCACTCGCGATGCCGAAAGATCACCGTGGCGTAGCCGGCGCTTCGCGCGGGCGTGCGACATAAACAATCCCGCAGACGACCATGAGTGCCATGGATAGCAGGAACGGAGCGCCCGGAAACCACACGGCGGCCCCGTCCCGGGTGAAGGCGAAGAAGATCCCGGTCATCGCCATTGGTGACAGGATCATTGCGAGCGAACGCGCCGAGGCCACGACGCCCTGCAACGTCCCCTGTTGGTCGTCGGGCACGGCCGACGACATCTTGGCCTGGAGTGCCGGCATAACCACAGCGCCCAGCGCGATCAGCGGGGTCAGGATCAGCGCCAGAGTACCATTGGAGACAAAGGCGATGGCCGGGAACGCCAGGATATTGAAGGCGAGGCCATAGATGATTGTCCCGTTCTCGCCGAGCCGGGCCAGCACCAGCCGGATGAGCCCGCCCTGAACGGCGCCCACGGCCAGGCCAAAGAGCGCAAGTGACAGACCGATCGTCGCCGTCGACCATCCGAACCGGGCCTGCGTGAAGAACGACCAACATGCGGGATAAACATAGAAGGCGAACTCGTAGAGAAAGTAGACGGTGACGAGCCGGGTGATTCCGGGCAACCGCCCAAGATCCGAGGCCGCGTTGAACGGGTTTGCGCGGCTGAGCCGCATCCGCCGCCGGAGATCCGGGCGCAGCGTTTCGGGCAGAACGAGCGCGCCGAACACACAATTTGCAAAGGCGAGGCCAGCCGCGGCATAGAACGGCGCCCGGGGGCCCAGTTCGCCGAGGAGCCCGCCAAGGAGCGGGCCGAACACAAAGCCCATTCCGAACGCCGCGCCGACGAGACCAAAGCGCGCGGCCTTCTGCTCCCGGGTCGAGATGTCGGCGATCACGGCGTTGCCTGTGGCCACCGTCGCCCCGGTGATCCCCGAGACGATCCGCGCTGCAAGCAAGAGCCCCATCTCAGGTGCGACCGCCATGGTGAGATAGGCCGCGCTCATCACGCCAAGCGAAACCAGCAGAACCGGACGCCGGCCATGGGCGTCAGAGAGGGCACCCAGGAGCGGCGAGAATAGGAACTGCATCACGGCAAACGAGGTTGACAGTACGCCGCCCCACACGGCGGCTTGCGCCAGCCCCCCGCCCGAGACATCCCGGATGAGATCCGGCATCACTGGCAGGATGAGACCTATCCCCATCGCGTCGATCACCAGCGTCGTCAGGATGAAAATGAGGGGTAGCGTGCTCCGCGCCTTCGAACCGGGAGTGTCAGCCTGGATTGACATAGGACTGTTAGAGCATGGCGTCAGTCCAGCCGAAAGCCCTTGCGCCGGAGAAACGCACCGAAGCCTGCGCGCTCGGGCCGGGCGTATTGGCGCGTCTTGTCGTCGGACCACGTATAGGTCTCGGCGGTGCCAAACGTTTCGGGCGCGCGCTGGCGGGCATAGGGCTGCATCTCGGCGCGAGCGGCATCGTAGGTGGCGACCTCGGCGCGCAGATCGCCCTCGCCATATCGGTCGCGGTGCAGGGTCGCCCGCAGCGGCAAACGCGGCGACACAGGCGGGGGCGCTGCCGGATAGCCCAGCGCAAGGCCCGCCACCGGGAAGACATGGTCGGGCAGGCCCAACAGTTCCGACACCTGATCCGCCCGGTCGCGCAGGCCGCTGACGGGGCAGGTGCCCAGGCCCATCGCCTCGGCCGCCGTAACAAAGGCGCCGAGCGCGATCCCCGCATCGACCGCCGCGTTGAACGGTGCGTCCATGTGATCGTTGGCAAACGGGCGCCCCCACCATTCGTGGATCAGGCGCTGCCGGCGGTTGTTGCCGCAAAAGACCAGAAGAAGGGGCGCGCCCGCAAGCCAGGCCTGCGCGGGCACACAGGCATCAAGGGCATCCCGGATCTCCTGATCGCGAACGACCACGATATCGCGCTGCTGCAGGTCGCTCTTGGTCGGGGCCGACAGGGCGATCGCCGCAAGCACGTCCACCAGCGCGTCACCAGGCGCCTCATTGGTGAAGGCCCGGCACGAGCCACGGCCGGCCATGCCCTCAAGCGTCGTGCCGCCCGGCCGGCCCGCGACCGCCGTCGTGTCGGGGCGCGTGTCGTCTGTGGGAAACCGACGGGCGAACAGGCGGGCAAGATTGTCGGACATGGACCAGCGGGTCAGACGGGAAAGCGGCGGAGGGCTTCGGCAAAGATGTCGGCCTCCACATTGCCGCCGGTCGCGACTGCGATCACCGGGCCGTCGGCCAACGCATCGCCGTGAAACAGGGCCGCCGCGAGTGCTACGGCGCCCCCGGGCTCGAGCACCAGTTTCAGCCGGGCAAAGGCCAATGCCATCGCGTGCAGGGCTTCGTTATCGGTCACCGCGAGCCCGGGGCCACAAAGGCGGTGCATGATCGGAAAGGTGATCTCGCCGGGTACCGGGGTCAGAATGGCGTCGCAAAGCGATCGGGGCCGGGCTTGGTTCGCCATGCGGTGCCCCGCGGCCAGCGACCGCGCGACGTCGTCATAGCCCTCAGGCTCGGCCGGACGGACGGTAAAGCCCGGGGCGGCCTCCTCAAAGGCCAGCGCCGTGCCCGCGGTCAGGCCGCCGCCGCCGCAGCAAACGATCACGGTGCCCCCGGCAATCCCGGCCTCGGCCGCCTGTTCGGCGATCTCAAGGCCGACCGACGCCTGGCCCGCGATCACATCCGGGTCGTCGTAGGGCTTCACAAGGTGCAGGCCGCGCTTCCTTGCCATAGGCCCGCCAATGGCCTCGCGATCCTCCCCATGGCGATCATAGCCGACGATCTCGGCGCCCATGGCGGCGGTGTTGTTGCGCTTCTGCGCGGGTGCGTCGTGCGGCATCACGATCACCGCGGGCAGGCCCAGCATCTCGGCGGCCCGCGCCACCCCTTGCGCGTGATTGCCAGACGAATAGGTCAAGACGCCCTTGGTGCCTTCCGGAAGGGCGGTCAACGCGGCCCAGCCGCCCCGGAACTTGAACGAGCCCGTATGCTGCAGGCACTCCGCCTTGACCCACAGCGGGCGGCCCGCGATCTCGTCGAGATAGGGCGAGGACAGAAGCGGCGTGCGCCGGGCCACGCCCCGCAGCCGCCCGGCCGCTTCGGCAATCCGCTCGCGCGACGGCGCGCCGGCGTCTGGTGTCATGCGACAGCCTCCAGATAGGAATGGATAACCTTGCGGCTCTCGGCTTCGTCCAGGAAGGGCACGTGGCCGCGGTCGGGCACCTCGCCAAAGATCATTCCGGGCTGGCGCTTGCGCATTTCGTCGGCGGTCTCGGCCGTTAACAGATCGGAATTCGCGCCGCGGATCAGCGCCGTCGGCATCTGATGAAAATGGTCGAAGAGCGGCCAGAGATCGGGCAGGGCGCCCGCGGCCGACGCTTCTAGCACCGCCTTGCGCAACATCGGGTCGTAGCGCAGGTCGAGCCCGTCGGGCGCCTCGCGCCATACGCGTTCCGCGAAGGCGCGCCACGTTTCGCGCGGCACGTTCGCGAAGCGAGGCGCCATATCGTCGGGCAGCCTGTCCGCCGCGTCCTCATAGCTCCGATAGGGTGGTCGGTTGCCCAGATAGCCCATGATCTGCGCCAGCCCCTTGGGGTCGATTGCCGGCCCGACATCGACAAACACCGCTCCCAACAGGCGATCGGCTTGCGCCACCCCGAGCGACAGTGCGATCAGCCCGCCGCGAGATGTGCCGAGGATCGAGGCACGGTCCAGCCCGAGATGGCTGAGCAACTCCAGCGCATCACGGCTCTCGCGGATCAGGTTGTAGTTGCGCCAGTCCGGGTCATAGTCCGACGCGCCACGCCCGCGCGGGTCCAACCGGATGATCCGCGCCACGTCGCCAAACGCGTCCACCACTGGTTCGAAGTCGGCCATGTTGCGCGTGAGGCCCGGCAGGCACAACAGCGGGTGCCCCGTTCCCCGGTCATCATAGGCCAGCCGCAGCCCGTCGGACGTCGTGAAGCTCTCTGTCATTGGCGCCGTGCGAGCTCGGGAACGGGCGTGAGGTCCGTAATCGTGCGGTCGGGCTGCGTGGGCAGGCGTTCGACCGGGGCGCCGGCGCGGTTCACCCAGGCCGTGCGAAAGCCGTAGCCCGCGGCGGCGCACACATCCCACCCGTTTGACGAGATAAAGAGCACGTCGGCCGGGGCGCAGCCATAGCGAGCCCCCACCATGTCATAGACCGGGGCCGAGGGCTTGAACGTGCCGACGTCGGCCACCGACAGGGCCGCGTCGAGCGCATCCCCAATACCCGCCGCCGCAATGGCCCCGTCCAGCATGTCGGGCGAGCCGTTCGAGAGGATCGCGGCCGGGATCCCAGCCGCCCCAAGGGCTGCCAGGGTGTCGGGCACCTCGGGATAGGCATCAAGCGCCCAATAGAGGGCAAGAAGCGCGGTGCGAAGATCGGCGTCGCCGCTCAGACCCACCGCATCGAGCGCATAGTCCAGCGCCTCTTCGGTCACCTGCCGAAACGGCACGTAGGTGTCGGTGATCGCGCGCCACCAGCTGTACCCCACCTGCTTTTCGCGCCAGATGCGGGCCAACTCCGCCTGTTTCTCGGCAAGCGCAGCGCGTCCCGGTTCCGCGGCAGCGCGGCGCGCGGCGGCGTTTACGTCAAACAGGGTGCCATAGGCGTCGAAGACGACAACGGATGCCGGCATTGGACTCTCGCTAAAGAGGACTCGGCGCGAGATTAACCACAGCGTGCGCGGGAAGGGAACGCCCAGCCCGGCAAACCGCCGGATCGTTCTGAGATATCCGCCTCAGCGCGCGCGCTCAGGCCGGCACGGCGCGCTGCTCGCGGGTGAAGAACACGGCCTGTGCGATTGCGCTTTCCACCTGGCATTCCTCAAACGGTTTCGCGATCAGGAAGGCCGGCTCGCGACCGGCGCCTGTCAACAGACGCTCAGGAAAGGCGGTGATGAAAATCACGGGGATGTCGCCGAACATATCCATCAGGTCCGACACAGCCTCGATGCCCGAGGAATGGTCGGCCAAATGAATGTCGGCCAGGATCAGATCGGGGCGCTGCTGCATCCCAAGCTCGACCGCCCGCGCCCGCGTGCGTGCGATGCCACTAACATGATGGCCAGCATCCGAGGCGAGCATCTCCAGGTTCATGGCGATGATCGGCTCGTCCTCGATGATCAAAATCCGTGCGCCAACCGCCGAGGCCATACTCTCCTGCGCCCGAGCAACGTGGTGGCCCGCCTCCTGGGATGAAAGCCGCAGGACTTCGCCCACGCTCTGCAGCGGCAGACCCTCAAGCGTCGACAGGAGCAGCGCGGCCCGACTTACGGGCTCCAGCGCCACGAGGCCGGCTTCCGCGCGCCGCCCGGCCGCGGCGCGGGCCATGCTGCCTGGGTTGCCCGAGGGCTGCCCCGTGGTCGCCCAAATGTCGAGGAACGCGCGGAAGAGGGCGAGCTTCGCGGTCGATGACCCAGCGCCCAGGTCCGGCTCGACCGTCAGGGCGTCGAGAGCTGCCAGCGCATAATGGTCTCCGGTGGCCTGTTCGCCGGTCAGAGCGCGCGCCAGGCGCCGCAGCGATGGCATGGCGGCAATAAGCGAGGCGGCTTGCGGCGCGCAGGATCTGTGGAGCGCGGTCATGCGCATCTCTCCCTAAGTTGTCCCAACCTTAACGCGCTAGGGGCCCAATGGTTCCATTGCTGCAGTTGCAAAATACCAGGCGCGACCCTGTGCGGCCTTGGTCTGGCCGCGGCAGGTTTGCATACTGCGCGCATCCCGGAATTTCAGGAGGAGGAGAGAGCGATGAGCACCACGCATGGCCTTGTCTGGTGGAGCGAGTTGATGACGGGTGACGTTGCGGGATGCCGCGCCTACTACGAAACTGTGTGCGGCTGGCGCTTTGAAGAAATGCCGATGGGCGACGGTGTCTATCTGATTGCCCATGCGCACGGGAAACCGGTGGCGGGCATGATGGACACGGCGGGCCTGCCCTCTGCGTCGGACCGCTATCCGCACTGGATGACCTATCTCGCCGTCGACGACGTTGATTCAGCGCTGGAGCGGGCAAAGGCCGCGGGGGGGCACGTCGAACGTGAGCCTTACGAGGTTCCGGGGGTCGGGCGTATCGCTATGGCGCGAGACGCAGGTGGCGCCGTCGTTGGCCTGATGACCCCGGTCTCCCAATGGGACGCCGACGCCCCAGGCGAGCCCTCACTGGAGAACGTCCCCGTCTGATCAGAACGCGATCAGGCGCGGAACGGGCGTGGTCGCGCCCGGCGGCGGGGAGGGCAGCGCGACCTCTCAGAGCGTGTCGGGTTGCGGCATCGACAGGACGTGGAAGCCGCCATCAACATGGACGATCTCGCCCGTCGTGCAGGCGCCGTAGTCCGAGGCCAGGTATACGGCCGTGCCGCCAACGGCATCGAGCGTGGCGTTTGCGCGCATTGGCGCGTTGGTCTCGGTGTGTCGGAAGGTGCGCCGGGCGCCCCCGATGGCGGCGCCCGCCAGCGTTTTCATCGGACCGGGCGAGATTGCGTTCACGCGCACACCCTGCGGGCCGAGATCGTTCGCGAGGTAGCGAACGGCTGACTCAAGGGCCGCCTTTGCCACGCCCATCACATTGTAGAACGGCGTCACCCGGTTCGAGCCCTGGTACGTGAGCGTCAGAACCGTGCCGCCGTCCGGCATCAGTTCCGCTCCGCGCCGGGCGACGTCGATCAGCGAGTAGCACGAGATGTTCAGCGAGTTCTGAAAATTGGTGCGACTGGTGTTGATGAAGCGCCCGGTCAGCTCTGACTTGTCGGAAAATGCAATGGCATGCACCAGAAAGTCGATCTTGCCCCAGCGTTCGGCGAGGTCCGAGAAAGCAGCATCCATCGACGCATCGTCGGTCACATCGACATCGAGGAGCACGTCGCTCCCAACCGAGGCGGCAAGCGGTTCCACCCGCTTGCCAAATGCCTCGCCCTGATAGGAAAAGGCCAGGTCTGCTCCTTCAGCATGCATGGCTCTGGCAATGCCCCAGGCGATCGAGCGGTCGTTTGCCACGCCCATGATCAGGCCGCGCTTGCCGGTCATCAGCTCTGCCATGGTCGTTAATCCCGCAATTTCGAAAGGAGCATCGAGCCGTTGGTGCCACCAAAGCCGAAGCTGTTTGTCATGACCGTATCGAGACCGGCATCCTCAACGGTTTTGGCTGCAATTTCTCGCGGGGCAAGGGCCGGATCCAACGTTTCGACATTGATCGAGGGCGCAATGAAATCCCCCTCAAGCATCAAAAGGCAATAGATTGCCTCCTGTGCCCCCGCCGCGCCCTGGCTGTGGCCCGTCATCGATTTGGTCGACGAGATCACCGGTGCATCCTCGCCAAAGACCCGGCGCACGGCTTCCACCTCGCCCACATCGCCCACAGGCGTCGAGGTGCCATGGGCGTTGATATAGCCCACGCGCCGGTCGGCGGGCAGTGTCCGGAGAGCGCCGCGCATGGCGCGTTCGCCGCCCTCGCCCGATGGCGCTACCATATCGTGCCCGTCCGATGTGGCGGCAAAGCCCGTGACCTCGGCATAAATCCGCGCGCCGCGTGCTTGCGCGCGGTCCAGGCTCTCCAGCACGACGATGGCGCCGCCGCCGGCGATGACAAAGCCGTCACGGTCGGCGTCGAACGCGCGCGAGGCCCGCTCTGGCGTGTCGTTGAACTTCGACGACATCGCCCCCATCGCATCGAAGAGGCACGAGAGCGTCCAATCGAGCTCCTCGCCGCCCCCGGCGAACATCACGTCTTGCGTACCGAGTGCCACCTGCCCCGCGGCGATGCCGATGCAGTGCAGCGAGGTGGAACAGGCCGAGGTGATCGAGAAGTTGATCCCCTTGATCTTGTACGCGGTCGCGAGGTTGGCCGAGACGGTCGACGACATGCATTTCGGCACCGCAAACGGCCCAATCCGTTTGGTCGCACCGGTCTTCAGCACCGTTTCGTGTGCTGTGAGCATGGCCGACGTCGAGGGCCCGCCCGAGCCCGCGATCAGACCGGTCATTTCGTGGCTCACCTCGGCCTCTGTCAGGCCGGCATCCGCGATGGCCTGCTCCATCGCAATATAGGAATAGGCTGCGCCGGGCCCCATGAACCGAAGGGTGCGCTTGTCGATATGCGCGGCCGGGTCGATCTTGAGCGTGCCAGCGATCCGGCTGCGAAAGCCGTGCTCGGCCATTTCGGGGCTGGCCTCGATGCCCGAACGGCCCGCCTTTAGCGCTGCCGACACGTCATCGGCGGAGTTGCCGATGGGCGAGACGATCCCGAGTCCGGTAACGACGACGCGGCGCATGGTGGGGCTCCCGTGGGTTCGTTGCGGTCAGTCGGTGAACAGACCGACCTTCATCTTCTCTGCGGTATAGATCTCTTCGCCGTCAGCGAACATCCGGCCGTCGGCCACGCCCATCTTGAGCTTGCGATCGATGACCCGTGTAAAGTCGACGTGGTAGGTGAGCTTGGCCTTTTCGGGTGTCACCATGCCGGTGAATTTGACGTCGCCGACGCCAAGCGCGCGGCCCCGCCCTGTCATCCCGCGCCAACCCAGGTTGAAGCCGGTAAGCTGCCACAGCGCGTCAAGGCCGAGGCAGCCCGGCATCACCGGATCGCCCGGAAAGTGGCAGGCGAAGAACCATAAATCGGGATCAATATCGAGCTCGGCGACAACGTGGCCCTTGCCATGCAGGCCGCCATCGCCCGAGATTTCGGTGACGCGGTCCATCATCAGCATCGGCGGTTCGGGAAGCTGCGGATTGCCGGGGCCGAACAACTCGCCGCGCGCGCAGGCCAAAAGCCCCTCTTTGTCGAAACTCGTTGGGAAGTTCGCCATGCCCGCCCGCGTCCTTGGTTCTGCCCGCCATCGGTTTGGGGTCTCTATCACCCGCCCTCGCGACGGTGCAAGGGCGCCCGGCACGCCCCCAAGCCACTTCGACGCAGAGGCCAAAACCCGATTCCAATTGAAAAACGCGCGCGCGATCGCATATGTAGCAGGCATGATTGAGTCAGAATTCGGAGTGGGCGACGCGTCGCGCAAGCGCGGGGCGGACTGGTTGGCGCGCGGAGGGCTGCGTCCAACCCGCCAGCGTATCGTGCTCGCCTCGCTTCTGGTGGGCGATGGCCGCGACCGCCACGTGACCGCCGAGACGCTCTTCGATGCTAGTCGCGATGCCGGCGAAAAGGTCTCTCTCGCGACTGTCTACAACACGCTTCGGGCCTTCTGCGAGGCCGGGCTCATGCAGGAGATTACGGTCGACGGCACGAAGAGCTACTTCGATACGCGCGTCGACGATCACCCGCATTTCTTCTGGGAAGACAGCCACGCCCTGACCGACGCTCCGGCGGAAGAGCTGCAGATCGCGCGCCTTCCCGACGCGCCCGATGGCGCCGAAATCACGAAAGTCGATGTCGTGATCCGGCTCCGGCGCCGCTGAAGCCCAACCTCGTTACGCAGCCACCGAACGGACGGCGCCCGCGCGCACCGTGGCTGAATCCTGTCGATAGATGTCGCGCACAAGATCGGCGAGCGCGCGTTCGGCAGGCCCCTGCGCTGTTTCCGAGATGTACAGATTGATCTTGAACCGGTCGAGCTCTGGCAGCGCGCCGCCATGGACGACGGGCTCTGTCAGCGGCGGCTCTGCGCCTTCCAGCACGGGGTGAATCGCCAGATCCGCACTTACGGTGGCCTCGATGGTGCGGTCGCTGTCCGACTCAATGGCCAGCGTCCAGTCCGTTTCCGCGCGGTCGAGCGCACGGATCACGCCCGGACGAAACGCGCAGTGCCGGCCGATGGCCAGGCGCAGGGGCCGCCCGCGCCACGCCTGGCCGCCCGGTGCCCCGACCCAGATCAGCGGCCGTTCCGTCAGCGTTTCGCCCTCGGCGCCGCATTCCTCTTCGGTTGTCAGGATCATGCCGCAGGACCCGTCCGAGAACTTTGATTTCAGCTTGGTGGTGTAGGACGACAGTAGGTTGACGCGCATTCGCGGATAGGCCGCGTTGAACCGGCGGAGCACGTGCGGGATGAACGGATAGACCACATCATGGGGGACGCCGAGCGTGATCTCTCCTTCGAACTCCTGCGCGGTAAGTCGGCCCACTGCCTCGTCGTTCAATGCCAGTATCCGTCGGGCATAGCCCAGAAGCTGCTCTCCCTCGCCCGTCAGCGCAACACCGCGCCCCGATCGGTCGAGCAGCGACAGATCCAGGCCCTCCTCAAGTCGCTTCAGCTGCATCGACACTGCCGACTGGGTCAGATTGAGGAAGCCGGCCGCGCGCGTCACGCCGCCCGACTCGGCAACCGCAACAAAAGATCGAAGCGCCGTCAGGTCGAGATTGCGGGGCATGGCAGTGTCCTCTGGGATCGATCACGTTGTGTGATGTGTCTGTTCAAAAACATTCGTTTCACAGATGTGCCACGGCTTGCCATATAGATCAAGGAATTTGATGGAGGCCCCGAGTTACCCAACAGATGGTTAATGTACGGGCCCTAGCAGAGGAGAGACGACGATGACCACGACCACCAGTAGCAACACTGCATCCGGTTTCCGTCTCGGCCGCCCGCTGCTTGCGCGGCAGGGCACGAGCACTCCACGCCTTGGCGATTTTCTTTCACTGCTCCGGCAGCGTCAGGCCCTGGCCGATCTCGACGAGGCAGCGCTGCGGGATATCGGGATTTCCAAAGCCGAGGCAGACGCTGAGGCCAGCCGTCCGCTTTGGGACGTGCCCGCCCACTGGCGTCGCTGAGGCCACACGAAACCTGTGACACCGCGGGGCAGCCCAACCAGGGCTCCCCGCATCAGTTGACCAATGGCAAGGGTTTCGCCGGCAATGAGGGTCTCTTGCACCGCTTCAAGTGAGACGCGCAGCGCACGTGCCAACCCGGTACCCACCTACCAATCAACCGCTTTGGTCCACGTCTTGTGAGCCGATGCCGACGTCTTGCGTGGCGCGTCGTCCTTCATTGGCTTCGATTTGTCCGTGGACAGGCCCGCGAAGCAAGGGCGGCAGACCGCCGCGCCATCCCAAAGCGCCACCAATTAAGGCTTTGTTTCAAAAAGCATACATCTGGACTTGCGCCGGCTCTGCGGCGCAGCGCTTACTGGACGGTTTCGGTCATAAATCCCTTGAAAGGTCGCCTCCCTTTCCCAATATTCTCTCGTGACCACCGTCGCCCGCCAGGCTTCGGTGCGCACTGACGTATTATGGAGGAACGAATGGCAGAATATCAGACGGCGCGGACCGGAGTTGCCGGCGTCCGCTCCGCCGCGATTGACGAGGGCCTCCGGGCTCATATGAACAAGGTCTACGGCACGATGTCCGTGGGCATGATCATCACCGGCGCCGCGGCCTGGGCCATCTCGGGCCTTGCGACCACCACGGATCCCTCGCTCGCTGTCGGCCAAATCAGCGCAAACACCTACCTGACAAGCTTCGGCGCCGCGATCTATGCGTCACCACTTCGCTGGGTGATCATGTTTGCCCCGCTGATCATGGTTTTCGGCTTCTCGGCGATGGTCAATCGGATGTCGGCTGGTGCGGCGCAGCTGGTGTTTTACACCTTTGCCCTCCTGATGGGCCTGTCCCTCAGCTCGATCTTCATCGTCTACACGTCGATGTCGATCGCGCAGGTATTCTTCATCACGGCGATTGCCTTCGCGGGCCTGTCGCTCTGGGGATACACTACGAAGAAGGACATCTCGGGTTGGGGCTCGTTCCTGATCATGGGCGTGATCGGCCTGATCGTGGCCTCCATCGTCAACATTTTCCTGGGCTCGCCCGCGATCATGTTCGCGATCTCGGTGCTTGGCGTGCTGATCTTTGCTGGCCTGACCGCCTATGACACGCAGCAGATCAAGAACACCTACATCCAGATGGCCTCCACGGGCGATCAGGAATGGCTTGGGAAGGCCGCCATCATGGGCGCCCTGTCGCTCTACCTGGACTTCATCAACATGTTCATCATGCTGCTGAGCCTATTTGGCCAGGAACGCTAGAGGCGTGACGACGTCGAATTGCGAAAGGCCGGGCCGTGCGCCCGGCCTTTTTCTTTGGACCTGAAAGATCCGATAGGACGCAAGGGCATGGATATATTCCGCGCATCCGAACGCCTCATGGGCATGGACGACACGGTCTGGGCCCGGCACGCCAACCCGGCGAGCGGCCTGACCCGGCTCTTCGCTGCGCCCATCGTCTTTCTTGCGGCCTGGAGTTTCTTCTGGATCGGGCTCTGGGGGATGGTGCCCGCCGCGCTGGCGTGCGCCTGGATCTGGCTGAACCCAAGGCTCTTTCCGCCGCCCGAACGCGCCGACAGCTGGATGGCACGCGGCGTTTTGGGCGAGCGGGCCTATCTCAATCGGCGGCGTGTGCCGATCCCGCATGAGCATGCGCGCATGGCCACGGTCGCAACGCTCTCTTCCGTGCTCTTCATCGTGCTTTGCGTCGTGGGTTTCCTGCGCCAGGACTTCTGGCTTGCCGCTACGGGCTATCATGCCGCTGTTCTCGGCAAGGTCTGGTTCGTCGACCGCATGGCCTGGCTCTGGGACGATATGAAGTCGCAGACCGAACTCTATCGGGCATGGGCCATGGCCGATTGGTCTGCTCACTCCGCGTAGTCATTCATCCAGCCTGAGCGATGCAAGGGCTCCGAGACGGCAGCGACGCACGGCGACGGCCCGGCCCCTGCGGCCCGGCTCGCCCCGTTTGAGAGTACGCGGGATGCGTTGACCCGCATTGCGGCCTCGGCCACCTTCGGCGGGCAGAGCCGGGAGGAGCGCCAATGGACGGACAAAGGCCCGAGGGCAGCGCCGCGACCGAGGGGTGGTTCGACGCGACCGAGATGCTGATCGGCGGCCAGTGGCGATCCTCGCCGGAGCGCTTGCCCGTCGAAGATCCGTCGACGGGCCATATCGTCGGCGAGATCGGCAGCGGCACGACCGCGGACATCGATGACGCCGTTGCAGCCGCGCGGTCGGCGCTTGCGGGAGATTGGGGGCAGATGCCCGCGGCCGCGCGCGGGCGGCTACTGGCCCGCATCGGTCGGCGGGTCGAGGGCGAAATCGAGCGCCTCGCTCGATTGGAGGCACGCGACGTCGGCAAACCCCTGACCCAGGCCCGCGCCGATGCCGTCGCCCTTGCCCGCTATCTCGAGTTCTACGGCGGAGCGGCCGACAAAATCACGGGCGAAACACTGCCCTACCTGCCCGGATACACCGTCTACACCCGTCGCGAACCCCACGGCGTAACCGCGCATATCGTGCCGTGGAACTACCCGATGCAGATCGTCGGGCGCTCGGTCGGCGCCGCACTTGCTATGGGCAATGCGTGCGTCCTGAAGCCCGCCGAGGAAGCCAGCTTGACTGCCCTTGCGTTCGCGCGGATCGCGCTGGAGGAGGGGCTGCCGCCGGGGGCACTGAACGTCGTGCCGGGGTTGGGCGAAACGGTCGGCGCGGCCCTCGCCGGGCATCCCGGGGTCGACCATGTCTCCTTCACAGGCTCCGTCCCAGTGGGCGTCGAGGTGCAGGCGGCGGCAGCGCGGAACGTGGTGCCCGTGACGTTGGAGCTTGGCGGCAAGTCCCCCCAGATCGTCTTCGCCGACGCCGATCTGGACGCGGCGCTGCCTTTCCTCGTCGGCGCCGGCATCCAGAATGCCGGCCAGACCTGCTCGGCCGCCTCGCGGATCCTGGTCCATCGCACGCGCGTCGACGAGGTCGGTGCGGCGATGGCTGCGCGCTACCGTGGCCTGACCGCGGCGCCAGCGCTCGACGACAAGAACGTGGGCCCTCTGATCTCGGCACGGCAGAAAGACATCGTGGAGGGCTATCTCGCCCGCGGGGCGGACCTCGATGTTTTGGCCGAGGGTCATGTTACGCCAGACGCGCCGTCAGGAGGCCACTATGTCGCGCCTCGGCTTCTTGGTGGAGCGACCCCCACCCATGTGCTGGCGCAGGAGGAGATCTTCGGTCCGGTGCAGGTGCTCCTGCCGTTCGATGACGACGCGGAGGCGGTCGCGATTGCCAATGGCACGGGTTATGGCCTTGTGGCCGCGATCTGGACGCGGAACGGTGGTCGGCAAATGCGCCTCGCCGAGCAGCTCCGCGCGGGACAGGTCTTTATCAACACCTACGGAGCTGGGGGCGGCGTGGAGCTGCCCTTTGGCGGGGTGGGTCGGTCGGGCCATGGCCGCGAAAAAGGGTTCGAGGCCCTCTACGGATTCTCTGCCCTCAAGACCGTGGCCGCACACCATGGCTAAGGCGGCCACGCTGCCACCGGCGCCAAATCCGTTTCAAGAACGGATTTGCAAATCCCTTTGAAAGGGATTTGGGTCGGGACAGGGAGGAGATCGATGCTCAACGACAAGATCGCGCTTGTCACCGGCGGTGCGTCGGGCTTTGGCGCCGGGATCGCCCGAAGCTTTGCCGAGGCAGGCGCGCGCGTCGCAGTGGCCGATATCGATCTGCCAGGCGCCGCGGCCGTTGCCGCCGAGATCGACGGAGTGCCCGTCGAAGCCGACGTATCGCAGCGCGCTTCAGTCCTCGCCATGGCCGAGGCCATCGACTGCGCTCTCGGCCCTCTCGATATTCTCGTCAACAATGCCGGCATCACCCACCGTCCGACCCCGCTGGAGGATGTGGAGGAGGAGGACTTCGACCGCGTGCTCGCTGTCAACGCCAAGTCGGTCTATCTCACGGCGCGGGCCATCGTGCCCGGCATGAAGGCGCGGGGTGCGGGCGCAATCCTGAATGTTGCGTCGACCGCCGGCATCTCGCCCCGGCCCAGGCTCAACTGGTACAATGCCTCGAAGGGCTGGATGATCACCGCCACCAAAGCCATGGCCGTCGAACTCGCGCCCGCAGGGATCCGCGTCAATGCCATCGCGCCGGTGGCTGGCGAGACACCGCTCCTGCCGTCGTTCATGGGGGAGGACACGCCCCAGATGCGGGCCAAGTTCCTGTCCACCATCCCGCTCGGCCGGTTCTCTACCCCGCAAGACATGGGGGCCGCGGCGACCTTCCTGTGCTCCGACGCTGCTTCGATGATCACCGGGGCGGTGCTTGAGGTCGATGGCGGCAGGTGCATCTGAGGGCGACGACGTGAAGGTTCCAACCCGGATTGCCGTTTATGCCGGCACGTTCGACAGTCAGCCGCTCGTCTTCGCACATCTCCTTGACGTGGCGCCGGGCCTCGATCTTGACCATGTCGAGGTGATCAGCGGCGATCCGCGCGCGCGCCTGGCCCACGCCTTTGAAAGGCCGCTGGCCGAGGCGCTGGAAGATGCGCTCGGCCTGGCAACCACGTGTGTCCTGATCTTCCCCGAAGCGCTCCCACACGGCATGCGCCTGCCCGACGCCACCGACATGCTCACCGGGCTCGGCACGCATCCCGGGCTGCGCCACCGCCCCGACGTCCCGGGCGACGAGACATGAGGCCCGGTCCGCGCAACCTGATCACCGATGTGGCCGGCATTCGTGTCGGGAATGCCTCGGATGCGCATGTGCGAACCGGAGTGACGGTTGTGACCTCGGATGCACCGCTCACCGCTGCCGTGCATGTGATGGGGGGCGCGCCCGGCACGCGTGAGACCGACCTGCTGGCTCCCGACCGACTGGTACAAGGTGTGGACGCGGTCGTCCTTTCCGGCGGCTCGGCCTTCGGGCTTGACGCGGCAAGCGGCGTGATGCCGGCGCTCCGGGCGGCAGGGCGCGGCTTCCCGACCTCTGGCGGGCCTATTCCCATCGTGCCGGCGGCGATCCTCTACGATCTCGGCAACGGGGGAGACAAGGCGTGGCGCGAGAGCCCCTATGCCGCGCTGGGCCGTGCCGCATTTGATGCTGCAGCCGAGGACTTTGCGCTTGGCACGGAGGGCGCCGGAACCGGGGCGCTCAGCGCCGGCCTGAAGGGCGGGCTCGGTTCGGCGTCGGCCGTTCTTCGAAGTGGCCACACGGTTGGCGCGATCGCCGCGGCCAATCCCGTGGGATCTGTTCTGATGGGGAACGGGCCAGAGTTTCGCGCCTGGGCTGAGGAGGTCGATGGCGAGTTCGGCGGCCTCGGCCCCGGCACGCCTCCCGCGACCGGGGACGCGCCCCCCTTGAAAACGCTCACACCTATGACCTCCACAACCATCGCGATTGTCGCCACCGATGCCGCGCTGACCAAGGCCGAGGCCCAGCGTATCGCGATTGCGGCCCACGATGGCATCGCTCGGGCCGTCTGGCCCGCGCACCTGCCGCTCGACGGCGACCTCGTCTTCGCCGTGTCGACGGGCCGCGCGCCGGCTCCCGATGGGCAGCGCGGGCTCGCCCATCTCGGCCACGCAGCCGCCTGCTGCCTGTCTCGCGCCATCGCCCGCGGGATCTACCTGGCGCGCCCCGAGCCTGGCGATGTTTTTCCAGCCTGGGCGGCGCGCTTTGGCTGAATTCGGTCGCGCCCGCCCCTAGGCCTCGAGGCGCGCAAAAAGGCGCTGCATCATGGCGCTGTCCGGATAGCGCAGAGCGTCGATGACGTCGAAATGGTGGGTTCCGTCCACAATGGTCAGGTTTGCTCGAGGCCAGGCTCCGGCCATCCAGCGCGCCTGGTCGATGAAGGCTGGCCGCTCGTTGGCGCCCACTTCGATCAGCACCGGGACCGCGGGCTCGGGCTGGTGGACGGGGCTTTCGGCAGCCGCTTCTGTGGCGTCAATCCTGAGATCGGCGTTCATCGGCATCTCCTGCAGCGGCGCGAGATCCGAAAGCGGTGAGATCGACAGCACGGCCGCCACACGCTCTGTTACCGCGCTGGGCAAGCCCACAGCAGGATCGAGCATGCGAAGCGACAGGTGTCCACCCGCGGAATGGCCGGTCACGATGATCGGTCCGGCGACCTCGGCCGCCATCGCGGGCAGGGCTCGGGCGATTGACCTCGTGATGTCGGCGATCCGGACCTCGGGGCAGAGCGGATAGGAGGGAAGCGCCACCGCCCAGTGCCGTGCCAGCGCCCCGGCGGCAAATTGCGACCAGCCGTCCCGATGGCCCAACCGCCAAAAGCCGCCATGGATAAAGACGAAGAGCCCCTCGGGTGCGCTGGCGGGCAGGAACAGATCGAACGCCTCTCGCGGGTGATCGCCATAGGGAAGGTCCAGACGGTCGCCCTCCCGCGCCGCGCGGAAGGCGTCCGCATCGGCCTGCCATCGTGCGAAATAACCCGGCCCGCCCGGGATGAAGTCGGCGTTGTCGTAGTCCGTCGGGTTCGCCACGCGCCCTCTCTTTCCGCTGCTACGAAGGGCTAGGCTCTTGCGTCGAACACGTCGAGGCGCAGCCAGTAGGGGATGAAGCCGCCCTTGTCGTCCTCCTGTCGCGCCGCGGCGAACGCCGCGCCCACTTTGCGTCGCGCGTCCTCCGCGACGGCGCGCGACGGGTCGACTGAGATCATCAGATCGATCAGGGCCTCTGCGCTTTCGGTCCGGTCTTTCACCGCATAGTGCAGGGTGCGGCGTCCCTCGAGCCGACCGGATGCGGCCACGGCCTCTAGCGCTGTCTGCGCCTCGGCATAGACGGCTGTCTCGTCGTCGATCCATCGGACGACGGGCCAGAGCGGATCGCCCGCCTCAGGCTCCAAAACGGCCAAGTGGCCACCGGGTCTGAGAACCCGGAGGGCTTCGTTCAGGGCCGCGCCCATATCCGGGCAATGGTGCAGGCTCATGGAGAAGAGGACGAGATCGGCGCAACGGTCGGGCAGACCTGAGGCAGCGCCCGTCCCGTCGCGGTAGGTCGGGCCGCCGCCTTCGGCCTCTGCCTGCCTGCGCGCCTCGGCATTCGGTTCGACGCCGATAGCCCGAGCGCCCAACGCGGCCAGGGCACGGGTGGCTCCGCCGCTTCCGGCGCCCAGATCGACCGCCGTTCGCCCGGCAAGCGGACCGAGCATTTGCGCAAGTGCATCCGTGGTGTCCAGAAAGGGGCGGCTGATGTCCATGGCGCGAGGCTAGCAGCGCACCCCGCGCGCCGCTACACCTGCCTTGGGCAACCGGAGGAGCCAAGCCGTGACCGACATTCCCGAAACCATGCGCGCACTGGTTCAGCTCCACGACGGCTTTGGCGACGACCCCAGTGGGCAGGTGCTCTCGGATCTCGTCCCCTATCTGGCCTACCGCGAGGACGTGCCGGTGCCGCAGCCGGGACCGGGCGAAGCGCTGATCCGGGTGTCCCGTGCGGCGGTGAACCCCTCCGACGTCGCCTTCATCAAGGGCATCTACGGGCAGGCGCGGCAGCAGGGCATCGCGGCCGGGTTCGAGGGCACGGGCACCGTGGTTGCCGGCGAAACGCCGCTTGTGGGCAGCCGGGTGTCGTTCTTCGGGTCGGGCACGGGCACCTGGGCGGACTATGCCCTAACCCGCGCCGACGGCCTCATTCCGGTGCGTCCCGACGTGAGCGATGACGATGCGGCCGGCCTTATCGTCAACCCGATCACCGCTGCGGCCATGTTCGAGGTGGTCCGTGCCGCCGGAGCAAAGAGCTTCGTTGCGACGGCCGCCGCCTCGCAGCTCGGCAAATTCCTGATCGCGCTCGGCCGCGATGAAGGTGTCCCGTGCATCGCCCATATTCGCCGCAGCGCAGCCGCCCCCGCGCTCACGGCCCTTGGGGCGGTCGACGTCCTGGCAACGGACGCGCCCGGCTATGCCGCGCGCCTGGCCGCCGCGATGGAGGCGCACGCACCCACAATCCTCCTCGACGCCGTCGCCGGGCCGGCGTCGGCCGAGGTCTTTTTCGCCATGCCAAAAGGGGCGCGCTGGGTTTGCTATGGCCGCCTGTCGAGCGATCCTCCGGTGCTGGACCAGATGGCCCAGTTCATCTTTGCGGGGAAGCGGATCGAGGGCTTCTGGCTGACGTCATGGTTCACCGACATGCCGCGCGACGGCGTAGGCAGCGTCATCGCCCGGGTGCAGGACCGATTTGCCAAGGGCACGTGGAAGACTGAGATCAGCGCGACAATCCCGCTCGCCGATGCGATGGCCCAGCTTCCGGCGGCCTATGGCGAAAAGGACAGTAAGGTGTTGATCGCGCCGTGATCCTGCGGGGCGTCTTGCGGGGCAGGGCGGCGGATGGGTCGATCAAGTTCGGTGAGATCGCGCCCGCTTGGACGCGCCAGCCCGCAATGACCGACCGGCGGTCGCTTTCATAAATCCGTTACGAGAGTGTTACGTCGGTGTCGCTGCCGAACGCCAAGTGTGCCGCTGTATACGCAACCGGGGGACACCATGAAAAAAACCCGTCTCGCCAGCTCCGCGCTGGCGTTGATCGCAACCGGCGCTCTGGCACAGGACATGAGCTTTAACCGGATCGCGAGCTTCGGCACCTACCTCAACAATGGCGATGCGGCCGGAGAGGAAAGCTCGTCGGAGATCATCACGGTCACCGAAGACGGCATGACGCTCGTCTATTCCGATAGCCCGCTGGGCGTGATCGGCATGATCGACATCTCTGATCCTGCGAACCCCCAGCCGGGCGGAACGATTGAACTGGATGGTGAGCCCACAGCCGTATCGGCCCTCGGCAACACGGTGTTCGTCGGTATCAATACATCTGAGAGCTACACAGAGCCCTCCGGCCACCTGGCCCATTACGACCTGTCGACGGGCGAGCTTGCGGCCGACTGCGACCTCGGTGGCCAGCCCGATTCCACCGCCGTGGCGCCCGACGGCTCCCTCGTGGTCGTCGCCATCGAGAACGAGCGGGACGAAGACCTTGGCGATGGCCGCGTCGGCCAGATGCCCGGCGGCTACGTCGCTATCGTGCCGCTGACCGACGGCACCATGGATTGCGACGGTATGATTATGGCCGATGTTGCGGGCCTCGCCGACGTGGGCGCCGATGACCCCGAGCCCGAGTTCGTTGACGTTTCGCCCGCCGGCGAAATCGCTGTCACGCTTCAGGAAAACAACCACATCGTGATCCTCGACAGCGCAGGCGAGGTGGTGAACCACTTCTCCGCCGGCGCCGTGACGCTCGAAGGTGTCGACACCGAGGAAGAGGGAGCGCTTCTCTTCACCGATACGCTGACCGACGTCTCCCGTGAGCCCGACGCGGTGCAGTGGATCGACGACGACCACATCGTGATCGCCAACGAAGGCGACATGGATGGCGGCTCCCGCGGCTTTACGGTCTTCAACAAGGACGGTACCGAGATCTACGAGAGCGGCCTTGCATTTGAGTACGCCGTCATCGAGGCGGGCCACTATCCCGAGGAGCGGTCCGGCAACAAAGGCGTCGAGCCCGAGGGCATGGAGTTTGCCACGATCGGCGGCACGCCGATGGTGTTCCTCCTCGCAGAGCGCTCCTCGCTCGTCGGCGTCTACGACATGACGGTTCCGAGCGCGCCCGTTCTGGCGCAGATTCTGCCGTCGGGCATCGGGCCCGAGGGCGCGGTGGCGGTGCCGGATCGGAACCTTCTCGTCGTCGCCAACGAAGTGGATCTGATCGAGGATGGTGGCACGCGATCCCACGTCATGATCTTCGAGTTTGGCGAAGGGGCGCCGTCCTACCCGCAACTCACCTCGGCCGGGCTTACTGAAGACGGCGCGCCTGTCGGCTGGGGCGCCAATTCCGGCATGGTCGCCGGCGAGGGCTCCACCGTCTATTTCGTCAATGACAGCTTCTACGGCATGCAGCCGTCGATCTTCGAAGTGGACGTCAGCCAGACGCCCGCGGCCATCGTGGGCGTGACCCGGGTGACCCGCAACGGCGCGCCCGCTCAGAAGCTCGACCTTGAGGGCATCACGCTCGATGGCGAAGGCGGCTTCTGGCTGTCGTCCGAGGGCCGCACCGACCGCGTTATTCCCCACGCGCTTTACCATGTGAACGCCGAGGGAGAGATCGAAGACGAGATCGGTCTGCCGCCCGAACTGATGGCTGTCGAGCGCCGCTTTGGCTTCGAGGGCATCACCAAGGTGGGCGACACGCTCTGGATGGCCGTTCAGCGCGAATGGGCCAATGACCCTGAGAACCACGTCAAGCTCGTGGCCTACAACACCGAGACCGAGGAGTGGGGCGCCGTTCTCTACCCCAAGGCCGACCCCGAGACCGGGTGGGTGGGCCTCAGCGAGATCGTGGCCCATGGCGACCAGATCTACATCATCGAACGCGACAACCAGATCGCTGACCGCGCGGTAACCAAGAAGATCTACCGCGTGTCCGCCGACCAGATGGTGCCTGCGCCGCTTGATGGCGAAGACATCCCGGTGGTCGAGAAAGAGGAAGTGCGCGACCTGCTGGCCGACCTCATGAGCCTCAACGGCTACGTGCAGGACAAGGTCGAAGGCCTCGCGATCTTCGAGGACGGAACGGCCTGGGTGTCGACCGACAATGACGGCGTCGACGACCATTCCGGCGAAACGCTCTTCTTCTCTATCGGGACGATCGAGTAGGGTCCGCGCGCTATTGAGACAAAGAAGGCGCCCAGGGATCTGGGCGCCTTCTTTGGTTGGCGAGCGGCTGGGGCGGTGCCTGCGTGCTGCCTATGCCCGCCGGCGCCGAAACAGGGCCAGTGCTCCGAATGCGACGGCCAGAGCCGGCAGCGCCGCGGGCAAAGGAATGGGCTGGACGAATTCCACTTCGAACTCATCGATCTGCGAGAGCTCGTTCCCGGTGAGCCCGGTGTGGGTCAGCGTGTAGGTCTCGCCCGCCAGGAAGACTGGAATCGTCCCCATATCGAACGCAAAGTTCCCGGTTTGACTGAAGGTATTGCTCCCCGACACGCCGTTTGCGCCTGAGATTACAAACGCTGCGCCGCGCGATCTCTCAAAGTCGATGTCGTACCCGGTGATAATGACGTCCCGGCTGAATGCGAGGTCGAAGGAGACCGCATAGGCGCGGTTGGTGCGCGTGCCAAAAAAGAGTCCGTCGTCGTCAACTCGCGCACGGTTCTGGCCGTTGCCGTTGGAGGGGACGATGTTGGAGAAGGTGACCGTTACCCCGCCATCCGTCGCCTGGTCGCCGGGGTTCAGGAACCCGTCGAAGAAGTCAGGCTGGTCGTCGCTGTCGAAATTCACCGTCACAGCCGACGCCGGGGCCGCGGCTCCCAACGCCACCGCGATCGCCGCCGCCTGCGCGACACGCCTGATGGTGCCCTGCATGTTCAGTTCCCTCGCCAAGGAGTGGATCCGATACCATCTCCTCTACCTAACGTCGAGCCAATTCGTTGCAATTTGCAATGACGTCACGTGCGACGCGTGCGTGCAGAGCACATGCGCGAGGTCAGTCGCCCAGCTGCAGATCGGCGAGGTAGGCGAGGATGTCGGCGCGGTCTACGGCGTCCGACAATCCACGATAGCTCATCGACGTGCCTTGGGCATAGCCCCGGGGGTTTTCGAGCCACGCGTCCAACTCTTCGACCGTCCATGCACCATCGGTGGGCAAGGCGCCGGAATAGCGAAAACCATCCACGGCAGATTGCGGGCGCCCGATAATGTCAACGAGATGCGGGCCCACCCGGTTCTGCGCCTGATCGGCCACATGGCAGGCCGAGCATTGACGCCACAGGCGCGAGCCAGCCTGTGCGTCGCCAGCTTCTCGGATCGCGGCCAGGTCAATGCTCGCGCTCGCCGGTTCATCGTAAGGCGTGGGGGCCTCGGCCGCGGCGGTGTCCGACTCCGTCGTGATCTCGTCTGTGTCCACGATTGCCAGCTCAACGGGGTCGTCGGTCGCGGCATCGCTTTCAACCTCGTCGACCTTTGCTCCCTCATCCGCGTCGGCCGTTTCCATCGGTTCGGTCTCCGACGTGCCAGCATCGCCGGTGACCGCGTCCGCGTCGTCGGCAACCGTTGGATCAACTTGATCGGCGCTCAGGGCTGCTGCGTCAGTTTCTTCGGTCTCCGCATCAACAGCGGCAATGTCTTCCGTCTGGTCTTCTGCCGGGTCCGTCTCTGCTTCTTCGGTGACGGCAGCTTCGGCGCGTGCCACGGGGGGCGCAACGTCGTAGAGAGAGCTGCTCGCTCCATAGAGCATCGCAAACGCGAGCGCGGGCAGCGAAACACCGATCACCGTTGCCGTATACTTGTCCAAAGTGTCCTCCGGTTGTCCAAGGGCGTGGAAGCTGGGGACAACATTGGTCGGACGGGGGATAAGTCCACCGGCAATCAGCGACGTCGGCGGATCGCCCGCTCACGCGGGCGCGCGACGCCAGGATCAGATGGCGGGGCTGTGGCCTGCGCGGTCGAGCGCATAGACGTCGAGCGCGCGCGCAACGATGCGGGCGAGCGGGCGGCCTTCGGGCACGATCTCGAACCCGCCGGGGCACGCGCGCAGAACCTCGCCGAACTGCGCCCGCGCGTCGTCAAAGAGGGCGTCGAGCCAACTCGGCTTGGCGCCGAAATCCCGCTCAAGCTCGGCCCGGTCTGTCCGGAACGTACACATGATCTGTTCGATCAAGCGGGCCCGCGCCAGATCCTCGCCGGCAAAGGCATGGCCCCGCGTCGTGGCGAACTGACCCGTCCCGATCGCCTTGGCATACCGGCCCGTGCCAGGATCGTTTTGCGCATAGCCTTGCGGATAACGCGAGATCGCAGAGGCGCCCACACCGATCAACGCCTCTCCGTCGTCCACGGTGTAGCCCTGGAAGTTGCGCCGCAGGGTACCCTCGCGCATGGCAATCGCCATCTTGTCGCCTTTGCGGGCGAAATGGTCGATGCCGATCTCGTCGTAATCGTCCCACAGAAACAGCCGCCGCGCAGTCTCGAACAGGCGCAATCGCTCCTCCGGCGTCGGCAGCAGGTCTGACGGGATGAGCGTCTGGCGCCGGGCCATCCAGGGCACATGCGCATAGCCATAGAGCGCAACGCGGTCGGGCGAGAGCGACAGGAGCTTCTGCACACTCTCGGTGATCTTCTTGCGGTTCTGATTGGGCAGGCCGAACAGGATGTCGGTGTTGAGCGACGTGATGCCCCGTGCCCGCAGCCCCTCAACCGCCGCCGCGGTCACCTCGAAGCTCTGCTCGCGTCCGATGATCTTCTGAATCTCGGGATCGAAATCCTGCACTCCGATCGACGCCCGGCTCAGCCCGATCTCGGCAAGCGCATCCAGGCGCACCTCGTCGATCTCATTGGGATCCACCTCGACCGAGATCTCGGCGTCCTCGGCCAGCGGTATGGCGACACGAATCGCGGATGCCAAATCCAGCATCATCTCGGGCGACAGGAGCGTTGGTGTGCCGCCGCCCCAATGCAACTGCGACAGCCGCACGCCGGCCGGCAGATGCCGGGCCAACATCTCCAGTTCGTGCTTAAGAACCTCGACATAGCCGGCCACCGGGGCCGCGGTCGCCGTGCCCTGGGTGCGGCAGGCGCAGAACCAGCAGAGCCGCCGGCAAAAGGGGATATGCACATAAAGCGAGAGCCGCGCGCCGGGCGTCACAGCAGACAGCCACTCCGCCACATGGCCAGCCCCCACCCCCTCGGAAAAGTGGGGGGCCGTGGGATAGCTCGTGTAGCGGGGCACACGCGCGTCAAAGAGGCCCAGCCGGGCAAGTTGCGACACAGAGATCATGCGCTTACTCTCAGACCAATTCGTTGCAACCGACTTTGACTGAGATCAAGACAGGCAAAAATGCTGACCCCGCACCTCGACGACATAAGCATGGAATGCGAAAGCTGTCCGATCCGCCATCGCGCTGTCTGCGCGCGCTGCGAGCCCAACGAGTTGGAGCGACTCGAGGAGATCAAGTATTATCGAAGTTTCGAGGCGGGACAGACAGTTGCGTGGACCGGAGACCGTTTGGAATTCGTGGCCTCCGTCGTCACCGGCGTCGCGGCCCTAACCCAGACTTTGGAAGATGGGCGCACCCAGATGGTGGGCCTTCTTCTGCCGTCGGACTTTATGGGCCGGCCGGGCCGGGAGGTTGTGCGCTATGATGTGACAGCCGTCACCGATGTCGTGATGTGCTGTTTTCGTAGGCGCCCGTTCGAGGACATGATCGCGCGCACCCCGCACATCGCGCAGCGGCTCCTCGAGATGACGCTCGACGAGCTTGACGCTGCCCGCGAGTGGATGCTCCTTCTGGGCCGCAAAACCGCGCGCGAGAAAATCGCCTCGCTCTTGGCGATCGTCGCCCGGCGCGACGCGGCGGTCCAACTTGCCACCACCGGCGGGCGCATGGAGTTCGACCTGCCACTGACGCGCGAAGCGATGGCCGACTATCTCGGTCTGACGCTCGAGACGGTGAGCCGCCAGATCTCGGCTCTCAAGCGTGACGGCGTGATCGAACTCGCCTCAAAGCGCCACATCACGGTGCCCGATTTTGAGCGGCTCCTCGAAGAAACCGGCGACGATACCGACGGCGGCATCCTCGCCTAAGCTGCGCTGGGCGCTACCGCTCCTAGTGGGACTCGCTGGGTCACACGCGCCCGCGCAGCCCGCAGAGGAAGCGCAGGTCCCGCCAGACGTCGTCTCGTGCCTGCATATCGTGGAAAGGCTCGATCCGGACTTTCGTGGCCACGCAAATACCTTATGCTTCAGTGTCGCGGGAGCCTTTTGCGCACGGCAGTTGCGGCCCGTGGCGTGTTTCCGAACGCTCTACAACACGCTTCGCGAAGAGCGGGACCGCATGGCGTCCTTACTTCCAGAAGAGGTGGACGCATCTGGCTTCGCAGGGAGGAGGTATCAAAAAAACCTCCCTCGGCTTCAGGCCCCGCTGGATACGTCCGACTGCCTATCGGAGACCTCTGGGCTGATGGTCGCTGTGTGTCGGGCGGTGCGGGCCGCAGGCTATGTCGATGCTGCGCTTGACCTTGCCAGGATCGCGGGCGTTTCGGTCACCCCAGATTGACCTGGGCCACTGTGGGTTGGCGCCGCTCCGACGAGCGCCAACCCGAGAGTCCCGCTCAACGACACACTCAATGGTGCATGAACACCGGCAGTTCAGCACGCTCCAGAATGTCGCGCGTGGCCCCGCCCAACAACGCTTCTCGGAACCGCGAATGCCCGTAGGCCCCCATGACGAGGAGGTCCGCGTCGCGATCGGTACAATGCCGTGCGATCGTGTCGGCGGTGCGCGGCAGGGTGCCGGCGACGACCGAGACTTCGGGGCGCACGCCGTGTCGCGCCAGCATCTGGCTTAAGGGGCCGCCCGGGTCCGACCGGTCGGGGCCATGGCGCGGCGGGTCGATGATCAGAATGTCGGTCATATCCGCTCGCTTCAGCAGGGGAAGGGCCGAGCGAATGGCCCCCATCGCTTCGGCACTCTGGTTCCACGCGGCGACCACGCGGCGCACATCGCCCGGCGCCTTTCCGTCCGGCAGCACCAAGACCGAGACATGGCCGGTAAAGAGCGCCGCCTCTAGGATCGCCTCGTCGACCGTCTCCTTGCCCTCGCCATAGGGCTTTGGCAGCACGACAAGATCGGCGAACCGGGCATGAGCGCCCACGACCGACGAGATCGTGCCCGACTGCGCGATTCGCGACGAGACCGACCAGCGAATCTCCTCGCCCGCCAGCGCCTCCCGCACCGCGGCCTCCGTCGCCACGGCCTCTTCACTCGCGCGCGCAAACGATTCCTGTTCGATCAGTGCATTGGCGCCGCCATAATAGCCCCCCATCACCACTGCATCGATGCCCAACGCCAGCACCTCCAGATGCGCATCCTCAGAGGCGACGAGCGCCGCGGCGCCCGCGAGCGCCGAGCCTTCGACGGTGCTCCCCCGCACTACGGTCAGGATGGATTTATAGGCCATGTCTTCGCCTTTCGCCGGCTTCTTCGCGTGTCACCCACCCTACACCGTGGCGTGGCGCCGCGCCTTGATCGAGTGCAATGCCCGTTCCCGCATTCGTTGACTTAGATCAAGGCACCTCGCTGTCCCGCCCGCCATGACGGCCTCATGGGAGTGCGCGTGCGCGCTGGCTGCATCCTGCGCGGGCGACGCCAAGAGAACGAGGGACAAACATATGTGGGAATATGCTAGGATCGCTGTCTTTGGTGTGATCGCGCTCCTGGCGGCGATCGCGGCGAACTATGCACGCGACGCGGCCTATCTCGTCCACGCCCTGATCATCATGGGCGTCGCTTTTGGCCTGATGATCTGGTCGATCCGGACGGCGGACGAACCCAAGCTGGCCGATGATGAGCTCGGCTACATGGATGGCGTGATCCGCTACGGCGTGATTGCCACGGCCTTTTGGGGCGTCGTCGGCTTCCTGGCGGGCACATACATTGCGTTTCAGCTCGCCTTTCCCGCGCTGAACCTCGAATGGGCCCAGCCCTACATGAATTTCGGACGGCTCCGGCCGCTCCACACCTCGGCTGTGATCTTCGCCTTTGGCGGCAACGCACTCCTTTGTACGTCGTTCTACGTGGTCCAGCGCACATCGGCCGCCCGCCTCTGGGGCGGCAATCTCGCTTGGTTCGTGTTCTGGGGCTACAACCTGTTCATCGTTCTGGCGGCGACCGGCTATCTCCTCGGCGGCACCCAGTCCAAAGAGTATGCCGAGCCTGAATGGTATGTGGATCTGTGGCTGACGATTGTCTGGGTCGCCTATCTCGCGGTGTTCCTTGGCACGATCATCAAGCGCAAGGAAAAGCACATCTACGTCGCGAACTGGTTCTTCCTGAGCTTCATTGTGACGGTCGCCATGCTGCACATCGTCAACAACCTCTCGATCCCGGTGTCGATCTTCGGCTCGAAGTCGGTACAGGTGTTCGCGGGCGTGCAGGACGCGATGACGCAATGGTGGTACGGCCACAACGCGGTGGGCTTCTTCCTGACCGCCGGCTTCCTCGGCATGATGTACTACTTCATCCCGAAGCAAGCGGAGCGGCCGGTCTTCAGCTACAAGCTGTCGATCATCCACTTCTGGGCGCTGATCTTCCTCTATATCTGGGCTGGCCCGCACCACCTGCACTATACCGCGCTGCCCGACTGGGCCTCGACGCTCGGGATGGTGTTCTCGATCATGCTCTGGATGCCCAGCTGGGGCGGGATGATCAACGGCCTGATGACGCTCTCGGGCGCGTGGGACAAGATCCGCACCGACCCGATCATCCGCATGATGGTAATCAGCCTTGGCTTCTACGGCATGTCGACCTTCGAAGGCCCGATGATGTCGATCAAGGCGGTCAACAGCTTGAGCCACTACACCGACTGGACGATCGGACACGTGCATTCCGGCGCGCTCGGCTGGAACGGCATGATCACATTCGGCTGCCTCTACTTCCTGACGCCGCGCCTCTGGGGCCGGGCGCAGCTCTACTCGCTGCCCGCCGTTAACTGGCACTTCTGGCTCGCCACCATCGGGATCGTGCTCTACGCCGCCTCGATGTGGGTCACAGGCATCATGGAAGGCCTGATGTGGCGCGAGGTCGACGCCAACGGCTTCCTCGTGAACTCCTTCGCCGACACCGTGGCCGCCAAGTTCCCGATGTATGTGGTCCGTGGTCTGGGCGGGGTCCTCTACCTCACCGGTGCGATCATCATGTGCTGGAACCTCTGGATGACGATCACGCGCGGCTCCGCCAAAGAGCCCGCAGCCCAGGCCGCCCCGGTTGCGGCGCCGGCCGAATAAGGAGCTCAGATCATGGCACTTCTTGACAAGCACAAGGTCATCGAGACGAACGCTACGCTCCTTCTGGTGCTGTCGTTTCTGGTGGTCACGATCGGCGGGATCGTCGAGATCGCGCCGCTCTTCTACATGGAGAACACCATCGAAGAGGTGGACGGGGTCAGGCCCTATTCGCCGATGGAGCTTGCCGGGCGCGACGTCTATATCCGCGAAGGCTGCTATGTCTGCCACAGCCAGATGGTGCGGCCCATGCGCGACGAGGTCGAGCGCTACGGGCACTATTCGCTGGCCGCAGAATCGATGTACGACCATCCGTTCCAGTGGGGCTCCAAGCGCACCGGGCCCGACCTCGCCCGGGTCGGAGGGCGCTATTCCGACCAGTGGCATGTCGACCACCTGATTGCGCCCAAGGCCCTGGTGCCGGAATCTGTGATGCCGCCCTATGCCTTCCTGATGAACCGGGTGATCGATGGCGAGTATATTGGTGAGCTGATGGAGACCCACCGTCTCGTGGGCGTGCCGTACTCCGACGAGATGATCGAAGCGGCGCGGGCCGATTTCCGCGCCCAGGTAGATCCAGAGGCCGACTGGGACGCCACCGATGCCATGATCGAGCGCTATCCGGGTGCCCAGGCCCGCAACTTCGACGGACAGCCTGAGGTCACCGAGATGGATGCGCTGGTGGCCTACCTGCAGGTCCTCGGGACGATGGTCGACTTTTCGACCTTTACGCCCGATCCGGGCCGCTGAGGAAAGGTGCGGATATGACAATCGATCCGAGGACCAGTGTGACTGTCCCGCACAGCGCTGCAGGCGCGGCGCATCGCGGGGCGGCAAACTTGGCTGCGCAGGAGGGCCACCTTGGCCGCCTGCTGATTGAGGGGGTGGGCTTGGCCGCGGCGTTCGATGCGCTTGGCGCCCATGCCAACGACCATCGCAACGGGGAAACCGCCTGATGACCTATGAGCTGATGAGAGAGATCGCTGGAAGCTGGATGCTTCTGTTCATGTTCCTCTTCTTTGCCGGCGTGGTCCTGTGGGTGTTCCGCCCGGGGGCGAGCGCGGAATACCGCGACAGCGCCGAGATGATCTTCCGGAACGAGTCCGGCCCGGCCGGCGATGACCCAGAGGAGGGTCGGCAATGAGTGACGAGACCGAGAACAAGGCAGCCGGCGCAGAGAGCGCCGAGCCGGTCGGCAAGGTGAACGAGTTGGGCCATGGAACGACGGGCCATGTCTGGGACGGGATCGAGGAGTGGAACAATCCGCTGCCGCGCTGGTGGCTCTGGACCTTCTACGCCACGATCGCCTGGGCGGTCGCCTACATGATTGCGTTTCCGGCCTGGCCGCTGGTTTCGTCGGCGACCCAGGGCATTTGGGGCAAGCGTCCGGCGGGGGACACCCGCATGGCCGTGGCCGCCGAGATCGCGCGGTTCGAAGAGGCGAATGCCGAGATCCGGCAGCGGCTTGTCGATGCCGAGCTGACGGCGATTTCGGGCGACCCGGAACTCAACGGCTATGCCACGAATGCTGGCGCCGCCGTGTTCCGCACCTGGTGTGCCCAATGCCACGGCGCGGGTGCGGCCGGCGTGCAGGCGGCGGGCTATCCGAACCTCCTTGACGACGATTGGCTCTGGGGCGGCACGATCGAAGAGATCCACCTGACGATCTCGCACGGCATTCGCAACGAGGACGATCCCGACGCGCGCTGGTCGCAGATGCCGGCCTTCGGGCAGGACGAGATCCTGAGCGAAGACGAAATCGCGCAGGTGGTCCACTACGTCCGGCAGCTTTCGGGGCAGGACCATGATGCGGATCTTGCGGGCCCCGGGGAGCAAGTCTATCTCGACCAGTGCTCGGCCTGTCATATGGAAGATGGCTCTGGCGATCCGTTCCAGGGCGCGCCGAACCTGGCCGATGCGATCTGGCTCTATGGCGGCGACATCGAGACTCTGACAGAGACCATTACCTATTCCCGTTTTGGTGTGATGCCCTCCTGGACACAGCGTTTGAGCGAGGCCGAGATCCGCGCGGTCACCGCCTATGTGCACGGGCTGGGCGGGGGTCTCGACAGCACCGTCGAGTAAGCATCGTTCTCAATGCAGGGTTGGAAGGCCGCTCTGGCGCGCAGAGCGGCCTTTGGCATTAGACGCCCCCGCGGCCCGATCGAAGCGCAGCCCACCCGCCCACCCCTGCGCTCCGATCGGGCCGCGGGGGCGTTGACCCTTTGGTCCGCGCGGCACTAGACCGGCGCAATGGCAGAGCGGCTCCCGATCGACGAGGTTTTGCCGGAGCTGATCGCGGCGCTCCGGGCCCATGGACAGGCGGTTCTGCAGGCGCCGCCCGGTGCGGGAAAGACCACGCGGGTGCCGCCTGCGCTCCTGGAGGCCGGGCTGGTCGAGGGGCGGATTATCATGTTGGAGCCCCGGCGGCTTGCCGCGCGCGCGGCGGCCGAACGCATGGCCTCGGTCCTGGGAGAGGCGGTCGGGGGAACAGTCGGCTATCGCATCCGGGGGGAGGCGAAGGCCGGGCGCGCGACCCGCATCGAGGTTGTGACCGAGGGGATCCTGACGCGCATGCTCCAGTCCGACCCGGGGCTCGAGGGTGTGGGAGCGCTCCTCTTCGACGAGTTTCACGAGCGCTCGCTGAATGCCGATTTCGGTCTTGCGCTGGCGCTCGAGGTCCGCGGCGCGCTGCGCGACGACCTTGTGCTGCTGCCGATGTCGGCCACGCTCGATGCGGGCCCCGTGGCCGCACTCATGGGTGGTGCCCCGGTGGTGACGGCAGAGGGTCGGTCCTTTCCCGTTGAGATCCGCCATCTTGATGCGCCACGGGCCAAGACCGCTCGGCTGGAGGCCGGCGTTGCGGACCTGGTGCGCCGCGCACTTGTTGAGACGGCCGGTAGCGTCCTGGCGTTTTTGCCCGGTGAGGCCGAGATCCGGCGTGTGGCGGCCGCCCTTGGCAATGTCGGGCCGGAGAAGCGGGTTCTGCCCCTCTTTGGCGCGATGCCGTTTGCCGCCCAGCGCGAGGCCATTGCACCGCCGCCTCCCGGGACGCGGCACGTGGTGCTTGCTACCGCGATCGCAGAGACCTCGCTGACCATCGAAGGGATCGGCGCGGTTGTCGATGCCGGGCGGGCCCGGCGCGCGCGGTTCGATCCGCGCTCGGCGATGTCGCGACTGGTGACCGAACCGGTCAGCCGGGCGGAGGCCACCCAACGCGCAGGCCGCGCCGGCCGGCTTGGTCCGGGCGTGTGCTACCGGCTCTGGACGAAGGGGCAGGAGGGGGCCTTGCCGGCCTTCCCGCCCGCCGAGATCGAGGTGGCAGATCTCGCCGGTCTTGCGCTCGAGATGGCCCTCTGGGGCGATCCGGACGGCACCTCGCTGCCGTTTCTGACCCCGCCGCCGGAGGGACCGCTTGCCGAGGCCCGCGCCCTGTTGACGGGCCTCGGGGCGCTCGATGCGGACGGGGGCCGGATCACCGAGCATGGCGCCGCTCTTGCACGCCTGCCGGTTCATCCCCGGCTTGGCCACATGCTCCTGACGGCCGGCGCAGGCGCGGCCCCCTTGGCGGCGCTCCTTGGCGATCGTGACCCGATCCGCGGCGCGCCTGTGGATCTGGGCTTGCGCCTCCGCGCGCTTGCGGGCGAGCGAGGCCTGCCGGGCGAGGTCAATCGCGGGGCGTTGGACCGGATCCGCACAGAGGCGAAGCGGCTGGCCCGGCTCGCGCCCGCCGACCGGGGCCTGTCGCCGGCCGTGACCGCCGCCTTGGCTTATCCCGACAGGGTCGGGCTGCGCCGGCCGGGGGATGCGCCCCGGTGGCTCCTCTCGGGCGGCAAGGGCGCGGCGATGGACCCGGGCGACCCACTGGCCGGGGCCCGCCTGCTTGTGGCGACCGATCTCGACGGTGATACGCGCGAGGCACGGATCCGGCTGGCTCTGCCTATCAGCGAAGGCGAGGTGCGAGACTTCTTCGGCGACCGGATTGCCTGGCACAACGTGGCCGAATGGTCGAAGCGCGAACGCCAGGTTGTGGCACGCCAGCAGGAACGGTTTGGCGCTCTGGTGCTGGCGGATCGGCACTGGCGGGATGCGCCGCCCGACGCGCTGGCTCGCGGTTCGCTCGACGGTGTCCGCGATCTGGGCCTGCCCTGGAGCGCCCCGGCGCGGCGCCTCGCGGCCCGGGCCAAGGCCTATGCGGCCGAGGGCGGAGAGATCGCAGATCTGTCCGACGCCGCCCTGATGGCAGAGCTCGAGGACTGGCTCTTGCCCTATCTGGCAGGGGTCCGGACGGCCGAGGAGATTCGGGCGCTCGACCTCGTCGAGCCCCTGCGCGCTCGCGTCGGTCATGCGATGCTCAGCCGGCTGGACCGCGAGATGCCGGCCGCTTTCACCACACCTCTCGGTCGGTCCATCCCGGTCGACTATACGGGCGAGGCCCCTGGCATCTCGGCGCGCGTGCAAGAGCTCTTTGGGACGACCGAGCATCCGGTCGTCGGCCCGCAGCGACGGCCGTTGAAGGTGACGCTGCTATCGCCCGCCGGTCGCCCGGTTCAGGTGACGATGGATCTGCCGGGGTTCTGGGCGGGCTCCTACGCCGACATGCGAAAGGACATGCGCGCGCAATATCCCAAGCATCCCTGGCCCGAGGATCCGGCCGCGGCAGACCCCACGCTCCGCGCAAAGCGCCGCAAAGGATAGGACGCCAGGGTCCGCCGAGGCGCTCGCTGACGTCGCTCCTGGGGTCGGTGCGCCCGAGGCCAAATCCCCCGGGGTCCTCAATCACGGGGGCGAGACTGCGTCAGGCACGGAGGCTTGATGCGCTCCACGCTTCGGCTGGACAGGGCGGCACGAGGCGGGCAGGAAGGGGCTTCGGATCAGACGAGAGGGCCGCTCGGGCCATGGACATTGGTCAGTTGGCAGAGGGCGTTAAAGCAGGCGACCGGCGGGCGCTGGCCCGCGCCATCACGCTGGTCGAGAGCAGCCGCCCCGACCATCGCGCCGCCGCCGTGGCGCTGGCCGAACGGCTTGTTGAAGAGAACCCGCGCGAAGCCCTGCGCATCGGCCTTTCCGGCACGCCAGGCGTTGGCAAGTCGACCTTTATCGAGAGCTTTGGCCTAATGCTCGTCGCCCAAGGCCTTCGCGTGGCCGTGCTTGCGGTCGACCCGTCGTCGACCCGGTCCGGCGGCTCGATTTTGGGGGACAAGACGCGGATGGAGCGGCTCTCCCGCGCGCCCGAGGCCTTCATTCGCCCCTCCCCCAGCCAGACCCAGCTTGGCGGCGTGGCCCGGCGCACGCGCGAAGCGGTGGCTCTTTGTGAGGCCGCCGGGTTCGACGTGGTTCTGATCGAGACGGTGGGCGTGGGCCAGTCCGAGACGATGGTGGCCGAGATGTCCGACCTCTTCGTCCTGCTGCTCGCGCCGGCGGGCGGGGACGAGTTGCAAGGGGTCAAGCGGGGGATCATGGAGATCGCCGATCTGATCCTTGTGAACAAGGCCGATGGCGAATTGCGCTCGGCTGCGCTCCGCACATGCGCCGACTATGCGGGCGCGCTCCGCCTGCTTCGCCGCCGGGTCCAAGACCCAGACGGGTTTCCCAAGGCAATGACCGTGTCGTCGCTGGACGCCTCGGGCCTCGATACGGCATGGGCCGAGATGACGGGGCTGGCGGAGTGGCGACGGTCCAACGGGCACTGGGCCGCGCGGCGGGCCGCGCAGGCACGCCATTGGTTCGAAGAGGAGGTCCGCGCCGGCCTTCTGGCGAGGCTCACCGAGAACGGCGAGGTTCGGGCCCTTGTCGACCGATTGGGGGGGCAGGTTGCTCAAGGCGCGGTCGCGCCCGCTTCAGCCGCACGCCACGTGTTGGAGGAACTCGCGCGCCCGGAGGAGTGACGTAACGGCCCGTCGCTCAGCGCCCGCGAGGCATGGCCGAGGCGGTCCAGCGAGGCGGAAGCCCTGGGTTCGTTCAACGACTGGGATGGCTGACCAATCGCGCGCCGTCTTCCTTGCGGTCGGTGTCGCCGCCCTGCTCATGCCCTGGGAGCGCCCATCAAGGACGTTCGACGATCGGCCAAGGGGCGTCTGGTGCAGGCGCACGGGGGGGCGCGCACTTCTCGAGGTCACCCGGTGAATGAATCAGGCTCGCTCGGTGCGCTCAAGGAGCGACAGCCAATTCTCCCGCGCTAACTTGGCGATTAGCGGCTCGCCATAGCCATGGGCGCGCATGGCCTCGACGATCTTGGGAAAGCCGGTCACGTCGCGCACGGCCTCGGGCACCTGACATCCGTCGAAATCCGAGCCGAACCCCACGCCGTCCTCGCCTAGAATGGCCAGCAGGTGATCAAAATGGCGCAGGATCACCTCAATCTCGGTTGCCCGTCGCGCCCGCCCGTCGGGGCGCAGAAAAAAGGTGGCCAGGTTCAGACCCACCATGCCGCCACTCTCGGCAATCTGGCGCAGCTGCCGGTCGGTGAGGTTGCGCGGGCTCGGGCAGATGGCATGGACGTTCGAATGGGTGGCAACGAGGGGCGCGTCTGATATCGCAGCGACGTCGTCGAACCCCTTTTCGTTGAGGTGGCTGAGATCGATGACGATCCCGAGCGCATTGCACTCCGCCACAAGCCGCTTTCCCGCTTCGGTCAGGCCCGGCCCGGTATCGGGGGGGCCGGGAAAGCGGAAGGGCACGCCGTAGCCAAAGATCGTCGGCCGCGACCAAACCGGACCGAGCGAGCGCAGGCCAATGGCGTGAAGCGCATGAAGCGTGTCGAGATCCGGATCGATCGCCTCCGCCCCCTCCATATGCAAAACGCCTGCGATCTTGCCTTCCGTCATCGCCACTCGGGCCTCGTCGGCCGTTTTGCATACCGCAAAGTCGTGCGGTGCCGCGCGCTCCATCCAGAGCATCAGACCGGCCTGCGCCAAGGCGACGTCCCGGGCCGCCGCCAGCGCGCAGTCAGGCGGAAACGGCAAGTCGTAGGGCGGCTCGGCCATCAACGCAGCCATGTCGGGCGCGTCTGGCCGCCGCGCGGGCGGCACGAAAATCGCGAAGAGACCTCCGGCAAACCCGCCCTCCCGCATCCGCGGCAGATCCAGATGCCCGGTGGTACCGGTCTCGAGCCAGAGCCGCCCCCGGTGCGGCGGGTCCGACCAAAGCCGCAGCAGGAAGTCGTTATGTCCGTCGAATACGGGCGTCAGGTCGGCGACTGTCATGGGGTGCGGGCTCCGGTCTTGCGCTGCAAAACCTAGCTCCGCCCCAACATGTCTTCCACCCGGAGAATCGCCTTGACAGGCTCGGTGCAGGCGTGTTCAACGCACCTCTGATTTCCAGCGGGTGCCCCTGGCTTGCCCAGGGCGGCGCCAGCTTCGGCCCCGGCAGGGCCGCCCATCGCGGGAAGAAACGAGGATAGACCGATGTCGCGCGTGTGCGAACTTACGGGCAAAGGCCCCATGGTTGGCAACAATGTCAGCCACGCTAACAACAAGACGAAGCGCCGGTTCCTGCCCAACCTGCAGGACGTGACGCTGATCTCCGACGTGCTTGGCCGCAGCTTCAAGCTGCGGATCTCGAACGCGGCCCTTCGCTCGGTCGACCATCGGGGCGGCCTGGACGCATTCTTCGCCAAGGCGAAAGATGTCGAGCTCTCGTCGAAGGCGCTCAAGATCAAGCGCGACGTCGAAAAGGCGCAGACCGCCGCCTGATTGCGTCGGAGCCCTTTTGGCTCCGTCTGGCCCCCAAGAGCTTGGGCTCGTGCGGCGTCCTCCGGGACTACACCCCATGCCGCTATGGCCCGGCGCGGTCTTGTGTCGTGACCGCCAAAGCCTCCGGACTATCTGATTAGGCGTTGCTGCCACCCAACTGCGTCGGAGCGCCCGGTCGGTCCATCGGTCTCCCGGCCGCGATTGATGTCTGCACAGCCCGGGCGATGCCGTTTGCCGATATGTCGTCCGTGGATGGCCAGTCCGCCTGCAGGTCGCCTGTGTCTTTTGCGCATTGGCCGCGAAATTGACACGGCTCTGAGCGCAAGGCCCGATTGTTGTCAAGAATCCCGCCGATGGTGCGGCAGCCAAGATTGCCCCGACTCCAGAGGAACAACCCTATGACGCGCAAGATCTTCGCCTCCCTCATCACTGCGGCGACGCTCGCCCTCGGCACCTCCGCCATTGCCGGCGGCATCACCGTGTCCGACGCCTATGCCCGCGCTGCCACGCCCAACGCCAAGTCGGGTGCCGCCTTCATGGCCATCACCAACACAGGCACCGCGCCCGATCGTCTTGTCGCTGCTGCAACCGACGCGGCGCAGCGCGTCGAACTGCACACCCACATCATGGATGGCGGCATCGCCCGCATGGTTGAGGTCGAAGAGGGGTTCGAGATTGCACCGGGTGAAACCATCCTTCTGGACCGCGGCGCCGAGCATGTGATGATGATGGGCCTCACCCGCTCGTTGATCCACGGAGATACGGTGGAGCTGACTTTGACGTTCGAGACCGCCGGCGAGGTGACCCTCGAGATCCCAGTCGACCTGGAACGCGCGCCCGAAGGGCATGGCGGCCATGCCGGGCACGGCAATCACGCAGGCCACGGCGGCTAACCCCGCGCGCGCCTCGGCGCGAGCTTACGGAAAATAAAGGGGTCTCCCGGTAGGCACACGCGGCGGCTGAGCAAGTCGCTGGTCGCAGGGTGTGCCGAATGACCCGACACGAGGCCTCCTCCTCCGACGAGGAGCGTTTGAACTTCTTTGCAGGGCTTGTGGCAGATCACTGCCACGACGCGATTGTCGTCACAGGGGTCGATGGATGTGTGGAGTGGGTGAACGCGGCCTTCGCCCGCTCAACCGCCTACTCGCTCGATGACGTTCAGGGCCGCAAGCCCGGCCATCTGCTGCAGGAGCGCGAGACCGATGCCGACACCGTGCACCAGATTGGTGAGGCTCTGGCCAACCACGTTCCGATCCGCACCGAAATCCTGAACGACACCAAAGCCGACGTGCCCTATTGGGTCGAGATCCACATCGCGCCGGTCTTTTCCGACGCGGGCACGCACACGCACTTCATCGCGGTCGAACGGGACGTCTTGGAGCGCACCGTCCACTGGGGCGACATCACGTTGCCCCGTCATGTTGCCGCCGAGAGCTGTTGGGCGCTTCGGCGCGGGAGGGCCTACTTCTACGGCAGTCAGGCCATTCAGCTGCCCTGCAGCCATTCCGAACCCGAGGGGCCCGAGGGCAAGACGCCCTTCCTCTGCCTGCCCATAATCGCCCATGGCGAGACCATCGGCCTGATGCACCTTGTGTGCGGCGCGCTGGCCATGCCGAGCTCCAGCATCCCGGTCACAGACGGCGAGTTCCTGAGCCAGCGCTGGGCCACCGCGCAGACCTGTGCCGAGCAGATCAGCCTGGCTATTGCGAACGTTCAGTTGCGGCACGAGCTTGAGGACCGCTCCGTGCGCGATCAGCTTACCGGGCCCTGGAACCGCCGCCGCTTTCTGCAGGTGGGCGCGCAGGAGGTGCGCAACGGTGAGGAGGCCGGCCAGCCCTTCTCGCTCGTCGTGCTCGATATCGATTTCTTCAAACGCATCGCCGACATCTACGGCCATGATGGCGGTGATCTCGTGTTGCGGGACGTTGCGGCCGGCCTCTTGCGACACGCCAATGAGGGCGCACTGCCGTGCCGTCTAGGTGGGGAAGAGTTCGTGGTCGTGCTGCCGGGGGCGGACACGGGCAAGGCGCTTGTGATCGCCGAAGACATCAGGGCCGAGATTGCCGCAGTTGAGGTGCGGCTCGGAGAAACCATTCTGCCCAGCGTCACGGCGTCGGCGGGTGTGGCGACCTTTCCCGCGCACGGCACCACGATCGGGAGTCTGCTGCGGGTCGCCGATCTGGCGCTCTACGCGGCCAAGGAATCTGGCCGGGATCGGACGGTGTCGGCCGACTCCCCTTCAACCCGCAAGGCCGCCGAGACCGCGGGCACGCCTCCTCTGGCCGAGCTGCGATTGGGCGAGGCGGGGACGGCGGCCCTCGATGGCGAAACGAAAGAGCGCCTCGCGTCGTCGATCGAGATGCCATCCGTGCCGCCCGCCCCACCCCGACAAAACCCAGACGAAACACTCCGCGCCGGCGGCTCGGCTTCATGAATCTATCGCCGTCCGCGAACGAAAGGTCGGTCGAAGCGGCAATCCGCCTTCGCCGCCGCCGCTTTCTCTCGGGGACGATCGTCTCGGTGCTCGTCGCGATCCTCGGCTACACGATTATTCTGCGGACCAGTGAATTCAATCGCCGCAGCTTCGAGCACATCATTGCAATCGAGAATGCACGCGAAGCCGCTAAGGAACTGCGCGCGCCCGACCCGGATATCTCAGGGCTTGTCGGCCATCTGACGCGCGCCCACGATCAGGCGCTTTGGTGTGCCGAGGCCCTGACCAGGGTGGAGGCGTTGCTTATGGACCTGGCGGGCACGCAGGAGATTGCAACGATCTGCAACGAGGATCTTGCCGCGGCCCGGCGGGGTCTCGCGATGGCAGCAGCTCATGAAGAAGGCCGGATGGGGTCGGTCGACTTCCAGAACGCAATCCTTCTCACGCTCGACCATATGATGCAGACGTCGAGCCGACTGGCGCCCCACGTCGCGAAACTTGAACGCACGTATCTCACAGCCGTCGCCGCCGTGACGGTGCTGCTCGGCCTGGTTCTCGCTACGTTCATCTGGCTTGGCACCCGCACCGCTCTCGAGATGTGGCGCGAGATTCTGCGCGAGCGATCGCGGTTCGATGCTGCGATCTCCGCCATGGATGACGGCTTTGCGCTCTTTGGCCCCGACAACCGACTGGTCGCGTGCAACGGCGCCTATCGCAGCCTCGCAATACTTGGCCTTCCGGCGCCCAAGATCGGCGAACATCGCGAAGAGATCTTCAGGAAATCGCTTGAATTGGGCACCGCTTCTGCCGGCGATGTCGAGGCGCTGGATCAGCGCGTGACCGACTATTTCGCCCGCCTCGATACAGGGCGCGCCATTGAGATCGATTTGGACGACGGGCGCCATTTGCGGGTGCGGCAGTGGGTGTCGCGCTTCGGCGACAAGGTCGTTGTGCGGACTGAGCAGACCGCGCTGATCCGGCAGCAGCGACTGCAGGAAAGCTATGCCCGCGCGCTCGAGGCCGCGAAGACCGAGCTTGAGCGTCAGGCCCGCGAAGACACGCTCACGGGCCTGCCCAATCGCCGCGCCTTCGAGGAAGCGCTTGCGATCCGAAACGTGGCGCAGCCGCTGCCCGATGGCGGCCAGCCACCGGAAACGGTGCTGATCCGGGTTGACCTCGACCATTTCAAGTACGTGAACGACGTGCTTGGCCACGCGGCGGGCGACGCGGTTCTGGGACATGTGGGAAAGCTTCTGCAGAATTCGCTTCGCTCTGGCGACCTTGCGGCCCGGATCGGCGGAGACGAGTTCGTCCTCCTGCTCGCCGCCGGCTCGACCACAGAGGGCGCCGAAACACTCCTCGGCAGGCTCCGCGAGAGCCTGCGCGATCCAGTTATCTATGAAGGCAAGTCCTGCCGCTTTGGCGCGAGCTTCGGCATTGCGTCATCGCGCAGCGGTGCGCGCGACGGCGAGGAGTTGCTGGCCTTTGCCGACACCGCCCTCTACGAAGCCAAGGACCGCGGGCGCGGCCGTGTCGAGGTCTATACGCCGCGGATTCACGATCGCGTCCTGACCAATCGGCGCCTTGCCGACGAGTTGCGCAGCGCGCTCGATCAGGGAGAGTTCGAGCCGTTCTTTCAGCCCCAGGTCGACGCGGTCACGATGGAGATCACCGGCGTCGAGGTGCTTGCGCGCTGGCGCCCTAGCAGCGGCGCAGAGATCCGGACGCCCGCCACCTTTCTCGACCTTGCGGGCCAGCTGCGTTTGACCGGCGAGATCGATGCCCAGATCTTTGAACGCACGCGCGCGGTGGTGCCGGACCTTCAGTCCCTAGGGCTCTGCCCGCCGCAACTGAGCTTCAATGTCAGCTCGCAGCGGATGCACGATCCGTCGCTGGTGTCGGCGGCGCGGGCGCTCCGAGCGCTCGGGCCGCGGGTTGCGTTCGAGCTTCTGGAGTCGATCTCGATCGAAGAGGAAAGCCAGGTCTTTGCCTATCACGTCGATGCCCTGAAAGAGGCCGGGATTGGGATCGAGATCGACGATTTCGGCTCCGGCCGTGCGTCGGTTCTGGGTGTCATCAACGTGGGGCCCGACGCGCTGAAGATCGATCAGCGCATCGTCCGGCCCGCGCTGCGGCAGAAGAACTTTCTGCAGCTCATCCATGCGATCGTTGAGATCGGCCGCGCGCTCGACATCGCCGTGACCGCCGAGGGGGTGGAGACGATCGAACATGCGCGTGTCGTCGCCGATTTGGGCTGCACCACGCTGCAGGGCTACGTCATCGCGGCGCCGATGTCGGTGCCCGACTATATCGAGTTCGTGCGTGGGTACCGGCCCCAGCCGCCCACCGGCAGCGAAGAGCTCTGGATCGGCTAACCGCCTGATAAAGATCCACCTTCCGGCGTCTCCGCAGCGGCGACAGGCGCGCCGATGGCACGGTACCAAGACCGGAGCGCGGCGCGTTCCTCGTCCGAAATCAGCGTCAGGTTCGCCGGCGGCATCGCGTGGCTGATGCCCGACTGCAGATAGATGTCGCGGGCCTGGGCGGCGATCTGGGCATCGGTTTCCAGCATGACGCCCTTGGGCGGCCAGCGAATGCCGGCCCAGACCGGTTCGGCCGCATGACACATCGAGCAGCGGCCCAGCACGATGTCGCGGGCCTCGTCGAAGCCTTCGGCCTCGGCCACCGGCGCGAGGTGCGCCGGGACGCCGGAAAGCTCTTCGGTTTCAGGAGCTTGCCAGGTGTTCGCCGTTGAGAGCCACATGATCGCGATGAAGATCACCGCCGTTGCCGCCCAGGTCCAATTCGGATGACCCTTCCGGGCGTGCATGGTGTTGAAATAGTGCCGGATCGTGACGCCCATCAGAAAGACCAACGCCGCGATGATCCAGGCATGGTCGGTCGCGAAGGCAAGCGGGTAATGGTTCGACAGCATCAGGAAAATAACGGGCAACGTCAGATAGTTATTATGCATCGACCGGAGCTTGGCGATGCGCCCGTAGTCGGGATCGGGGGTGCGCCCCGCTTTGAGATCGGCCACCACGATCTTTTGGTTCGGGATGATGATGAAGAACACGTTGGCCGACATGATGGTGGCCGTGAATGCCCCGAGATGGAGGAGCGCGGCGCGGCCGGTGAAGACCTGATTGAGCCCCCAGGACATGACGATGATCAGGGCAAACAGCGCCAGCATCATCTGGGTTGGTCGATGGCCAAGCTGAGATTTGCAAAGGAAATCATAGACTAACCAGCCTACCGCGATCGAGGCCGCCGACAGGGCGATTGCCTGCCAAAGGGCGAGGTCGGCCTTGGCGCGGTCGATCAGATAGAGCTCGGCGCCGGCCCAGTAGACGACCATCAGCAGGACGGCGCCGGAGAGCCATGTCGCGTAGCTTTCCCATTTGAACCAGGTCAGGTGCTCGGGCATGTGCTCGGGCGCGACCATGTATTTCTGGATGTGGTAGAATCCGCCGCCGTGAACCTGCCATTCCTCGCCGCCGACGCCGCCGGGCAGGCCGTCGCGCTTTGTCAGGCCAAGGTCTAACGCAATGAAGTAAAAGGAAGATCCGATCCAGGCGATGGCCGTGATCACGTGCAGCCAGCGCAGCGCGAAGGCCGACCAGTCCCAGATGATGGCGAGATCCATCATCGCCTAGCTGCCGCGATAGGTGGAGTAGCCGAACGGCGAGAGGAGGAGCGGCACGTGGTAGTGATCGTCGTCGGTCATGGAGAAACGGATCGGGATGTCGCCCAGGAATCCGGTCGGCTGTCCGGTGGCGAGCAGGTAATTTTCCGCTTCAAAAACAAGCTCATAGGTGCCCGTCGCAAAGTCGGTTTCAGGCAGGATCGGCCCGTCTGTCCGGCCGTCTGCGTTCGTCATGACATGGGCGCGCTCGGAGCGCGCGGCGCCGTCGATCCGAGTGAGCGTGATCGCAAGGCCGGCAGCCGGGCAGCCGCGGGCCGTGTCGAGGACATGGGTCGTCAGATAGCCGGGCATGGGCACCTCCTGTTGCCAATCTCGATACAGTTTAAGGACCTTAGGCGCGAGGGCGGGCGCATATGAAAAGCGTATGAATTTCATATGACTCGCGTATGAGTCGCATATGAGAACCATATGACTCCGATATGAGCAGTTGGGTTGATCTATTCGGATGCATTGATGCCGGACTGGAAACGATGTGGGCGGACTGGCGCTCGCCCGGCGCCTTCGGCTTGATTCCGGGCGGGGCCTAGATCGCGGGGCTGACCGCGACAGGGTCGGGCAGGGTGAATTCCTCGAGGTTCGCCCCCTCGCCGATCCGGTCGATGACGGCAAAGAGGCCGGTCCCGGAGATCGGCGCCAGCACCCCGTGCCAGGTGTTGCGGTGGATGTTGACGGCTTGGGTCGGGGCGGCCGTCCAGGCATGGAGAGGCCCGGGGGCACCGCCCTGATCCTCGGCCGCGATCACAAGGTAGCGGCTGCCGCCCATCGGCACGAAGCATTGCGACCCGAGCGGGTGCCGTTCGACCAGATCGCAGATATGGGGCAGGGGCCGGATCTGGGCCTGGAAGAGCGAAAGCCCCGCCCGGCCGTCGACGATGTCGAAGCGCGCGAGGTCATGGAATCGGTGACAGAGGCCCGCATTGATCTCGCGAGAGTCGCCGCCGACGGCGACGACTTCGCCGAAGGGCGCGAAGGCGGCACCGGTCAGCGGCGGCGCGTCCAGCATCGCTCAGGCCCCCGGAAGAACGAGCGCGGGGTGACGATTGACGTCCTTGTAGAGCAGATACCGGAACTCTTCGGAGCCGGTTGCGATACAGGCCTGCGGACAGAACGCACGCAGCCACATGAAGTCGCCCGGGCCGACCTCGACCCAGTCGGTGTTCAGCAAGTAGCGCGCCGTGCCCTGCAGCACGTAGAGCCCATGCTCCATCACATGGGTCTCGGCGAACGGGATGCGCCCGCCGGGGGCGAAGGTGACGATGTTGACATGGGCGTCGAAGCGCAGATCGAAGGGATCGACGAAGCGCTGGGTTTCCCAGATGCCCTTGCAGCCGGCCATGGGGATCCGCTCGACCTCGGTCTCGTGCTTAATCACGGGTTCGGGCGGCAGCAGGCCATGGACCCGCTCGTAATGCTTGCGGACCCAGTGCACGCCGCAGATGGCGTCACTGTCGTTCCAGAGCGACCAGGGCGCGGCCGGCGGGATGTAGGCATAGCTGCCGGGCACAAGCCGGTGGGTTTCGGCGGCGACGGTGAGGCGCGCCGAGCCGGTTGCCACGAAAAGGAACGCCTCGGCATCGGGATCGGGCTCGGGGTCGGACGAGCCGCCTTCGGGCCGGATCTCGAGCGCGTATTGGGCGAAGGTCTCGGCGAAGCCGGTCATCGGGCGCGCGAGGATCCAGGCACGGCTGTCGGACCAGCCGGGGAGGAAGCTGGTGACAATATCGCGCTGCACGCTGGCGGGGATGACGGCGTAGGCCTGGGTGAAGACGGCTGTGCTTTCGGGCCGGTCGCGCTGCGGCGGCAGGCCGGCGGGCGGAAAGGCGTAGCCGGTGAAGGCGTGGTCGAGTTTCACAGCATATCCTCGAGGCGGAGGCGGGCGATCCGCTCGACCTGGGCGCAGGCCACGGCAAATTCCTGGGTGCGGTCGTTGGCGAGGCGCTGGCGAAACGCGGCGAGGATCGACGGCTTGTCGTGGTCGCGCACGGCGATGATGAAGGGAAAGCCGAAGGCGGCGGTATAGGCGGCGTTCAGGCGCTCGAACTCGGCGCGTTCCTCATCGGTGAGCGCGTCTAGCCCGGCAGACGCCTGTTCGGAGGTGCTCTCGGGGGTTAGGCGCCGGGCGGCGGCGAGCTTGCCGGCGAGGTCGGGATGGGCCTGAAGCACCCCCAGGCGCGCCGCGTCCGGAGCCGCGCGGAAGATGCGGGCGAGGGCGTTGTGGAGGCCGGCGGCGCTGTCGTGGGCGGGGCCAAGCTCCAGCCCGTGGGCGCTCTCGGCGATCCAGGGGGAATGTTCGAACACGCTGCCGAACCGGGCGACGAAGGTGGCGCGGTCCATCTCGGAGGGGCGTTCGCGCGGCTCGGGCGGGTGGTGCTCGGCCCAGTGGCGGGCAATGTCGATCCGACGGGCAAACCAGACGCCGTCGTGGCTGGCGGCATAGTCGAGAAAGCGGGTGAGCGCGGCGGCGCGGCCGGGCCGGCCGACGAGGCGGCAGTGGAGGCCGATGGAGAGCATCTTGGGCGCGCCGGCGCAGCCCTCCTCATAGAGGATGTTGAAGCTGTCCTTCAGGTAGCGCTCGAACTGGCGGCTAGAATTGAAGCCCTGGGGCGTGGCGAAGCGCATGTCGTTGGCGTCGAGCGTGTAGGGGACGATGAGCTGGTCGCGGCCGGCGATGTGCTGCCAATAGGGCAGGTCGTCGGCGTAGCTGTCGGCGACATAGGCCATGTCGCCCCGCTCGGCGACGAGAGCGACCGTGTTCATCGAACAGCGCCCGGTGTACCAGCCCTGGGGCGGCGTGCCCGTGACCTCGGTGTGCAGGCGCACGGCCTCGGCGATCTGGGCGCGCTCCTCCTCGAGCGGCATGTCTTTGTGCTCGATCCATTTTAGCCCGTGGGACGCGATTTCCCAGCCGGCCTCGGCCATCGCCTCGGTCTGTTCGGGAGAGCGGGAGAGCGCGGTGGCGACGGCATAGACCGTCACCGGGATGTTGCGGGATGTGAGGATGCGGTGGAGCCGCCAGAACCCGGCGCGGGCGCCGTATTCATAGATCGACTCCATGTTCCAGTGGCGTTGGCCAGGCCAGGCCGCGGCGCCCACGATTTCGCTCAGGAACGCCTCGGAGGCCTGGTCGCCATGGAGGAGGGCATTCTCGCCCCCCTCCTCGTAGTTGAGCACGATCTGCACCGCGATCTTGGCCTCGCCGGGCCAGCGCGGGTGGGGCGGTGTGGCCCCGTAGCCGATCATGTCGCGGGGGTAACGTGTCAACTTGGTCCCTTCCTGCCGCTCGCGATCAGGATAGCCCGACGGAGCGGCAGGGGGAACGGGGGGCGTGCGGTCAGACGCGGGCGCGCTGGCCGGCTTCGCGTGCGATGTCGCGGAGTTGTGCGCGCGAGATGTCGAGATCGTCGAGATCGCGATCGGTCAGGCGGGCAAGTTCCGCGTAGGTGCGTTGCTGGATCTGCCAGCGTGCATAGCTCTCGCGCAGGCGGGCAATGAATGCGTTTCCGCTCAGGGCGGGGGCGATCGTCGTTTTGGTGGCGGTGTGTGCCATGGGTCTGCTCCAATGCTTTGGGGGAATGGCCCGTTCGGGCTTCTTCGTCGATCAACTTAGGCAAATGCTGCAGCTGCACAATCCTGGGATTAGGAAATGCTGCCATGCAGAAAGTGCAAGGCTAAGTATATGTGTCATTTACCTTTAGCGGTATCTGTCGGGCGCTGAATCGCGCGGCAGGGGGCGGTCAAATCGCCCAAATTCCTCCCGCGTGGCCATCTTCCGCCGCATTGTCGGCGCGGGGTCTGTCGAGGCCGCCCCTGACGGGGCGTCATGCCCGGATTAGGGGCATTCGTGCGATGCCTCATGTGTGGCCCGCGGCGCACAGGAGCGTGCGCCGGGCCGGATCAAGGGAAGACCTGCGCGCGACTCAGATGAAGCGCGCGCCCTTGTTGAAGGGCATCTCGCGCAGGCGCATGCCGGTTGCCGCGAAGATCGCGTTGCCCAGAGCCGGAGCTGCCGGCGGCGTGGGCGGCTCGCCGATGCCGCGGATCTTGCTGGCCGTTTCGAGCCCGCGCACCTCGATCTCGGGGCACTGGTAGAGGCGCATTCCCTCGTGGGCGTGGAAGTTCAGCTGATCGGCTGCGCCGCCCGTATGGGTGATCTCGCAGTTGATCGCGTGGCCGAGGCCCCAGATCACGCCGCCCTGCACAAGGTTCTCGAAATTGACCGGGTCGAGCACCCGACCCACTTCAACCGCGACCCAGACCTTGCCGATCCGGACGCCCTCTTCGGTGTTGGTCACTTCCACCACCTCGGCGGTCGGCACTCCGAAGGAGAGCGTGAAGGCGACGCCGCGGCCCTTACTCGGCTCGGGGCTTGGGCCGGACCAGCTGCACATCTCGGCCACCGCCTCGAGCACGCCGCGCGACCCTTCGTGCCAGCACAGGCGGATGCGCTCTTCCATCGGGTCGGCACCGGCGGCATGGATCAGCTCGTCGAGCGCGCTGTCATGGAAGAAACCGTTGGTGGAGGCGCCCACCGAGCGCCAGGACGAGACCGGCGCCAGCGGGTCGGCGAGATAGACCGAGAAGCGGCTGTTGGGGATCGCGAAGGGCTGATCGGCGCCGCCGGCCGGCAGCGCCATGTCGGGGCCCATCGTCGGAAAGCCCTGTCGGCCCATCTGCGAGGCGATGATGCCGGGCGAAGCCACGCTGAGGTCCATCGTTTCGACCTTGCCGTCTTTCACCGTCCCCTTGAGGCGGGCGATTGAGATCTGGCGCAGGAAGTCCTGGGCGAAATCCTCTTCGCGGGAATAGGTGAGCTTGACGGGGACGCCGGGCAGCTCGCGGGCAATTTCGGCGGCCTGCTGGACGACGGCGTCTTCGAGCCTGTGGCCGAAGCTGCCGCCCATCATCTGCACGTTGACGTGAACATCCTCCGGCTCCTCGCCCAGGAGCTTGGCGACGTTGCGCTGAACGAAGCGCGGAATCTGCGTGCCCGTCCAGACCTGGACGTTGCGTCGCTCGTACTGGACGGTCGCGGTGATCGGCTCGAGCGGCTGGTGGGCGACGTAGGGGGCGCGGTACTCGGCCTCGATCACCTCGGTGGCCTCGGCGAGCGCGGTGTCGACATCGCCCTCGTCCTTGTTGCGGCTGTCGAGGCGATCTTCGGTGAAGGCGGCCTCGAGCGCGGCCCAGTGCTCTGGCTGCTCGAGCGGATAGGGCGCGGGCTCCCATTCGACGTCGAGCGCGTTTGCGGCCTGGAACGCGCGCCAGGTATTGTTGGCCACGACGGCGACGCCGCCGGTGATCTGCACCACCTTCTCGACACCGGGCATGGCCAGTGCGGCGCTGTCGTCATACCGGATGACCCCGCCGCCCTTGCCCGGGTTCATGTGGACGGCGGCGTACTTCACACCTTCGGGTGCATAGTCGATGCCGTAATCCTGGGTGCCTGTGGATTTAGCGACGATGTCGATCCGCTCCATCGGCTTGCCGAGGAGGCGCCACTGGGAGGGATCGCGGAGGCGGATGCGGGTCACAGGCTCCATCCCCGCCGCCTTGGGGGCGAGCTCCAGATAGGTGAAGGACTGGCCATTGGGCGCGGTGACGGTGCCGGCGGCGGTCTCCATCTGATTGACCGGGTAGCCGGTTTCAGCCGCAGCGGCGGCCTTGAGCGTTTCCCGGGCGACGGCCCCCGCGATGCGGAGCTTTTCGAACTGGTCGGGGACGGTGGTGGAGCCGCCGGTGATCTGGAGGCCCATGAACTTGACCATCGCCGACATGAGCGATCGCGTGGTTTCGGCGCCGAAGCCCTCACTGGTCGCCGGCACGGCCTCGTTGGCGATCGCGGTGTTCCAGTAGGCGGGCCCCGGGGTGCCGGGGGTCACGGTGATCTGGTCGAGCTCGACATCGAGCTCTTCGGCGATCAGCGCGGCCTGGACATGGTAGACGCCCTGGCCGCTATCGGCGCGGGGCGTGACGAGGGTGATGCCGTCGGCGCCGATCTTGACCCAGGGGTTGAACACGGCGTCGCCCTCGCCGGCATCGGCCAGGAGCGGGTTTTCGGGATCTGCGTGGTAGCGGTAGGCGCCGTAGGCGACGCCGCCGGCGATGACGGCGGTGCCGATGAGGAAGGTGCGGCGGGCGATCTTGGCGATGCTCATGGCTCAGGCCCCCTGCAGCTTGGCGGCGGCGGATTTCACCGCGGCGCGGATGCGGGGATAGGTGCCGCAGCGGCAGAGATTGCCCGACATCGCCTGGTCGATATCGTCGTCGGTGGGATCGGGCGTGTAGGACAGAAGGTCGACCGCCTGCATAATCTGGCCGGACTGGCAATAGCCGCACTGGGCGACCTGATGCTCGACCCAGGCCTCTTGCACGGCGTGGAGGTTTTCGGGTGTGCCGAGCCCCTCGATGGTGAGGATCTCGGCGCCCTCAAGGCCGTCGGCGAGGACCTGGCAGGAGCGCTGGGCGATCCCGTCGACATGTACGGTGCAGGCGCCGCATTGGGCGATGCCGCAGCCGTATTTGGTGCCGGTCAGGCCGAGTTCGTCGCGCAGGACCCACAGCAGGGGCATATCGGGCTCGACGTCGACCTCGACGTCCTTTCCGTTCACGGTGAAGCGCATGGGGCGTGCTCCTGTTGCGTTGCGGGTGGTCGACTTGTGCAGAAGATAGCAAGCAAGCGGCGCAGGAACAGCAGCAATCGGGCGCCTCTGGGCGGTGGTTTGTCGCCGGTGGTTGTGGCCGGGTTCAGCCCTGCGTCGCGGTGCCCTGCATCGTGACCACGCCATCCGACGTGCGGCGGACGCGGAGGTCGAGCCCCTCGGCGCCGTCCTGCGCCTCGACACTGACCGCGGGGCCGAGCGTGAGGGGCGCGAGCCCGCGATAGGTGAAGCGGTCGGGCATCTGGCCGAGAACGGTGGTGGCGAGGTTCTGCATCCAGATCGCCTGCATCGGCCCGTGGACCACCAGATTGTCGTAGCCCTCGACCTGTTGGGCATAGGGCAGGTCGTAGTGGATGCGGTGGCCGTTATAGGTGATCGCGGAATAGCGGAAGAGGAGCGTGGAGGAGGGCGTGACCTGCCAGGCGGCGCGGGGTGCCCAGTTGGGGCCGGGCTTGGGCGCGGGGGCCGGGGCGCCGGGCTTGGGGTCTTCGCGGTAGACGAGGTCTTGCCGCTCGGTGATGCAGACCGTGTCGCCCACACTGTAGGTGTGATCGACCGTGACGAAGCCGAGCGGGCCGGTGCGCCCGTCCTTGAAGGCTATGTCGCGCACGGTGGCGGCGTGGGTCACCTCGGCGCCGGCCGGCAGGGGCGCGTGGGTGTCGACCGCGCCACCCGCCCACATCCGGCGCGGCAGCGGCAGCTTCGGCACGACGATCCCCGGGCGGGGGTGGCCGTCACGGCCGAGCCGGTCGGGCGGCTCGACATCGGGCCAGAGCGCCCACTGCGCGCCCGGCGGCACCTCCATCTCGGCCAGCGTACCGTGGAGGGTTGCATGGAACTGGGCGAGGAGACGCGGGCTGAGCGTGTCGGTCGTGGTGCGGGTGTGGCCGATCCAGTCGGCATAGTCGGTCTCGGTCATCGGTTTGCCCTGTTGCTTTCCCTTCCTCGCAGGGGCGGGCGACCGGGGCAAGCCGCGCCGGGGGACGCCGCCGACGCCCGAGGGTGCCCCCTGGCCCGCGCGGAGCCCCTTGGGTTGCCCCAATGGCCGGTGTGTCGGGGCGCATGGATTGTACCGCCCTGGGTCGGCAAGGGGCACAGTATATTCGGTGACGGGAAATGGATGGGTGGGAGCGTGTTTTCGCGACGCGCCTCCGCTGTAGAAATCCGTTGGCGGGCTGGCGTCCGCAATATCTCGACCAGATCGCGGTCTTATAATGCGTTGGGGGGCAACGGCCCATGTCATCCAGCGATCCTATTGGATTCAAAAGGTGAATTCCCCCAACCGGATTTGTGTGGCAATGTCGGTCGGACCAAGGATCGGGTCGCACCCTATCCAATGCGGAAACTCTGCTCAAAAGAGCGGGCCGGGGAAATGGGGCTAGACAGGTCAGTGGTGCTTGGCTATGCAGAATGCCTAATCGACGGCCGCGTTCTTGCGCTCAACCTCTGTAATTTGCCGGACTGAAACAACCGACTTGATCGATGGATTCGGCGACCAAAGGGGGTAGGTGCTGGGCCAATGCCTTCACCTTTGACGGCCATGCGCGCAAAGGTGTTGCGCCAGTGGGGGTCGACCGTCGGTGTTAGGGCGCATTGCGCCAGTGCACAGAGGAGCGATTGCCAGATGCCCAACGTACTTACCCTATATTTCGGTGGAACCAGTCAAGGTTACAACGATAACCTGCAAATAGACTATAAGACGGTCGATAATGCGTTGGTTGAAGCATTCGAAGGCACAATCGGGGCGAAGATGTTTATCCCCGGTCCCGCGGCTCCCGACCCGCAGATCTATCAAATTGGCTTTGGCGGTGCCACCGGCTACAATGGATTTCCCGAGGTCAAAGGATCGAACGTGAAACCTGGGGCAAGCGCTCGGAAGGGCCGGGGCGTTGTTGCGGGATTGGGTTGGCACCGGTCCGTTTGGTATGCGCTTCAAGGCATCCGTGACTACCTCGACGAAAAGGACGGGCAGCGCGTGACCATCAACATCGCTGGCCATAGCCGCGGGTCGATCACTGTCATTATGATGCTGAACGATATTTTTCACTCAGTTCTGGCGGACCAGGCTAATTTCTCAATCGCCTATCCTAAGAAAGGGTCGAGCACCTTTGAGACACGGAGTCGCGCCAAGAACAATATGAACTTCTCGGAATGGTACGACTACAAGCTGGAAAAGCTCTGGACCAAGCATATGGGCTATGTCCATACCGCTCAGGAAGGTATACAGAATATTAACGAGATCGTTGCTCGCTTGAACGATTTGTCCTTCAATATATGGCTCTTTGATCCTGTCGGCGGCCCCAATGGCGGTGGCACGAGCCGAAAACAATCTATGCCTGATCACGCCTCGATCAAACGGGTGCGAGTCTTGCGGATGGAGTCCGGCGGCGCGTTTCTCAGCGACAACCTGCCCGAATTGAAGAGCAAAGGTTATACCTACCTAGCGGGAAATCAAACAAAAAATCTTGAATTGTACCGCAACCGGGAGCGCTTCGTTATACCTTTGCCGGGTAGCCATGGCGCCGGCGTTGGCTCCAATAAGGGCGACACTGAGAAGCAGAAGTACATTGGCATGAGCTACATGGTTGATTTGCTTTACCGCAGCGGCACGGTCTTCAATAACGACTTCAGGCAAAAGCTGAACGATCGAAGAACGATGTTCTCATACTACACCGAGCTCTATGATGAGTTCAAAAACAAGGGCCCAGGCCTCGCGAATGGGGGTTTAACGCGCCACAATTTACATGCGGACAACTTCACGTACGGCAAGTCGCTCAAACACCTCAAGCTAAACAAAAAGGGCCGTATAACAGCTACGCGCAAGTATGACGCCCTCAATGGCCACCATAAGTTTATGATGGATCATGAGCGGCTCTATTCCTGAAGGCAGTGATGGCACGGCCGTCAGGTCGTGCCATTAGCCTTTTGCGGCGCATCACTTGAAACGCCCGTCACTATGCGCACATGGCCCTATTTGCCCCGTGGCGGCGAACCTCGTGCAGCGTTGAGGTCGAGAGACGTCGACGCCAAATCAGAGCGGCATGGGCCGGGCCGCAGCCCGTGATTTCCGCTTCGCGGATCTGCTGCATGACACTGTCGGATCGACGGGCGACGGCGACCGAGGCGTAGATCGACCTGTCGGGCAGTGGCGGCATCGTCGTGGTTCGGACATCGAGCCCAGCAACAAAGCTGTCCCGGGTCAGCAGAACGTGGTCGGCGTCGTTCTCCCACACCGGCCAGCGGGCGTCTTGCTTGCGTGCGCCATCGACTCCGGTATCTGCGCACTCCAGGAGGCGTTACCAGCTGAAGAAGTTGAGGAGCGCCGCGATCGGCCCGGGGCCCCTTTGGGAGGAGGCGGCTTCGGCGGATGTGTGCCGGGCCTCTGCAAGCGCCGCCTCGATCTCATGAGCGGCAGCCGATCGCTCTGACGCGCACGGGCTGGCCCAGGGGCCAAGCCGGAAGGCGATTTGGGTTGCGTGGTCATAATGGGTCATCGGCCGGTTCCCTGCGCATGATCCATCAACCATCGCCGATCGCTCCTGACATGACGCTGTCAGGGGCGGCGCCTATAGTGTCAGGAGACACATCGGACCGAACGCCAGCCATGAGCAAATCGAACCGGCTTTTCGAAACCATCCAGATCATTCGCGCGGCTGAGAGCCCCATTCGGGCGGAGGACCTGGCGAAGCGACTAGAGGTCTCGGTGCGCACCGTGTACCGCGACATCGCCGCGCTGCAGGCGATGCGCACGCCGATCGAGGGCGAACCCGGGATCGGGTATGTCTTGCGCCGTGGCTATGACCTGCCGCCGCTCAATTTCGACGAGGAGGAGGTGGAGGCGCTACGCGTTGGCCTGTGCATGCTCAGCCGGTCGGGCGACCGCGCGCTTCGCCGGGCGGCGGAGCGGATCTCGACCAAGATCGATGCGCTCCATGAACCGGCGGATTGGCTTCACGTCTCTCCCTGGGGCGCGCCGGACGACGACCCGGACTTGGGCTGCGTCTCCAAAGCGATGCTGCGGGCGGCGGTGCGGGAAGAGCGCGTGCTGAGGATCGAGTATCAGGATGCGGACGGCGTGCGGACCACCCGCGACATCCGGCCGATCGCCGTCGTTTACCACATCAGCGCCGTCCTGTTGGTGGCTTGGTGCGAGCTGCGGGCCGGCCTTCGCCACTTTCGCACCGACCGTATCTATGCGTGTGAGCCTACGGGCTCCCGTTTCGCCGGTCAGGGAGAGGTGTTCCGTCAGGTATGGTTGGAGCAGAACCGATGGGACCTCGGCGAAGGCGAGGTCGTGAGCGAGGAGACCTCGGACGCGCGGCCATAGCCGTGCCAGCCCGGTATCGGCGGGCCGTTCCGCCTATGGGCGTTGGGCCCGATTTGGCCGAACCGGCGCGTTCCCGAGACCGGCGGATATTGCCGCTGGTTCCCTGCAGCCGGGCCTGAGAGCTGCGGTGGGGCGGGCGTCGCGGATGGCGGTCTCGACTACTTGCCAGGGCTCGGCGCTCAGATGCGGCGGCCGGTTTCGATGTCGAACAGAGAGACGGCGCCGGGCTTGAGAGCCAGGGTCACGGGGCCTGTTTTCACATCTTCATCTTTCCCGACATGGACAGTGAGCTTTTCGCGGCCGAAGGAGCCGTGAAGCAGGCGGTGGGCGCCCAGCTCTTCGATGATGTCGACATGGGCCGTGAGGGGGCCTGAGGCATCGGGGACGAGGTCTTCGGGGCGGATGCCGAGCGTCACAGGGCCCTCGGTGCCGTTGCAGGGCGCAAGGTCGATCTCGCCCACGCGGACGGTGCCGCCCTTGGCCTGGGCGTCGAGCAGGTTCATCGGGGGGGCGCCCATGAAGGAGGCGACGAAGGTCGAGGCCGGGGCATGGTAGACCTGCGCGGGCGTGCCGATCTGCTCGATCCGGCCGGCATTCATCACGATGATCCGGTCGGCCATGGTCATGGCTTCGACCTGATCGTGCGTGACGTAGACCGATGTGACGTCGAGGCGGCGCTGCAGTGCCTTGATCTCGATGCGCATCTGGTTGCGGAGCTTGGCGTCGAGGTTGGACAGGGGCTCGTCGAAGAGAAAGAGCGAGGGGTCGCGGACGATGGCGCGGCCCATGGCGACGCGCTGGCGCTGGCCGCCCGAGAGCTGCGACGGCTTGCGGTCGATATAGTCGCCGAGATTGAGAAGCGCGGTCGCGTCGGCCACCTTCTTTTCGATCTCGGCGGCCGGCGTGCCGCGGTTCTTGAGCCCGTAGGCGATGTTCTTTTTCACCGTCATATGCGGGTAGAGCGCATAGTTCTGGAACACCATCGCGATGTCGCGGTCGGCCGGGTCGACATCGTTCACCTCGCGGTCGCCGATCTTGAGGCTGCCTTCGGTGATTTCTTCGAGCCCCGCGATCATCCGCAGAAGCGTGGACTTGCCGCAGCCCGAGGGCCCGACGAGCACGACGAACTCGCCGTCGGCGATGTGGAAGCTCGAGGGTTTCACGGCCTCGAAGCCGTTGGGATAGACCTTGCGGATCTGGTCGAGCGAGACCTCAGCCATGGCGTTTCCTTACTTATCCGATTCCGTGAGGCCCTTCACGAACCAGCTTTGGAAGAAGATCACGATGAAGACGGGCGGGATGATGGCGATGATCGCCAGGAGGTTGGCGCGGCCGTATTCGGGGACGCGGTTGCTGTCGACCACCTGCACGATCTGTTTGATGCCGCGCACGAGGGTGAACATGCTCTCCTCGGTCGTGACCATCGTGGGCCAGAGATACTGGTTCCAGCCGAAGACGAACATGATGATGAACATCGCCGCGATCATCGTGCGCGAGAGCGGCACGAGGATGTCGATGAAGAATTTCACCGGGCCGGCGCCGTCGATCCGGGCGGCCTCGACCAGTTCTTCGGGCACCGAACGGAAGAATTGTCGGAAGAAGAAGGTGGCCGTGGCCGAGGCGATGAGCGGAATGATCAGGCCCTGGTAGGTGTTGAGCATCCCCAGCGATTGCACGACCTCGTAGGAGGGCAGGATGCGCACCTCGAGCGGCAGCAGGAGCGTGGTGAAGATCATCCAGAAGGCCAGCGTGGCAAAGCGCAGGCGGAAATAGACGATGGCATAGGCGGCCATCATTCCGACGACGATTTTGCCGACGGCGAAGCCGATGCCCAGGATGAAGGAGTTGATCAGCATGCGGGCGCCGGTGTTCTCGCCGGAGAAACCGGTGGCCTCGAACATCGCCTTCTCGAAGTTGGGGCCGAGCTGGTCGCCGATCTGGAAAGAGGGGCCGGTTTTGATCGTCTCGACGTCCGGCATGGTGGACATCTGGAAGATCATCAGGAGCGGCAGGATCATGAAGAGCGCACCCGCGATCAGCACCGCGTGGTCGACCACGTTCGACAGGCGGATGGGCTTGCGGCGGCGGCGCGGTTCGGCGGCCTTGGCGCCGGCTTGGGAGGCCGCGGCGGGGGAGAGCTGGGTTGCGTCGGTCATGTCACTCTCTCCTCAGGTGTAGTGAATGCGGCGTTCGACCAGCCGGAACTGGAAGATGGTGAGCGCCAGGACGAGGACCATCAGGATCACCGACTGCGCCGAGGAGCCGCCGAGGTCGTTGCCGCGGAAGCCGTCGACATAGACCTTGTAGACGAGGGTCATCGGGTTGTTGCCGGGCTCGCCCTTCACGATGGTGTCGATGACGCCGAACGTGTCGAAGAGCGCGTAGGTGATGTTGATGATCAGGAGGAAGAAGCCGGTGGGCGCAAGGAGCGGGAACGTCACGTCCCAGAAGCGACCCGAGGCGGAGCGGTTGTCGATCAGCGCGGCCTCGCGGACCGATTTCGGGATCGACTGGAGGCCGGAGAGGAAGAAGATGAAGTTGATCGGGATCTGCTTCCAGACGGAGACCAGCACCATCGCGAAGGCGGTGTCGTTGAAGTTCACGCCGATCTTCATCTCGTAACCGAAGAGGCGGAAGAACTCGGTGATCGGGCCCCAGCTTTGGTGGAACATGATGACGCCGATGAAGCCCGCGACCGGGGGGGCGACCGCGTAGACCCACATCAGAAGGGTGCGATAGGTCTTGGCGCCCCGGATGACCTTGTCGGCCTTCACGGCAAGGACGAGGGCGATTGCGAGCGAGAAGAAGGTGACGAGGGCGGTGAAGATCACCGTGAACCAGGCAATCTTGAGGTACTCGTCGTTGCCCATGAGGTCGGTGTAGTTTTCCAGACCCACGAAGGTGGAGCCGAAGCCGAACGGGTCGGCGAGGTAGAAGGAGGATTGCAGGGCGTGGAGCGCGGGCCAGTAGAAGAAGATCGCGATGATGATGAGCTGCGGCACCAGAAGCAGCACGGGCAGCGATAGGTTGGTAAAGCCGGCGCGTTTCACGTCTGAAGCCCCCTCGACCGTGAAAAAAGGGGAACGGCCGCGGGGCGGGCCCGCAGCCGTTCCGGTGTTCTGTCAGAGGGTTAGCCCTGGGTGCGGGCGAAGCGCTCCAGAAGCTGGTTGGCTTCTTCCTCGATGGCCTGGAAGCCCTCCTCGACGGAGGTCTCGCCGGTGAGGATGCGGCCGTATTCGCGGTTCATCACGTCGCGGATCTGGACATAGAAGCCCATGCGATAGCCGCGGGTGTTGTCGCCGGCCGGCAGCGAGAGCTGCTGAATGCCAACCTCGGCGGCAGGCACTTCGTCGTAGTAGCCGTCGGACTTGGCGGCCTCATAGGCGGCCTCGGTGATCGGCACGTAGCCGGTTTCCTTGTGCCAGAAGACCTGGGCGGCGGGGGAGGACAGAAACTCGAAGAACTTGGCGGTGGCCGCGTTCTCTTCGTCGGCCTTGCCGGACATCGCAAAGAGCGCGGCGCCGCCGATGAAGGTTTGCTTGGGCTCGCTGGTGATGGCTTCCCAGTAGGGCAGGAAGGTGGCCGAGAATTCAAAGCCCAGATCCTTGGAGGCGAGACCGCCGAAGGAGCCCGAGGAGCCGAGCCAGATGGCGACGTTGCCCTCTTCGAACGGGGTCTGGTTGTCGCCCCAGCCGGTGCCGTACCACTCGAAGAAGCCCTGGTCCTGCCACTCGGTCAGCGCGGTGAAGTGGGCCTTGATGGCGTCGTTGTTGACGAGGATCTCGGTGTCGAACCCGCCATAGCCGTTGTCGTTGGTGGCGAACGGCAGGTTGTGGCGCGAGTGGAAGTTCTCGGTGAAGATCCAGGGCAGGTGCGATTGGGCGAGCGGGATGTACCCGGCTTCGGCAAGCGCAGGCGCGGTGGTCTCGGCGAACTCTTCCCAGGTCACGGGCGGGGTGACGCCGGCGGCCTCGAGCGCATCAACATTGTAGTACATGATGGGCGAGGACGAGTTGAACGGCATGCCGATCATCTTGCCGTTGGGGTCGGCATAGAAGTAGCGGACGCCGGAGATGTAGTCTTTGATGTCGAAGGCCACGCCGTTGGTTTCCAGGAGGTCCTGAACGGGGATGGTCGCGCCTTCGGCACCGATCACGGTGGCGGCGCCGGCGTCGAAGACCTGCATGATGTTGGGCTGCTCGCCGGCGCGGAAGGCGGCGATGCCGGCGGTCAGGGTCTCTTCGTAGGAGCCCTTAAAGACGGGGGTCAGGACGACCTCGTCCTGCGCGGCGTTGAACTGTTCGGCGAGCGCGTTGGTGGCTTCGCCTAAGGCGCCGCCCATGGCGTGCCACATGGTGATTTCGGTCTGGGCGAAGGCAGCGCCGCCAAAGAGTGTGGCGGCGACGGCCGTCGAAGTGATCGTGAGGCGTTTCATGTAGGTCTCCCCTGACTTATGGCCCGGCCTCCGGGCACGAGTGGTCGAGACCCCGGGCGGCCGGCGGCGTGGGCGATCTGGAGACGTGATTGGGAGGCTGGCACTCGCTACGCGTGCAGTCGCCGTTTCCAAACTGTCACCAAAACATCGCTTGCGCCGTGCGGCGTTCTCGGGAATCTGCACACGCGTTCAGGTAAGCGCGAGTTGTAACGGGCCTATGACGGGGGCGCGTCGGATTGGCGAAGAGTGCCCGCGTCGAGGGGGCGCCGCCGGCAGGGTTGGATCGATGAGCCGGAGGGGAGGCCGGGGGCGCGATGACGGATCAGGCAGCGCTCAGGCGGCGCCGGGTGACGGCGGCCGAGGTGGCCGAGGCGGCGGGCGTGTCGCGCTCGGCGGTGTCGCGCGCGTTCACGCCGGGCAGCTATATCGACCCCGACAAGCGGGCGGCGGTGATGCGCGCAGCGACCGAGCTGGGCTATCGGCCGAATGCGCTGGCCGCGGGCCTGTCGGGCGCGCGCTCGCACCTGGTGGCGGTCTTCATGGGCGAGATGCCCAACGAGTATGACCGCGAGGTGGTTGAGGCGCTCGTCGGCGGGCTGAACCGGATCGGGACCTGGCCGATCGTGATTGCCGGCCCCGTGACGTCGGCGCGCGACGCGGTGGCCGATGTGTTGCGCTTCCCGCTGGAGGCGATGATCCTGCGCTCGGGCAGCCTGGACGAGGCGGTGCTGGAGGCCTGCGCCAAGCTGGCGATCCCGGTGATCTCGTCGGGGCGGCTTCTGGACCGGCCGGGCGTCGACACGATTTGCGTGAGAAACCGCGAAGGGATGGCGAAGGCGGCACGCCTGATGGTGGAGCGCGGGCGCCGGCGCGTTTGCTATATCGGCGGGCCTGACTCGTTTGGCGCCTCGGACGGGCGGCGACAGGGCATGACCGAGGCGCTGGCGGCAGCGGGGTTGTCGCCGGTGGCCGTGGTGGCGGGCGATTTCTCGGTCTCGAGCGGCTATCGGGCCGCGCAGGAGGTGCTGGCCGTGTCGAAGCTCGACGCGATGATCTGTGCCAACGACGCGATGGCGATCGGGGCGCTATCGGCGCTTGCCGAGGCGGGGCTCAGCGTGCCGGGAGACGTCTCGGTGACGGGGTTCGATGACATGGCGATGGCGGCCTGGCCCGCATTTGGCCTGACAACGGTGCGCAACCCGGTGCCTGCGTTGGTGGAGGGGGTGACGGGCCTCCTGGAGCGGCGGCTGGCGGAGCCGCACCGTCCCGAAGAGACCATTCGCCTGGACGCGGACCTGGTGCTGCGTCGGACGCATTAGCGGCGTCCGGCTACGGATGCGCGCTAGTAGGCGTTCATCGTCAGCAGATCGTAGTCGCCGACTGCGTCGCCGTCATGGTCGGTCAGGGTGACGTGCCAGCGCACCTCGCCATACGCTTCGGTGCGGCGGGTCTTTTTCTTGACCGTGAGGCGCACCTTGATGCGGGCGCCGGGCTCGACCGGTTTCAAGAAGCGCAGGCTGTCGAGGCCGGTATTGGCGAGAACCGGGCCCTCGGCCGGGTCGACGAACAGGCCCGCGGCGAAGGACAAGAGCAGATAGCCGTGGGCGACGCGCCCGGGGAAGAACGGGTTCCGCGCGGCGGCGTCGTGATCCATGTGGGCGTAGAACCGGTCGCCGGTGAAGTCGGCGAAGTGCTCGATGTCGTCGAGTGTGACCTCGCGCTCGGCGGTGTGGAGCGTTTCGCCGATCTCCAGCTCGTCGAAGCGGCGGGTGAACGGGTGCGCGGGCCCCTCATGTTCGGCCGCGCCTGGGAGCCAAGTGCCCGCCACGGCGGTCAGGATGTCGGGGCTGCCCTGGATGGCGGTGCGCTGCATGTAATGGGTCACGCCGCGGACGCCGCCGAGCTCTTCGCCGCCGCCCGCGCGCCCCGGCCCGCCATGGACCATATGGGGCAGGGGGGCGCCGTGGCCGGTGGCCTCGGCCATCGACGTGCGGTCGTTGAAATAAAGGCGGCCATGGAAGGGGCCGGCACCCAGGACGACGTCGCGCGCCACGGCGGGGTCATGCGTGATGACGGAGGCCACGAGGCTGCCGCCGCCCCGGTTCACGAGCTCGATGGCGTGGCCCAGATCGCGGTAGCCCATGACCGTGGCGACGGGGCCGAAGGCCTCGGTGTCGTGGATGCGGGCGGCGCGGTCGGGCTCGGCGCAGTGGAAGAGCAAGGGCGGCAGGAAGGCGCCGTGCGCCGGGTCGGCGCCATCGACGGCGAAGGCATCAGGGTCGCCCCAGACCCGCTCGGCCTCGGCGCCGATGATGCCTGCCTTGACCAGGACGTCGCGCTTTTGTGCGGTCGACACCAGCGCGCCCATCGTCGTTGTGTCGCGGTCGGGCGCGCCGATCCTTGTGTCGGCCAGCCGCTGCGAGACCGCCTCGATCACGGCCGCGACATGGGCGTCGGGGGCGAGGATGCGGCGGATGGCGGTGCATTTCTGCCCGGCCTTGGCGGTCATCTCGCGGTGGATCTCGGCGATGAACAGGTCGAACTCAGGTGTGTCCGGGCCGGCGTCGGGGCCGAGGATCGAGGCGTTCAGGCTGTCCTGCTCGGCGATGAAGCGCACCGAATTGCGCAACAGGTGCGGCGCGGACCTGAGTTTGAAGGCGGTCTCGGCCGAGCCGGTGAAACTGACGACGTCCTGGCAGTCGAGCAGATCGAGCAGCGGGCCGGTGCCGCCGGTGACGAGCTGCACGGCGCCGTCGGGCAGGAGCTCGCTGTCGATCATCAGCCGCATGCAGGCCTCGGTGACATAGCACGAGGCGGTCGCGGGCTTCACGATGGCGGGCATGCCGGCCAAGAGGGTCGGCGCGAGCTTTTCCAGCATGCCCCAGACGGGGAAGTTGAAGGCGTTGATATGGACGGCGACGCCATGGAGCGGCGTGCAAACATGCTGGCCCATGAAGCTGCCGGAGCGGGACAGCTGTTCGGCCGGGCCATCGAGATAGACATGGCCGTCGGGCATCTCGCGGCGGCCCTTGGAGGCATAGACGAAGGCGGTCGCGATGCCGCCATCGATGTCGATCTTGCCGTCGGCGCGGGTGGCGCCTGTGCGGAACGAGAGCTGGTGGAGCTCTTCCTTGTGCGCGTCGAGATGGAGGGCGAGCGCCTTGAGCATGCGGGCACGGTCGTGGAAGGTCATGGCCCGGAGTGCGGGGCCGCCCCGCGCCCTTGCATAATCGCGCATGGCGGCGACATCGAGCGCCTCGTTGCCGGCGGTCGCGAAAGGATCGCCGGTGACGGCGCAGGCGATGGCCCTGGCGCCAGCGCCGGGGGCGACCCATTCGCCGTGGGCGAAACTGTGAACGTTGAGCATGGGCGGATCCTCCCCTCGCCGCCGGGCCGTGCGGGCCCGGCGCATCAAGGGATAGAGGGCGAGGCGCGCAGGGGCCAGCCTGCCGATGCCGGTCGTGCGGGTCGTTGGATCGCGGAGCGAGACGGCCGGGCCGACCCGGTTGCAGAGCGGCTCTGCCGTTTGCTGTCAGGCCAGGCGCGTGGACGTGTCTTGACGGATGTCGTGCCACGCGGTGCGGATGCAGTCGGCCAAATGGGCGGCATGGCTGTCGGTCGTGTCCTGCGAGATGACCGACAGGCGGAGGACCGTCTGCCCCTTCCACACCGCCGTGCGGACGAAGAGGCCGTGGGCCTCGTTCAGCCGGTCGGCGAGGCGGGCGATCGCGTGGGACGCGTCGGTCGGATCCGTGCCGCCGACGACGACTTGGTTCAGATCGACCCGGTTCACCACCGTCAGGCCGTCGATCTCGCGGACCCGGGCGGCCAGAACGGACGCGGCGTTGCAGTGCCGGCGGACCAGGGCGGCGACCCCCTCGCGGCCCAGACCGCGCAGGACGGCCCAGGCGGCGAAGCCACGGGCGCGCCGGGAGAGGCCCGGCACATAGGAGGTGGGATTGCGGCCATCCTCGGGGGCTTCGTTCAGATAGGCCGCCTGGATCTGCATCGCGCGACGGTGGGCGCGGGCGTCTTTCACGATGACGAAGCCGCTGTCGTAGGGGATCTGCAGCCATTTGTGCCCATCGACCGACCAGCTGTCGGCAAGCTCGGCGCCGGCCGCGAGGGGGCGCGTCTCGGGGCAGGCCCGCGCCCAGAGGCCGAACGCGCCGTCGACATGGAGCCAGGCGTCGTGCGTCTTCGCGATCCGGGCGAAGGCGGTGAAATCCTCAAAGCCGCCGGAATTGATGTGGCCGGCCTGGGCGATGACGATCTTGGGGCCGTCGACCGACGCCATGGCCGCGTCGAGCACTTCGGGCGCGGCGAGGCCGTCGGGGCCCGAGGGCAACCGGTGCAGGTTGGCCTCGCCGAAACCCAGATGGCGGAGCGCGGTCAGATTGCAGACATGGGCGTCGTCGCTCAGGATCACGTGGATGCGCGGGCTGCCCTGGAGGCCGAGCGCGGCAAAGTCGACCCCCGCGCGCGCCAGCACCTCGCTGCGCGCCGCCGAGAGGCCGACAAAGCCCGCCATCGTGGCGCCGGTCACGAAGCCGACCGAGCTGTCGCGGGGCAGGTCGAGAAGCTCAAGCAGCCAGGCCGACACCGCCTCTTCGGCGATGGCGGCGGCGGGGGAGGTTTGGTAGATCGCGGCGTTCTGGCCCCAGACCGAGGCCAGCCAGTCGGCCGCGACGCCGACCGGGTCGGAGCCGCCCATCACCCAGGCGAAGAAGTTGGGATCGGTGTTGCCGACAAGGCCGGGTTCGGCGGCTTCGATCAGCTCGCGGATGACGGCCGTGCCGGGCCGACCTGAGTCGGCGAGCGGCTGGCAGAAGGCGTCGCGCAATTCTTGCACCGAGGCGGTGGGGTGGATCGGACGATCCCGGCTGCGGAAGGCCCGCCCATAGCGTGCGGCCTGATCGAGCGGCGCGAGATCGTCCTGCATGAAGCGCTCCTGTTTCATCGCGGGTGCAGCCAGGTCGGAAGGAAGCCGTAGGCGTCCTTGGTCATGGTCGGGTCGAACGGCACGCCGGCCTCGGCGAGGCGCCGTTGCAACGTGCCGTCGTTGAACGCGTCGAAGGTCTCGGTCGCGCCGCCGAACAGGGTGCCGCCGACGAAGATCTGCGGAATGGTCGGCGTGCCGGCCTTGACGCGGAGGACGGCGCGCATATCGAGGCCGATATCCCCCTGTTGCATCGCCACGGAATCGAGATCGACAGAGTGGAAGGGGATCGCCGCGGCGGCGAAGAGCTTGCGCACCGACCAGCAGAACTCGCACCATTCCAGCGCGAACATCACGACGGGCTCGCGCGCGATGATCGCGTCGACCTGGCGCGTGATCTCGGGCTTGGGCGCGACCGCCTGGGCCGGGGCGGGCGCGGCGCCCTTTGCCACGTCGAAGCGGTAGCCCGGGGTGGAGCGCGAGATCTCCATTTCCTCGTCCGACATGGTCTCGGCGACCTCGTCGAAGAGGATGGTCGACATGTAGCGCTCGCCGGTGTCGGGGATCATGGCGAGGATGCTCGACCCTGCGGGCGCGGTGTCGGCCACGCGCAGGGCCGCGGCGAGGGTGGCGCCGCCGCTGATGCCGCAGAGGATCCCCTCGCGGGTGGCGAGGTCGCGGGCGGTGCAGAGCGCATCGGCCCCCGCAACGGGCTGGAAACGGTCGATCACGCCGGCGGCCTGGGCATCTTCGGCGAGCTTCGGGACGATGTCGGGCGACCAGCCCTGCATCAGATGCGGGCGGAACATCGGGTGGCTTGACGAAGCGCGGCCGTCGGCGCCGCGGGGCTGGGCGATGCCGCTGCCAAGGATCGGCACGTTGTCGGGCTCGGTCACGACGATGGTCGTGTCGGGGCTGTGGGCGCGGAGGACGCGGCTGACGCCCTTGAGCGTGCCGCCGGTGCCGAAGCCCGTGACCCAGTAGTCTGGCCCCGAGCCGCCGAAATCCGCCAGGATCTCGCGGGCGGTGGTGCGGGCATGCATGTCGGCGTTGGCCTCGTTCTCGAACTGGCGGGCGAGGAACCAGCCGTGGCGGGCGGCAAGCTCTTCGGCCTTGGCGATCATGCCCGAGCCCTTTTCCGAGGCGGGCGTCAGGACGACGCGCGCGCCGTAGAAGCGCATGAGCTTGCGGCGCTCGACGCTGAAGTTTTCGGCCATCGTGACGACGAGCGGATAGCCCTTGGCGGCGCAGACCATGGCGAGCCCGATGCCGGTGTTGCCGGAGGTGGCTTCGATTACGGTCTGGCCGGGTTTGAGCGTGCCCGACGCTTCGGCGGCTTCGATGGCGGCCAGGGCGAAGCGGTCCTTCACCGAGCCGGCGGGGTTGAAGGCCTCGAGCTTGGCGTAAAGGCGGACATGGGCGGGCGCGAGGGTGCGGATCCGGACGATCGGGGTCTGGCCGATCGTGTCGAGGACAGAGTCGTGGAGGCCGGTTTGGGCGGCGGGCGGGATGTGCATGTTCATGGCTTTGTTCTCGTGCGGAAGGCCGGGCGGGTGTCAGGGGGCCCCGCGGCCTTCGGTGGGCGCGGACGGGCAGGGCGGGCGCCCGCCCGGGTTGGGTCAGGTGATCATCGGGACGACGCAGTGCACGCAGACGGCGATGGCGGCGAACGCGGCGGTGCCGGCGGCCCAGGCGCGACGGCGAGGCCGCGCGGATGGCGCAGGGCGGCGTGGCCACTCGGAATAGGGGCCGATGATGGTGGAGGTCTTGGCTTCGGTGCGGCCGGATGTGTCGAGGAGGTTGATCATGGGGTGAGCCTTTCTGGCGACTAACGGGATGTGGCCGTTGTGCCGGAGCGGCTGCAGCTCGACGTGACTTGTGCGTGATCCCGCACGTGACTTCCGCGCCAAGGCGCAAAAAATGACTGCAATTCGGGATGGGTCGGCTAGGGCATCGGGCCGCCAGTAGGCCGGGCGATTGCCGGGCCGGGAGCCTTCATGCTAGCCATCTCGTGGGGAAGAATTGATGATCTCAGTTAGGCTATTCGGCAAATTTTCGATTACCGGCCCGGATGGGGCGCCGATCGCCATTGCCGGGGCGAAGACCCAAGGCCTGGTGTCGTATCTTGCCCTCAACACCGAGATGCCGCCCTCGCGCGACCGGCTGATGGCGCTTTTTTGGGGCGACCGGTTCACCGAGCAGGCCCGCCAGAGCCTTCGTCAGGCGATTGCCAAGCTGAAGCGTGCACTGGTGGACACAGAAGGCGAGGCCATTGTGACCGAGCATGACCGGGTCGGGCTGAACCCCGAGGTGGTGCGCGTCGATGTCGATGAGTTTGCCGCCCTGTTGCATGACGAGACGCCGGAGGGCACCCACAAGGCGGTGGAGCTGATGTGCGGGCCCCTGCTCGACGGGCTTTACGGGCAGCAGCCGGAGTTTGAGGACTGGATCGCCTCGGAGCGGCAGCGGTTTACGACGATGTCGATGACCCTGCTCGAGCGGGCGGCGAAGCAGGCCCAGAAGCGTGGCGAGGTTGCGGGCGCCTTGGAGCTGGCGCGGCGCATGGTGGCACTCGATCCGCTGCGCGACGCCTCGCAGATCGTGCTGATCCGGATCTTGGCGCAGCGTGGCGAGCGGGCTGCCTCGGTGCAGCAGTACAACGCCTATCGCGCGCTCCTCGACAAGGAGCTTGGGGTGGCGCCGGGGCCCGACCTTGAGCAGCTGATGGCCGAGATCAAGGGCGAGGGGTTTTTCGCCTCGGGCGATCCGGCCCTGGACGAGCCGGTGACACCGCCCGTCCAGCGCGCGGATCAGGGCCGGACCAGCGTGACGGTGGTGCCGTTCGGTGTGCTGGCCCCGGACCCGGAACAGAGCATGCTGGTCGAGGGGCTGGCGAGCGACGTGTCGGCCAACCTGTCGCGCTTCAGCTGGCTCGATGTGAAGGCGGGGATGGAGAGCCGCGGCACGCGCCTGACCAGTGCCGAGATGAGCGTGCTGGGGGACCAGCTCGGCCTCGACTACGTGGTCCACGGGTCCCTCCGGGTGATGGGCAACCGCATCCGCCTGACGATGCAGCTCGCCGAGCCGCGGACGGCCCGGTATGTTTGGGTTGCCCGGTATGACCGCGAGGCGGAGGATCTGTTCGACCTGCAGGACGAGCTGGCAGAGACCATCGCGGCGTCGGTCGAGGCCGAGCTGGAGCGGCTGGCCGGGCGCAGTTCGCGCAATGTGGCGTTCGAGGACATGGGGGCCTGGGAGTGCTATCACCGGGGCCTGGCCATCCAGTATGAGTTCAACGCCGAGACCAATGCCGAGGCGCAGAAGCACTTCCGGCGGGCCATCGAGCTCGACCCGAATTTCGGCCTGTCCTATGCGCGCCTGTCCTATGCCATCGTGATCTCGGTGATCTATTTCGAGGCCGAGGATATCGACGGCCTGCTCGACACCGCGCTGGAGATGGCGCGCGAGGCGGCGCGGCTCGATCCGGGCGACGCGGTCGTAAGGTTCGCGCTGGGGCGGGTTTATCTGGCGCGGGGTGACTATGAGCGCTCGATTGCGGACCTTCGCACGGCGGTGGATCTGAACCCCGGCATGGCGCAGGCGCATTGCGGGCTGGGCGACTCGATGGCCTATTCCGGCCAGCTGTCGGACGCGATGGCCTGTTTCAACGAAGCCGTACGGATCAGCCCGAGCGACCCCTATCGCTGGGCGTTTCTGGGCTATGGCGCGATGGCGCTCTTGTTCCAGGGCAAGTATGAGGAGGCGGCGGCGTGGGCGGCCGAGGCCGAGGCGATGCCCAACTCGCATTACTGGGCGACGGCGATCCGGGCGTCCGCCCTGGCCCATATGGGGCGGACCGAGGACGCGACGCGCGCGGTCGAGATGCTGCGGCGGGCGCGGCCGGGGATTACGGCTGACTTCGTGCGCAGCCGGCTGTTTTATTTGCGCAATCCCGCCCAACTCGAAGCCTATGTCAGTGGCCTGCAGATGGCGGGGCTGGAATGAGGTCAGGCGACGTGGCGGAGCGTGGCGAAGAAGCTGCTGAGCCGCAGGTCTTGCGGACGCTCGAGTTCGACCACGGATCGAGACACCCGGTCGAAGCGGAAGAGCCGGTCGCGTGCGCGGAAGCTCTGGAACGGGTTGCGGATCGCACGCATGCCGCGGTCGGGAGGAGGCGGCGGCGCATCGGGCGCGGCGCAGGCCGCGTGGAGCAGGTGCTCGGCGTGATGGAGCGCGAGGATCGGGCGGCCGGCGGCGACAGCGTCGCGGAGAAAACCTGCGAGCCGCTCGCTGCTCGACTTGCCGTCCCGTGTCCAGTCGAGCGACGGGCCGCTAACGATCCAGAGGTCGGCCGCGGTCGCCGCCCGGGGCAGATCGCCCGCGAAACATGGATAGGCCGAGAGGCGCGTCACCTCGTGCCCCAGGTCTTGCAGCCAACGGCGCAGCTGGCCGTCGATACAGCGCGGCGTGCGGGGCAGGGCGGGATAATGCTCGCAGGCGAGCAGGAGGCCGGCATGGCACATGGGACTGGTCCTTGGTTTCAGAGCGGCCGGCCCGGGTGGGCCGGCCATGGGGCGCGCCGCCTGGGGGGCTAGCGGCGGGCCGTGTCGCGCCACAGCTTGCGGAAGGTGGTCGGGGTCAAGTCGGCGCGGCTTAGGCCGCATTCGGCCAGCAGCGCATCGTCGAGGCACATCAGTGCGCGGCGGGCAATGAGGCGGGCCGCACCGTCGACGAGGGCGGTCCCAAGCCGGGTGCGGGAGGCGCCGGCGACCGGTGGGGTGTGAACTTGGTGGATCATGGCGTGTCGCTCCGGTCGCGGGCGCGCTGGCCTACACCAGGACGCGGCCGCCGGCGGCCAGGAAGTCCATCGTGTTGGGCGCGCCGCCGATTTCGGCGCCGTCGACCAGGTCATCGGCCTCGATGCCCATGACGGCGGCACAAACCTTGCACACCCAGATCTTGCCGCCCTTGCCGACGAACTCGTCGACGAGCGTTGCGACCGGGGTGTAGCCCGGGGCGGTGAGGCCGGTGTCGCGGGTTTTGACCACGAGATTGAGCGCGTCGCAGGTGAGGAAGACGCGCGCCTCGCCCCGGCCGGCAGCGGCATTGGCGAGAATGAAGGGCACCGTGGCGCGTTCGACGTCTTCGGGCCCGTGGCTGCTGTTGATCAGGTACGACATGTTGGATCTCCTATGACTGCGTCGTTTCCGATGGAGTCAAGGTGCCGGGGTGCGGGCATCCCGACGTGACGCGGCGCCCGAAGCGGGCGTCAAGCGGGCGTTAGTTTCAGCAAAACGCCGCGAATTCGGCGTCATCCCACGTGGCTGGTGGGGGCGGAACGGGGCCCGGAGCGTCAAGCCCATTGCCCCGCGCGGGCCAGGGATCAGGTTGGCAGGTCGATCCTGCGCCCGTCGCGGCCGACGATCAGCGGCCCGTCCCAGATGCCGGCGACTGCGTCCTGCCAGTGCCGGTCGGTATAGGCGGGGTCGTCGGAGGGGATGAGGTGCGACAGGGCCAGGGCCTTGACGCCGGCCCGGGCGGCGGTGTGCGCGGCATCATGGGCAAAGGTGTGCGAGCGCAGCCAATGGGCCATGAGCTTGTCGCTGCCGTTGCCGATGCGGGCCAGCAGGGCGGGCAGGGCGCTTTCGAGCATGGCCTCGTGGATCAGGAGGTCGGCCCCGCGGGCGAACTCTTCGAGGGCTGCGATGGGCGCGGTGTCGCCGGAGACGACAATATGGGCCGTGTCCGTTCGGAAGGACAGGGCGAAGCACTCAACCAGGGGCGGATGCGCGGTGCGGATGCTGGCCACGGAAAGGCCGTCGCGGGTCATCACGGGCCCTGCGTCGATGACGTGGATGCGCACGAGGTCGCGCAGATCGGGGCGCCCTTCATCGTCGATTCGGAGATCGATGTCGGCCGTCATCGAGGCAAGAAACCCCTCCCAGTAGAGGTCGAGCCCGGCGGGCCCGTAGATCTCGACCGGTGTCTTCAGCCCGGCTGTCCAGGCGGTGTGGAGGAGCGGGCCGAGCTCGAGATAATGGTCGGAATGGAGATGAGTGATGAAGATGAGCGAGAGATCCCGCAATTGCATGCCCTGATCGACCAGCGCCTTGGTGACCCCCAAGCCGCAATCGACGACGATTGCCGCGCCGTCCAGGACCAGGAGGTTGGAGGTGGGCATGGAGGAGCCGGGCCGGATGGCCGGCCCGCCCTTGGTGCCCAGCAGCACGACGTAGCTTTCGCCCACAATTGGCCTCAGACCGATGCAAGCCCGGCGTCGAGCGCCGAGAGGATGGTGGCGGTGTCACTCTCCGACAGGACGAGGGGCGGAGACAGGATGACGTTGGGGCCCGAGACACGGACCATGGCGCCGGCTGCATAGGCGCCCTCGTGCACCTTCATCGCATCGTCGGGGTCGATGGGGGCCTTGGTCGCCCGGTCGCTGACCAGCTCGAGCGCCGTCATCAGGCCATGGCCGCCCCGGACATCGCCGACGATCTCGTACTTCTCCTGCAGCGCCTTGCAGCCCTCATAGAGCTGGGTGCCGCGCGCGGCGGCGTTCTCGATCACGTTCAGCCGCTTGGTTTCGGCCAGACAGGCCAGCGCGGCCGCGGCGCCGACGGGATGGCCGGAATAGGTGTAGCCATGGCCGATCTTGGCGCTGGGATTGTCCTCGAACGTTTCGGCCACCTTGTGGCCCAGCATAACGGCGCCGAACGGGAAGTAGCCGTTGGTGATGGCTTTGGCGGTGCACATCATATCGGGCTGGATGCCCCAGAGCCGCGCGCCGGACCATGCGCCGGTACGGCCATAGGCGGTGATGACCTCATCGGTGATGAGGAGGATCCCGTGGCGGCTGCAGATCTCGCGCACCATGGGCGCGAAGGAATGGTGGGGCGGGATCACGCCGCCGGCGCCCAGGATCGGCTCCATGATCATCGCGGCGATCGTGTTGGCGCCCTGAAACGCGATCTCGTCTTCCAGCGCCGCGGCGCAGAGTTGCGCAAGCTTCGCCGGGTCGGTTTCGTTGAACGGATTGCGGTAGGTGTAGGGCGACGGGATGTGGAAGCAGCCCGGCAGGAGCGGCTCGTAGGCGGTACGGAAGTTGGCGTTTCCATTGACGCTCGCGCCGCCCATATGGGTGCCGTGATAGCCCTTCTTGAGGCTGAGGAACTTCACCCGGCCGGGCTCGCCGCGCAGCTTGTGATACTGGCGGGCGAGGCGGAGCGCCGTGTCCACCGAGTCGGACCCGCCGGAGGTGAAGAAGGCGCGCGCCATGCCGTCTTCGGCGAAGAACTCGGAGAGCTCGAATGACAGCTCGATCACCGCGTCGTTGGAGCTGCCGCGGAAGATCGAATAGTAGGGCAGCCTGTCGAGCTGGGCGGCGATGGCGTCTTTCACGGGCTGGCAGGAATAGCCGAGATTGACGTTCCAGAGCCCGCCGACCGCATCGACCACGCGCCGGCCGTCGATATCGGTGATGCTAACGCCGTCGGCGCCGGTGATGATCTTCGGCGGATGGTCGACGCTGTCTTTGGGGGAGGTCATCGGGTGCCACAACAGGCGCCCGTTCTGTTCCTTCAGAAAGTTCGAATCTTTCATGGCGTGGGTTCCAGGTCCTTGGATTGTGCCACGGCGTTTGCCCAGGCATTTTCGACATTGGCGGGGATCGTGCCGCCCCAGTTGTGCGTGATATCGCGGCTTGCGGTGATCAGGTGGGTCTTGATCCGGGCCTCAAGCTCGGGCGTGAAGCGCGTGGCGACGCTCGCAACCGAGACCGCTCCGGCAAGAAAGCCCGTCGGGTCGAACAGCGGCGCGGCGATGCTGTGGACGTCGGTTTCGAAGGTGCCCAGGGCGCGGCCGAAGCCCGTGGCCCGTGTGGCCTCGATCGCGGAGGTGAGCGCATCGGCACTGTCGATCGTGGACGGGGTAAATGGAGTGAGGGGACGCCTGGCTACGTCGAGCAGGGGGCCAGGCCCGAAGGCCAGGGCGCAGAGGCCCGACGCCGTGGCGTGGAGCGGGAACGTCTCGATGTCGATCACGACCCGAATGCTGTGCCGCGGCGATTCGCAGGCCATGAGCTTGTAGAGCACCGTGCCCGACAGGATCGACGCATGGGTGGTTTCGCCGGTTGCATCGGCCAGCGCGCGCAGCGGGGCATCGACCCCGTCCTTGCGCGGCACAGTCAGCTCGCGCGTCTGCGCGAGTTGCAGGATCGCAGGTCCGAGGCGGTAGCGCTTGGTCAATGGGTTCTGCTCAACAAAACCCGTTTCTTCAAGCGCTTGCAGGTGGCGATGCGTCGTCGCTTTGTCGCGACCGGCCAATCGGCAGAGCTGCGACAGCCCGATCTCGGGCTGGGCCGGCGTGAAAAAGCTCAACAGTTCAAGGGTCTTCGATGCGGCGGACATCAGGCACTCGCGCGGTCTCGGTCAAAAACAAATTGACAGGATATGATTAACACGACAACCTTTTTTGCAAACAATGGTTCAACATATGAACCAAGCAGGGAGACGATGATGTTGAAGTTCGCCAAGTCCGTGACCGCGATGGCGCTCGCCGCCGCGGCCATCGCCGGAGCCGCCCAGGCGGAATATCCCGAGAAGCCGGTGGAGTTTGTCGTGCCGTGGCCTCCGGGCGATCTGGAGGACGTGCTGACGCGCATGATCGCGGAGGACTTTCAGGAAACCTACGGCGTGCCGGCCGCGGTGGTGAACAAGCCGGGCGGCGGCGGCGGGCCGTTCCCCGGGGCCATCGAGGTCGCGAACGCGCCGGCCGACGGCTACACCATCGGATCGTTCATCATCGCCATTCCGGTGGTCGGGCCCCAGATCGGGATTCCGGATCTGAACCCCGACCCGTTTGAGCCGCTGGGCAACTTTCTGACCTATCCGTTCGTGATCGCGACGTCGGGCGATGCGCCCTATGACGACATGGCCGGGCTGGCAGAGTACGCAGGCAGCAACGATGTGGTGCTGGGGCATTTTGGGGCGCCGCTTGTGCCGACCCAAGTCACCCTGGGGCTCGCCAAGGACATGGGTTTTGCCTATGCCGCCGACGCGGCGTTTGACGCGCTGGACTGCAACACGCTCGCCTCGGGCGATGTCGACGTGATCAACACGACGCTCCAGTTGATCCTGCCCTGTCTCGACGATGTGAAGGTCCTGGCTTCGGTTGGTGCGGAGCGCATTCCGCTGACGCCGGACGCGCCGACGGTGGCCGAGCTGGCGCCCGATCTGGCCGTCGCGCTCTGGAACGGATTGTTCGTGCACAAGGACACGCCGCAGGATGTGCGCGACAAGATCATTGCCGTGGCGCAGGAGACCGTGATGTCGGACCGCGCGCAGCAATTGGCGGCCGAGACGGGTGCGGCGGTCTATTGGCAGCCCGCCGACGAGGTCGTGGCGCAGATCCAGTCGGACATCGAGACGATGGCGCGCATCGACGGCATGCTGAGCGGCAACTGATCGGGCGCGGCGAGGGCCGGGCAAACGCGCTCAGCCCTTGCCGCCCCCTGGATGCGAGGGCCCGACATGTCGCGCGTGAAACCCCTCCAAGCCCTGTTCAAACGCTATCGCCGGCCCGGCGACATCGTGTTCGCCTGGGTCGCACTGGGCGTGTCGGTCTTTCTGCTGGCGCAGATCTATGACCAGACGGCCTGGCGGGACGGCAGCAAGCTCTTTGCCCAGCCGCGGTTCTGGCCTGCGGTTTCGCTTGTCGGGATGGTGGCCTTTGCCGCGCTCCATCTTTTGGGCTCGGCGCTGTCGGAGCGCATCGACGGGCGCTGGCGCGAGGTCTGGCTGTGGCTGTCGGCGCTGGAATTTGCGGGCTGGTTCATCGCCTACGCGTTTGTCGTGCCCTGGGCGGGGTATCTTCCGACGACGGTTGCCTTTGCCGTGCTGCTGGTCTTGCGCGTGGGATATCGCAGCCCGGCCGCCATCGGATCGGCCGTGGTGAGCGCGGTGGCGATCGTGGTGCTCTTCAAGTCGTTTCTGCAGGTGAAGCTGCCGGGGGGGCGGATCTATGAGGCGCTGCCCGACGGGCTTCGGCAGATCATGCTGACCTATTTCTGATCGGAGCCGGGGATGGAGAACCTGATTGCCGGGCTCGAACTGCTGGCGCGCTGGGACGTGCTGGTTGCACTGATCGTGGGGTCGATCGGCGGGGTGATCATCGGCGCCATTCCCGGCGTCGGGCCGGCGGTGGCCATCGCCATCCTGTTGCCGGCCACATTCTCGCTCGACCCGATCGTGGGCCTTACGATGCTACTGGGGATCTATGGCTCGTCGATGTATGGCGGCGCGATCCCGGCGGTGCTGATCAACACGCCCGGAACGGCGGTCAACGCGCTGACCTCCTATGACGGCTATCCGATGACCGAGCGGGGCGAGGCGCACCGGGCCGTGTCGCTCGCCTATAGCGCCTCGTTCTGGGGCGGGATTTTCGGGATTCTGTGCCTAATCCTGCTGTCGCCGGTATTGGCCATCGTGGCGCCGATGTTTGGCAGCCGCGAGATCTTTCTGGCCGCGCTTCTTGGGATCATCCTGGTGATCCTGGCCCATCGCGGCCAGGTGTTCGCGGCCGGCATGCTGGCGATGTTCGGGATCTTCTTGCAGACCGTCGGCTTGGATGCGGTGACCTATACCCAGCGCTATACGTTTGGGTTCAGCTTTCTCAGTTCCGGCATCAACCTGATCGTCGTCGTGCTGGGCCTGTTTGCGCTGAGCCAGGCGTTTTTCCTGCTGACCGCGCCCGACAGCAGCCCCGACGCACAGCCCGTGCGCGGCCGCATGGGGACGGGCATTCGCGAGCTCTTGCGGCATAAACGTGTGGCCTCGGTCGCCTCGGGCTTTGGCGTGGTGCTGGGGATGATCCCGGGCACGGGCGAGTTCACGGCGCAGTTCATGAGCTATACCTATGCGCAGAAAACCTCCAAGAGGCCGGACGATTTCGGGAAGGGATCGCCCGAAGGACTGATCGCATCAGAGGCGGCGAACAACGCCGTTCCGGCGGCGGCGATGATCCCGCTTCTGGCGCTCGGGATCCCGGGTGAGGCGCTGACGGCGATGATGCTGTCGGTGTTCTATGTGCACAACGTCATCCCCGGGCCGCAGCTCTTTCAGAACAATATCGACCTGGTCTATGGCCTCTATTTCGCGCTGATCGCGCTGAATGTGATCGTCTTCGTGTTCCTGCTGTTTGCCACGAACGTGCTGACGAAGGTCATTCGCGTGCCGACCCGGTTTCTGGGCGTGATGATCCTGATCCTGTCGTTCGTCGGGGTTTATTCGCTGCGGAATTCGCTGACGGATTGCATGATCGCGGCGGGCTTTGGCGTGTTGGGCCTGGTGCTGAAGCGTCTGAACCTGCCTATCGTGCCGATCATCCTGGGCATGGTTCTGGGGGGCATCATGGAGGTCAAGCTGCGCTCGGCCCTGCCGCGCCTGCAGACGCCGTTGGACATGATCGACCGGCCGATCGCGTTCATCCTCTTCGCGATCATTCTGATCGTTCTGGCGGTCCATGTGCGCACGCTGATCAAGGAGGTCCGTGCGCATCTGCCCGACGAAGATCACGAGCTTCACGACACTCAGCAACGGTAAGGCACCATGGACCAGTTCGCGATCGATGCTCTGCGCGCGCAGCCGGTGGCCGCGTTCTCCCATATGATCGATGGCCAGCATGTGCCGGCGTCGGACGGCGGCAGGATGGACGTGATCTCGCCGCTCGACGGGACGGTCCTGACGACGGTGGCGCGGGGGACGGCGGCGGATATGGAGGCCGCGGTGGTGGCCGCGCGGGCGGCGTTTGAGGATCAGCGATGGGCGGGGCAGGCGCCGGTGGCGCGGAAGAAGGTGCTGCTGAGATGGGCGGATCTGATCGAGGCCCACGCGCTGGAACTGGCCGTGTTGGGCGTGCGCGACAACGGCACCGAGATCGGCACGGCGTTTCGGGCCGAGCCCGGGTCGGCCGCCGCGACGATCCGCTACTATGCCGAGGCGCTCGACAAGATCTATGGCGAGATCGCCCCGACGCCGGGCGGCATTCTCGGCATGATCCACAAGGACCCCGTGGGCGTTGTGGGCGCGATCATCCCGTGGAACTTCCCGCTGATGATCGGGGCGTGGAAGCTGGGCCCCGCTCTGGCAATGGGTAATTCCGTGGTGGTGAAGCCGGCCGAGACCGCGTCGCTGTCGCTCCTTCGGATGGTCGATCTGGCGCATGAGGCCGGCCTGCCGCCGGGTGTGCTGAACGCCGTGACGGGGGAAGGGGCGGTGGTTGGTGAGGCCTTGGGCCTGTCGATGGACGTCGATGTGCTGGCCTTTACCGGGTCGGGCGGCACGGGCCGGCGGCTGATGGAGTATGCGGCGCGGTCGAACCTGAAGCGGGTGTACCTGGAGCTTGGTGGCAAGTCCCCGAACATCGTGTTTGCCGATGCGCCGGATCTCGACGAGGCGGCCAAGGTGGCTGCGGCCGGCATCTTTCGGAACGCGGGGCAGGTTTGCGTTGCCGGGTCGCGCCTGTTGGTCGAGGCCGGGATCCACGATGCGTTCGTGGCTGCCGTGGCGAAGATCGCCGAGGGCATGCGAGTGGGCGACCCGCTGAGCCTTGGGACTGCCATCGGGGCGGTCAATTCCGAGCGTCAGTTGGCACAGAACCTGGGCTTCGTCGACACGGCCCGGGCGGAGGGCGGTGTGGTGGTCACGGGGGGCGGACGCATTCTGGAGGACACGGGCGGGTTCTTCATGGCGCCGACCGTGGTGACCGGCGTTCACCCCGAGGCGACGCTGGCCCAGAAAGAAGTGTTCGGCCCGGTTTTGGGCGTGACCCCGTTCGAGACCGAAGAGGAGGCGGTGCGCCTGGCGAACTCGACCGTTTATGGGCTGGCCGGTGCGGTCTGGACGTCGAACCTGTCGCGTGCCCACCAGATGGTGAAGGCGGTTCGAACCGGGGTGATGCACGTGAACACCTATGGCGGCGCCGATGGGACGGTGCCGCTGGGCGGTGTCGGGCAATCGGGCAACGGGCACGACAAGTCGCTCCATGCCATTGATAAGTATATCAATCTCAAGACAGCCTGGATCAAGCTGTAGGGGGCCGGGCCGATGTCGGACAAAACCATCCTCGTTATCGGAACCTACGACACCAAGGACGATGAGCTGGGTTTTCTGGCAGAGGTGATCCGAGGGCAGGGCGGCCGGGTCGTGACCATGGACGTTTCGGTTCTGGGGGATCCGTCGGCGCCGACCGATTATTCGAAGCACGATGTGGCCGAGGAGGGCGGCAGCTCGATTGCGGCGGCGATTGCGGCGGGCGACGAGAACCGGGCGATGCAGATCATGGCCACGGGCGCCGCCCTCTTGACGGCGCGCTTGCACACCGAGGGCGTGTTCGACGGGATGATCGTGCTGGGGGGGACGATGGGCACCGACCTGGCGCTCGATGTCTGCGCCGCCCTGCCGCTTGGGGTTCCGAAATACATCGTCTCGACCGTGTCGTTCTCGCCGCTCATTCCGCCCGAACGGCTGGCGCCGGACACGCAGATGATCCTATGGGCCGGCGGGCTCTATGGGTTGAACTCGGTCTGCACGGCGTCGCTCAGCCAGGCGGCCGGGGCGGTGTTGGGGGCCGCGCGGGCCGTGGTGCCGCCCGATGCGACACGACCCCTGATCGGGATGACGTCGCTCGGCAAATCGGCCCTGAAATACATGGTGCCGCTGAAGCCCGCGCTGGAGGCGCGCGGCTATGAGGTGGCGGTGTTCCATGCGACCGGCATGGGGGGCCGCGCGTTTGAAAGCCTGGCGGAGCAGGGGGCGTTTGCCTGCGTGTTCGACTTCTGCACCCAGGAATTGGGCAACCACGTGCATGGCTCCAACATCTCGGCGGGACCCGGGCGACTGACGCAGGCCGGGTTGAAAGGGACGCCCCAGATCGTTGCGCCGGGATGCTATGATCTCGTGGACATCGTGGGCTGGCAGCCCCTTCCGGGCAAATGGGCCGACCATCCGCGCCATGCGCACAACCGACTGCTGACATCGATCGTGTTGGACCAGGAGGAGCGCCGCGAGGTGGCGCGCGCGCATGCGGAGCAGCTCGCGAAGGCGACAGGCCCCGTGGCGCTGATGCTGCCACTGCATGGTCTTGGGGAGTGGGATCGCGCGGGAGCGGATCTGCACGACAAAGCGGGACTCGAGGCCTTCGTTAGCGAACTTGAGGCGGCTCTGCCCGCGCATGTCGATGTCCACCGGGTCGACGGGCATATCAATGACGCGGTGTTCGCCGAGACCGCGCTTGGCATCTTCGACGACTGGCGCGCAAAGGGCCTAGTCGCGTGAGCCGGGATCGAGGCGCGCGAGCAGATCGAGGAGCGTCTCGTAATCGTCGGGGCCGAGGATGCTCTTGAAGCCGGCCACGATCTCGGCGGCTTGGTCGGCATTGTTGTCGATGATCTTCTGGCCTTGGGCCGTGATGGCGATGAACTGGCGGCGGCGATCCTTGTCGTCGCGCGTCTGGGTGATGAGACCCTTCTCGCGCAGGGTTGTGGCGATGCGCGTGAGGCTGGGGAAAAGCAGGCTGGCCCGGTCGGCGAGGGTTTTGGCGTCGAGCGTCCCAAACTCCGCCAGCACGCGCAGCACCCGCCATTGCTGTTCGGTGATGCCGGTTTCGGCCAGCATGTCGCGGATCGGCAGCATTACGCCCTCACGCGCGCGGATGAGCGCAATCGGCAGAGAGCGCGACGTGGACGGGAGTTTGGAGGCCATGATGCTCTGTTCTTGGTTGTTTTTCGACGGTGCTGCCAAGTCGCCCTTGACGATGCAAGGCGATACTATTTAACATCGCAACTATTAACATGTTAAGGTGGAGCATGCCCCACGTCCACATCGAGTATTCGGCCAACCTCGACGAGGTGATTGATATGGCGGGGCTGTGCGAAGCGGTGCGGGCAGAGGCCGCGCGGATCGAGGCCTTTCCGATGCCAGGCATCCGGGTGCGTGCGACACGGGTCGATCACTATGCGATAGCCGATGGCAACCCAGCCCATGGTTTCATCGATCTGTCGGTGCGGCTGCGTGGCGGTCGGCCGCAGGATGTGAAGGAGGCGGCAATCCAGCGGATCTTTGCAGCGGTGAAGGACTTTGTGGCGCCGGCACTGGCGACCCGGTCCATCGCTCTGTCTGCCGAGATGCGGGACATCGACCCGACGCTCTCGCCGAAATTCGGAAACATCCGCGACCATCTGGAGGGCCCGGCATGAGCGTGCTCGACGACAATATCGGAAAGCTCGACGGGTATCTGGCGCGGTTTCGCGAGGCGGGCATTCTGAACCGGATCAAAGGGCAGGATGCGGCCGGGCGTGGCGGCGCGTTTCAGACGATCTCGCCCGTCGACAGAAGCGTGATCTGCGATGTCGCCCATGGCACGGCGGAGGATGTCGATGCGGCGGCGCGGGCGGCGTCCGGCGCCTTCCCGGCCTGGCGCGACATGCCGGCGCTCGAGCGCAAGAAGATCCTGATCCGCATCGCGGACGGGATCGAGGCGCGGGCTGAGGAGATTGCCCTTTGCGAATGCTGGGACACGGGCCAGGCCCTGAAGTTCATGTCGAAGGCGGCGCTGCGGGGGGCTGAGAACTTTCGCTATTTTGCCGATCAGGTGGTGGGCGCGCGGGATGGCCAGCATCTGAAATCGCCGACGCTCATGAACATCACGACGCGGGTTCCGATCGGGACGGTGGGGGTGATCACCCCGTGGAATACGCCCTTCATGCTGTCGACCTGGAAGATCGCGCCGGCCCTCGCGGCGGGCTGTACGGTGGTGCACAAGCCGGCCGAAGCCTCGCCCCTCACGGCGCGGCTGCTTGTGGAGATCGCCGAGGAGGCGGGGTTGCCGCCCGGGGTTCTGAACACGGTGAACGGCTTTGGCGAGGGTGCGGGCAAGGCGCTGTGCGAGCACCCTCTGATCAAGGCGATTGCGTTTGTGGGCGAGAGCCGCACCGGCAGCCTGATCGTGAAGCAGGGGGCGGATACGCTGAAACGCAACCACCTGGAGCTTGGCGGCAAGAACCCGGTGATCGTGTTTGACGATGCCGATCTGGAGCGTGCGCTCGATGCGGTGATCTTCATGATCTATTCGATCAATGGCGAGCGCTGCACCTCGTCGTCACGCCTGCTGGTGCAGGAGACGATCCGCGACGAGTTTGAGGCCAAACTTGTGGACCGTGTGAACCGGATCAAGGTCGGGCACCCGCTGGACCCGGCCACCGAGATCGGGCCGCTGGTGACGGAGGAGCATTTCGCCAAGGTGACAGGCTACTTCGAGATCGCGCGGGAAGACGGCGCCACCATCGCGGCGGGCGGCGAAGCCATCGGCGACGCGGGCTATTTCGTTAGGCCGACGCTCTTTACGGGGGCCGACAACCGGATGCGGATTGCGCAGGAGGAGATTTTCGGGCCTGTCCTCACCTCGATCCCGTTTGCGACCGAGGAAGAGGCGCTGCGGATCGCCAATGACATCCCCTACGGCCTGACCGGCTATGTCTGGACGAACGACCTGACGCGGGCGCTGCGGTTCACGGATCAGCTGGAGGCGGGGATGATCTGGGTGAATTCCGAGAATGTGCGCCACCTGCCCACGCCATTTGGCGGTGTGAAGGCCAGCGGCATCGGGCGCGATGGCGGCGATTGGTCGTTCGAGTTCTACATGGAGCAGAAGCATATCGGCTTCGCGACCGGCCACCACAAGATCACGCGCCTAGGAGCCTGAGCGATGCCTGTCCCCGCCCCGAACCTGTACCCAGACTTCAACGTGATCCGGCTGAGCCATGTGTGCCTGAATGTCGGCGATCTGGCGGTCTCCAAGCGCTTTTACTCCGACACGCTGGGCCTGCAGATCACCGATGAGAGCGAGAGCCATGTGTATCTGCGCGCCATGGAGGAGCGGGGGCACCATTGCGTGATCCTGCAGAAGTCCGACCAGCCGGGGACGGTTGACGTGATGGGGTTCAAGACCTTCGACGAAGACGACCTGGACCGGGCCGAGGCCTATTTCCGGGGCAAGGGTCGGCCAACGGAGTGGGTGAGCCGCCCGTACCAGGGCAAGACGCTTTTGACCTCGGACAATGCCGGCATCCCGCTGGAGTTCTATCACAAGATGGACAGGCTGCCGCCGATCCACCAGAGATATGCGCTCTATCGCGGGGTGAAGCCGCTGCGGATCGACCATTTCAACTGTTTCTCGCCCGACGTCGATGCGTCGGTCGCGTTCTACAGCGAGTTCGGGTTTCGCGTGACGGAATATACCGAGGACGAAGAGAGCAAGCGGCTTTGGGCCGCCTGGATGCACCGCAAGGGCGGCGTGCATGACATGGCCTTTACCAACGGGACCGGGCCGCGGCTGCACCATGTGGCATTTTGGGTGCCGACGCCGCTTAACATCATCGACCTGCTCGATCTGATGGCGACGACCGGGTACGTGACCAATATCGAGCGTGGGCCCGGGCGGCACGGGATCTCTAACGCCTTTTTCCTTTATATCCTCGATCCGGATGGGCACCGCATCGAGATCTATTGCTCGGATTATCAGACGGTGGACCCGGATCTGGAGCCGATCAAATGGGATCTGAAGGATCCCCAGCGCCAGACCTTGTGGGGCGCCCCTGCGCCGCGGAGCTGGTTTGAGCATGGCACGACATTTTCGGGGGTCGCGACGCGGGAGTCGGACCTGGCCGCCAGCCCGATCATCGCGCCATGACGTGGGACGAGTTCGTCGTCTGGGGCAAGCGGATCGTCGAGTGGGGCGCGGACTATCACCGAGGCTTGCGCGATAGGCCGGTGCGCGCCCAGACCGCGCCGGGCGCGATATCCGCGCAACTGCCCAAGGTGCCGCCCGAGACGGCGGAGCCTTTGCGGGCCATCATGGCGGATTTCGACCATATCGTGATGCCCGGGATGACCCATTGGCAGCATCCGAGGTTCTTTGCCTACTTCCCGGCCAATGCGGCGCCGCCGTCGATGCTGGCCGAGATCCTGGTCACCACGCTCGCGGCGCAATGCATGCTGTGGCAGACCTCGCCGGCCGCGACCGAGATCGAAGGCGTGATGGTCGACTGGTTACGGCAGGCGCTGGACCTGCCAGGCGGCTATACCGGCGTGATCCAGGACAGTGCGTCGTCGGCCACGCTGTCGGCCGTGCTGACCATGCGCGAACGGGCCACGGGCTTTACCGGCAACCGGGACGGGCTGAACGGCAAGGGGGCGCTGCGGATCTACTGCTCCGAGCAGGTGCATTCCTCCATCGACCGGGCCTGTTGGGTTGCGGGGATCGGCCAGGCCAATCTGGTGAAGATCCCGGTGGGCAGACCGCGCTATGCGATGGATGTCGCGGCGTTGAGGGATGCGATTGAGGCGGATCGGGATGCGGGGCATGTGCCGGCGGGGATTGTTGCCGCCACCGGAGGTACGGGCGTGGGTGCGAGCGACACCCTGGCCGAGGTGCTGGCGGTCGCCCGGGACGCGGACCTCTACACCCATCTCGATGCGGCCTGGGCCGGCTCGGCGATGATCTGCCCCGAGTTTCGGGCGGAGTACTGGGAGGGCGTGGAGGGGTACGACAGTATTGTGTTCAACCCCCACAAATGGCTCGGCGCGCAGTTCGACTGCTCGGTCCAATTCCTGCGGGATGCCCAGCCCCAGCTCAACACACTCAAGATCGAGCCGGAGTACCTGAAGACGACCGGCGATGCGGTGACCAACTACTCGGAATGGACGATCCCGCTGGGCCGCCGCTTCCGGGCGCTCAAGATCTGGTTTCTGATCCGCGCCTATGGCCTGGACGGATTGCGCGCGCGCATCCGCAACCATGTGGCTTGGGCGGAGGAGCTGTGCGAGGCCATTCGGGCGATGGAGGGGTTCGAGATTGTGACCGAACCGATCCTGAGCCTCTTTACCTTTCGCTGTCCGGGCGACGATGCAACGCAGCAGCGGCTAGTGGACGCGATCAACGATGACGGCCGGATCTATATCACGCAGGGCCTGTTTGACGGGCGGCGGGTCATCCGGTTTCAGGTGGGCCAGTTCGATACCACGCGCGACGACGTGATGATGGCTGGAACCGTTATCCAAGAGGTGTGGGAGAGGGGGACATGAGGTTCTCGACCTACACCTCGGGGGGACAGCAGTTCTATGGCGCGGCGACGGAGGCCGGCATGATCGCGCTGAACGCGGCGTTTCCGGAATGGCCCACCCTGCTGCATGCGGTCCGAGCCGGGGGCCTGGACGCGCTGGGGGAGGCCGCGGCGACGCGGGATGTCACCCACACGGACGTGACGTTCGAGATGGTGATGCCAAACGCCCCGCGAATTCTGTGCGTCGGCGTGAACTTTCCCGACCGGAACGCAGAGTACAAGGATGGCAGCGCGCAGCCGAAGTACATGTCGCTCTTTCCGCGCTTTGCCAGCGGCTTTACCGGCCATGAGCGGCCACTGATCCGCCCGCCCGAAAGCCACACGCTGGACTATGAGGGCGAGGTGGCTGTCGTGATCGGCAAGGGTGGGCGCCGGATTGCGCAGGCCGATGCCTATGACCACATCGCCGCGCTGACCCTCTGCAACGAGGGCACGATCCGCGACTGGGTGCGCCACGCGAAGTTCAACGTCACGCAGGGCAAGAATTGGGATCGGTCGGGCGCGATGGGTCCCTGGCTGGTGCCCTTTCGGGACGCCGCCCAGCTTGACGAGGCCCGGATCGTGACCCGCGTGAACGGTGAGGTGCGGCAGGACGATGTGCTGTCGGGCATGATGTTTCCGGTCCGCCGGGAGATCGAATACATCTCGACATTCATGACGCTGCAGCCTGGCGATGTCATCGTGACCGGCACGCCCACGGGGGCCGGGGCCCGGTTCGACCCGCCACGGTATCTGGTGCCCGGAGACGTCGTGGAGATCGAGGTCGACGGGATCGGAACGCTGCGCAACGGGGTGGAGGACGAAGACCCATGACCCCCGAGGACCATGCGCGCGCCGCGGCGGACCTGCTGCAGGCCGAACGGACGGGCGCGCAGATCGGGCTGTTGACCCTGCGCCACCCCGAGATGGGGATGGATGACGCCTATGCCGTGCAGACCGCGATCTGGCGCGCCAAGCAGGCGGAGGGGCGCCGCGTGATCGGATGGAAGATCGGGCTGACATCGAAGGCGATGCAATATGCCCTGGGCATCGACATTCCCGACAGCGGCATCCTGTTTGACGATATGGCGTTTGAGCATGGCGCGACCGTGCCCGAGGGGCGGTTCATCCAGCCGCGGGTGGAAGCCGAGATTGCGTTTGTGATGGGGGACGCGCTCGGCGGTGCGGCGGTCACGCGCGAGGACGTTGTCGATGCGACGGAGCATGTGGCACCCGCGATCGAGATCCTGGACACGCGGATCGTGCGGACGGATGCGGCCTCGGGGAAGGCGCGCACCGTGTTCGACACGATCAGCGACAATGCGGCCAATGCCGGGGTTGTGCTGGGGCAGGAGCGACACGCGGTCGATGCGTTCGACCTGCGCTGGGTGGGGGCCATCACATCGCGCAATGGCGAGGTTGAGGAAACCGGTCTGGGCGCGGGGGTGCTGAACGATCCCGTCGACGCCGTTGCCTGGCTTGCCCGCCGGATGGCGCAATACGGCCAAACAATTGCGCCGGGACACGTGGTCTTGTCCGGCAGTTTCATTCGACCGGTCGAATGCCCACCCGGGACGCGGATCCACGCCGATTTTGGAGATTTCGGCAGCGTCGATCTCTCTTTTGTGTGACGGAGCCTCTTATGCCAGTACCCCAGAATACGTTCAAAGCCGCGATCAAGGCCGGAGAGTTGCAGGTTGGCTGCTGGCTCGGGATGGCCGACCCTTATGTGTCGGAGATCAGCGCCGGGGCCGGGTTCGACTGGCTGCTGATCGATGCCGAGCATGCGCCGAACGATTTGCGCTCGATCGTCGCGCAGCTTCAGGTGATTGCCGCGAGGAAGACGCACGCGATTGTGCGCCCGCCCGTTGGCGAGGCGTGGATCATCAAGCGGCTCCTTGATGCGGGCGCGCAATCCCTCCTGATCCCGCTGGTGGAAAGCGCCGAACAGGCGCAGGCGCTCGTGCGCGCAGTGTCCTATCCGCCGCGGGGCGTGCGGGGCGTTGGGTCGGCCCTTGCGCGCGCTTCCGATTTCGCGGCGATCCCGGACTATCTGGTGACGGCAGGCAACGAGATCTGCCTTTTGGCCCAGGTGGAGAACCGCAAGGGAATGGACGCGCTTGACGAGATTCTGGCTGTGGAGGGGGTGGACGGCATCTTTGTCGGGCCGGCAGATCTGGCCGCCGACATGGGCTTTATCGGCCAGACCGGCGCGCCGGAGGTGAAGAAAGCGGTTCTGGCCGCCATCGAGAAGACCGTGGCAGCCGGGAAAGCCGCGGGCGTTTTGACGTTCGACGTGGAGCTGCAGAAGCGGTGCCGCAGCATCGGGGCGACGTTCATCGCCACCGACATCGATGTCAGCCTGTTCGCGCGCAACATGCGGTACTCCGCGGAAGGCGCCCGCGCGCGCCTGTCGGAGGTGTGACGGCGGCGCCGTCCGGCCGCGCCGTCTGGTGCATCGAGCAGGGCTGCGGCGATCTGGAGATCGCGTTCGACTATCAGGCTGGCGTGGCCCGGGCGCCGGAGCGGCGAGAGCGTTTTGTCGACGCCGATCGCCCGATCATGGAGCGCGAAGTGCGTGGGACGGACAACGTAGATCGTTGATATCTATCCGGTCCCGATGCAGCAGCTGTTGTGCAACCCGGGGGACCGCGCGATGACCGAGGTCTCGCTGGCGGACCTCGCCGGCAAGAAGATCCGCAACGACAGCCGGACCCAGGGGGACTTCGTCGAGCACGCTGGCCGTGGCCGAGGTGATGCCTGTGCGTGAGAAGGGCGTGGCCGATTGCGGCATGACCGGCACGATGCGGGCCTAGAACGGTAAGCGGTGGCAGGTCGTGACACACAATGTCCGGGTGCGGCTCGGCTTTGCCGCGACGTTCACGGCAATCAATCTGGACACTTATGTCCGGTCGGACGCCGAGAAGACCCAGATCCGTGAGGCCAAGTCGCACGCGCTCGATGGCTTCTGGACGCTTGTTGAGCGTGTGCGCGCCGGGAGCCATGACGCTCCGGTTGGCGGGGCGGTGTCGCGCGGGGGGCCGATCACAGAACCTGCGCGCGGTGGCGCCGGACTTGGGATTTGCTCCTCCCGCACTGGTCGGCCGGGCACTTTTGGCGCCGTCGCGCTGGTCGGAGCCCACTGCCCAAAACTTGCTCGACCTTGGACTCGCCCCCCGGTGGCTGCCAAAAAACATTGACAGGGCTCGAATCGATCCCGTCCACTCGGACGGTCGATTGGGGCTGTCGGCCGCGGCTGTCATGGGGGGTGGCCATGGGCGCGGGCGACCTCAGCTGGGGGCAGACATGACTTGGTTTCTCACGATCCTTGCGCTCGTCATTGCGGCGATCCTGCTGATCCTGTTCCTGAACAGATATTACCGGAAGGCGACACGCGAGGTGGCGCTGGTGCGCACGGGCGCGGGCGGTCAGCTGGTGGTGACCGATGGCGGCTGCCTTGCGCTGCCGTTCCTGCACAAGGTTTCGGAAGTGAACATGAAGACCTCGCGCCTGGAGATCGAGCGACTGGGGCCGAAGTCGATCATCACCGCGGACCGCCTGCGCATCGATATCGGTGCTGAGTTTTATGTGCGGGTGGACCCGTCGCCCGAGGGTGTTGCCACGGCCGCGCAGGCCCTTGCGGGGAAGTCGTTCCGGTCGTCGGAGCTCGCCGATACGCTCGACGGCAAGCTGGTGGACGCGATGCTGGCGGTGGCGGCTGGCTATACGATGGACAGCCTGCAGGACAACCGAGGCAAGTACAGCGCCGAGGTGTCGGAGATGCTGGGGCCGAACCTGGCGAAGAACGGCCTGTTGCTGGAATCGGTCTCGATCACCCGGCTCGACCAGACACCGTTTCATGCGCTCGACGAGAACAACGCGTTCAACGCGCTTGGGATGCGGCGGCTGTCGGAGATCATCGCGGTCAACAAGAAGGAGCGCGCCGCGATCGAGGCCGATGCCGAAGTGTCGGTGCGCCAGAGCCAGTTGGAGGCGACCAAGCAGCGGCTGTTGATCGACCAGGAAGAGGAAGAGGCGAAGATTGCGCAGAACCGCGAGATCGAAACCGCGCGCGCCAAGAGCATGGCCGATGTGGCTCAGGAACAGGCGGACTCGGACAAGCGCCGGGATGCGGCGCGGATCGAGGCGGAGCGTGAGACCCGGCTGAACGAGATCTCCCGCGACCGGGAGCTCAACCGGCATCGCCTGGAAAGCGAGCTGAATGTCGAGACCAAGCGGCGTGAGAACGCGGTGGCGCTCGCCGCGAAGAAGATCGAAGAGGTGCAGGCCGAGGCCAAGGTCAAGGCCGCCGCCGCCGAAGACGCCACCGCCGAGGAACAGGTGAAGACGGCGCGCGAGATGGCCGCGGCCAAGCGGGAGCAGGAGGTTGCGCTGATCCGCGCCCGCGAGCAGGCCGAGGTGGACGACGCGCGCGTGGCTTCGGAGGCCGGTACGGTGGTCGCCATGGCCCAGGCCGAGGCGAAGGCCGCGCGGGAGCGGGCCGAGGCCGCCAAGAAGGAGCTCCTGGACCGCGCCGAAGGCACCGCGGCGCTGGTTGCTGCGGAGAATTCGCAGAGTGCCGAGCTGATGCGGCTGAAGCTCGACGAGGCGCGGCTGAAAGCGCTGCCCGGCGTCGTCGAGAAGATGATGAAGCCCACCGAAAAGATCGACTCGATCCGGATCAACCACATCACCGGTATGGGACAGGGTGCCAGCGGCGGGGGCGCGACCGATGGCAACGGCGTGAACCAGGTGGTCGACGGCGTGCTGAACCTCGCGCTGCAACTGCCCGCGGTGAAGAAGCTTGGCGAAGAGGTTGGCCTGAACATCGCCGACGGGGTGAAGGGCGTAACCGGGCCCTTGAGCGACGATCCGAAGGGTGATGCCGAGCCTGGCACGAAGACGCCCGACGCCGAAGACTGACACACGGGGCCAGCGCGGCCACGTGCGAACGACAACAGGGAGTGCGACCATGACCATCAACCGCAGACGATTTCTGACCACCGCCTCGGCGGCCACGCTCGCGGCGCCACTGATCTCGACGCGCGCCTGGGCGAACGACCCGATTACCTTTGTCTCGATCCTCGACCAGTCGGGCGGGCTCGACATTTACGGCCAGCCGATGGTCGAGACGACGAAGATGGCCATCGACGAGATCAACGCCGCGGGCGGCTTGCTGGGCCGTCAGATCGACCTGAAGGTCTATGACCCGCAATCGACCATCCAGTTCTATACGCAGTTCGCCACCCAGGCCGCCGCCGGCGACCGTGCTGACGTGGTCCATGCCGGGATCACGTCGGCCAGCCGCGAGGCCATCCGGCCGACCTTTTCGCGGTTCCAGACGCTCTATTTCTACAACGTGCTCTACGAAGGTGGCGTTTGCGATATCAACAACTTCTGCACCGGATCGACGCCCGCGCAGACCGTGGAAAAGCTCGTGCCCTACACGATGAACAAGTGGGGGTCGAAGGTGTATATCGTGGCGGCCGACTACAATTACGGCCAGATCACCGCGCAATGGGTGCAGAAGTTCGTGCGCGACAATGGCGGCGAGCCGGTCGAGACCGAGTTCTTCCCCCTCGACGTCACCAACTTTGGGCCAACGATCAAGAAGATCCAGGCGGCCCGGCCCGACATGGTGATGTCGGCGCTGGTGGGCGGCGCGCATGTGTCGTTCTACCGGCAATACGCCGCGGCCGGCATGAACCAGTCGATCCCGATTGCGTCGACGACCTTTGGCGTTGGCAACGAGCACAAGCTGATCTCGGCCGAGGAAGGTGATGGCATGATCTGCGCCTACTCGTATTTCGAAGAGATCGACAGCCCGGCGAATGCGGCCTTTGTCGAGCGCTTCAAAGCGCGGCTCGGCGCGGATGCGCCCGCGCTCAACGAACTTGCCGCGCGGTCGTACGAGGGGGCCTATATCTGGGCCGAGGCGGTGAAGACCGCAGACTCGGTGGACCGCGCTGCGGTGATCGAGGCGTTGCGCTCGGGCCTTGGCTTTGACGGGCCGTCCGGGCGGGTGGAGATCGAGCCCAAGACCAACCACGCGCTGCAGAACGTCTATCTGGCCGAACTGAAGGATCAGTCCTTCAACATCATCGAGACCTACGAAAACCAGCAGCCGGCCGACACGCTGTTGGTGTGCGACCTCGTCGAGAACCCGAACCAGAGCGAGTTCAAGTTCGAGAACGGGCTTGCCGCTGCGGGCATCGACATCTGAGCGGGACCGATACAGCCCGGTCCGCGGCATGCGGGCCGGGTTCTGCGCACTGAAAGGCCGCCGATGGACCTGGTCCTCTCCCTCATCCTGCAGATCGTCTATGTGATTGCGAACCTGGCGCTGATCAGCCTCGGCCTGGCGATCATCTTTGGCATGATGCGGGTCATCAACCTGGCCCATGGCGAGTTCCTGATGCTCGGGGGCTACACGGTGGTCGTGGCGACCAACAATGGGGTGAACCTGTGGGTCGCGATGCTGATCCTGGCCCCCCTGGTCGTGGGCGTCATCGGGGTGATCGTGGAGCGCCTGCTGATCCGCTGGCTCTATGGTCGGATGGTCGACACGCTTTTGGCGACCTGGGGGTTGTCGCTGCTGTTCATCGGGCTGATCACGTCGATCTTCGGGGCCTCGACATCGACCACGATCTCGCCGCCGCTTGGGGTTGTGACCATCGGCGAATACACCTCGTCGGGATACGAGCTGTTCCTGATCGGCGTGACCGTCGCCCTGTTGATCGGGGTCTATCTGGTCCTGAAGTTCACCACCCTGGGGCTGGTGGCGCGGGGGACGATGCAGAATGCCGACATGGCGGCGGCACTTGGCGTTTCGACTTCGCGCATCTACATGATCACGTTCGGGCTGGGCGCAGCGGTGTCTGGGCTTGCGGGCGGGCTGCTGGCGCCGATCACCGGAGTGCTGCCGACGATCGGCTCGATCTATATCGCCAAGGCCTTCATCACCGTGATCTCGGGGGGCTCGGCGATCCTTGCGGGAACGGCCTCGGCCTCGGTCCTGTTGGGCGGGATCAACGGGGTCGTGTCGTTCCTGACCGGGCCGACGCTTGGTGAGGTGGCGCTGCTTCTGGCCGCGATCGTTCTGCTGCGGCTGATGCCCACGGGCATCACCGGCCGCTTCTTCAAGAAGAGCCAGTGATGCGGCTGACGGGGGATTTCAGGGGCACCTTGATCGTCGCCGTGCTGGCGGTGCTCTTCACGCTGGTTGCTCCATCGATTCTGGAGCTCTTCACGATCATCACGCTGACCCAGGTGATCGGGCTGGCGATCCTGGCCCTCAGCCTTGCGCTGATCTGGGGCTTTGGCGGGATCCTCTGTTTCGGACAGACGGCGTTCTTTGGGGTGGGCGCCTATGCCTATGCAGTGGCGGCCGTGAACTTTGGCGGCTCGACCGGGGCGATCTTCGTCGGCATCGCCGTGGCGGCCGCCTTTGCCGCGATCCTTGGCTATTTCGTGTTCTACGGCCGGGTGTCCGATGTCTACCTGGCGGTCATCACACTGACCGTGGCGCTGATCCTTTATTCGCTGATCCGCCGCACCTCGGGGCCGGAATACAAGATCGGCACGGCGCTCCTCGGCGGGTTTAACGGCACCGGTGCGCCGCCGATCAACATACCCGGGAACCCGAGCGCGATGCTGTTTCCCGAGCACACGTTCTATGTGGCGATGGCGGCGCTGATCCTGCTTTACGTGTTCTGCGGCTGGCTGGTGCGCACGCATTTCGGGCGGGTCTGCGTTGCGATCCGTGAGAACGAGACGCGGGCCGAGCTTTTGGCCTATGACACGCGCCTCTACAAGCTTGGCATCTTTACCGTCGGCGCGGCCATCGCGGCTGTGGGCGGGATCTTCTTTGCCGTCGGCGTGAGCCGGGTGACGCCGGATGTCTTCAGCCTGAGCCAGTCGGCGCTGACGATCATCTGGGTGATCGTGGGGGGCCGCGGCACGCTGATCGGGCCGATCCTGGCGACCTTCGTGCTCTACTTCCTGACGGCTTCGCTCGGCCAGCAGCAGGCGCTCAACACCAACCTGGTGCTGGGGATTATCCTGATCGCCTTCGTGCTGCTCGTCCCGCAGGGCGTGGTGCCGGGCGTGCTGAACTGGGCCAACGGGCAACGGCGCCGGCGGGGCGACCGGGCGCGGGAGCGTCGCTTGCGGATGCGGCGGCCGCGCAACGGCAAGATGCGGGCAGACGAGCCATGAGGCGGGGCGAGATCGTGCTCGAGACCCGCAATCTGTCGATGCATTTCGGCGGCGTGCGCGCGGTCGACCGGGTCGACTTTACGCTCTGGGACAATGAGCTGCGCTGTCTCATTGGTCCGAACGGAGCCGGCAAATCGACCTTTTTCAAGTGCTTGACCGGGCAGCTTAACCCGACGGCGGGCGACGTGGTGATCCGCGACGCCCATGTGGCCGGGCGCGAGCCGCACGAGGTTGCCCGCCTGGGCGTCGGGATCAAGACGCAGGTGCCCAATGTGTTTGACGGGCTGTCGGTCGACGAAAACATCTGGGTTTCGGCCCGGCGCTGGCATGGCGCCCGGCGCGCGCGCACTTTGACCGCCGAGACGATCGAGCGGCTGCGGCTCGGCGACATTCGCGACCGGAGTGTGGGTGTGTTGGCGCATGGTCAGCGGCAATGGGTGGAGCTCGGCATGGTGGTGGCCGCCGAGCCCTGGCTTGTCCTGCTCGACGAGCCTGCCGCGGGCATGACCCATGAGGAGACCGAGCGCACCGCTGAGCTGATCCGGGAGATCAACCAGACCGCGGCAATGATCGTGGTCGAGCATGACATGCAGTTCATTCGCATGATCAGTCGGCAGGTAACGCTGTTCCACGAAGGCCGCATCCTGATGGAAGACACGATGGACGCGATCTCAGCCGATCCGCGCGCCCGCGAGGTCTATCTGGGGCATAGGGCATGAGTGCGCTTCTGGAGGTTCACGGCATCGCCTCTGGCTATGGCCGGGTGCCGGTGCTGCATGGCATCGACCTGAAGGTCGAGGATGGCGAGATCGTCGGTGTTTTGGGCCACAACGGCATGGGCAAGTCGACCCTGATCAAAACGCTGATCGGGCTCGTGCCGGCGACGAGCGGCTCGGTGGTCTATGCCGGGGTCGATGTGACCGACCTGAAGCCCGGCGAGCGGGCGCAGTATGGCATGGGTTATGTGCCCCAGGGCCGCGGGATCTTTCCCAACCTCACCGTCCTCGACAATCTGCGGATGGGCGTGGCGGCCCACGGGCTTGATGAGGAAGACGCCTTGCGGCGCATTCTGGTGGAGTTCCCACGGATCGAGCGCCTGCTTGACCGTCGGGGCGGGGCGCTGTCGGGCGGCGAGCAACAGCTGTTGGCACTCGCCCGATGCCTGATCTCTGAGCCCGACCTGATCCTGCTCGACGAGCCGACCGAGGGCATTCAGCCCTCGATCATCGACGAGATCATCGAGCTGTTGCGCGATCTGAACCGGCGCCGTGGCGTGGCCATCGTGCTGGTGGAGCAAAGCCTCGACTTCATCACCGAGCTCTCGGACCGCGTGCTTTTGATCCAGAAGGGCGTGATCACCGGAGAGATCGCCGGATCCGAGGCCGCCGACCCCGCCTTGATCGACGAGTTCACGGGCTTCGGAGGCGGCGCATCGGCTCAGGCGACCCCCGTCTTCGCAGACCAGGCCGAGCCGGCCACGGCGTCCAATCCCCACACACAGCTGCCGGGCACGCCCGCGCCGCTGCCCTCCCTCAGCGATAGGATCGCGTCCATGACCGTTCAGCGCCCCACCTTCGCCCAGTTGAAAGAGATCGTCGAAGAGCTTGGCATGCACCTGTCAGACGCGCGCGTGCAGGAGTTCCTCAACGTGATGCAGCCGACGCTCGATGCCTACGACGTGGTCGACTCGATGCCGGACTACTTGCCGCCGGTGCTGTATCCGCGCACCGCCGGCTATCGCCCCGGGGCCGAAGAGAACACGCTGAACGCCTGGTATGTGAAAACCGAGGTACGCGGCGCGCCGCGCGGGCCGCTGCATGGCAAAACGATCGCGCTGAAAGACAATGTCTGCCTGGCGGGCGTGCCGATGATGAACGGCGCCTCGACGCTGAAGGGCTATACGCCCGATGTCGACGCCACCATCGTCACCCGGCTTCTGGATGCGGGCGCCACGATCATGGGCAAGGCGCATTGCGAGTATTTCTGTCTGTCGGGCGGGTCGCACACCAACGCCACCGGGCCGGTGCATAACCCACACAAGCACGGATATTCCGCGGGCGGTTCGTCGTCGGGGTCGGGCGCGCTGGTGGGCGCGGGCGAGGTCGACATGGCGATCGGCGGCGACCAGGGCGGCTCGATCCGGATGCCGGCGAGCTTTTGCGGCTGTTACGGCATGAAGGCAACGCATGGCCTGGTGCCCTATACCGGCGTGATGCCCATCGAGAGCACCATCGACCATACCGGGCCGATGACCCAGACGGTGATGGACAACGCGCTGATGCTCGAGGTGATTGCGGGCCCCGACGGGCTCGACCCGCGGCAGTACGATGTCGAGACCGACAAGTACACGCAGTTCGTGCAACGGGGCATTTCGGGGTTGAAGATCGGCGTTGTGAAGGAGGGCTTCGGGCGACCGGAATCCGAGACCGATGTCGACAGCAAGGTGCGCGCCGCCGCCGAGACGCTCGCGCGGCAGGGCGCGGCCGTCGACGAGATCTCGATCCCCTGGCACCTGAAGGGCCCCGCGATCTGGACGCCCATCGCGCTGGAAGGGCTGATGAACCAGATGATGACGGGCAATGGCATGGGCACCGGTTGGGAGGGGATGTATACAACCTCGCTTCTCGACTTCCACGCCAACTGGCGGCAGCGCGCGGATGAGCTGAGCGATACGCTGAAGATCAGCATGTTCGTCGGCCAGTACTACCTCAAGCACCATCGCGGGCACTACTACGCCAAGGCACAAAATCTCTCGCGGCAATTGAAGGACGAGTACAACAAAGTGCTGGCGAGCTACGATATCCTGCTGATGCCGACGACGCCGATGAAGGCGACGCCGATCCCGCCCACCTCGCAGGATCTCGCCCTGTGGTGCCAGCGTGCCTTCGAGATGCTGAACAACACTGCCCCCTTCGACGTTACCGGCCACCCGGCGATGGCCGTGCCGTGCGGCATGTCGGACGGGCTGCCGGTGTCGATGATGCTGGTCGGCAAGCGCTATGACGAAAGCACGATCTATCGCGCTGCGGGCGCCTTTGAGGCGGCAGGCGACTGGCGGAGGATGTGATGCAGCCGACGGAGGGGGCCGTCGGGCGACGTCAGTAGCTTAGGACGATCGTGTTTGGGGCCGTCAGGGCGCTGAAGGTGAGTTCCGGCCCGGAGATCTGTGCGCCGGTAATCAAGTCGTCCGGTTCGACCCCGCCTGCCACCATGCACATCCCGCAGACAAGAACGCTGTGGCCATGCGCGATGAGCGATGCGAGCATCTCGCGCGGGGAGCGCGCCGTCACGCTGAACCCGCCCTGGGCAGAGTTTGCCTCGGCCAGATGAACGGCGCGGACGCTGAGCAGGATGGTGACATCGTGGCCGCGTTCGTCGGCGACGGTCGCTTGCGTCAGCGCGGAGCCGGCGGCCCAGCTCTCGTCGGTGGTGATGCTGAAGACAAAATGGTGCGGGTCGTCTTCCGCCATGGCTGTGAGCGGTGCAATGGCGAGTGCCGCGACGAGCGCGATTGCGACCGTCACCCTCTGTAGAATGTCCATCTTGGTCTCCTTTGTCTCGCCCGGGGCGTGCCAGTGCGGGGTCGCGGGCACGCGGCCTCGTCGGGGAATTGTGCGCCAAGTCCGCGCCGCCTGGCCATGACCTGACGCAAGCGGGCCAGAGGGATGGGGCGCGGACCCGCTGGCTTCTGGTCGGTGCCGAGGTTTGGCGCTAAGTCGGTGCAGCAGCGCAAAAGATCGGAGAGGGATCCGGCCCAGGCGCTGAAGAGACGGGGGTGCCGTTCAGACCTCCGCCGGGACCGCGCGTGCTTGGGAGGGCACCTGACATGAAGACATCCTTGTTCATTTCGTTTGGTGTGGCGCTGGCCTTCAGCGGTGCAGAGGCCTGGGGCGGGGATGTCGAGGCCGGCGGTGAGCGCTACAGCGAGAACTGCGTGAACTGTCATGGCAAGACGGGTCGCGGTATGGCGAGCTTTCCCGCATTGGAGGGACGCGAACATGCCTATATCGCAGAGCGGCTTCGGACATACCGCGCCAAGGAGATGGTTGGTCCGAACTCCGCCATCATGATGTCGCTCGTCGAAGATCTGTCGGACGACGAGATCGACAATCTGGCGGCCTATATCGCGACCTCGTTTCCCTAGGTCCTCCTTCTCGGGCGGAGCGACGATCCCGGGCGGCGCCGAGCTTGCGCGTGCTGACGTGGTGGATGGACTATGCGCCTGCAGGGGCCGTCTGTCGCCGCAAGGTGGATGTCGTGGCGGATGTTAAATCTTGAAGTTGACGCAACGGTACCTAAGCTTCTCCAAAAAAAAGGAATGCTGCGCAATCAATTGACGCAGTTTGATCAGGGAGGAGACCCGATGACCTTTGCGTTCGCAAACCGACAGGCGTGCTCGCTTGTAGCATTGGCCGCCGCGCTGGCGCTCGGCGCGCCGACGGTGGCGCTTGCCGCCAATACGACCAGCTTGCAGCACTCGGTGGTTCTGGACGGGCTGGAGAGCCCCTGGGACATGGCCTTCCTCGACGACGGCACGATGTTCTTCACCGAGAAGTGCAAGGGCCTGTCGGTTCTCATGCCATCGGGCGAGATCAATGCGCTGCTCGGCATGACCGGGTCCGAAGGCTATGCCAGTACGGCCGACGATCTGTTCTGCGAGGGGCAGGCCGGCATGATGGGGGTGGCGATCGATCCGGACTTTGCCGACAATCGCCAGATCTATGTCTATTCGACGTCGAGCATGACCGCTCCGGGCTCGAACCGCCTGATGCGGATGACGGTCAGCGACGACTTCACGGGCGTTGCCGACCGCACCGACATCGTGGACGATGTGCCCTACAAGCCGGCCGCGACCGACCATCCGTTCGGGGGGCCGGGTGCGCATAACGGCGGCCGCGTTCGGTTTGGCCCGGACGGGTATCTCTATCTGACCACGGGCGACACCCATAATGGTGAGGTGCCGCAGAGCCCGACGCTGATGGGCTCGAAGGTGATGCGGATGGACAGCGACGGCAATGCAGCGCCGGAAAACAGCCCGCCCGAGGGCTTCGATGCGCGGACCTATACCTATGGCCATCGTAACGTTCAGGGCATCGCGTTCCATCCAGAGACTGGCACCCCGATCGCTGCCGAGCATGGCCCGTGGCACTCCGACGAGATCACGGTGCTTGTAAACGGCGGCAATGCCGGCTGGGACCCGCGCCCGAACATGGCGGGCCGCGGCGACTGTCCGGACGATTATTGCGGCTATAGCCCCAACCAGATGGACGGCATGGATCGGTATGAGCGGGCGTCGTTTATGCCGATGACGGACCTTGAGACCTATCCCGACGCGATGGTGCCGATCTGGGACAATAACGGATGGTCGCAGGGCACCTCGTCGGCGGCGTTCCTTACGGGGGACCAGTGGGGCGCCTGGGACGGTGCCATGGTCGTTGGGATCATGGGGATCGGCTTTGGCGGCACGCCCATCGGCCAGCGGATCGACGTCATCGAGCTCGATGATGACGGGACCGCGGTCGTGGACGTCACCGAGATGACGCTGCCGATGGAGTCGGGTCGGTTCCGGTCGCTGGTGCTGGGCCCGGATGGCGCCCTCTATGCGGCCGAGGATGCCGGCATCATCCACCGGCTCTCGCCGAACTGAGCCTTTTGGCTGCGCCGAGTGTTTTCGGCGGAGCCACCTAATCGGGCCGGCGCGCTGTGCGCGCGCCGGCTTCCCCCGGGGTCGCTTGCCTCAGGGGCGAAAGCCGCGGATTAACCGCCGAAGATCAGGGTATCGGGAATCTCGTAGCGCTGGTCGTCGACCCGGATGAGGTGGAGGTCGCCCTCCTTGCGCCAGTCGGTGTCGGTGCCGTTTCCGGACATGGTGGTGTTGGCGCGCGTGAAGTCGCCCTGGACGAAGGAGAGCGCGCGGGAGAAGCCATTGCCGAAGGTCACGATGGCCGTGGCGTCTCCGCCACCGCTGCGCGCCACGCCAATCGAGCATGACCCCATCGCTTCGCCTTGCTCCTGCGCGCAGGCGATGCGGCCACGCGCGTCGTAGTCCCCATTGCGGACGCGGTCGGCGCTGTCGTTGGGACCGGTGGGCACTGTGCCGTCGGGCCCGCGGGCCGGCGTGAGCGCGTCCTTGGGGAGAAATCCACGCGCCCCACCGTGGATCGATTTGACGGTGCACCAGATCGTGGTCTCGGCGACCTGGCAGCCAAGGTTTGAAAGCAGCGTGTCCTCTTCGATGCGCGCACGCGTTGGGGCGTCATGGGAGGGCGCGGCCTGCAGGTTGGCCCCATGGGACGCAACTTGCCACCGTCGAGGGCCGCCGGACTCAGCCGCTTTTGGAGCCTCGCGGGTTAGCGCTGTCGCGCTCTGCGCATAGGCGGGGCCGCCGCCGATCTGAAGAGCAAGGCTGATTGCGAGGACTGCAGCCGTGCCGCCCTTCAACCCCGCTCGGTCGGGGTGATCCGCACTCTTACCTTCTTGGGTGATGGGTCTCATGGAGTGGCGCCAGATATCTCCGTGTCACCTGCCGAGCCCCTTTCAGGGGCTCGGCAAGGGTGGGCCATGGCTCGGCCGCTGGCAACATGTTCCTCGGTGGCTGATGCGATGGCCGTAGGCCCGCGCTGACCTATTCGTTGCAATGATGCGCGCACGGTGCGTGCGCGGCTTGATGTGCGGACGACCCCCGTGGACGTCTATCGTCTTGCCTGGGGAGGGTGGGGACCGGGGCAGGGCGGCCGAGCGCTAGCGCTTCAGCCCCAGGAACGTGGTGGCAATGTTCAGGGCCTCGCGCTTGAACATGCCGTCGTCGGTCTGGCTGATGGCCGCGATCTGCTGCCCTGGATCGACCCGCGCATTCAGCATCGCGCCAAGCTGGTCGATGACAAAGGCGACCGCCCATTCGGGATCGGGATGGCTGATTTCGCTGCGTCGCGCCAGGATGAGCTCCTGGAGCGTCTTGTGGCCCTCGCGGGTGATCTCGGCGATGTGCTGCCGCAGTTCGGGATTGTCCGCCATGACCAGGGCCGCCGCGGCCTTGGCTGCCGCGCCCTCCTGGCGGACCCGCTGCTTGAAGTCGACATAGCCGGTGAGAAGGTCGCGCACGGACGCACCTTCCCAGAGATCCGGATTCGCAGCTTGCCGGTTCAGGTCGGACAGGGTCTGGGTCCAGCGGTGGAAAAGCGCGAAGTAGAGCGCATCCTTGTCGCGAAAGTGATGATAGACGGCCCCGACAGAGCACCCGGCCCGCCGCGCGATATCGGCAATCGATGTTGCTTCCGTTCCCTTTTCGACGATCAGGGCCTCGGCTGAATCCATCAACGCCGCTTGGGTTTTCTCGCCGCGCGACTGTTGGCTTTCGCGTCGCCAGTGAAGATCGGACAGCCATCGGTCGGTGGGCATTGTGTTCCTAGGTCACATCGAGTGGCCGCTTCTTGACACGACTCGGTTTCTCGGTCAAAACATAACCAGAATTCGGATTCGGATTCGAGTCACCATCGGAGGGCACGACTTGCCGACAGGGAACGCGCAAAAGGGGCTTCCGGCAACGGCGCTCGATGCTGTCGATGGCATGGATCTGACGGGCCAGGTGTTCGTGGTCACCGGCGGGTATTCCGGGCTTGGGGCCGAGACCTCCAGGGTGCTTCTGGGCGCGGGGGCCAAGGTGGTTGTGGCCGGTCGCACCGCGAGGTCGCAGGCCGAGTTTGCCGAAGCAATGGTTGGGCAAAGCTCTGGCGGTGAACAGCCCATCGCGGCCGAGCAGATCGATACGACGCACGCGCTTGACCTGGGCAGTCTGGCGTCGGTTGCGGAGTTCGCGCGCTACGTTGACGACACCTATCCGCAGATCGCGTGTCTGGTGAACAATGCCGGCGTGATGAACACGCCGCCCGGCGAGACCGAAGACGGGTTCGACGTGCAGATGGGCACCAACGTGATCGGGCACTTCTTGCTGGCCAAGCGCCTGGCGCCGAAGACCGCGCGGCAGGTCTGGCTGTCCTCAAGCGGCCACGCCCTGATCGGCGATCCGCCGGGAAACCATGATCCGGACAAGGCGCCACGGATCGATCTGGATGCCATCGCGACGGTCGATCCGTCCGCCTATGATTCATGGCGGCGCTATCAGCAGTCGAAGCTCGGTGCCATCCTTCTGGCCAAGCAGTTCGCGGTGGAATTCCCGCATCTGAAGACCTGTTCAGTGCATCCCGGCGTCGTGCGAACGAACCTGTCGCGACACACGTCCTCGTGGCTGTTGCTCAAGTATTTCTGGGCCATGGTGACGGGCCGCGGGCAACGCATCGTCACGCCGGATGAGGGCGCGCGAACCCAGGTGCTCTGCGCGGTGATGCCCGAGGCCGCGCTTGAGACCGGCGCGTACTATTCCGAGTGTCAGGTGACCAAGCCGGCGAAGGCCGCCGAGAACGCCGAAGATGCCGCGCGGCTCTATGCCTATTGCGACTCCGCCACACGGCCCTTTCAAACGCAACCGATGACAGCCTGAGACACAGAGGAGCGCCAACGTGACGACAACGCTCACCGTTAACGGAGTTCAGCATTCCCTGGATGTGGACCCGTCGAAGCCGCTTCTTTGGGTCCTTCGCGAGCAGCTGGAGCTGACCGGCACCAAGTTTGGCTGCGGCATTGCGCAGTGCGGGGCCTGCACCGTGATGATCGATGGTGTCGCCGTCCGCTCGTGCGTCATGCCGGTGACCAGTGCCGACGGGCGCGACGTTGTCACGATCGAAGGTCTGGCGCCCGGAGACGGGGACCTGCACCCGCTGCAGGAGGCCTGGATCGCGCACCAGGTGCCGCAATGCGGTTATTGCCAGTCGGGGCAGCTGATGTCGGCGGCGGCGCTGCTTCGGCGCAACCCGAGCCCGTCTGACGCCGAGATCAACGATGCAATGGAGGGCAACATCTGCCGCTGCGGGATGTATGGGCGCATTCGGAGTGCCATCAAGACGGCGGCCGCGGCGGAGGGCACTGGCAATGAATAAGTGGACCAGACGCGCCTTCATTTCTGCCGGCGCGGTGGCCGGCGGCGGCATTGTCGTGGGCGTTGCCCTGCGGCCGGGCAACCTGGCCGACGATCTGAACGCGGTTGTGGCTGGCGAGGGTGAGACGCTGGTTCATGCCTATGTGAAGATCGATCAGGACAATGTGGTGACGGCCATCGTTCCCCATTCGGAACTGGGGCAGGGCGCACAAACCGCACTGACGCAAATGCTGGCCGACGAGCTCGATGCCGATTGGAACAGGGTCCGGTTCGAAGAAGCGCCGGCGCTGCGCGAATACAGCACCTACGCCCTCGGGCGCGGGTTCCTCCTGAAGGACGTCGACCTGCCGAGCTTTGTGGTGCCGAGCGTCGATGGCGCGATGATGCATGTGTCGAACTTCCTCGATCTGCAGATCACGGGCGGCAGCCTGAGCATCCGGGCGACGGGGCAGTATGGGATGCGCGTGGCCGGTGCGGCGACGAAGGAGATGCTCAAGCGCGCCGCGGCGCGCGCGTGGGACGTGCCGATGGCGGAGATCGAGACCGAGAACAGCATGCTGCTTCACCGGGCGAGTTCGCGGGCTGAGCCCTATGCGACCTTTGCCGCGGATGCCGCTGAGATGACGCCGTCCTATACGCCGACCCTGAAGGAGCCGAGTGAGTTCAAGATCATCGGCCGCTCGGTCGAACGTCTGGACATCCCCTCGAAGGTCGACGGAACGGCCAGGTTCGCGCTGGATGTTCGGCTGCCGGGCATGGTCTATGCCACCACGCGGCGCGCGCCTGTCTTCGGCGGGCGTGTCGCTCGGGTCGACGACGCCGAGGCCCGGGCGATCGAGGGCGTTCTGGATGTGATCAGGGTGCCGGGGAGTGTGTCGACCGCGATGATCGGGGGTTATCCCGAGACCGGCGAGGCCGTCGCCGTTGTCGCCGACAGTTATTGGACGGCCCAGAGGGCGCTCGCGGCGCTTGTCATCGAGTGGGACACCCAGGGGCACGAGACGCTGTCGATGGCGGGGATTTATGCCCAGCACGACCGAGATCTCGTGCGGACCGACGGGCGCGAGAGCGACCGAACGGTTGGCGATGTGGAGGCCGCGCTGGCCGATGCCGCCGAGGTGGTCCGCGCAGACTACCGGGTGCCGTATCTGGCGCACACATGCATGGAGCCACTGAACGCCACGGCGCATGTGAGGGACGGGCTGTGCGATGTGTGGGTCGGGTGTCAGAACCCGCTCGGGTTCCGACGAGAGATCGCCAAGGCGCTCGATCTGGACGAAGCGAACGTCACCTTGCACAACCACCCGATGGGCGGCGGATTTGGTCGCAAGTCCCGCCCAGACTGGGCTCTGCAGGCCGTTCATATCGCCGAAGCCGTGGGCCGGCCGGTGCAACTGATCTGGTCGCGCGAGGAGGACATCCGCCAGGATTGCTATAGGCCTGCCGCCTCGAGCCGGTTCCAAGCGGCCCTTGGGCCCGACGGAGCGCTGCTTGGGTGGCACAACACCTATGTCGAAAAGATGGATCCGCCGGAGGCGCCCCTCATCCCCTACAGCGTGCCGGCCCAGGATATCGGCTATTTCCAGAGCCCGAGCAACGTTCCGACCGGCGCATGGCGGAGTGTGGACGAGTCCCAGCAGGGGTTCTTTATCGAGAGCTTTGTCGACGAATGTGCCGCCGCCGCAGGGGCGGATCCGTTTGCCTATCGCGCGGCCCTGCTGGCCGACCGGCCGCGCCACCTTGCCGTTCTGGAGCGGGCAGCGCGCGAGGCTGGATGGGATAGGCCGGTCGGACCGGGACGCGGGCGCGGGATCGCCCTGAAGGAGTCGTTTGGCTCTATCGTAGCGCAGGTGGCCGAGATCACCGTCAACGACGGCGAGATCTGGGTCGATCGCTTTGTGGCTGTCATCGATCCGGGTCTGGCGGTCACGCCCGACGGTGTGACCGCGCAGATCGAGTCCGGCATCATCTATGGCCTGACCGCCGCGATCCATGGCGAGATCAGCATCGAGAACGGCGCTGTGCAGAAAAGCAACTTCCACGATTATGAGGCTATGCGCATATCGGCCGCGCCGGTGATCGAGACGCATATCATCAACAGCGGGCACGATATCGGGGGCGCCGGTGAGCCGGGGACGCCGCCGGTTGCGCCGGCGCTCGCCAACGCGATCTTCTCCGCGACCGGGCAGCGCATTCGCGAGCTTCCGTTGGGCAAGCACGTTCCGTTCTCCAGCGGGGTTCTGGTGTCTTGAGACTGTTCGGAATTGTTGCGGTTGCCGTCATCGGGGCAGTTGTGGGCTCGACTGGGCTTGCCCAGCAAGCGGACATATCGGGCGAAGTGGCGGCACCGATTGCGCCGCCCGACAGGGGTGAGGCGCTGGCGCACTGGGAGACGGTGTACACGGTGTTTTCGCATCCCCGATGCGCGAACTGCCACGTTCCAGCCGACAATCGCCCGCGCTGGTCTGGCCCGAGCTTTGGGCTGGCGGCGGGTGAGTGGCGCTATCACGGGATGAACATCAACGGGGGTGACACGCGCGACGGCCGCAACAGCATTCCGTGCGCGTCTTGCCATGCCAGCGTCAATTCCGAGCTGCCACACGGGCCGCCCGGCGCGCCGCATTGGGCGCTTGCGCCGGTTGAGATGGCGTGGTGGGAGACGTCGTCACGCGAGATCTGCGAGCAGATCAAGGACCCGGCGCGGACCGGCGGTCGGAGCCTGCCGGAGGTCGCCGATCACATCGGCCATGATGCGCTGGTTCTCTGGGGATGGGCGCCGGGGCCGGGGCGCGAGCCCGCGCCCTTTACCGTGGAAGAGACGCTTGCGGCCTTCAACAACTGGATGGATGCGGGCGCCCCTTGTCCCGACGCCGACTGAGGCTTTAAGGGGGCCACCCGAACGTGCGCACTCCGCTTCGGCAACTTGAGAGTTCGCGCGTTCGGGTATGCCACGCAACGTGGAGCCGATTGTGTGTCAGCGGCTAAGCGTCAGAACCTCTTCGCGGCTGCGCGTTTCGGGGTTCTGGTCGGCATGGGGCGCGATCCCGAGGATCATTTTGGTGCGGGAGAGCCCCAGCCACATGCCCAGGAGCTGGTCGGCGAGGAGCGTGGGGGCCACGCCGGGACGGAAGAGCCCGTTTGATTGCCCCGTGGCAATGAGGGTTGCAAGGTGCGCCTGGGTCCGGTCGTAGAGCGTTTCGTAGCAGACGCGCGCAAGCTCGGGATAGTGGCGCGCCGGCTCGTGGACCAGGCGGCCGAACTGGATTTTCGTCGGCTGGTCTATGGCCGTGAGGAGGTCGGTTCCGAGATCGATCAGCCGCTGTTTCAGATCGTCCGCGGATTGCCTTTCGAGGTTCATGGAGACATCGAACTGGTCGGCTTCGGCCTGGGCGATCGCCAGACTCTATGCTGACATTGACGATGCCTCGAAGAGCAAGGCCGACCTGGCAGCTTACTTCACGGATGATTTCAGGGATCTGAACCGCCACCCGCTGGCTCCGGATGTCCTATCCGACAAGGAGGCGCATCTTGCCGTCTTCGATGAACTCAAAGGGGGGTCTCGGGCATCCGCCATACGCTGAACCTTGTCGAGGAGACCTTTACCGGCAAGTACGTGGTCTATTGGACGTTTGAGGGCATACACAGCGGACCGTTTTACGGGACCGATGCCAGCGACAGGCAGGTTTGCTGCAATGGCATCGATCTCTATACGGTGTCGGGCGGTAAATTCTCTGAGCGCAACATGTTGAAGATGTTGCTGGCCTGATAGCGCAGATGCGCGCCCTAGGTCCGGGGGACGGTGGGCTTGCTCGCTTCTGGACGCGAACTGACTGCGTCCAGGGTGGATCGAGTGTGGCTGGTGCGTCGGGGCGCGTGTTGGACGTGGCGGACACTTTGCACCAAGTTGAGCGTCGGAACTGGTCAGCCGATGCGCCCTAGCGCGCGGCGCGCATCACCCAGGCCAAAGGTCCGTGCCCGGATGAAATTGCGACCAGGCGAACCAGAACGCCTGGTGACTTCCGAGGTCGGACCCGTCGGCGTCGACGGCTCTGATGCCGTTGGCGTCAAGCTCCAGGCGCACGTTTTCGACGGCGATCTCGTCGCCGTTTCGCAGTGCCACAAGTGCGGCGCTGCGTTGAAATGCGACGGGCTGGCCGGAGGTGGTGAGCACACCGATGATGTCTTCGTGGACCGGCAGGCGCGGGTCGACGTCGCCCACCGGGAAGATCGGGCCGTTGGCGTCGCGGCCGTTGCGGAAATCGAAATCCCGGCCGAGGGCCAGCGCTTCGACGAGCACCGTTGTTTCGGGGTGGGCCTCCTTCCAGGCGCCCCAGTCGGTTGTGATGACGGTGGCCTGCTCCAATTCCAGGCCCCTGTCGGCAAGGGGACCGGTTACAGCTTTGCCCAGAAACGTGTCGAAGACCGAGAACGTCTCGACATCGTACATCACCTTGTTGGAGCGGATCAGGAGGCCCGAGGTGCGCAGGATGGGCCGGTCGACCCCTTCGGGCAGGCCGTCGGTGAAGTAGGCCTGCGCCGCGCCGCACAACGTGCAATAGGGGATGCCGAGATCGCGTCCGCCCAGCGTGTCGTTGACCATCTCGCGCACTTCCATGATCCGACGCGGATAGGCCCGATATTCGCCATTGACCTCGATGCCGAAGACGATGTCGTCATCCTCGAGCCAGGTGGCGTCGGCGGCGCTGCTAACGTCGGGGTTGTCGGCGGCGGGAATGCAGTTGCAGCGCTCGTCCGTCGTGTCGTAGGCGCGATCGTCGATCAGCACGCCGCCCCACGAGACGTGCCGCCAGTCGATATCGCCTTCGACAAAGATCTTATCCCACCCCGGTACGACGCTGGTGAAGATGGCGCGCTTGACGGGCAGGTAGTTGGGCGGCGCAGGAATATCCCAAGCGATGAGATGGTCGGTGACGTTGCCCCAGTGGTTGTGATCCGGCAGGTCCTTTTTCAGCAGGGTGGAGGCGGCGTCGTTGAGTCGGGAGGAGAGCTGCCGGCCCGAGACGAAACGCATGAGATCGCTGATCAGCCAGACGAGACGGGGGTCTTCGGAGGCCGCGATTTTCTCCAGCGCGTCGGACTGCTCCTGTCCCCAGGTCGACCGGATCACGCTGGCGACGATTGCCGCCTGCACGGCAGCCTCAAGGTCTGGCGACAGGGGCCCGTCGGGCCATGCCGGAGGTTCGCCGAACTGATCGACCACATAGGCGGGCAGCGGCTCGGCCGTCTGCGCGCTCAGAGGATCCGGCCAGATCGGGGACAGCACCAGGATCAGTGCAAGCCCAATGCCGCGGTTGAGTGAACGGATCGCCAGGTCCATCGTGGGGCCCCTCCCATATCGGCCGAGCCCCCGCTTGCGGGAGCACCCGGCCCAATCAGCTTCCGCGCAGCACGCCTAGACGCGCGTTGCGCACCGGGACCATCGGGCCAAAGCCGCCGTGCGGCCAGTCACGTCTGCATCAGAACAAGGTGAGGACGGATACGGCGACACTGAGCGGGGGCATCGGTATCGTTACGGGTTGTCCGGGATCTGCCGGCAGGCATCATCTATCCAAAGCCGAGCCCGGTGGATTGCGCGAGAGACAGGACGCGGCCCAGCAGATGCTCGACAAAGAGCGGCCATTCGGCGCCGAAGCGCCCAACGAGTCCGCCGGACGACAGGCCCGGGAGCGCGCCAACGAGGCCGACCGTGGGCAGGAGCCAACCGGTCAGATCTCCGGCATCCGAGCAGAGCGCGGTACCTTCGGGAAAGGGCACGGCGATCTTTGCCAGCTGCCCCGCTGCGGCAAGGCCTGTGATCCGCAGGGCGCCGATCAAGAGGCGCGGATGCCGTGGAATGCCGTCGGCCTAGCGCGGCCGGGGCTGCGCGGACCAGGCTTAGGGTATGCGCGGGACCGCACCAGACACTAGCGAAGGTGGAGCTCTTTGCCCTGGAGGATGAGGCGGGTTCGGCGCCTGTCAGCGCACGCCGCTCACCAAGCGGACCGGGGTTCCGTCGGCAAGGTAAAGCCGTTCCCACATGATGCCGCCGGCGCTGATGCGAATGCTGCCATGCTCTTGTGGCGCGGTCGTGAAGTGGCGGGGCGCGGGCGTATGCTGGTCCCACCATCCGGCACCTGCCAGCGCCTCTTCCTCACGCCGGATATCGTCGGTCGCGAAGGGCCAGAGGGAGACGCCGAGCATGGTGCGGCGGCTCGTCTGCCAGTCGCGGGCGCGGGCTGCGGAGTAGGCCAGGCAGACGTGGCTGCTCTCCTCGACCAGATGGACGCACGCTCCGGACTGCTCGACGAGCCGCCGCAGCGCGTCGTCGGAACCGCGCTGGGGGCCAAGGAGATCGAGGGCCGCCCATTGCAGATCGGGGGGTGGCGTCTGCACACCGCTCTCCCACCGCGACACTGTCGCCTGATCGACATGCAGAAGGTCGGCCAGCGCCGCCTGCTTCATCCCGGACGATCGGCGGGCACGACGCAGGCGGCGGCCGAACGCCGGAAAGGAGGAGGGGGATGCAGGCATGACGCAAGTGTATCCTCCTGCAGCCCGGAGCGGAAGCCAGCGTTCACGCGATGAAGGCGTGGGTTCGTCGCGGTCGTGCGGTACGCAGCGCCCTCAGAGGGCACGCCAGGGTTGGCCCTGCGGGCATTTCGCATCGGTCCAGCGCAGCGTCGGCGGACGAGAGCGCTTCGGTTTGCTGCGCTAGGGTATGGTGGGAAGTGGCGTTGCGAAGGACCGGCTCTTGACGCCGTCCTTGGCGCGTCTTGCATCCTCGGCGTCGATGGCCGCGTCGATCGGGGCGCGGTCGGTGGTGCCGGAGAAGTTTGCGGCCGTCGGCATGGCTTCGGCCACGTGAAGGAAGCGCTCCTGGGCGACGTCGTGCAGACGGCGCAGCTCGGCCAGCGGGTCGGGGTGATCGTCGGCCCGCAGGTCGATCCAGGGGTAGGCTTCCGTTCGGTGGATGCGCAGCGCCGCCGATTGCTTTCCACGTTTGTCCCCGCCGGCCGCCTCGCCCGCCTCCATCGCCGTGAGAAGGCGCTCGGGAAAGGGGAGGTCGGTGCGCGCCAGATAGGCTGCGAGCGTGTCGGCGATCACGGCTTCGCCGGCGAGCATGTTGCCGGCGACCGAGACGCCGTCGCGGGTCAGGTGGCCGCACCAGGGCACGCAATCGACGCCCGTGTGAGCGGCGGTGGCGCCGGTGCTGTCGACGCCATGGCATTGGCGTTGGGCGCGTCCGTCATCGCGCTGCACAAGGTCGGCCACCACCGCGGCGGCCGGTTCGCCAGCCGCAAGGCGGTCGGCCGCTTCTAGGCCCCAGAGCGGGTTCACGAAGGCCTGGGTGGCGACCGCCGCACGGCCGGGGCGGATATGCGGGACGAGCGCCCCCACGGCGAAGAACCGCGAGGCGACGGCGACCCCGTAGAAGCCGGTCTGTGGGTCGCGGGCGGCGATGGAATAGGTCACGGGGCGGGTCCTTTCCAGGTGGCGGCGGCCCTAGCGGCCGACGGCGTAGGCTTGCATCAGGCGGGGGGTCGCGGCGGCCTTCATCAGGCCGTCGGGCGTGCGGCTGCTTGCGGTCAGGCGCCCGACGGTCCAGGGCTCGGCGACCGTCACCTCGTGGCCGCGGGCGCGCAGATTGTCGATCACGGCCTGGCCGACGGCGGGCTCGATGGTCATTTCGGCCGGGCGCACCGCGCGGGGGTAGAACGAGGATTGGAAATGCGCGGTGTGAAAGAGCGGCGCGTCGATGGCGGCCTGCAGGTTCAGGTCGGAATGAACGAACCTGAGGAGGAGAATGAGCTGCCATTGGTCTTGCTGATCACCGCCTGGCGTGCCGAAGGCATAGGCTGTTCCGTCGGGGGCCTCGGCCATCGATGGGGAGAGCGTCGTGCGTGGGCGGCGGCCGGGCGCGAGCGATGTCGGCAGGCCCTCGTCGAGCCAGAACATCTGCGCGCGGCTGTTGAGCGGCATGCCAAGGCCGGGGACCACGGGCGACGACTGGAGCCACCCGCCGGACGGCGTGGCCGAAACCATGGTGCCCCACTGGTCGATCACGTCGATATGGACGGTGTCGCCCCGCCGTTCGGTGAGATGCGCCATCGTGGGCTCGCCGCCGCCAACGCCAGCTTCGGTGGGTTGCGCCACGGTCGCGCGCGCGACGGCCGCGGCCCGCCACGCCTCAAAGCCGGCGATCTCGCCCGGGCGCTGTGCGGCGGACGCGGTGGCGCCGACAAGGCCGCGGCGGGCCTCGGCGTAGCTGCGCGACAGGAGCGTCTCGAGCGGAATGTCGCTCTGGGCGGGATCGCCATAGTAAGCTTCGCGGTCGGCGTAGGAGAGCTTCATCGTCTCGATGACGCGGTGGACGAACTCGGCACTGTCGGAGGGCATGTCCGCAATGCCGGATCCGTCGAGCAGGCGCAGGGACTGCAGGAGAACGGGGCCCTGGCTCCACGCGCCACATTTCCAGACCGTCCACCCGCCATAGTCTACTGAGGCGGGAGTGTCGTAGGTCGCCTCCCAGTCGGCCATGTCCTGCCCGGTGAGGACGCCCCGGCGGCGGCCGCCGGCCGCATCCATTACGCAGGCCTCGCGCATCCAGGCGTCGATGGCCTCGGCAATGAAGCCCTGTCTGAACATGGTGCGCGCGCGCTCTATCTGGGCCTCGCGCCCTTGCGCCGCGTTCGTCTCCCGCACAACGCGCTCCCACGTGTCGGCCAGATCGGGGTTCTTGAAGAGTGTGTCGGGGGCAGGCGCAGCCCCGTTCGGGCACCAGGTGGCATAGGAGGTCGGCCACTCGTCGCGGAAGAAATCGGCGAGCCCGGCGATGGTGTGGGAGACGCGTGGCAGGACGGGGTGGCCGTGGCGGGCATAGTGGATCGCGGGCGCCAGTATGTCTGCAAGTGGCAGCCGGCCATGGTCGCGCAGCATAAGCATCCAGGCGTCGAACGCGCCGGGCACAACGGTGGCCAGGAGGCCCGAGCCGGGCACGAGCGTCAGGCCCTCGCTGCGGTAGTGGTCGATGGTGGCGCCAGCCGGGGCCACGCCCTGGCCGCAGACGACGGTGGGGGCATCGGCGCCTGCGGGGCGGACGAGCGCCGGCATGTCACCCAAGGGCCCATTCAGGTGCGGCTCCACCACGTGCAGGACGAACCCCATTCCCGCTGCGGCGTCGACTGCCGTGCCACCGGCCTCGAGGAGTTTCATGCCGACGGACGAGGCGATCCAGTGGGTCGAGGCGCAGACGCCGAAGGTGCCCTTGATCTCGGGCCGGGTCGTGAAAGTCATTGGGAACCTATCCGTCGCGGGGGTCGAGGGCGTCGCGCAATCCGTCGCCCAGAAGGTTGAAGCCGAGCACGACGAGAAAGATCGCCATGCCGGGGTAAAGGGCCATCCAAGGCGCCTGTTCGAGGAAGTTCTTGGCGATGTTCAGCATCGACCCCCAAGAGGGGGCGGGGGGCTGTTGCCCGAGGCCGAGAAACGAGAGCGAGGCTTCGGCGATGATCGCGGTGGCGATGGTGAGCGTCCCCTGCACGAGGATTGGCGGGAAGATGTTGGGCAGGATGTAGCGCCAGATGAGGGCGAGGTGGCCGACCCCGATGGCGCGGGCGCTTTCCACGTAATCCTCGGTCATCACCGCGAGCGTCTGGCCCCGGGCAAGGCGGATGAACACGGGCATGGCCGAGATGCCGATGGCGATCATGGCGTTCCGGAGCGAGGGCCCGAGGAAGGCGGCGAGCGCGATGGCGAGGATGAGGAAGGGCGCGGCCAGGAGCGCTTCGGTAACCCTGCTGATGAGGGCGTCGGTCCAGCCCTTGGCATAGCCCGCGAGCACGCCCAGCGGCACGCCGATGGCTACGGCGATAAGGACGGAGACGACGCCTGCGAGCAACGAGGCCTGCGCGCCCCAGATCATCCGCGAGAGCACGTCGCGCCCGATCTCGTCGGTGCCGAACGGGTGCGTGGCCGACGGGGCCTGGCGCACGGCGGACCAGTCTGTTTCTGCCGGACCGGGGACGGGCAGGAGGGGCGCCATGAGGGCGACGATGATGAAGAAGAGGACGATGACGCCGCCGAGAACGGCCGAGGGGCTCTTCCGAAACTTGGCCCAGACGCGGTTTTGGCGCTGGGGTGCGACCGGGTCGGCCGCTCTGCTCTGGGGGTCGGTGATGGCGCTCATGCGGCGTCCCTCATCCGAGGGTTGAGGATGCGATAGGCCGCGTCGGCCAGGATGTTCATGAAGATAAAGGCGATGCCGGTGCAGAGGACGATGCCCTGCACCACCGCGTAATCACGGTTGAAGACGGCGTCGACCACGAGCTTGCCGAAGCCCGGGATCGTGAAGATCTGCTCGGTCAGAACCGCGCCCGCCAGCAACTCACCGAAGAGGAGCGTCGTGACCGTGACGACGGGGACGAGGGCATTGCGAAGCGCGTGCTTGACCAGAACGGCGCGTTCGCGAAGGCCTTTGGCCCGCGCCGTGCGCACGTAGTCGGAGCGCAGGACCGACAGCATGGCCGAGCGGGTGTGGCGCATGAGCGTCGCAGCGATCGCCGTGCCGAGGACGAAGGCCGGCATCAGCATGGTCTTGATCGATTGGAGCGGGTCCTCGGAAAAAGGCTGGTAGCCAGAGGCGGGCAGCCAGCCGAGGTTCACCGAGACCAGCAGGATCAGCATGATCCCGAGCCAGAAGTTCGGCACCGACAGACCCGAGAGGGCGATGATGTTGGCCAGCCAGTCGATCCACGTGCCTTTCTTGTAGGCGGAAAGGACGCCGGCGGGGATGCCGATCACCATGGCGATGACGAGCGCCATGACGGCCAGTTGGATCGTGACGGGAAGCTTCTCGCCAATGAGTTCCAGCACCGGCTGTTGCGTGCGGAGCGAGATGCCGAGATCGCCCTGGAGCGCCGCGCCGGCCCAGGCGAGATACTGCACGGGGATCGGATCGTTCAGCCGGTATTTCTCGCGGAGGGCCGCGATGACCTCGGGGTCGCGCTCCTCGCCGGCCATCACGAGGATCGGATCGCCCGGCAGCAGGTGCTGAAGGCCGAAGACGAAGATCGAAATCAGGACGATCGTGGGGATCGCGATCAGGATGCGGCGCGCGAGAAAGGCGAGCATGCGGAGCTCCGTCAGGCTGGGCAGACGTCGGGGTGGGAGCGGCGTGGCGCGCCCCGGGCTTGACCCGGGGCCCCGGGGGGCCGCTCCCGACGGTGGGTCGGGGCCCCGGGTCAAGCCCGGGGCAGCGCGCTCACTCGGCGACGCTTACCCCATGGAGGCGGATCATCCCGTCAGGGTAAGGCGTGAAGCCTGCGACGCTTTCATCAAGCGCCCAGATCCAGACCGGATGGTAAAGGTAGATGATCGGCATCTTGTCCTGCTGCATCGCGATGGCCGCGTTGTAGCTTTCCTTGCGCACCTCGGGGTCAGTCGACAGGCGCGCCTCGTTGAGGAAGGTGTCCATGTCAGGATCGGAGAAATGGCTGTCGTTGATGCCACCGCCCGTGGTCATGAACTGGTGGATGTTGCCATCCGGATCCACGCGGCCCGACCAGCCGATCTGGCTGGCGGTGTAGTCGCCGGCCGATTGGTCGGCCAGAAGAGTGGCGAACTCCTTGGCAGCCAGCTCGATGGTGATGCCGGCCTCGGCGGCCATCGCCTGGACCACCTGCATGACCTGAGTTTGGACGGGGTTGTTCGTGACCTGGACCTCGAGGGTGACGCCGTCGCCGTGGCCGGCCTCCGCAAGCAGCGCCTTGGCGGCATCCACGTCTCGTTCGGGCACGGGGAACTCGGCGTTGTACCATGGCGAGGCGGGCGAGAAGGGCTGATTGCCCGGCGCAAAGGCGCCCTCGAACACCACCTGGTTCAGCGCGGCCCGGTCGATCGACAGCGACAGCGCCTTGCGGACGAGGTCGCTTTCGCCCAGCGGATTAGCTGCCCTGTCACCGTTGCCCACGTTGATCGTCATGCCCTGGTAGCCGAGCGACGTTGCCCGCTCCAGTTGCAACCCGCCATCGCCTTCGACGGAGGTCACATCGGTGGCGGCAAGCCGCTCCAGCATGTCGAGATCGCCCGCGCGCAGGTTCGCCAGGCGCACGGTCGTGTCGGGGATGGGCAGGAAGGTCACGCTGTCGAAGGCGATCTCGTCGGCGCGGTAATAGTCCTCGAATCTTTCCAGAACGATCCGGTCTTGCTGGATACGCTCGGCGAATTTGAAGGGGCCGGCGCAGACGGGGGCAAGGCCGAACTCCTCGCCCGCCGCTTCGAACGCGGTCGGCGACAGCATCATGCCCGAGCGGTCGGCGAACTGGGCGATCAGTGTCGCGTCGGGCGCGGCCATCGTCATCTTGATCGTGAACTCGTCGACGACCTCCCAGCTCTCGATCGAGCGTACCTCGGACTTCCGCCGCGAGGTCTCGAGGTTCTTTGAGCGGTCGATATTGGCGGCGACGGCCTCGGCGTTGAACGGCGTGCCGTCGTGGAACAGCACGTCTTCGCGCAGCGTCATGGTCAGCTCAGTGCCGTCGGCGCTCCATTCCCAGCCCGTGGCGAGGGCCGGGATGATCTCGAGGTCCGGCGTGATGTCGACGAGCTTGTCGCAGAGCGAGGCATAGACGATCCGGCCGACGAAGGTGCGGGACTGGTCCGGGTCAAGGATATCGGGGTCTTCCTGCAGGCCGATCGTGAAATCCTGGGCCTGGGCGAGGCTCGTGGACGCCGCGAGCAGGGCCGCGGCCCCGAGGGCTTTACCGATGCGCATGGGGGGTCTCCTCTGTGTTGGACAGGTCGTTTTTTGGTGGATCCATCGCCGCGCGGGCCGCCCCGTAGAGGGCGAAACGGCGGGCGGCGGCAGGGCTGTGTGCGGCGGCGTCCGTGCGGATGCCGTGCAGGTTGAGATCGTCGGCGAAGTGGCACGCGGTGCGCCGGCCGCGCCCCATGTCGCGCAGCGCAGGCACCTCGGTGCGGCAGCGGTTCTGGGCGAACGGGCAGCGGGTGTGGAAGCGGCAGCCCTGGGGGGGCGCAATCGGGTTCGGCGGGTCGCCCTCAACGGCGACGCGCGCGCGGCGCGCGCCCACGTTCGGCAGCGGGATCGCGGCAAGAAGCGCCTCGGTATACGGGTGCATCGGCGCGGCGAAGAGGGCGTCGGCCGGGCCGGTCTCGACCACCTGGCCGAGATACATGACGGCCACCCGGTCGGCCATGTGCCGGATGACGGCGAGATCGTGCGCAATGACGATGAGCGTGAGGCCGAACGCGTCCTTGAGGTCTTCAAGGATGTTCACGACCTGGGCCTGGATCGAGACGTCGAGCGCGCTCACGGGCTCGTCTCCGATCAGGACCTTGGGGCCGGTGGCCAGGGCCCGTGCGATGCCGATGCGCTGGCGCTGGCCGCCGCTGAACTCATGCGGGTAGCGGTCGGCATGCTCAGGCCGCAGGCCCACGCGCATCAGTAGGTCGGCCACGCGCGCCCGCCGCTCGGCCCCGTCTCCCATCCCGTGGACGCGCAGCGGCTCTTCGATCAGGGCGCCCACGCTCATGCGGGGATTGAGCGAGGCGAACGGGTCCTGAAAAATGAACTGGAGCTCGGACCGAAGGGCGCGCATTTCGTCGTCGCCCAGGCCTGCGATCCCCTGACCGCGGTAGAAGACCTCGCCCTCGGCCGGATCGATCAGGCGGACCAGAAGGCGCGCGAGCGTGGACTTGCCGCAGCCCGACTCGCCGACGATGGCGAAGGTCTCGCCCTCCTGCACGGCAAGGTCGACACCATCGACCGCGCGAATGACGGAAGGTGCGCGGAACGGCCCGCGGGGGACGGCGAAGTGGCGGCGGAGCGCGCGGGCCTCGAGGATCGGTTGATCGATCATGCCTGCCGCGCCTCCCTGAGCGGCACCTCGCCTTCGAGCGGCGCGCGCCAGCACGCAACCCTGTGGCCCGGCGCAAGCTCGGCGATGGCCGGCGGCTCGGCGCAGGCCGCGTCGGCGAAGGGGCAGCGCGTGGAAAAGCGACAACCAGGTGGCATGTCGGTCGGCGTGGGGACGCGGCCGGGGATCGTAACCAGCCGCTCGCGGGCGCCGCCGAGCGCCGGCATAGAGCGCATCAGGCCAAGCGTGTAGGGGTGCTGTGGGTCGTCGAAGATCTGTGCCGCGGACCCGGCCTCGACGATGCGCCCGGCATACATGACGGCGACCTTGTCGGCCATCTCCGCCACGACACCGAGGTCGTGGGTGATCATGATCAGCGACGCGCCGCTTTCGGCGGTCAGGTCGCGCATCAGATCGAGGATCTGGGCCTGGATCGTCACGTCGAGTGCGGTGGTCGGCTCATCCGCGATCAGAAGGCGGGGGTCGTTGGCCAGGGCGATGGCGATCATCGCCCGCTGGCGCATGCCTCCGGAAAGCTGATGGGGATAGTCGCGCAGCCGCTTTTCCGCCGCTGGAATGCGCACCCGCTCCAGCATCTCCAGCGCCCGGGCGCGGGCAGCCTGGGGGCTTGCCGCGCTGTGGGCGCGGACGGCCTCGGCGATCTGCGCGCCGATGGTCAGCGCGGGATTGAGCGAGGTCATCGGCTCCTGGAAGATCATCGCCATGCGCCCGCCGCGCGTTTGGCGAAGGGCCTCGCGTGGAAGCGTGAAGAGGTCTTCTCCCTCGAAGAACGCTTGCCCGCCGGTTCGCGAGAGGGGCGGCGAGGCGAGAAGCCCCATGAGCGCCAGGGCGGTCAGGCTTTTGCCGCAGCCGCTTTCGCCGACAAGGCAGAGCGTTTCGCCTGCCTTTAGCGTGAAGGAGACGCCATCGACAATCGGGGCCGGGGCGCCATTGAGCCGGACGGTCAGGTCGCTCACGTCAAGAAGTGGCGCCCCAGTCATGGCCAGGGCTCCTCGAGGGTGGTGCGCAAGCGCTCGGTCAGAGCGGAGAGGTGTTCGCGCATTGCGGCGGAGGCGGCCGCGCCGTCGCGGGCCGCGATCGCGTCGACAATATGGGTATGTTGGCGGTCGTAGAGCGCCATGGTCTCGGGTGATCGGGCGCGGTGACGTTGTTCCTGCCATTCGGCGCCCAGACGGACCTCGTCGAGCAGCGCGAAGGCCGTCAGGAGGACGCGGTTGCCCGCGATCCGGGCGATGGCGCGGTGGAGCGCACCGTCCCAAAGCTCCGCCGTCTCCGCGTCATAGGGCTCGGCCGCGCGCCGGACGAGGCCACGGAGCCGCTCGACATCGTGGGCCGTGGCCCGCTGGGCGCACAGGTCGGCGAGGCCTGGTTCGATGCACAACCGCGCTTCCATGACCGCGAGTGGATCCGCACTGGGCGCAATTTCAGCCGCGAGCGCTTCGGCGGGGTCGGGCGGTTGGCCGGCAAAGGTGCCTTTGCCCTGACGGCGCCAAATCAGACCCTCTTGCTCCAGCTGGTCGAGCGCCCGGCGCACGGCGCGTCGGCCGCAGCCAAGCTCGGCGGCGATCTCGCGCTCGGTCGGCAGGCGCCCGTCGGACGGCAACCTCTCGCCTTCGATGATCTGGCGAAGGGCGCGCAGCACCGCCAGATCTTCCCGACCATCCGACGACGGCGCCGCTTTCTGTATCGGCATTGGGTGTGTCAAATTCTGATTGGTCACGGACCAAAACGATATTGGTTCGCATGGGCCATGGCAAGTCCAAAATGTCGCAGCATGATCCCGGGGCTGGTTGGAGACGGAGAATGCTCGATTTCCGAGCGGCTTCTCCTGGTCGCCCCTGGCCGCTGTGCAGCGCCCGGCGGCGGACGGCCGATCGGCGCGGATCAACCGCAGAAAAGCTCAATATCAATGGTGACACGCCGCCGCCCGTCCGGTAAGGAAACCGGGCAACATGGCTGAGGAGAGTCGCGGATGCCAAACAGGATCTCATACCAGCATTAAGCGCCGGTCCTGTTTGGGTGGGCGCGTGCCCCGCCGCTGACATCACTCTTCTTTTCGATCCCCTACATCGCTGTGCTCTTCGAAGGAGCTTTTGTCATGTTTCGCATGTTCGAATCCCTTGTTGACCCATTCCAGCCGTTTCAGGCCGAAACCCCGCCCAAGCGCCTTTTGGCCTATATGTGGTCGCAGGTGCGCACCCTGCGCGGATGGCTGCCCGTGATTGCCACTACGAGCCTGCTTGTGGCGCTGGGCGAGGCGCTGCTTATCTTCTACGCCGGTCGGGTCGTGGACCTGATGACGGCATCCGGTGTCGCGGCCTTCTGGAGCGACAACGGGCCTGAGCTGATCCTTGCGGCCGTCATTCTGTTGCTGCTGCGCCCGGCTCTGATCACACTGAACCACCTATTTCTGGAGCAGACGCTGGTGGGCACGCTGCACCTGCAGTCGCAGTGGCGGGCGCACAAGCATATGCTCGGCCAGTCTATCCCGTTCTTTCAGAACGATTTTGCCGGCCGGCTCTCGAACCGGGTGATGCAGATGGGGCCGGCCACCGAGGACTCGGCCTACATCTTTCTGGAGGCCGTCTGGTTCGCTTCGGTCTACGTCACGGCGGCGCTCGTTGTGATTTCGCAGATCGATGGGCGGATGGCGGCGGTTCTGGCCGTGTGGCTTGCGCTTTACATCCTCTACACCCGGTTCCTGGTGATCCGGATCACCCGCGCGGCCGAGCGCTGGTCGGATGGCCGGTCGGCCGCAAGCGGGCGGGTCGTGGACGCCTATACCAACATCGAGTCGGTGAAGCTCTTTGCTGGCACGCGCGCGGAGGAGACCTATGCGCTGGTCGCCTTCCGCCGGTTGCGGCTGAGGCTCCTGCGGTTCCTGCGTCTGGCGACCGAGATGCACCTGGTTCTAAATGTGCTGAACGGGACGCTGATGGTCTGTATGGGCGGGGTGGCGCTGTTGCTCTGGAGCCGTGGGATTGTGTCGGTGGGCGAGGTGGCTGCGGCGCTTGCGCTGTCGCTCAGGCTGAACGGCATGAGCGGGTGGATCATGTGGGTTATGATCCGGCTCTTCGAGCATTTCGGCGTGATCCGCGAGGGTCTGCAGTCGATTGCCGTCGACCATACGGTCAAGGATGCGCCAAGGGCGTCGATCCTTGCGGTGACGTGCGGCGAGATCCGTTTTGAGAAGGTCAGCCATCACTATGGCAAGGGTTTCGGCGGGCTCGACGCGGTGTCGCTGACGGTGCAGCCAGGTGAGAAGGTCGGCCTGGTCGGACCGTCGGGGGCTGGAAAGTCGTCGCTGATTAACCTGTTGCTGCGCTATCGCGACATCGAGGCGGGGCGCGTTCTGATCGACGATCAGGACATCGCCCACGTCACGCAGGACAGCTTGCGCCAGGCCATCGGCGTCGTCATGCAGGACAGCTCGCTGATGCACCGCTCGATCCGATCCAACATCCTGTATGGCCGGCCGACCGCGAGCGAGAGCGAGATGCTGGCGGCTGCCCGGCGGGCGGAGGCGCACGAGTTCATCCTGGGCCTGAAGGACCGGGAAGGGCGCGACGGTTATGCCGCGCATGTGGGTGAGCGTGGGGTTCGGCTTTCGGGCGGACAGCGCCAGCGGATCGCCATTGCCCGGATGATCCTGAAGGATGCGCCGATTGTGGTGCTCGACGAGGCAACGTCGGCGCTGGACTCGGAGGTGGAGGCCGCGATCCAAGCGTCTCTGCGCGCCGCGATGGAGGGCAAGACGGTTATCGCCATCGCCCACCGCCTGTCGACGATTGCCGCCATGGACCGGATCATCGTGCTCGATCGCGGTCGCATCGTGGAGCAGGGCCCCCACGACAGGTTGTTGCAGGAGGGTGGCCTCTACTCCCGCCTGTGGCAGCGCCAGTCCGGCGGGTTCCTGATGGAATCTACGGCGGCGGAATAAGCTCGCGCGGTCGGGGCATAGCTTCGACCGCGCTTCCTGCCACTCCCCAGGCGCCCTGTGCCCTGTCCGACGCGGGATGGAGCCCCGCGGTCGCGCTGGCCCTGTGCGGCAGCGTGCGATCAGATCCAGCCATTTGCCGTCGGTGTCGGCGGCGGCTGCGGCGGGCGGTCAGAGGAGCGGTCACCTGCACGCTCTGCGCATCGCCATGAAAACGCTGCCATATGAGGCAAAGGACTGGATATTCGAGCCGCATCGTTGATAGACGGTCGGCTGGGCTTATCAGTGTTGAGTAGGGTATATGGACCAACCGTCATCGCAGCGACAGGACGTCATCGAGCGTGTGCTTGGGAGCGCGCACGTGATCATGTGGGAGGCGCGGCTGCCCCCTGTGAGCTTCACGTACGTCTCTCCCTATGCCGAAACGCTTCTGGGGCATCCTGTGGAGTTGTGGTACCAGGCGGGCTTTTGGGAAGACCTGATCCACCCGGAGGATCGGACGCCGTCGATCACGTTCTGCCTGCGCCAGACGGAGGCCGGGATCGACCATTCCGTGGAGTACAGGATGCGCCACAGGGACGGCCATTACCTGTGGATCCGCGACATCATCACGGTGGTGGAGCCCACGGGCGACACGATGTGGATGCGCGGAGCGATGCTGGACATCACTGAAGAGCGGAAGATGCTCGAGGCGCTGCGCCAGGCCAAGGAGGAGGCCGAGGCGGCGAGCAAGGCACGGACCCGGCTTCTCACGCAAGTTGGGCATGAGCTGCGCACGCCGTTGAATGCCGCACTGGGCGCGGTTCAGTTGATGCAGTTGCGGCGCCTCTCGCCGGAACTCGAGCCCTTGGTCGGGATCGTCGGTGACGCGAGCGAGACCCTTCTGGCGCTGATCGACGACGTTATGGACCTTGCGCGGTCGTGGTCGCACGCAATGACGCTGGAGGAGCGGTGGCTCGACCCGCTGGCCCTGGCGGAGACGATGGTGGCGAGCTTTGCGGGGCCTGCCCACCGGGCCGGGATGACCCTTGCGGTCGAAGCGGATCTGCCCGCTGGGCTGGAAGTGCGCGCCGATGCGGCGCGGCTGCGACAGATCCTGTCGAACCTGATCGGCAACGCGCTGCGCCATGCGGGCGAGGGCGCGATCACAGTTGAAATCGGCTCGGCCGTCGCGGGGATGCGCGGTCTCAGCGTGGCCGTGCACGATACGGGACGGGGGATGTCGCCCGAAGTTGCCGCGCGCGCCTTTGAGCCGTTCTATCGGGGCGGCAAGAGCTATAGCGAGATCGGCGATGGGATGGGGCTCGGGCTGTCCATTGTCCAGCAGATCACCCAGGCCATGGGTGGCGAGGCGGTCGTTGAGAGTACGGAAGGGGAGGGGACGTCGGTGCGGTTGGCCCTTCCACTGGCCGTGCGTCAGGCGCAAGTGGTTGCCAAGACACCCTCTTCGTCCGCCGTGCTTTGCGTCGAGGACAACCTGACCAACGGGTTCATCCTGGGGCAGCTCCTCGATACGTTCGGCGTTGCGCATGTCTTCGCCAGCGATGGCGCAAACGCCGTGGAGCTCTATTCGGCCGATCCGGAGCGATTTGCCCTGGTGCTTATGGATGTCCGCATGCAGCCCATGGACGGCTTGGACGCGACGCGGCACATCCGGGCTGTGGAGAAGGGGCGGGGCCTCGACCGCGCGCCGATAGTCGCGATCACGGCCCACACGCTGCCCGAGAACGTCACCGAATGCCTGACGGCTGGGATGGACGGACATCTGGCCAAGCCCCTCCGCACGGAAGACCTGCGCAACGTGCTTGCGCAGCACGGGCTTCTGGCAGAGGAGCCTGTCCGCTGAGCCTGTGGCAGGGTCGGGACACCCTCGATCCGGCGACAGAGACTTGGGCCGACGGGCGATGCGCGGAGCACAAGTTCGGGCGCGAATTGGGGCGCGAGGACCGGCGACGTACCCCGTCGGCGCGGCTCGGTTCTCTCAAGCCGCTTCACGTTAGATTGCGCCATCGCGGAGAACCCTGTGCGCGGACCGGGGCACTCAACGGGTGCAGGCACGTTGCTTCGGACCCGGTGCCTTGCGCCCCTCGCGGGCGGGTCCACTGCCCAGGGAACCCCCATGTCCAACATCCTTTTCTCCTTCGCCCAGTCGTTTGCGGGCCTGTTCGGCTCGCAGATCCTGATCGGCGACAACCGCGCCAATACGCTTGAAGGCGGAGACGGCGACGACCTGCTCATTGGCAACGGCGGCGCGGACACGCTCATCGACGGCGCCGGCAACGACATCGTGCTCGGCGGCGGGGGCAACGACCTGATCCTCGCCGGGGGCGGACGCGACATCATCGACGGCGGCCGCGGCCGCGACACGGTGAGCTTCGAGGCCGACGTCTCTGGCGTTCAAGTTGACCTGCGGATCGGCCGGGTCGACACGGACGAGGGCGCGAAGTTGCTCTTTTCCATCCAGAGCGTGACGGGCGGTGCCGGTAGCGATGAGATCATCGGAAACCAGTTCCGGAACGAGCTCGTTGGCGGCGCGGGTGCCGATGTGCTGGACGGCCGTCGCGGCGACGACACGCTGGACGGCGGCAGTGGGTCGGACACGCTGACCGGCGGCCGGGGCAGCGACAGCTTCGCGTTCTCCGGCGATCCGTTTGACGGGGCCGATGTGTCTGACGCAGGGCGCCAGATCGTCGGCGACGAGGACTTCATCACCGATTTCGGCTTTCGGCGTGACGACTACCTGCTGAACGCGACCGACTTTGGCGTGACCGACGATGTGGTGTTCGCGGCGGTCGACGCGACAGACGCAGACGCCCAGATCCCCGCCGGCGCCAACGTCATCGTGCTGCTGAATGCCGACAATGACGGAGATCCGGATACCCCGTTCCTGGCGGGCACGGCCGCCAATCAGATCGCCGAACTCGTCGATCAGCCCGGCGCGGGCTTCTTCGTTTACTTCAACAGCAATCTGCAGGTGAACCGGCTGGTCTATTCAACCGACCTGTCCGACGCGACTGCCGATCTCAAGATCCTGTCGCGCCAGACCAACCTGGAAGGCCAGGACGCGATCGATGCCCTCGCGCGGTTCACGGCCGACAATTTCACCTTTGAGGACGTGGTCGCGGCCGACGACGTCTTTGCCCTGAACGCGGTCGTCGATGGCGCCACGGTCGACGGCAACATCGACAACAACGGCAATGCTGCAGTCTCTGAGGCCGACATCGCAACCGGGGACACGATTGATCTGTCGGGCCTGTCGGATGGCGTGTCCGTCGATCTCGATGCCAGCAATCAGGGCGCGCTGAACCCGGCGCCGGAAAGCCAGATCGGCACGCTGAGCCAGGGGGATGCCACTGTTGCGCTGGTCGACATCGAGAATGTCATCGGCACCGAGTACAACGACACGCTTTTTGGCAACAACGAAGCGAACGTGATCCTCGGCGGGGCTGGGGACGACAACATCCACCCCTTCGGCGGCACCGATTTCGTGGACGGCGGGGAGGGCACGGACGTGCTCAACCTGTCGGCGGCGACGGGCATCACCGTCGATCTGGCCGCCGGCGTTGCCGGGCCGAACACCTTCGTCAACTTCGAGAACGTGTTGGGTTCGGTTAATGGAGACGACATCATCCTTGGGGATGCCAGCGGCAATGACCTCAACGGGCGCGGGCAGAACGACATCCTGGACGGGCGCGGAGGCAGCGACACGCTGACGGGCGGCGATGGCGAGGACACGTTTGCCTTCTCCGGCGATCCGTTCGACGGCGCTGATGTCTCGGCCGACGGCCGCCAGATCATAGGCAATGAGGACTTCATCACCGACTTCGACTTCGGTCAGGACACGTTTGCGTTCAACGCGACCGATTTCGGGGTCGATGCGCTCCACTTTGCCTCGGCTGACGCCAATGCACCCGGTGCGGCCGATGCCCTTGATGGCGCCAACGTGATCGTTCTGCAGAACGCCGACAGTGACGGGGACCCCGACACGCCGTTCCTGGCCGGGACGGCCGCCAACCAGATCGCCGATCTTGTGGACGAGGACGGCGCGGGCTTCTTCGTTTACTTCAACACGAACCTAGACCTGAACCGGCTGGTCTATTCGGAGAACCTCAACGACGCGACGGCGGATCTGAAGATCGTTGCGCGCCAGACGGATCTGACCGGGCAAGACGCGATTGATGCGCTGGGCGAGTACAGTGCAGACAACTTCGCCCTAATGACGGACGACTTTGCGCTGGTCTGATCGGACGATCCTGGCCCGGTGGACCCCGGACCAGGATCACGCCCTTGTGAGAGTGGATGGCGAACCGAACGTCCCGACCGAGGTACTTACTGTGCGACCGGGGACGACAGGAACATTCCAGTGCTCAATCGTAATGTGACCCAATCGAGCGACATCAGCGACGGCGACTTGCTTGCAGCCGTTGCTGCTGGGGATGCGCGCGCCTTCCAGCGCCTGCACGACCGCTATCACCGTCGCATCTTTGGGTTTGCGATGCGGCTTGTCGACCGGCCCGACCGCGCCGAGGAGATCGCCAACGACGCCCTGCTCGCCATTTGGCGCAATGCACGGCAGTTCGAGGGCCGCTCGCGACCGGCGACCTGGATCTTCGGCATCGTCTATCGGATCGCGATGAAGACGCGCCGGCGGTGGTGCTTCGAGCGGCGGCATGACGAGTTGGAGGAGGCGGCCGAGATCGTCGACACGACGGCTCCGACGGTTGAGGCGATGATCGTGCGTCATCAGGTGGAAGAAGCGCTGAAGGCACTGGGCACCGAAGCGCGTGCGATCATGCAGCTAACCTACTTCTACGGCTTCACCTGCGAGGAGGTTGCCAATGTCGTCAACTGTCCGGTGGGCACGGTGAAGTCCCGCATGGCCAAAGCGCGGGCGGCCATGAAGCAGACCCTCACAAGCACCGACAAGAACGTCCGGAGGTCTCGCCGTGGATCATGATCATCAGGCCGTTTGGGAGATGATCCCGTGGTATCTGAACGGGACGCTTGAGGACGCCGACCAACGCAGGGTGGCGGCGCATCTGAACCGCTGCGCGGCCTGCCGCGCGGAGGTGGCCGAGCAGCGTCGCCTGCAGGCCGTGATCATGGACGGGACGACCGCCGACACCCATGCCGCCGAGTCGTGGCGCACGCTCCAAAAACACATCCGGCCGGGCAGGGATCGCAGGCCCATTCTGCAACGCTGGGCGTCGGTCTGGGCCGCGGGGGCCGTTGCCGCCGCCTGCCTGGCTGCCCTGGTCGCGATGCCGGTGCTGCGCGTGGCGCAAGGGCCAAATGAGTTCGTCACCTTGACTGCGCCGGGAGATGACGCGGGTGAGCTCAGGATCCTTCCCGCCCCTGGGGTGGAGCGCCATGAAGTTCTCTCGGTCTTGGAAGATTTCGGGCTCGAGGTGACTGAGGCGCCGGTGATCACCGACCTCATCCGCGCCCGACCGTCCGCGTCCAGCCCTGAGGAGATCGCCCAGGCGCTTCAGGATCATCCGGCGATCGCATTCGTGACGGGAGGCGCTGCGGAGTGAGGGTCTGGCTCGTTTGTCTTGCGGTGCTCATTCTGGTGCAGGGGTGCATGGGACCTCCGCAGGGCCTCAGCACCCGCGACCTGCCGCTCGCCCCGGCGACCAGCCTTGCGGCCCATCGGCATGTGATCGTGTCCGTGCCGTTGGAACGGCGCACCGAGGATGCGCGATTTCAGACCGCCCTTGCGGCCCGTTTTGGCACGGAGTTGGTCGCCGTTTGGCCGCTGACCGCCATCGACGTGCTCTGCCTCGTCTTCGAGGTGCCCGAGGGCCGGTCCGCCCGGGATCTCAGCGGAGCCCTCGCCGCCCACCCGGACGTGCTCACCTCGGCGCCGATTGCCGATTACGATGTGTTCGCCGTGGAGTACCGCGACGATCTGTTGCCAGCGCAACGCGCGCTGACCGGCCTCAACATCGTGCAGGCCCATCAGTTTGCGACCGGGCGCGGGGTGCGGGTGGCCGTGATCGACAGCGGTGTGCAGACCGATCACCCTGACCTGCGGCGGCAGGTGGCGCTCTATCGCGACTTCACGGGCACGAGCGCCGGCACCGAGGTGGCCGAACGCCACGGGACGGCGATGGCTGCGATCATTGCCGCTGACGCGCGGAACGGGGTGGGCATGGTGGGTGTGGCGCCTGAGGCGGATGTTTTGGCGCTTCGGGCGTGCTGGGCGACCGACGTGCGCGCGCGGGAGACCTGCAACACCTTCTCGCTGGCGCGGGCGCTGAACTTCTCGCTCGAGAACGACGCGACGTTGATCAACATGAGCCTCGGGGGGCCGCGGGACGACCTGTTGGCCAACCTCCTGAACGAAGCTGCGGCCAAGGGCATCCCGGTTGTCGCTGCCCATACGGGCGACCCGCGCACCAGCTTCCCGGCCACGCATGAGAGCGTCATCGCCGCGTCGGACCGGGCCGTGCGCCGTGGGAAGCGCGTGATCTATGGGCCGGGCGTTGACGTCCTCAGCGCGCGCCACGACGGGTCCTACGACTTCTATTCCGGCCCGTCGGTTGCGGCCGCCCATGTGTCGGGCGTGCTCGCCCTCCTGGCCGAGCGCTTTCCCCGGGCCGGCAGGCGCGAGCTGCAGCGTCGGCTCTCTGCGGATCTGCCCGGGCGCCCGTCCGCCGGCGCGCTCGATGCGTGCCTGCTTCTGCGCGAGAGTGCCGCCGGCCAGACGCCGCCGCTTTGTTAATCGCGCGTCATTATGCGGCCCGGAACCAGCGCCCGTAGCGGCGCCCCTCCGAGCCGCGAGGCCCGTCGCACCGCGCTAGTCGTTGGCGTCGGGCGGCAGGAAATCGACATCATGTTCGGCCGAGAGCTTCACGACCGCCTCGACATCCGTCATGTTGTGCAACGCCTCGAACAGCTCTTTCAGCTTGCCTGCAGGCGACACCCAGAACAGCGCGCGCGCAGGCTTGTCGGACTTGTTGAAGTAGCCATGCGGCACGCCTTTGGGCATCCGCACCAGATCGCCTGCATGGGCCTTGGACCAGACCCCATCGAGCTTGAGATCGAGCGTGCCCTCCTGCACCAGGATGAACTCATCCTGCGTCGGGTGAACATGGACCGGAACATGCTGCCCGGGTTCGGAGTTCGTCTCGAACGCGAACGTCGTCTCACACCAGGCCTTGATGTAGTAAGTCTGGCCGAGGATGTTCAGTTGGGTCCCTTCTCCGTTGCGGGTTATTCCGCCGTCGAGCACTGGCATTAGTTCTCCCTCCCCCTTTGCGATCAGGCCCGAAGCCTGAGCTTGTTGTTACCGTCCGGCTGGCGGCCATCGTTCTTCCAGGCGAACGCGCCGTCCCGCCATGTGTCACGGTAGTCGTAGTCGGTCGGCAGTGCGAGGTTGCGCCGGCTGCAAGCGGCGAAATCGCCTATCGGATGGACGAGCCGTACGATGCCCTTGTCGGTCAAGCCGATCTCGCGCAGCCCGTCGCCCACCATATCCGTCACCCGGGCGAAGACTTCTTGGAACATGGGAGCGCCGGTGTCTGAACGGGACCAGGTTTTGACGCGGGCCATTGGTCTGTCCATTTTGCTTAGCCGGCCTGGTATTGTGGGCAGGATGCAAGGAATTCGCCATAGGCCTTGTAGCTTGGATAGCTGAATTGCTCCGCCAGTGGATTGCTGCGGGTTCGCTTCTTCGCCCCCATATCCGCCAGGAGCTCGTCGAAATGCTTGAAGTGGAAGGGCGCAGAACAGAGGCCGCCATAGATCTGCGCGGCCGGGCGCTCGTTGCGTTTCCAATCCAGCATCATGTCGATATTTTCAGTCATCTGCGACGCACTGGGCTGATCGTCCAATTGCCCGTCGGCATAGCGCACAAGCCAATTGGCAATCATCTCGGCCGAAAGGACGGTGCAGAATGACGAATTGAACCCGACGAACCCCATATCCGGCAGATCGGGATTCACCGACAGCCGATAGGTGCGGTACTGGCCATCCGCCTCGATGAGTTTGTCCTGAAACTCCTGCGGCAGATAGGGCACGCCAAGCTTCCACCCGACGGCGAGGATCACGACATCGGCCTCGACCCGTTCGTCGCCGGTCATCTGGATGATCTTGCCGTCGTAGTGGTCGAAGGTGCCTTGAATGTTCTTAATCGTCCCCGTTTTCAACGCTTCGAACAGGCCTGGGGTGACGATCGGAACGGAGCATGACACCTCCTTTTCGATCGGCGTTTTGGGGACAAGGCCGTGTTTCTTCAGCCCGAGTTGAGCTTTCAATAGGGTTTCGAGCCCGCGGAAATTGACCCAGACCAGGGGCTTTAGCGCGGCGGCAATGGCGCGTTGCACGCCGGTTTTGCCCCAGGCGTTGAACTGCTGCTCCTGCGCGCGCACGTATAGGAGCCGCTTGAAATTGATGCCGCCGACGAAATACGGCACGCGCCAAACCGGCTCCAGATAGACCCAGTGGACGGACTGGGCGCCGTTCTGGGTGGCGTTGACCGCAATGTCGGTGGCGGATTTCGACCCGCCCAGCACCACGACGCGCTTGCCTTTGAGCATGTCGGGATCGGTGTATTCCGAGGAGTGCATCACCTGGCCACCGGCGGCCTCGAACCCGTCCTGCCCGGGATGAGTGATGATGTTCTTTTCGGAGAATTGCCCCGTGCCGATGGCGACGAAGTCGAACTCCTCGGTCCAGGTGTGACTGCCGGCCTCGAGCGTCAGCGTCCATCCCGGCTTTCCATCGGCCCGCCGCTCCATCGCCGCGACGTTGGTGTTCAGGCGGAACAGTCGGCGAAGATTGTGCTTGTCGGCGTAGGACTGAAGATAGGCATGCACCTGCGGCCCCTTTGGCCATTCCGGATACGCGTCCGGCATCGGATGGTCGGTGAAGCAGTAGAGGTCTTTTGGCGATTGCGTCTGGACGTCGGGGTAGGAGCGGCTGAGCTCCCACACGCCGCCGAAATCGTGGCTTCGCTCGAACCCGACGACCCTGTGGCCGCGTTCATCGAAGGCCTTGGCGGCGGCAAGGCCCGAGACGCCGCCACCGATTATCGCAACTTTCTTGCGCTCTATCATCGCCCCGCCTCCCTAGGCCGCTTGCGGGGGTGGCAGGAAGTCGACCTCGTGGAGGGCCGAAAGACGCACGAGTTCGGCAGGGTCGGTCACGCCATCGAGCTGGCCGAAGAGGTCAAAGAGCTTGCGGGCGGGGGCCACGCCGAAGACGCAGGTCGCCTCGGCGCCGGAGCGGTTGAAGATGCCGTGGGACTTGCCCATCGGCATCCGCACCAGATCGCCTGGGCCGGCAGGATGGGTGGTGACCGCGCCGACATCGTGGCCGAACTCGACCTCGAGCGCGCCGGTCAGCATATAGATCCATTCGTCCTGCGTTGGATGGATATGGGGTGGCACAAAGGTGCCGTCCGGGATTTGGGCATGCCAGATGAAGGCGTTGGGGCTGAGCAGCTTCGACGTGTAGATGTGGCCGACAACGTTCCAGGCCTTGTCGCCGACACACCCGTCTGCGGCAGTCACTCCGAGATCCATGATCGCGCTCCCCTGTTGGTTCTGATTGCCCAAGTCTTGCCCGAACGCGCGCGACGGCTTTATCCAGAATGCGAGTCAAAATGCTTTAGGCTTGAAGGAAGGCCGCCCGTTGCTAGGGTTTCGCCATGGGTGTGCACGATACTTTGCTGCAATCGCATTCGGTTTTGCGAACGCACGACCTTGATGAGGCGCGGGCGTCCGTGGCCAGCCGATATTGCGATCATCGGCTCAATCTGACGGGCCGACGCAGCCTCCACGCTGTCCACAACCATGCCCGCGGTGCGCATGTTTCGCTGAACCTGCTCGGCTATGGGGCTGGTGTTGCGATCGACCCCGGCGAGCTGCAGGATTTCTATCTGCTGCAAATCCCCTTGGCGGGCGCAGCGCGGATCACTCATCGCGGCGAAGAGGTCGAGGCCAGCGCGAGCTGTGCCACCCTCCTGAACCCGGACCGACCCACCCAGATGGAGTGGCGCGGCGATTGTCGTAAATTGATGGTGCAGATCGATGCGGCTTTTCTAGAGCGCGTCGCCGTTGATGCCATGGGCGCTGACCTGCCGGGGCCCATCAGGTTCGACCCCAGGGTTGCGCTGGACACACGTACGGGCGCGCGCCTGCGCGGCCTGGCATTGACGGCTGCACGGGCCATTGACAGCGGGGTGTTGCGGTTGGCGGCGGATGACCTGTCGCTCTTGGCGGTGGAGCGACAGCTGGCGGCCGCACTTCTTGAGCTGCAGCCGAGCAACGTGTGGCATTTGCTGAGAGCGTCTCGACCGCGGCCTTCCGAGCGCCACCTTCGGCGTGCCATCAGCTTTATCCACGCCTTCCACCATGCCGACATCCGTCTTGAGGACATCGCAAAGGCGGCCGGCATTCATCCCCGCACGCTGCAGACGGCGTTCCGGCAAACCATGGGCCACACGCCGATGCAGTTTCTCAAGGAGGTTCGGTTGGATCGGGCCCGCTACCACCTGTTGCGGCGGCACAATCGGGCGAGCGTGTCGGAGATCGCCTTTGACTGCGGGTACAGCCATCTGGGCCGGTTCTCGCGAGACTTTCGGGCCCGCTTCGGCCAGTCGCCGCGCGACACGCATTAGGGGCGGCTATTGCCGTGCCGCGCGACGCCTTGGGTGGCCTCGGTGGGTACGACCAGCGCGACAGCCGTACGAAACGACCCTCCGTGTTTTGGGCTGACGCCGAAAGGCGGACGACAGCGGCGGAGACACGGAGGGTTTGGCTCAGTTCACAACTTGGGGAGGCGGGTTACTCGGCAGGCTTGCTCTGCTCTGCACCGTCCGTCAGGGCGGCCGCGGTGATCCCGGTCAGGCCGTCTTCGAGGCTGATCCCGACCTCCTCGCCGATTTTCTTCAGCGCCGGCAACTGGACCGCCATTGCGCCGATGGCATCAACGGCCTGGCCGACGGGTGACGTGCCTGCGGCACCGCCCGGACCGACGCCGCCCGCGGGAGTGCCGTTCAGCCCGGTCACGTGGTGGATCTTGATCGAGTCGATCTTCTCGGCGGGCCGGACCATTTCGGCCACGATGTCGGGCAGGGCGGCCAGGCGCGCCAACTGCACCTTCATCTCGACGATCTCGCGCGACAGCGCGTTCTCGGCATCCACGATGGCGCGCTGACCCTCGGCCTCGGCAAGCTTGTCGGCCTTCTTCGCGTCCGCCTTGATTTTGAGGGCATCCGCTTCGGCAGTGGCTTCCTCGCGCACGGCCTCGGCACGGTCGGCCGCTGCCTCGCGTTCGGCCTGGGCTTCGAGCCGCACACGCGTCGCCTGGCGTTCGGCCTCCTTCAGGGCTTCGATGAGGGCGATCTGCTTGGCGCGCTCGGCCTCGGCCAGTTCGCGCGCGGTGGTGATTTCCTCGGCGGCCTTGGCAGCCTCGGCGCGCGCGGTGTCGGCCGACGCCCGGGCGCGGCTCTCTTCTTCGGACTTCTGCGCCACAACGATCTGCTTTTCCTGGTCGGCGACCTCGAGTTGCCGTTCCTTGGCGATCTCGGCCGCGCGGATGGCCTCCTCGCGCTCGATCTCGGCGGCGCGCACCTCACGCTCCTTTTTGATCCGGGCCTGCTCGGAGTCGCGGTCGGCCTCGGCGCGGCGACGGGAGATGTCGGCTTCTTGCGCGGCGCGCAGGGTCTCCAGCTCGAGCGTTTGCGCGATCTTCGCCTCTTCCTCTTCGCGGTCGATCTGGAGCTTGCGCTTGGCCGCTTCCATGGCGGCCTGACGCACAGCGGTGTCGGCCTCGGCATCGATCTGGGCGCGCTGCTTCTTGGATTCTGCGATGACCTCGGCCAGCTGCCGCATGCCCACGGCGTTGAAGGCGTTGTTTTCATCGAGGCTTTCGAAAGGGGTCTGGTCGAGGGCCGTGAGCGAGACGCTCTCGAGCTCGAGACCGTTTTTCAGAAGGTCCTCGGACACGGTGTTTTGCACCTCCTGTACGAAGTCCGAGCGGTTCTCGTGCAGTTCGTCCATGCTCATCTTGGCCGCCACGGCACGCAGGCCGTCGATCAGCTTGCCCTCGATCAGCTCGCGGAGCTGGTCGACGTCGAACGTGCGGTCGCCCAAGGTTTGCGCTGCGCGCGAGATCCCGTCGTCGGTTGCATTGACCGAGATGTAGAACTCCACGCCGACATCGACGCGCATCCGGTCCCGCGTGATCAGCGAGGCATCGCCCGTTCGGGACACCTCCAGCCGCAGCGTCTTCATGTTGACAGGCCGAACTTCGTGCAGAAGCGGAACGACGATGGTGCCGCCATCCATGATGACCTTGCGGCCTCCGGAGCCCGTTTTGACGAGGCTCACCTCGCGGGTGGCGCGTCGGTAGAGCCGGGCCATGACAATGCCGACGAAGACCAGAAAGGTGATGAAAAGGACTGCTGGTATCAGGATCGACAGGAAGAGGTCGTTCATAGCTTACTCCTTTGCTTTAATTCGGTTTTGTGAGGTCAGTGAGGGCCAAGGCGCGCGGCGGGCCGTTCTTGATGCGCAGGATCATGACCTCGGTGCCCTGCGGAAGCTCGTCCTTGGGGTCGAGCGGTTCGACGAGGGTGTAGTGTGCATTGCCGTGGCCGTCTCGGAACCGCACCTGCGCCGGGCGCCCGGCCTTTGCCGTGCCCACCGTGATCACCCCGCGGCGACGGTGGTAGGAGCGGCGTGCAATGGCGGTGCTCTGAGTCTTGGGGACGAGCCGTGCAACGGTCCGGGCGGAGACCCGGGCGAACCAGACCGCAGGGCCGAGGGCGGCCGCGGAGGCGAGCGTTGCGCCGAGGGCGGTGCCGAGCAGTTGCGACGCGCCCAGCTGCACCACGTAGCCCGCCAGAGAGAACCCGGTGAGCAGACCGGCAAGCCAGATCGTCATCGGCACCTGACCGAGCCCAAGCCAGCTTAGGGCGCCACCGGCATTGCCGGAGGGTGGCGCATCGCCTTCTGGCAGATCGCTGTCCAGATCGACCTCGATTTCTCCGACATCGACCATGTCAAGTACGGCCGAGCCGCCTGCGCTGAGGTCGACGTCGGACAGGTCGATTTCGGCATCGCCCGCGTCCAAGTCGATATCCGCGTCGCCATCGCTTGCCCCCAGGGCGCTGAGCCCCAGCAGGTTCAGCACAAGCTCGAGGATCAGCAGGCCAAGGACGATCGCGAAGGAGATCTCGAACGGGCGCATGCCCGGATGTGCAAGCAAGTCGCCGAGCATCATGAGAGATCCACCCTGGAATCACGGGCAACATTGCGCATCAAAAAAGCGGTATGTTGCATTTTTTTACCCATAGTCGTTATATAGTGCAACTCACGGCGATTTGAAGAGGGTGAGGTGATCAGGCGGCAACAGATTGCGGCGGCGCGGGCGCTGCTCGGGTGGCCCAGGGCACAGCTTGCCGAGGTCGCGGGCGTCTCGTTGCGGACCGTCGCCCGCTTCGAGAGCGGCGAAGGCGATATCGCGTCCGCGAAGCTTGAGAAGCTCGAAGAGGCGCTCCTCGCCGAGGGCATCGAGTTTATCGACGGCGGCGTCGTTCTTGAGCGCCTGAAGCGGCGTCGGGCTGTGCCCTGATCCGAGCAGGTGGGACTGCAAGACGAGCGCGGTCCCGTCCCTTTGTCTGTCTTGACCCAAACGAGCGACTGGCGCGGCCCCATCGGGGCCAGGCTGACCGTCGGACCAGGCACGTCGGCAGGCGTGGCCGGTCCGTGCTAGTTGGCGCGTGCGAGACGCCTGTTCCTTGCCGCACCGAGGATTTCGCTCACCATCCGGTCGGCGATGTCCAGCGGCGTGCGCTTCTCTCTGCGCGCCCGTGTAAGCAACTGCCCAAAGGTTGCGACGGCGGCGTCGAGCTTCTCGCCAACCCAGCCCGCATCTTCGATCCTCAGCGCCTCGCCGGCCACGCTGATCAGGCCGCCGGCATTCACGACGTAGTCCGGGCAATAGAGGATCCCGCGGGCTGCGAGCGCTGTCGCGTGGTCGGTGCGCGCAAGCTGGGTGTTGGCGGAACCGCAGACGATCCGAGCCGTTAGACGCAGGAGCGTCTCGTCATTGACCACACCGCCAAGGGCGCAGGGCGCAAAAATGTCGGCGTCGACGTCCAGGATATGCGCTGTCGGCACGATCCTGTCCCCGAGCGCGGCGGCCCGAGCGCACGCGGCCGGATCGATGTCGGCCGCGATGACCTCGGCTCCTGCCGCACGCAGCCGCTCCACCAGGGGCAGGCCGACATGCCCGAGCCCCTGCACCGCAATGCGCCTGCCCTGAAGGCCGTCGCCGCCGAACGTCTGGTGTGCCGCGACGGCCATGCAGCGCACGACGCCCTCGGCCGTCACCGGGGAGGGATCGCCGCTCGCATAGCGCCCGTCCGGACGTCCGACCACGAAGGCCGTCTCTTCGGACATGATCACCATGTCCGCCGGGCACATACCGACATCCTCACCCGTGATGAAACCGCCCTGCAGGTGTTCCACGAACCGGCCGAACGCGCGCAGCTTTTCGGGGGTCTTCTCGGTCTTCGGATCGCCGACGATCACGGCCTTGCCGCCGCCGAATGGAACTCCGGCCAATGCGCTCTTTGCGGTCATCCCAGCCGAGAGACGCAGGACGTCTGCAAGCGCGGCGTCGGAGCTTTCGTAGTGCCACATGCGACATCCACCAAGGCCGGGCCCGAGCGTTGTGTCGTGCACCGCAATGAACGCGTCGAGGCCGGATGCCGGATCTTGGCACCGGAGGACGGTTTCATGGGTGGGGCAGGGTAACCGATCAATCTTCATAATAGTCTCCGTCTTGCCTGGGCGCCCGGCCCCCTGCCGTTCAGGCGAAAAGGAGCGCCGGGGTTTCGAGCACGGTCTTCAACCGCGCGATAAAGGATGCAGCGTCCCATCCGTCGACGATGCGATGGTCGAAGCTGGCCGATATGTTCATGACGTCGCGTGGGACGAAGCTGCGGCCGTCCCAAAGCGGTCGGATCTGCCGGCGATTGAGGCCGACGATGGCCACCTCGGGATGATTGACGATCGGGGTCGTCGCCACTGCTCCGAGGGGGCCGAGCGAAGTCACCGTGATCGTGGATCCGGACAGCGCCTCGCGCGGAAGCTCGCCCGCGCGGCCGCGCGCGGCCAGATCGGCGATCCCGGACGCGGCGTCCCAGATCGTCAGTCGCTCGGCGCGCCGCAGAACCGGGACGATCAGGCCGCGCGCGGTTTGCGTGGCGATGCCGACATGGAGCGACGCGTGTTGGCGAAAGATCCCGTCGTCGTCGCTGTAGCGTCCGTTAACCTGAGGGGCTGCTTTGCGGGCCGCGCGGAGGGCCTGAAGGACAAAGGGCAGCGGCGTGAGTTTGGGGAGATGGTCGGCGCGTTCGGCGTTCATCTGTTTGCGGAGCCGCTCAAGCTCGGTAACGTCGACTTCCTCGACAATCGTGATCTGCGGAATGCGGGCGTGCGAGAGCGCCATCTTTTCCGCGATCTTGCGCCGGAGACCGATGATTTTGACCTCGGTGACATCCTCTTCGGCGGCGGCGGCGGCGGCGTCGTCGGCGGACGTGGGCTTTGGGGCCCGCCGCGCGAGGATGCGGTCGAGGTCGCTGTGCGTGACGCGCCCGTCCGGTCCGGAGCCGGGCACATCGAACAGGTCGAGATCCATCTCGCGCGCTCTTTGCCGCACGGCCGCGGCGGCGAGCGGCCTTGCTGACGCCGCCACGCGGGGCGCGGCTGACTCGTCCGTCGACCGTATGGTCACGACCTCGGTAGCGGTCTCCACAGGGGACGGGTGGGGGGTAGCTTCGGCCTCCACCAACGGTGGGGTGGAGGCCTTTTCTTCGTTTCCCTGCTCGGCGGCACCGGGCTCGGCAATCCGCAGAAGCGGTGCGCCGACGGGCAGCGATGCGCCCGCCTCGGCGGCGCACCACGTGACCTCGCCGGCGATGGGAGACGGGATTTCGACCGCCGCCTTGTCGGTCATCACCACGCAGATCGGCGCATCTTCGACGACCTGATCTCCGGGCGCGACGAGCCATTCCGAGATTTCCGCTTCCGTGATGCCCTCGCCGATATCGGGCATCTTGATGGTCGTCTCCGTCATCTCAGGCCTCCACGGTTTCGAGGAGCGCGCGGCCGACGCGCGCAGGGCCGGGGAAGTAGAACCATTCCTGCGCATGGGGGTAAGGCACATCCCACCCCGCGACGCGGCGGACCGGCGCCTCGAGATGGTAGAAGCACGCCTCCTGCACGCGCGCAGACAGCTCGGCCCCGAACCCGCTCGTCAGCGTGGCCTCGTGCACGACAATGCAGCGCCCGGTCTTGCGGACCGAGGCCTCGATCGTTTCGAGATCGAGCGGGATTAGGCTGCGCAGGTCGATGATCTCGGCATCCACACCCTGCTCCTCGGCGGCGGCGAGGCAGACATGGACCATGGTGCCATAGGTCAGCACGGTCAGGTCTGCGCCCTCCCGACGGACGGCCGCCCGACCGAGCGGAACGGTGTAGTGCCCGGCCGGCACATCAGCCGAGGGATGACCGGCCCAGGACACCGCCGCGCGATCATGGTGACCGTCGAAGGGACCGTTGTAGAGCCGTTTGGGTTCGAGAAAGATCACGGGATCGGGATCTTCGATCGCCGCGATTAGGAGCCCTTTCGCGTCATAGGGCGTTGCAGGCAGGACGGTCTTCAGCCCCGACACGTGGGTGAAGAGCGCCTCGGGGCTCTGGCTGTGGGTTTCGCCGCCGAAGATCCCGCCGCCGGTGGGCATCCGGATCACCAGCGGACAGGTGAAGTCTCCGTTCGAGCGGTAGCGGATGCGTGCGGCTTCCTGGGTAATCTGGTCGTAGGCCGGGAACATATAGTCGGCGAACTGGATCTCGACGCAGGGGCGGAGCCCGTAGGCCGCCATCCCGATTGCGGCGCCCACGATCCCGCTTTCGTTGATCGGTGTGTCGAAGCAGCGGAGCTGTCCGTGCTTTTCCTGTAGGCCCTGGGTGCAGCGAAAAACGCCGCCGAAATAGCCGACATCCTCGCCGAATACGATGACGCGTGCGTCGGCGCTCATCATCACATCGAGCCCATCGCGGATCGCTTCGATCATGGTCATCTGGGTCATAGCAGCGCCTCTGCCGCCGCGCGTTGACGCTCAAGGTGGAGCGGTGTCTCGGCATAGAGGCCCTCGAAGATGCTTCGACGCCGGGGCGCGCCGCCGCCAAGAAGCGTGCCGTTCTTCTCGGCCGCCTTTTGCGCGGTGACCACGGTATCGCGGATCTCTGCCTGCGCCTGCGCATGGCGCTCGTCCGACCACAGGCCCCGCCGGATAAGGTGCAGCTTCAGCCGCTCGATCGGGTCGCCGAGGGGCCACGCGTCGGATTCCGCCTGCGGCCGGTAGCCCTCGGGATTGTCCGAGGTCGAATGCCCGCCAGCGCGGTAGGTGACATGCTCGATCAGGGTCGGGCCGAGGCCCTGTCGCGCCCGCTCCGTCGCCCAGCGCGCCACGGCATGGACGGCCAGGAAGTCGTTCCCGTCGACCCGGAGCGACGGCATGCCGAAGCCAAGACCGCGCGCCGCGAACGTGCCGGACTCGCCGCGTGCCATGCCTTGGAACGTGGAAATCGCCCATTGATTGTTGACGATGTTAAGGACGACGGGGGGCTTGTAGGTCGAGGCGAAAACCATTGCGGAGTGGAAGTCGGACTCGGCGGTCGATCCGTCTCCGATCCAGCCCGCCGCGATCTTCTCGCTGCCGTCGATCGCGGCCGCCATGGCCCAGCCGACCGCCTGGACGAACTGTGTGCCCAAATTGCCCGACACGGTGAAGAAGCCGTACTCCTTGGCCGAGTAGAGGACAGGCATCTGCCGGCCGGCGAGCGGGTCTTCGGCGTTCGAGAAGATCTGGTTCATCATCGTCTCGAGCGGGTAGTCCTGTGCGATCAGCAGGCCGGCCAGCCGGTAGGTCGGGAAGTTCATGTCTCCCGTGCGAAGGGCCCGTTGGAAGGCGATCGCGACGGCCTCCTCTCCGGTCTGCGGGACGTAGAACGAGGTTTTGCCCTGGCGCTGCGCGGTGATCATCCGGGCGTCGAGGGCTCGAAGGGTCATCATCTGCTTGAGGCCGGCGAGCAATTCCTCTTCGTTGAGCATCTCGGCCCAGGGGCCCACGGCCTCGCCATCGCGACGGAGGATCCGGATGATCGAGTAGGCGTGGTTGCGCAGGAGGCGCGGCTCGACATCGAGGGGCGGCAGGGTGACGGCGCCGGCTTCCGGGATCGGCACGCGCGAAAAGTCTGGCGCATCGCCGGGGCGGGCTTCCGGCTCCGGTATCGTCATCCGAACGGTGGGCTGTTGGTTCATACTGCACTCCTTGATGCGCAGGATAACAACGGCACACCGGTCGATTTCGCCAAATCGCATTGCTCTGAGCCAAGTTTGGAGCGATAAATGCCATGATGAAGCGCTTTACTAGGCAATTCCGCTATGGATGAGATTGACCGCCGGATCCTGGCCGTTCTGATGAAGGACGGGCGAATCCCCGTCGTCGACCTCGCCGAGCAGGTCGGGCTGTCGGCAACGCCGTGCCGCCGGCGGATCGCCAGCCTTGAGGATGCGGGCGTGATTGCCCGCTATGCCGCTCAGATCGATCCCGAAAAGGCGGGCTATCCCGTCACGGCGTTCGTCTCGGTCGAGCTTGAACGGCAGGAGGCCGAGAGCCTCGAGCTATTCGAGCGTCGGGTGATGGACTTCGAAGAGGTGGTTCAGGGCTTCCTCATGACCGGCAGCCAGGATTTCCTGCTGCGTGTGGTGGTCGAGGATCTCCACGCGTTCGAGCGGTTTCTGCAGGACAAGCTTACGAGAATTCCCGGCATTCGTTCGGTCCGCTCTCGCTTCGCTCTGCGCCAGTTTGTATGGCGCCACCGCCTGCCATCGGTGTGAGGCCGAGGCCGCCGCCCTGACCCGGCGGACGTCCGCGAGCGCGACGAGAGCAGTCCCTAGCTTTGATGGCTGCTTCCCTATGTCGGGCGCGGCGGGACGCAGTGCGCGATAGCACCCGCGCGCCGGCCTCGGGTCTCCTCACCTCACGATCAGGACCGAGCAGTGGGCCCGGCGGGCCACGCGCGCTGCTGTCGAGCCGAGGAGGAATTCCCGCACACCCGAGGCATGGGAGGTGATGACAATGCACGCGATGGAGAGGCGACGTGCCTCCGCGAGAATCTTGCTGGCCGGATGGCCATTGACGATGATCGGGTTTACCCCGGCGATGCTCTCGATCTGCTGCTTTTGACGGCCGAGCTCCACTGCGATCACGTCGTTCGCCTGGCGATCCGGAAGATACTCCGCAAGGTAGCGTGGCGGCACTTCGAGGACCGTCAGCACATGGAGCGTGCCGTCGGCGTCGAGGAGCTCGCGCGCCTTGTCGATGGCGGGCCGCGCATGCTCGATGTCGTCGGGCGCGATTGGGACCAGGATGTTTTTGTACATTCCGCGCCTTCAGCTTTCTTCATTCTCAAGATCGCGCAGGAACGCATCGAACTGACCTGGCGCCATCGTGCTGCATTCCTGTGGCGCAGGAAACGACCCGTCCGCCGCCGCTTGCCGAAAGAGATCGAGCGCGCGGCGGCGTTCGGCGCGAAGCTCATCCTGCAGTCGCTGGAGGTTGCCGAAGGCACGGGCGTGGCGCGGCCGCTCCGTTTGCTCACCGCATATGTCGTTCTGGAAGAGATAGATGATATCTGCGCCGCTGCCGGACCCCAGCGAGCTGGTGATCAGCGACGTTCGCTGCGTGATTTCGGCCATCACATCCGCGCAAATCACCTCGGCCTCGACGGAGAACGCGCCCGCGTCCTCCATCCGGCGGAAGGACTGCCACAATGCGGCGGCCTCTTCGGCGGTCTTGCCGATCGCCCGGAGCCCGCCGACCCAGGTCGATTTGCGCGGCACCAGGCCAAGGTGACACATCACCGGAATATCCTCCCGCGCCAGAAGCTCGACGATATGCGGGCCGCGGGCGGTGTAGATCGAGTCGGCCCCTTCCTTCATCGCGGCGAAGGCGGCGGTCAGCACGTCGGACTCGGTCGGGTAATCGGGCAAGCCCAGGGCGGCGGTGAAGAACATATCGGGCGCGCCCTGGCGGACATCGCGGGTGTTCTGCGCGTTGCCCATGATCAAGTCGATCCCGGCCGCATGCGCCGCGGCGGCCTCCTCGGCCGAATTTGCCGTCGTCTGGGTGAGCGTGCGTGTGCCTTTGAGGGCGCGAAGATCTGCGGCGGTGTAGTTGCGCCGAGCCGGCTGTGCATCCCAGTCGTATATGCGTTTCATGACGGAGCGTCGATCTGGATGAAAACCGCGTCGCCCTCGACCTTCACCGGATAGGTGCGAAGGTTTACGCAGGCCGGGGACCGTGTTGCCTCGCCCGTGCGGTAGTCGAACTGGCCGTTATGGCCGGGGCATTCCACGATGTGATCCATCACCAGCCCGTCGGCGAGATGCACGTCTTCATGGGTGCAGAGCCCGTCTGTGCAGTAGAACTCGTCATCGGGGCTGCGGTAGATCGCGAAGGTTCGGCCGTCGTGGTCGAAGCGGATCAGATCTTCGGTGTCGATCTCGTCGGTTGCGCAGGCCTTGGTCCAGGAGGTCATCGGCACCTACTCCGCAGCGATGGCAGGGCGCTGGTAGTCGGGCGTTGCCCCGGCCCCGTGGGGCAACGCGCGCTTGATGTAGTGGTTGACGTCGCTCTGCTGGCGCACGACGGCCGGGATCATCTCGCGGTAGGCCGCCCAGAGCGAGGGATAGGCCGGCGGGCAGTCGGTCTTGATCTCTCGGTGCAGGGCAGGAAGGGCGTAGAACGGCACCATCGGGTACATGTGATGTTCCACATGATAGTTCATGTTCGAGTAGATGAACCGAAAGAACGGGTTGAGATAGACGGTGCGCGAGTTCAGCCGGTGATCTGGGATGTCCTCGGCCAGCCCTGCATGCTGGGTGGTGGCCAGCACGTGATGGAGCCACGAGCCGTAGAACGAGGGCAGTCCGATCAACATCAGCGGCAGGATGCTTTGCAGAGTCAGCGACAGAAGCGCGACGCCGATCAGGATGGCCAGTTGGACCCGTGAGGCCAGAAACGTCTTTGACCATTCGGCTTCGGGAAGGAACGTCTTCTCCGCCTCCGTCAGCTGACCTAGGGACAGCCGCACCATCTTGCCCAGCTCATTGAGAAGGGCCGGGACGTAGAGGAGGTTCAGCGCCCATTGCCAAAGGCTGGGCGGGCGGGGGAAGGCGATCTCGGGGTCGCGTCCGACGACCACCGTTTCGGTGTGGTGCCGGGTATGACTCCAGCGCCAAAGGTTGGGGTTCCTCAGCGACATGAAGGCCGTCAGCTGGTAGAAGGCGTTGTTGAGCCATCGCGTTTTGAAGACGGTGCCATGACCGGTTTCGTGCCACCGGCTGTCGGCGCCGGAGCCGTAGAAGACGCCATAGATCACCGCGACCGGCACCGCCCACCACGTGCCCCAGGTCGCGATCAACACACCGCCGAAGAAGAAGACGCAGCCCAGCCAGATGCCGTAGTTGATGAGGCCCGGCCGGTCGGAGCGGCGCATGAGTTCCTTCAGCCTCTTGCGCGGGATCTGGGTGGCATACCAGTCGGACAGCGCGAACCCATTGGCGGAGTTCTCGCCCGTAAGGCTGTAGTCGCGGGCACGGCTGGTTTGCGTCATCGCGTCCTCCCTTAGTTTTTGAGCACAAAGGCAGGCGCCGTGGGCCCCGGTCAATGCAGGCCTTGATAGTTTCTATCATAGCTATCACCATCGCGGTGCAGCGCGCTGATAGGAATCATGACGTGTCAGGCAAGCGACGGGTCACGATGCAGGATGTCGCCGACCGGGCCGGGGTTGGCGTCGCGACCGTCGATCGCGTCCTGAATGCGCGTGCACCGGTGGCCCCGGGGACCGCCGCACGGGTCGTCGCGGCTGCGGAGACGGTGGGCTATCATGGTAAGGCGATGCTGCGACACCGGCTGGCGGAACGCGCGCCGGCCTGCAGAATGGGGTTCCTGCTCCAGAAAGAGGGCAAGTGGGTCTATCGGAGGCTCGCGGCGGCCTTGCGCACCGCGGCATCGGCCTGCCGCACTGTCCGCGCTGAGCCGGTCTTTTCCTTCGTGGGCAGCCTGTCCGCAGTGGGTCTTGCCGAGGAGATCGGGCGCCTTGGCGCAGAGGTGGATGCGCTCGGGGTCGTTTCCGTGGATCATCCTGCAGTCTCGGCAGCGGTTGCCGCCTGCGCGGCGCGAGGCGTTCCGGTCTATGCCTTGCTCAGCCCGCTCAGCGCGCCAGAGATCGCGGGATATGCTGGCATCGATGGCGTCGCGGCGGGCCGGACGGCGGGATGGGCGATGGCGCGACTGGCTCCGGCCGAGGGTGAGATCGGGGTTCTGCTGGGCTCGCACCGCTATCTCGGACAAGAGGCCAACGAGCGAGGCTTTCGCGCCGCCTTTGCCGAGTATGCGCCGGACCGGCCGGTGCGCGACACGATGGTCTATCTCGACGACGAAGCGGTGGCGTATGGCGCGGCCCAGGAGCTTCTCGATCAGTGTGACGGTATGGCGGGCCTTTACCACTCAGGTGGCGGCGTCGGGGGTGTGGCGCGCGCGCTTGAGGAATCGGGTCGGGCGGATCGGATCACCTATATCTGCCACGCGCGGACGCCCCATAGTGAGGCGGCTTTGCGGGCGGGCACGGCGGATCTGGTGATCTCGGCCAGCTTCGACGCGATCGCCACGACCCTTGTGACGTGCATGGCGGATGCGGTGCGCACCGGCGAGGCCGGGCCTGCGCCGGGCCCCGAACGGTTCGAATTGCTGACGGTGGAGAGCCTTTAGCCAAAGGTCGCGCCGGTGATGTTCTCGCGCGTGATGACCCCGGTGAGCAAGGCCCGTGGTTTGAACGGCCGGTGCTCGAGATGCGCGCAGAGCGCCTCGACCACCTCTTCGGCAACGAGCCGCATGTTGACGTGCAGGACGATGTCTATGGTTCCGTCCATCAGAAAGCCCTGCGTCCGGGAGGTCAGATTGTGGCAAATGAAGACGATGTCATCGGCGCGCCCGGTCTCACCCAACGCGCGGGCGATGCCAAGATTGCCGCCGCCGACATTGTAGATGCCGACGATATCGTCGCGCGCCTCCAGTAGCCTGCGGATTTCTTGGTAGTTTCCCTCGGCATCGTCATGGGCGGTGCACGTGACAATCTCGCGGATGTGCGGGAATTCGGTGCGCAAGGCTAGGCGAAAGCCCATCTCGCGGTCTTCGTGGCTGCGGTAGAGCTGGCCCGAGGTCACCACGACGGCGGCGCCGGGCTGTCGGGTAAGCCGCCCCATGAGGTAGCCGCCCGTGCGCCCTGCAGCGCGGTTGTCCAGGCCGATGAACCCGATCAGCGACGGGTTCTCGATCTGAGACAGCAATGTCAGCACCGGAACCCTCAGCCGTTCCAACTCGCGCACGGCATTGTGGACGCGCGGATCGTCAAGCGCCTGAAAGGCCACGGCATCGATGCCATGGCCGGCCGTGGCCAGGAGCTTGCGGGCCAGAATGCCTGGCTCCATCTTCTTGGTATAGACACACTCGACCGTCGCCGTTCCGCGTGTGCCGAACTCCAGAAAACACCGGCCGAGGAACTCGGTCGATGGTCCGGCATCCTCGGGAAGCAGAACCCGCAATCGCCACGGGCGCGTGCGTTGCCTTGGGACCGCGCCCGACTCGATCGCCTCTTTGGCCTGGAGCACGCGCTGGCGGGTTTCGGAGCCGACATGCGAGCGATTGTGCAGGACCCGGTCCACCGTGGCGACGCCCACGCCGGCCAGCTTTGCGATTTGGGCGACGGTGGCCCGCCGTTTGATTTGACCGGGGGCGCCAGTGCCAGAGTGATCCATCATTTTACATCAAACCAATGTGCTCAGACTCGTAACATACATCAAAGAGCATCAATAGACAGGTCCGATGGCTTTTCTGTTTGCCCCATGCGGCCCGGCTCGCACATTAGGCGGCACGAGGAGCCCTTAAGGGCCTAGGGAGGAAGACATGTCGTACACCAAGTTGCTGTCGGCAAGCGCCGCCGGCATCGCGCTGTTTGCGTCCGCTGCCGTGGCGCAGGACTTCACGTTCCGCTACGGGAATGCACAGCCGGAAACCGCCATCCGCTCGCAATCCATGGTGTTCTTCGAAGAACAGCTTGAGGAGAGATCTGGGGGCCGTATCGAGGTCGAGAACTTCTTCGGCGGCACGCTGGGCAATGAACGCGAGATGATGGATCAGGTCACGTCGGGCCTGTTGCAGGGCACCCGGGGCGGCTTTTTCGCCGACGCATCAGGGGCATTCAACATCTATCAGCTTCCGTTCCTGGTGGCTGGCTGGGACGAGATGGAATGCCTCGTCGCATCGGAATTTACCGACGGTATTCAGATGCGCGCCGCCGAGAAGGGCTATCACATTCCGGCGACCGGCATCAGCCAGGGCTTTCGAGCCTACACCACCAATGCGCGCCCCATCACCCAGGTTTCGGACCTGGAAGGTTTGCAGATCCGTGAGCCGCAATCCGACCTGATGATTGCCACCGGCACGGCCCTTGGCTCGGTTCCGGTCGCAATGCCGTTCTCCGACGCCTATCAGGCGTTTCAGCAGGGCGTGATCGACGGCCAGCACAACCCGCCCCAGAACATCTGGGACTTCAACATTCACGAGGTTCAGGACTATCTCTCGCTGACGAACCACATGACCGGCCCCGACCCGTTGATCGTGAACAAGGCATGGTACGACGGCCTGCCTGAGGACCTTCAGCAAGTGTTCGATGAGGTTGCCGTCGAGGCTCTCACGATGTCCGACCAGCTCTACCGCGAAGCGGAAGCGTCGGTCATCGGTGACCTTGCCGAGCATATGGAGATCAACACGCTGACGCCCGAGGCGCTGGCGGAATTCCAGGAAAAGGTGCAGCCGGTCTATCAGCAGATGATCGATGCCGGCCATTTCACGTCGGACGACGTGGACGCCGCGCGCGCTGCCGCGCAATCCTGCAGCTGATATGATCCTCCCCGAACGCGCGGGGCCGCCGGTCGAGCCTCGCGCGTTCCCCTAACCGTTGGGCCCTGGCCATGAAGACGATCGCGGCGCTCGACGCCTGGCTGACTTTTTTCGTCGAGACCGTCATGGTGATCCTTTTCGCGATCTTCCTTGTGATCGTTTGTGCCAAGGTTCTGCTGCGGCCCTTCGACCAGTCGATCTTTGGCGTCGACGAGTTGGTGAAGATCGCATTCCTGACGACCAGCGCGCTGGGCGGGGCCGTGGCGATCAGCAAGCGCGAGCATATTGCGATCACCTTTTTCATCGAGGCGCTTCCCCGTCAGCTTACGATGGCCTTCTACATCATCGGCCTTGTGCTGATCGCGGTGATCAATGCCGCGCTCGTCTATCTGTCGTTCGACTGGATCGCCGGGCCGGGCGGCAATATCTGGCAGCCGTTTGGCATGCGCCAGGCCTATGTCTTCGTGGTGGTGCCAATCGCCTGCGGTCTGGCAATCTTCTATTGCTTTGCGAAGATCGTGCTGGCGCTGAGCGGCGAGGAAAGTATCGACCGCCTCTGGATGCCCGAGGATTAAGGTGCTTATCCTCTTCGGCTCCCTCTTCGTTCTTCTGATCATTGGCGTGCCGATTGCCTATTCGCTTGGTCTGGCGAGCCTTGCCTACTTCCTGCTCGAAGCGCCCTTCGGGACCGGCTTCGTGATCCAGCGTTTCTTCGCGGGCATAAACAACTACGCGCTCGTGTCGCTGCCGTTCTTCATCCTGATGGGGCTGGTGATGAACTCGGGCGGGATCACCCGCAGACTGCTGGACCTGTCGATGTTCTTCGTCGGCCGGCTGAAGGGCGGGCTGGGGCTGGTCAACGTTGTGGGCTCGATGATCTTTGGCGGAATCTCGGGCTCATCAGCCTCAGACACCGCGTCGATCGGCTCGATCCTGATCCCCGAGATGGAGCGGCGCGGCTATCCAAAGAGCTTTGCTGCGGGCATCACGGTCGCCTCATCGACCATGGGCATGATCATCCCGCCATCGGTGCCGATGATCATCTATGCGATCGCCGCCGAGGAATCGATCGGCCGGTTGTTTCTTGGCGGGATCATTCCGGGGCTGATGGTCGGCCTGTTCCAGCTCGTGATTGTCTGGCGCATCGCCTCGGCCCGCGGGTTTCCAACAGAGAATGTCCCCTTCACGCTGGAGGAGGGTTTGCGCCAGTTCCGCCGGTCGGCTGCCGTGGCGCTGATGCCTGTGCTGATCGTGGGGTCGGTCGTGTTCGGCTTTGTCACCCCGACCGAGACGGCGGGGGCCGCTGCGGTTTATGGCCTGATCATCGGTTTCTTCATCGTCGGGCTAACCGTGTTCCGCGATTTGCCTGGGGCGATGCGCACCGCGATCATCATGTCAGCCAAGATCATGATGATCATCGCGTTCAGCCAGGTCTTCATTACGGTGCTCGCACTTGAGCGCGTGCCCGACAGACTGGCCGATCTCATCAGCGGCCTGGGGCTCAACGCAACGGCCTTCTTGCTCCTGACCGCGCTTCTGATCCTGTTGGCCGGCACCTTCATCGATGTCAGCCCAGCCATCCTGTTGCTCACGCCTGTCCTGCTGCCCGTCGCCGAAGAGTTTGGGATTTCGGGCGTGCATTTCGGGGTCATCATGGTGTCGGGTCTTGCGGTTGGGGCCTGCACGCCCCCGGTGGGAAATTGTCTGAACGTGTGCGCCGCGATCTGCCGTCTGCCGATCGGGACGATCTTTCTCGGCGCGGCCCCGTTCCTGTTGGGCAATGTCGGCGTTCTGGCCCTTATCTGCGTGTTCCCCGACCTGGTGATGTGGATACCGAACGCGGTGATGGGACCGTGACATGACGTTTGAAGTGGGCATCGGAGTGTCTTTCGGACCTGCCCGTCACCGCGTCCTGCGGCGGCTGAAATCTCCTTAACTCGAACGTGGGCACTGCTCGCACAACGAAGGAAAGAGGTGCCTCATGCGCGTATGTGTGATTGGTCTTGGCGATATGGGCTCGGGCCTTGCCAAGAACCTGATCCAAGCGGGGTTCGACGTTGCCGGGTTCGACCTCAGTCCGACCAGAATGGCCGCGTTCAAGGAGATGGGCGGCGAGCCGTCAGACAGCATCGCACGGGCCGGACAAGACGCCGACGTCGCCTTTGTCATGGTGATGAACGGAGATCAGGCCAAATCGGTGATCCTTGGGCCAGAAGGGCTTGCCGCCGCCATGCCCGAGGGTGGCGTGATCATTCTGACAGCAACGATCAAGCCGCGCGAGGCGCGTGAGATCGGGGCGGCGTTGGCGGGTGGCGCGGTTGCCCTGATCGACAGTCCGGTCTCCGGCGGGTTCGGCGGCGCACAAGGCGGAACCCTGACCATGATGGCCTCGGCCCCGGAGGAGGTCATCGGCCGCGCCCGCGGGGCGATGGAGGCCGTGTCTGCCACGATCCACCATGTTGGGAAGGACCCCGGCATGGGCCAGACCGTCAAGGCATGCCTGCAGACGCTGATCGGGTCGATCTTCTCGGCGACGTTCGAAGCGGCCGTGCTGGCGGCCAAGGCGGGTGTGAAGGGTGACGATCTCTACCGTGTGTTCTCGACCAGCGGCGCCGGCTGCGGCTGCACCAACACCGCACTCGGGCACATCATCGACCGCGAGTTCGAGAATACGGGCAGCGGCATCGGGACGATGCACAAGGACCTGACGATTTCCCTGAACCTGGCTGAGGAACTGACCGTACCCATGCATATGGCCGGGGCGGCAATGCAGATCTTCCATGCCGGTCGGTCGAAGTACCCCGAGGCCGACAATTGGGTTTGCGCTCGCGTCATTGAGGAAATCGTCGGCGCCGAGCTTCACCGGGAGGGCGCGAAATGAAGCTGGGCGTCATCTGCGACGGGATCAGCCGGGATCTGCGCCGTGCCGTCGACGTGATGGATGAGTTCGGGCTCGACTGGGCCGAGCTGCAATTCGTCGGCGACACAGAGGTCGGCGATCACAGCCCTGAGGACCTCCGAGAGATCGACTCACTCCTCCGGGACCGCGGCAAGCCGGTCTCGTGCCTGAGCCGCCACGTCTTTGCGGGAATGACCACAGCCAACCGCCCTGGCGACGAAGTGCATATCCGGCACATGGACGCCCTGAAGCGTGTCATCGAGATGGCCCATATTGTGGGCAGCCCGCTCGTTCGGATTATGACGCCCAAGAAGGAGCAGATTCTCTGGGGGCGAAACGGGGCGGAGGCGTGGAATGTCGCGAAAGGCGCGTGGGAGGCCACTCTACCCCTGATTGCCCCTGCCGTCGACTTGGCTCGCGAGGCTGGGATCACGCTGGTCGTAGAAACCGGCAATGGCACCATGGTGAACTCGAACTACACCGCCCGCAAACTGATCGACGATCTCAACGCCAAGGACGCGCTCAAGATCCTCTGGGACCCGGCGAACAACTGCTGGTGCCATGAGACCGCCTATCCGGACGGGTACGAGGAGGCAAGCGACGGCTATCTCGGGCACATCCATATCAAGGACGTGCAGGTCGACACGCCGCGCGCGACCCTGGAGGTGCGCCGGATGGGCGAGGGTCAGTTGGCGCAGCAGTTTAAGCCGATGGCCGACGCCCTAAGCCGCGATGGCTATGACGGCGTGATCTCGTTCGAAAGCGTCTACCATAACGGGGACGGCGATTTCGAGAATGGCTTCCGCCTGTGCGTCGACCAATTCAAGGCGCTTTTTGGGACCTAGAGGTCAGCCGCCCTTGCCAGTTGCACGAGCCAAGACGCAAAGCGCGCACCTGGTTCCACTCTGGAGCCGGAAGGCGGCTGGGGTGGATGCCTCCTACCCTCCGGCGTTGCGATACGCCCGAGTGCAGGTGTCTTGATCTGCGAATGAAAGGAGTCACCTGTTGCGCCCTACGGCCATGGGCCTGGCTTTGGCTACGTCCACCTTAGATGGTCACGATGTCACCGACGCAGGAGAAGTTGCGGCGAGCCGTTCGCAGTGCGCGCTCAAGTCTTGGCATCCTTTGAACGGTTTGGGCCGTGCTTGGCCGGAACCGAGGCTTGCGCGTCGAGCCACAAATGGACGCAACGGCTAACCAAGTTCGGCCGCGTAGTCCGGCTCATGCCACCGGTGTGCGTTGTCCGTATGTCAAGTGGGGCACGTCCGATCCCGTTGGCGCGGAACTGATCTGTGCGGCCGCGACGCGGCCAAAGATGCGGTTTGTTGAGGCGGCGTCGGAGGGCCAGGAGTTTCGCCCGAGCACGCATGGAGGGCGCGACGTTATGGTTCGTCAGTGCACGTAGATAATCAACAGGATCAGAAGCTTGGCGGCAGGGCACATTGGTAGAGAAGCGCCCCAACAGTGGTCCGGCCAAAGAGAGTGGGACCACGGTGCGCAGAACGGAAAGAAAGAGGCTCAAATAGACTGGGAACCATGCGTGGCTGCACTGCGGGGCCCGTCTCCGATCATGCAGCACGGGCCTGGTGACTAGTGCGTTGCGCTTGTGGGACGGCGGATCCGGCTGGAACTTCGACAGCGTGGCGGCCGGTTCGATGGCGTCTGGATGAGCGGCCCCATTACACTCGTAGGGATGCCATGCGCGCAAGGAGGGTCAGAGGTCGAGCGCGCGATAGTGGTCGCTGATCGCCCCCGCGGTCGTCCACCAGACCCGCGCATCGCCGGCCTTCAGTATGTGCCTGAGAGCCCGCTCAAGGTGCTTTATTCGGTGCGGATGCCCCATCAAATAGCCATGCAGTGCGATCCCCATCACCAACGGCCGGCGGACACTTTCCTCGAGCATCACGTCGAATGCGTCGCAGATCATGTCACCGAATTCGACCCCCTCCCGCCTGCGCCCGACGATCTGCGGAATGTCGTTGAGTTCCTGCGGATAGGGAACGGACAGAATGCGCCCACTGCGGGTCGTCATCCACACCGGCTGGTCATCGTGGCACCAATCCAGGAGGTAGGCATAGCCCGCCTCCTGCAGGAGGTCGGGCGTCGTCGTGCTCTGAGAGATCCATGGGCCAAGCCAGCCCTTTGGCGCCGCTCCATGTCGCGTGGTCAGTACGCCGGTCGCCTCGGCGATCAGGGCGCGCTCCGCCGTTTCGTCGAGTATGCCCTGTCGCTCGGCATTGGTGCGCCCGTGCCCCGCAATTTCATGGCCTCGCGCCGCGTATGCCTCCACAAGGCCGGGCGCCGCGTCGTACATCATCGAGTTTGCAAGCACCGTCACCGGAAGCTCCAGACGGTCGAAAAGCTCGAGCATCCGGACGGCACCAACCCGATTGCCGTAGTCCCGCCATGCGAAGTTCAGGACGTCCGGCTGGGGGCCACCGGGGGCCAGTTCCGCGCCGAGACCCTCGCCGAATGCGAAGCATTCAAGGTTCATGCCGAGATACACCGCTAGCCGGCGTCCCTCCGGCCAAGAGAAATCTGGGCGATCCGCAATCATGGAGAAGGCGTATCGGCCGTGTCCCGGCAAGGTCTGCATGTCTGTCTCCTGCGTCGCGCGCGGCGTCATCTGGCCGAACTTCTCGCCCGGGGATCGGAAAGAGTCCTGCACACAAATTCAACACGTCCCGCTTGTTGCCTGCCAATTTCCGGGATGTCCGCGAAAGGTCGCTCGAATTGTCTCATTTCGCATACAGGTTTCTGGGCGAGCGCGGGGGGCGCCCTAGCCCTTGGACAACGGATAACCGCAAGAACCAAAGGGGAGTGGCATGGACCGCCGCAAATTTCTGACGACTGCCAGCGTTGGCACCGCAGCGACTGCACTCGCAGCGCCCACCGTTGCGCGTGCACAGACCATCAGCTGGAAAATGACGACCGCGTTTCCTCCGGGCCAGCCGTTCTACTCCACAGGTCCTGGGTCGCTCAGCGATTTTACTGATCGCGTCCGGGCCATGTCGGGCGGAGCGCTCGATATCACCGTCTACAACGGCGGCGAGCTTGTGCCTGCGTTCGAGGGCTTTGACGCCGTCCGTCAGGGCATCGTCGAAATGAATGGCTGGGTGAGCTATTTCGGAGCCGGCAAGGTTCCTGCGGCGCAGTTCTTCGGCGCCGTGCCGTTCGGCATGTCCACGCAAGGGCAAAACGCCTGGTTCTATAACGGGGACGGCATCGACCTCTGGAACGAGACGTACGAACCGCTTGGCCTTGTTGCAATGCCAATCGGCGCAACCGGCGTTCAGATGACGGGCTGGTTCAACAAGGAAATCAACTCCATCGAGGATATGAACGGCCTTCGGATGCGGATCCCAGGTCTTGCGGCCAAGGGCTATGCCCGGATCGGCGTGGACGTGAAGCTTCTCCCCGGCGGCGAGATCTTCCCCGCGCTCGAGCGCGGCGTGATCGATGCGGCTGAATGGGTGGGTCCGGCGCAGGACAAGATCCTCGGCCTCAACACGGCGGCACAATACTACTACACGACCGGCTGGCACGAGCCGACCACCGTGACGGAACTCGCCGTCAACAAGGCGGCATGGGACACCCTTGGCGACGAACTCCAGGCTATCGTCACCAACGCGGCGGCGGCCTGTAACGTCATTTCCCACTCCTGGGCAGAGGCAAACAATGCCGCCGCGCTGAAGGAGTTTGAGGCCGGCGGCACGATCCTGAAGGTCCTGCCGTCAGACGTGATTGCCGAGCTCAAAAAGGAGATGGGCCCGGTCTATGACGAACTTGCCGAGAACGACCCGCAGTTCCGGAAGGTCATGGAGAACTACTTCGCCTTCAAGGCCGAGCACGACATCTGGGCCGGCGCCTCGGAGCAGGTCTGGCACAGCGAACTGCGCAACGCCTGATCGCGGCACGTGACCTGACAAAGCTGGCAGCGCCCGACCCGGGCGCTGCCTTTCTTGCTTCTCGAAAGACACTTCATGACTACCGCACTCCGGATCGCCGACTTGATCGATGCGATCACCAAAGCCGCCGGCAGGCTGGCCGCCGCACTCCTGCTTCTGCTGATCGCTCTCGTCTTCTTCAACGTATTCGGGCGCTACATCGTCGGCGCGAGCCCGGTTTGGATGCAGGAACTCGAGTGGCACGTCATGGCGCCGATCGCGCTTTTGGGCATCACCGTTTTGATGCTGGAACGGGGTCATGTGCGGGTGGACATGGTCTATGACAAGCTCGGACCACGCGCTCAACACGTGCTCGACCTATTCTCGATGATCTGCGGTGCGATCATCGCCGTGCTCTTTATCAAGTATTCCCAAGGCTTCGTCGACAGTGCCTGGTCCATCCGCGAGGGCTCTCCGGACCCAGGCGGGTTGCCAGCGCGATATGTGGTCAAGGCCATGATCCCCGTCGCGTTCGCGCTTTTCGGGCTGCAATGCATCGCCAATGCGATCCGGCACGCCGCCGCCCTGTCGAAGGGGGCCTAAGGTGGAGGACATGCTCGCCATCTATATGATCCTGGGGTTCATGTTTTTCTTGCTCATCGGCATGCCCGTCGGGATCGGAATAGCCGTCGCAGGGTTCGTGTTCGGTTGGATGGGGTTCGGGGACTTCCTGTTCAACCTCGTGCCCGCGCGGATCTACGGCGTCGTCACGAAGTACGAATTCCTGGCAATTCCTCTCTTTGTCTACATGGGCGTCATGCTCGAAAGGAGCCGCGTGGCCGAGGACATGCTGGAAGTCGTGGGGCGACTTTCGGGACGGCTCAATGGCGGGATGGCCATCGCCTTGATCGTGGTCGGTGTGCTGATGGGGGCCTCGACCGGTATCGTCGGTGCGACCGTCGTCACGTTGACGATGCTCACCATGCCCGTGCTGCTGAGGCGCAATTACAGCCCAGGTCTCTCGGCGGGCGCGATATGTGCGTCGGGCACGCTGGGGCAGATCATTCCGCCTTCCCTCGTTCTCATCCTTCTGGCAGACATCATGGGTGAGAGCGTTGGAACGCTCTTTGCCGCTGCCATGGTGCCGGGGCTCATGCTCGCGGGCCTCTATATCGGGCTTATCCTGATTGTTGGCCGGCTGAGGCCCGACTTGATGCCCCCCATCCCCGCCGTGGAGCGCGCGGAGATTGCAGGCAGAGAGCTCGCGATCAAGGCCGTCAAGGCGCTCGCGCCACCCCTTCTTCTGGTCGGTGGGGTGCTCGGCACCATCATTGGAGGCCTAGCAGCACCGACCGAGGCCGCCGGCGTCGGGGCCGCGCTGTCGATCGCCATCGCGGCCCTTTATGGACGCCTCAACCTGACCATGATCTGGGACGCGGCGAAGAGCGCGCTGCGCATCTCGGCGATGATCTTTTTCATTCTGATCGCAGCTCAGGTCTTCTCCGTGGCGTTCCGGGGGCTCCAGGGCGAAGACCTCGTCAAGGACACGCTTGCGCTCTTGCCCGGGGGAGAGACAGGTGCGTTGATCTTCCTGATGCTGCTGCTGTTCGTGCTCGGCTTCTTTCTGGAATGGATCGAGATCAGCTATATCGCGCTGCCGCTGCTCCTTCCGTTCTTCGTGGCTCTTGGCACCGACATGATCTGGCTCGCAGCACTTATCGCGCTGAACCTGCAAACATCCTTTCTCACTCCTCCGTTTGGCTGGGCCCTGTTCTTCCTGAAAGGCGCTGCTCCTCCGCAAGTGACGACCAAAATGATCTATACGGGCGTCCTGCCGTTCATCGGGATCCAGCTGACGGCGCTTGTGCTGCTATTCAACTTCCCGGCAATTGCGACGTGGCTGCCCAAGGCGATTGGCTGGTGATCCACGCAACCTGAGAGCCACACCGCAGTGAACACGCGGACGAAGTCGCAAACCGGTCTCTCCTGGCAGAGACGGTTTTCCCTTCGTCCCACATTGGGCGCGCGGCCGGGAGGGCTCAGGCGGCTACTCGGGGAACCACTACCGGTCCCGTGTCGGGCCATTGTGCCCCAAGTTGCTTGCGCCCTAAACCGCTCCAGTCTCCGGTGCGTTCGGAGACCGCAACCTTGCTTGCGCGCCAACCCGAAGTCGCATTTTCGAGCGCATCGCCGGTGGCCCAGGGTTGCGACCAGCGTTCCGGACATCGGTCGTTCGCGACCCAAAGAAAAGGAACTCGATCCGCACATGCAACGCTTCCGCGGGAAGCGGACGGCTTCGCGACTGCCATCTGCATGGCCGCCCCCTTTTGCCGGCGCGTTCGGCGGGCGCCGACGGCTTATACCCACGTCATTTCTTGACGACGGAGGTCACCGAGGCGACCACGAGGGTTGCGCAGACCCAGCCGAAGCTGCGGCCGAGCGTGACCAGCAGCCATCCGGTTCGGAGCTTCCCAACACCCGTTTCCACACTGTCGCAGGGGCGATCGCCGATCTGCCAGTGGGACTGCATCCCGACATCAACAAAGGGAATGATCGTATCGAAGGCGAACCACGGCAGGATGAAAGCGCGGTACCCGACGGGCAAACTGCAATTCTCGATGTATTCTGTGTTCGTCAACAGGCTCAGATTGGTGGGTACGAAAAGCTCTTCGCCGCCCATCACGTAGAGGCCAATAACCAGTCCGATGTAGCCCGCCAACAACAAGAACACGACATATTGCGGCCGGTGGCCGTAGCCGGTGAGGCGGTAGATCCCGCGAACCGATCTGACAGATCGTTGGCGGACCGCGTAGGCAGCGCCGCGCCATCCCCTGCGGAGGGCGCCGCGAAGCCAGATCCAAGACAGGCCCCACCAGAGCCCTATCCAGGCCGGCCCAACCTGCGCCGGCCGACGCCATCGGGGGAGACCCTCTGCAGCCGTTCGGACTCGCCGGAACTGTTCCTTTGCCTCCCCGCGCGCGACGCGGTCCTTCTCACTCTGACGTGCGCTGGCGACCTCTATCGCTTCGCGTTCGTATTCCCGATGGGCACGCCCGCGAAACGACTCCAGACGGATCAGAATATCCTTGCTCTCAGCCAAGTCGCCATTGCGAGCGGCCTCTTCCGCCAGATGCGCGAAAGGCTGCGCAACGAAGTTGTGCGGCGCGCCGTGGGACCGCTCGCAGACGCCAAAGAGCGTGCGGATCTTGGCCACCTCTGGGGACCGCAGCCGGTAGGTGAAGCCAGCAAGAGTACAGACCGTGCCGTCGGGCCAAGAGCGCTCGTCATGGAACGACAGGCTTTGAACTTCGGCCCCATCAAGCCGCATAACCTCTTGTGCAAGCTCACGCGGCCTGGACTGCTTTCCCTGCCCGCTCGATGGAACGCTGGCATCGCCCGGAATGTAGGAGAAGTTCGGTCCCGAGTAGGGTTCCTGTACCGGGAGGTTCAGGGTTCCGCCAATCTTGGCGTTTCGGACATCAAGCCCCGAGCCCGCACGCGAGGGATAAAAGATACATCCCGACATGCTCAGGTCTTCGTCGATTTGGGCGTGTTTTAGCCTGACCCGCCCTGCAATACGGGTCTCTTGGCCGCTGATATCATGGGCCCTGTTTTCCCGTTGACCGAGGAAGATGGTCCCGCCGATGCGCGCCCCGCCCATACGGAGGGCAGCGCTGGTAAAGGCAAAGATCTCTGCCGCGTCGCAAATCAGGTCGCTGCCGATCTCGGTGTTGGTCGCATCCACTTGGCCGAGAATGCGGCTGCCATTCAGGTAAATCCGGCCCTCCACCTTGGCGCCGCGAAGGTGGATCGCGATGTCTGGAAACCCGTCGATGACCAGTGCGTTCCGAGGTTTGGTGTCGAAAGAAAGCTGCGCAACCTTCTCGGGCGGGTAGGTCCGGGGGAGCACGATTGGACGGGTCTGGATCTGGGATTGGGAGAAAACCACGTCTTCGCCAAACACGGCCGATTGCAGATCAAGCGCACCGTACATTGTCGTGCTGCTGCCCGAGCTCTCAACCGGTCCGCCTTCGAAATCGCCGATCCGTCGTCTGGCATAGCTCATCGGCGCGACGATTGCGGTTTCGTCGACGCGGATCCCATGGCCACGGAACAGCTTTGGACCAACGCGCGGATCGTCGAGGCCAAGACGGAACCCGGCCAGCACCAGTTTCTGCTTGATGTGCGCGCCGTCGATCACGACATGGTTGCGCACTGCCGTGGCCGGCCCCAGCACCAGAGAGCCCGCAACGTCCAATCCCGGTGCAAAGAGCGCTGCGTCCGGCCCTTGGCCAGGCTTGGGTGTTTCGCCCGGGCGCCACAGGCGCGTCGCAGAGATCACCATGTCACCGCCGATCTTTGCCGCCTTCAGCGCCATTGACCGGTCAACCGAAACCCGGTTGAGCCGCAACTCATGAGCAAGGTCCAGACCATCTGCGGAGAGGCTGCTAAGGGACGTGCGCTCTAGGCGCAATCTCCCAAAGCGCGACGTCCCAAGATCGAGCCGGCCGCCAATTCGGCAGCGGTGAAAGAATACAGTCAGCTGGGGGTTCTGGATCGCAAGGTTGAGGCCTCCGCGAAGGTGCAGACGACTGAGTATCACGCGCGTGATCTCAGGCGCGCCGGCCGTTCGGATCAGCATTGATCGAAGCACCGCATTTGCTTGGTCGCCGAATGCGCCGCGCAGCGCGCCCCCGCGCACAAAGAGCGTTCCAGGGATCCGTCGACCGTGTGTCCAGACTACGGGGCGCAGCCGCGCTTCATCACACCCCAAGTGATCCGCGAGGTCCTTGTGAAAATCGTGCATCTTCAATGTGATCCTGCCGCTGCGGTGAATAGAGCCAGCAGGCGGTGAGCTGTCAACATGGCGCGGGAGCAGCCGACGCGCGACTGCTCTTAGCAAACTGCTTACGACAAAGAGGTCGCGACGATGCATGGCGGACCCAAATCGGAGCTCTCGGACCAAACTCCTCGGTTGAGCTCGGATGAATTTGAGGCAGTCAACTTGTGAGAACCCGCAGCTCGGCCCTCTGATCACACCCGGGAGTTTGGCCAGAGGAAGGTCTCAGTTCCGCACCGGCGACGTTGCCGCAGCCGTTGCGCCCCAAAATGCTGCACTCGGCCTAAGACGGGCGCTCAGGCCCGTCAATGGCTGCTCCGGCGCGTCCCCGGGATTGGCGTTTGTCGGGCCCACGAACGCTAACCCGCAGCGGACGGCGGATCTGTTTGTAACGCGGGCCTCGCTGTCAATCGCTGCGGTTGAAGCCTTTGCGGTCTTGTTCCCACAGTGCAATGATCCCCATGGCTTTGCTCGGATCTGGCCCTGAGCCAGATTTCCTGACCAAGGGTGAAACAGTTTCTTCTGCGAGTGGCGCAAATGGCTTGGAGTAGCCCCCGGATTTCAGAGACCTCTCACGCGGCGACGCTTTGTCATGCATTGCCCGAGGTGCGTCGAACCGTTGTCATTGCGATGAGCGTTCTGACTTTGGCCCTGTGGTCCGCTCCTGTGCCTGCGGAAACAGCATCAGGTCCGAACGGGACCAACGGTGTATCTGCCGACCCCTATCCAGAAAACCCGATGATCTTCGAACTCGACATCCCGATCGATGCTAAAGGATTGGGAGCGTTTTTCGCTCACGATCTTACCGGGGATGGACGGATGGACTTCGTCGTCACATCTCCGGGTCATGTCGCCACAATGACCGGCGCGGGAGAGCCGCTCTGGCACGTGTACGACGACATTTCTCTTGATCGCGCGGACCGTGGCTCGGGATACCCTGGGCTCCACGCACCAGGCGCGATTGCCGGTGATGTAGACGGCGACGGTTGGACTGAGGTGGCCTATCTACTCTTTGACGGGACCCTGATCATCCGAGACGGGCGAACGGGAGAAATTGAGCGGCAGTTCAGTTTTCCGGGCGCATTGGCACTTACCATCGCGGATCTGCGCGGCGAGGGCGAGCGTGATGCCGTTCTTCAGTACAGCCAGCGCGAGCTTCGCGCGATCAATCTCGAGACTGGCGAAACGCTTTGGCACGTCACGGACTGGTGGGGGGTCGAACACAGCATGGTGCGGACCATCGACCTTGATGGCGACGGCCGCGACGAGGTGCTTGGGCCCATACTCCTCAACCACGAAGGCACGCCGATTGCAGACGCGGCAAGAGAAGGCACGCGGATCGACGCCGTCGACAGTCTCGCCGTCGGTGATCTGCTTCCCGAGCCGGGTCTCGAGATTGTGCTTGGCGAGCAGCGGGGGAACCAGGAGACAACCGTGCTCGGTACCGCAGGCAGAGGCTGGGCCACGTACCACGAACCCGGTGGGATCTGGGCGATCGGGGAGTGCCGGTACGGTGAAGATCCGGACAAGCTCGCGGTGGGCGACTTCGACATTACGCGAGAGGGCCTGGAGGTCTTCGCGCGATCGTCCTGCGGCAACCACCCTTGGGTGATCAGTGGAACTGGCGAGGTCATCGCATCGTGGTCGGTCCGCCAAACGGCTCCGCCGGGATGGTGTCATGTCGGCGACTGCCGAGCCGATCCCAAAGCAAATATCCTCGCGCGATTTGCTGATTGGGCCCGCGTTGATTTCCGTGGCGGCAGAAGCCACCGCAGGGGAGAGTACGGGATTGATATTGCGAGGCCGGTTCACTGGGACGGATCGGGCCGGCAACTCCTGTTCGTGACCGAGCGACATCTCGACGGTCAGATTGCGCTTGTCGACGCCATGAACGGGCGGTTCCTCCGCGTCTGGCCGACCGAGGCAGCCCGGACCTACGCCGCCGATGTCGCGGGGGACGCTCGTGAGGAACTCATGGTTTTGGAATCGCAAGATGGCGGGTCCGTCATAAAGGTGTTCTGGAACGAGGATGCTGCAGGTGAACTTCCGTATGACCGGCTCTGGGAACAGCAAGCATACCGTCGGATCCGTCAAAACTGGAACTACTACTCTCCTTAGTTTCAGGAGCCACTTCGACCCTCTGCGCGTGCCGGCACGTCAAGCGGGCTCGCGCGGCTCACGTCAGGGGCAGAAAGTGTGTTCACTCCACTCATTCTGATGCGAGTGGCTTTGGGTGCCCGGGTAGTAGCACCCATACTGCCGCTGCAGAGTATTCCCGATACGGGGACAGAGGTGGATCAGTTCATTTGAAGAGTTTCGAGCTGCTTTCTAAGTGGGTTTCCCGCTCGGTTATGCCGCCACTGGGATTGGTCGCGACGGGTTGAGATATGCCTGATCGGGTGTTTGCCCGTCGAGCGATGAATGCG